>JBGAHX010000141.1:0-2490 GCA_044225935.1 Gemmatimonadaceae bacterium
CGCTGCTCGGCTCGGGCGGCGCGGGACGAAAGACCAACGCACTCTCCGTCAACGTCGCTTCGATGCCCCCCGCTCGAGCGAAGAATCTCACTTCGGGCGCCCACTGCCCCCGATTCTCGACGAAGCCGCGGATCGACTCGATCGCTGCCGAGCTGCGCACCGACGGTCGTGCGGGTGATGCCGGCGAAACCGCACACTCGTCGCTCGATCCGAATGCGTTTTGCGGGAGCCCGCAGATCGCCAAAGCGAGCACGGGCGACGCAAAGAAGCCCAACCCGCCTCGCCATGGCGAGGACTCACCTCGAGCCCGCAGATCCGCAATCGATCGCATGCTGCCCCTCGCTCACCTCACCTCGAGAAGCTTGCGCAACGCCAAGGCGACAAAGGTGGCCGTTTCGCGTTTCGTCCGACTCCGATCGAATTCTCGGTCATCGCCGGCACGAAGGCAAAGGGTATATGGGTCTCGTGCGCCACGCGCTTTCTGAGATCCCCGTCTGGCAAGACTCGCTTCCACTCGTCCGGGCATACGGGTCGACAGCCGTCGACTCCTACGGCAGGCCATGGCGCATGGCAGCGCCGATCGCGAAGCGCGAGGTCGCTCGTTATTGCGAGGTCAGTTTCAACCCGTTCGTGGCGCTGTAGCCTAGCGTCGCTCCCGCGTCCGCGACCCATACCTGGACATAGAGATCGATCCCCAATGGGATGAGCGGCCAGACGAAAGGCAGATCGAGTCCGCCGGCGGCGTCGGTCGTAAGCGACAGTAGGATTTGCGGCGAGGGCACGAACACGCCTCCCAAGATCGGCGCGTTGATCGCCGTCAGGCCGGCAAAGAGCAGCGCGCTCGAATTCTTCGCGGCACCGCGCACTGCGAGGCGTCCCGGCGATCCCGGAGTGAGTGCGCCCTTCCCCGCGAGATTCGGGTGGTCCATCGCTCCCTTCTTCCCGCCGCCCAGCACCTGCCACGGCAAGAGCGGCAAGTCGAACTTCGCGACCACCATGTCGGCGTTCCCGTTGAACGAGGTGTCGTAGGCCCCCGCCGTCACCGGGATATTCGAGGAGTAGGAGACGATCGCGATGTGCGGTTCCTGGCCGCCGTCGAGGTCGATGTAGCCGAAGTAGTCCGTGTTCGATCCGGCGTACCACGAGGAGTACACCAGCGACTCGCCGAGCGCGTCGAATTTCGTGAGGTGCGAATCCGCGCTCGGGAATGGCCCGGTGTAATTCGGCTGGAAGGCGTCGGGCGTGGTCGGGAATACGGGCTCGTTCGCATCTCCGACCGTCCAGGCGTTCCCCGCGGTATCCACCGCGACGTCGTACTCGCTCCCCCCGCCGCCGCAACAGGTCGATCCGAAGTAGGTCGACCATACGAGTCCAGTCCCCTCCGGCAGGAGCTTCGCCACGAACCCGTCGTCGGAGCCGCCAAGATGCGTGCTGAACGCCCCCGAAGTCACGGGAAAATCGTCCGAAGTGGTCTGACCCGTCACGTACACCGCCGATGCGGCGTCGATCGCGATGCCCCAGATCGCGTCACCGTTTTGGTCGCCGCCGAAGTAGGTCGACCAGCGCAACTGCTGGCCGTTCCCGCTCAGCTTTGCGACTTACCCGTCGTTGATGCTCACCGTCGTGGTTTTGAAGGCCCCGGGGGTCACCGGCATCGGCGCGTCGCTAAGTTCAATGACTCCGGCGAACAGGATGTCGTCCTTCGAGTCGACCAGCATGTCCTGTACGTCGCCCGACTTGAAATAGGTTTGGAACACTAGGTGCGCACCGTCGGCGCTGATCCGCGCCAGAAACTGGTCGTGGTTGGTGTAGAGCGGTCCGCTGTTGAACACCGTGTCGAACGCACCCGGCGTCGCCGGCGGCAGCGCCGTGTCCGGCTCCGCCGAGATCACCACGTCGCCGTTCGGGGCGAACGCCGCCACTCCGGGGAACTCGTTGCCTGGCCCCCCGTAGAACGTCGACCAAACCAGCGCCGAGCCGCTCGCGTTCAAGTGCGTCACGAACAGCTCGTCCTTGATCGGCACGCCGACCGCCACCGGCTGCAGGCATCCCGGCGTCACTGGGAAGTCCTGCGACCAGGTCTCGCCGAACACGATCACCGAGCCGTCCGGCGCCACGTCGAGAGAGGTCGGCTCTTCCCCGTCCACTCCACCGAGGAACGTCGCCCACAGCAGGCTGCTCCCGGTCGGCGACAGCTTCCCGATCCACGCACTGAAGATGGGGCTCCATTGCGGTTGAAACGCTCCGGGCGTCGTCGGCGTGCTGTCAGACGTTCTACATAGAAGGTAGGTCGCACCCGCCGCGTCGACTTCGATGTCGCGGATGTATTCCTGTCCGATGCTGCCCACGTACGTGGCCCACGCCAGCGTCGGGTCTAGCACGAAGGCGCGGCTCTCGTCGCGCCCCGCCGCGGCGAAACCCACACGCAGCTTCCCCGCGTCGCCTTCGAGCAAGCGGAATGCAGCGGAGATCGGCTTTCGCTTCTCGGAG
>JBGAHX010000077.1:0-19683 GCA_044225935.1 Gemmatimonadaceae bacterium
ACGCCGATGCCGTCGCTCAACTTCACCGGTATCCTCGGCGTGGATTTCCAGAGTCAGACCATCACGCAGTATCAGCCCTTCGGCTACAACGTCGACGGCGTGATTGGTGACGATACAAAAGGCGACAAAGGGATCTACGATACGAACAACCGGCAGCTCACGCTCGATGTGAAGGCCAACTACACTCGCGACCTCGGCGCGTCCTTCAATTCTTCGTTCGTGGCCGGACTGCAGGGCTTTCTTACAAAGCAGAAGCAACCCGGGAGCTTCGGATATGACTTTCCCGGTCCCGGAATCGCACGCACCGATGCCACGGCCAACCAAACCGCATCTGACGGCATTCTCCAGACGGTGAATGGCGGCTACTTCGCCCAGGAGCAGCTCGGCTACAAGAACTGGTTGTTCATCACCGGCGGCGCCCGGTACGACTACTCCAGCGCCTTCGGCAAGACGGCGGCCGGCGTTCTCTATCCGAAACTGTCGGTATCGTTCGTCCCGACTGACCTCAAGGGCGGCGCGATCGGTCCGTTCTCCTCGCTGCGCCTCCGCGCGGCGTGGGGGCAGTCCGGGCGTCAGCCGTCGGCCTTCGCGAAGTTCACAACCTTTGCAGCCCAGGGCGGCCCGGAGGGCGCCGGGCTCGCGCCGGACAACCTCGGTAACCCGGACCTCAAGCCTGAAGTCGCCACCGAGATAGAAGGCGGCCTCGAGGCCGGTATCATGCAGGACCGCTTTGGTATCGAGGCGACGTACTGGACGCGCCGCGTGAATGATCTGCTCTTCAACGTGCAGTTCCCGCCGTCGGGCGGCTTCACCAACGCGCAGCTCACGAACGTCGGTATCATGGACGCCCACGGTACCGAGATTGGCCTCAAGGGCTTCCTCGTGCAGCGCCCGGGGCTTTCGCTCGACGTCTTCGGCAACATCGCCTTCATCAAGCAGGAAGTCGTGTCGCTCGGCGGCGCCCCCGAGCTCAAGACCGGTGGTTCGTACTCGCGCATCCGCGGCTACATCAAGCCGGGTTACGCACCGGGCGAGTTCTTCGGTGCGAAGCTCAAGTCGGTCCCGGCCGGTTCCGTCCCGTACGACATCAACAAGGACGGCGTGCCGGATACCAAGGATCAGATGCTCGCGTACCTATCCGTGCCGCGCGCGTACACCGCGCTGTACAACGGATCCGTCATCATGACGGAGAATGGCATCCTGAGCGATCTCGGCAAGCCGACCCTGGACTACACCGGATCGTTTGGTGCCACGATGACGCTCGCCCGCAACTGGCGCATCGGCACCCTCTTCGAGTTCAAGGGTGGCAACTACACCTACTGGTGCCTCATCTGCGGCTTCCGCAATGCGTCGCCGGTGGGCACGAACTCCAAGCTGTTTGCGCAGACCAACGCGACCCTTTTGAATCCGGCCAGCACGGCCCAGCAGCGACTCGATGCGGCGATGACTTGGGCGAGCAAGCTGGCATCGCTGACACCGTATCAGGGCCTCAATGAGGTGTCGGATGGTGACTTCGTTCGTTTCCGCGAACTGAGCCTCACGTACTCCGTGCCGCGTAGCATGACGCAGCGCTTCGGTGGTCGCGACATGTCCATCTCGCTCACCGGACGCAACCTGTACCTGTGGACCAAGTACCAGGGCGTCGATCCGGAGGTCTCCTACGTCGGCAACGGAGGATCGAGCGGCACCGATGCCAACTTCGTGGAATCCATCGACGCATTCGGTTTCCCGCTCCCGCGTCGTATCGGCCTCTCTGTCCGCCTCGGCTTCTAAGGAGAGCACAACACTATGAAGCAACATATGGAAAGAAGGGGGCGCGGACCGGTGCGCTCGATTTCGCGGGCATTCGTCGTCGGGGTTGTGTCTGTCGCCTTGTCAAGCTGCTCGAGCCTCCTGGAAGTCGACAATCCAAATAACGTCCCCGACGGTGCGCTGCAGGATCCTTCTGCGGCCGACGCCATTGTTACCGGCGCGATTAATACTGGAGCGAACGCTCTATCTTCGCTCCTAAACGCCTACACCATCATCTCCGATGAGACGTTTCAGACCGGGTCACGTGACGACTATAGGTTGCTTGACACCGGTGGCATCGACATCAACACCAACGAGTATTTGCAAGCCTCGTATTTGAAGGCGATGCAGGCGCGATGGATGGCTGAGCAGGCAATCAAGCAAGTGACCGCGTTCCGAGAGGAAGATCCTCGCATCAGTGCTCAGTTGCTTGCGAAGGCGTACCTGATCGGAGCCGTGTCATACGACAACATCGCGAACATGTTCGACGACGCGGTCATTTCAGATCGACGCACTGCCGGCCAGAACTTGGGTGAGATGGGCATGGTACAGATGTACGATTCTGCCCTAAAGTGGCTCGATCTCGGCGAGAAACTCGCGACGGGCGACAACAAAACGAACATCCTCGCGATGCGTGCGCGCGTGAAGTTCGATCGGGCGGTCTGGCTGAAACTGAATCCGCCGGGCACTGTCCCTACCGCCCCACTTGTCAATGACGCGGGTGCCGTCGCGGACGCCACAAGCGCGCTCGCCGCGATGAACGGAGACTACCGGTACGAACTGCTGAACGATTCGCAGAACTCGGGTGACGACGCGAGCGGTGGCGTCGGATTCGAGATGAACTCTCGAGTCGAACACACACCGGATACAGCGGCGTTCGTTAAGATCGACCTGACGAACAAAAAGCCGACCGCGATTATCGCCAAGGACCCCGTCACTGGTGCGCTCGACGCTGCCGCGGTGAAGATTATCGGCCGCTTCATCTACACGGATGACATCAACCATCCTCCGCTGACCGTAACATCAAAGAGGGAGATGTACTTGATTCTGGCGGAGGCGGCGCTCGCGGCGAACAACACCACGGCGTTCGACTCGAACATCAACTTGCTTCGCGCGCTGGACGGAATGCCTGCGTATTCAGGCGTTGGCCCTACACGGTTGCAACTCCTTCAATGGTCTCGACGAGTGAACCTGGTTTTCCAGGGACGGCGACTGAACGACATGTATCGTTTCGGCGTGAAGGACCCGCGCTGGATCGCTACCTCTGTGGTTGTTAGAAAGCCTGGATGTGAACTGCCAATTCCGCTCATCGAGCGAGAGGCAAATCAAGAGGTCACGGGTACTCCGGTCTGTCAGTAGGCTCCCGAATCTTTTCGCTCGGCGTGTGCGTCAAAAAGGGTGGCCCTCGGTAGAGGGCCACCCTTTCACTATGACCAGCTGATTCGCACCAACGCCGATTTCCTAATCACAGCGCGGGGAATGCAAACGTCTCTTCCGTTGGTCTTCGACGAAGTCGTCAATCCTTCGAACGGCGAAATCGCTTCTTCGAACCGCTTCTCTGTATGGCGCTTGTACTAGACGCTGGCATCGGGTCACTCCTGAGCCTTGCCAACTAGAGCTCGCAAGCGGCGGCTGAGCCGCTTACAGTAACGGCAAGGCTCTTCGATCGAAGGGTGCTTTCGGCGTCGGTGACATCGACGCTAAGTGTGAACGAGCTGGTGCCAGTACTGGCTAGCTGCAGATACGGACTATTCGATCCGATCGCCACGCCATTCTTTTTCCAAGCGTACGTGTAAGCCAGCACGCCGCCACTCACCTGAGCAGTCCACGTGCAGGTTGTCTGATTCGTACGAACAAGCGACGGACCTACTATCGACACCGAGAGTGATGGAATCGCGCCCGTTCTCGTGACTACCATCGAACCTCCGAAATCGGAGGCAATGCGCGTGAACTTGCTAAATACTTCGTCCTGAGTCGTTAGCTGACCTACAACTGTACCTTCGAGCGTGACGCTGTCGCCGCCCGTCCATCGGAACAGCGGACCACCGCTGTCACCCCCCAAATTCTCCATGGCGGCTTCGTACCCGCAAACCATCGTGTAGACGGAAAACGGCCCAGTTTCGGAGCCATCGTAGTGGTGATCGACACAAGTGTTCGAGATCGTGCCATAAACCCACCCGCTCGTTCGACCGATTCTCTGAACTTCCATGCCCGTGGTCAGTGTTGTGCCGGCACCGGTCACCGTGAAGAATGGACTACTCCCATCAATCGTGGTTGATCCGTTGCCTCCGTTCGGTCCTCCTGAATTGCGATACGTCGTGCGAGCGATGAGTCCACGAATCGAAGGGATGCTGTCGTCGATTCTAAACAGTGACGCGTCGCTCGCACGACACCAGTTAAGTCCGCAATGGTATTTGTTCGGATCGACGGCCTCGACGCCGACGCGCCGCGTGGTTGCTTGCGATACGACCGTGTTGTCTGGAGCGCCCCAAACTGTAGTGCAGTGTGTCGCGGTGACCAGCGCGCGGTATCCGTTGTAGTAAGCAGTGAAGCCGAGTGTGCAGTCGCCTGGTCCGCCTCCCGCGCCTGCGGCGTGATCTGTCCGAATCGCGATTCCTCCGATTAGCGTGTCATAGGTACTAGAGAGCTGGGTCCCGCTGAGGAAGGCAGGTGCGCGAAGTAGAGCGCTGCCGGATGTCGTCTTCAGCGGCGCGTGAACACGAAACGCGAGAAGTGCAGTATCTACTCCAATTTGCCCAGCCCTGCGCAGCACCATTCTTCGCTCTTCGTCCGCGAATCGAGGATCCAATCCAATGGTGACTCGATTGGATCTCTCATCAAGATCAAGGGAAGACAGCCCACCAAGCTGCGTGAAGATGCTATCGAAGACGGCATCGCGCGCGCTAGCCAGTTGAGCGAAGGAAAAATCTGCACGCCGGCTCCGGATTTTCGCAGCGCCCTGGCGTGACAGGCGGATGCCGCCCGCGCTATGCAGCGCGGTTGCACCACGAATCGCGGCTGCATCGTCTCTTCCGTCTCGTACCATGACGACAACGTTGCCCACAGAGTCGATGAAATAGCCCGCAGAGCTCGGCGCAAATTGTGCGAGTTCGAAGAACTCTCGCTCCTCCGGCCGAACACTACGTAAAGTGGGAGGCGGCTGCACTCTTGCGCTCAACGCTCCTGAAGGTTGTGCTGCCGACGCGGGGCGACTCGCATCCGTAGCGGTATCAGGCCTACAGCTTGGCACCGAAATGCAAACAACGGAAAGCAGAAGACATCTTGCGAGCTTCTTTCGCATACCCCACCTCCCCAATGGTGACTCTCCGACCAGCGGTGTGCGAGTCGGCTAACCTCGCGCGCAAACGTGAGGGAAGGCATGCGAATTCGCAAGCGCGGCATGTACCAAACTCAGCGCTGCTCTCATCGAGGAGGATCGACGCGGACGGCGACGATCTTCGGCGGGAAGCGGCCGCACGTACGGTCGCGATCGCTGGAAGAATGCGAGGCAAGCGCCATCGCGCGAGGGCACCGAAACGGTTGAATCCGCCGAAACAATGCGCAGGCGACCAGACATGCATTTGGGCGCCGGCGTCGCACCAAACTGTGCACTGTATCATTGAGTTTGAGGGGTGCTCGCGAGCGAATGCCTTCTCAATGGCTCGCGCGCACCACGTGTTGGCGACGCCATCTACGCGAGGAATGCGACAATTGAGCGAATCGGCAAACTTTTCTGACAGGGCTACCGAACGGAGCGAGACGCTACGAGCGCCCGACGCGGAGGCTCTTGCGAGGAACCAGTCGCGTCGGACCGAGTCCGCGATTGTCTCTGTGCTGATGGAAGTCGAAGCGGGGCTGTCGTTTGGCGAGATTCTGCACAAGTACGCCATCAGTCTCGTCTGGAATTTCAGGTAGAATGGGGAAGTGCAAAGGACGTGACCCGCATCACGGGGCCGGGGCTAGAGAACGCAGAGCGTGATTGGATGTGTGCGGATGTCGCGCTCGAGAATCCGTGCAGCAACGACGCCTTGTTGCGACAGTTGTGACGCCGACCGCGAAACAACACGCGACCGCTGTTCTCATCGCTGCCCCCACCACCTGTCCCCCGTGTGTGTTTCGCGAGGTGAGTGAATTGGGTCGCTTCTGCGTACAGCCTAACGGGGCTGGCTGACTGAATCGCGGGCTGGGGATCAGGCACCCTGGAGTGGCAGCGGGCAAGAGTACGCGTCGTCCGGGGCGCGGTCGGTGAGGATCGAATGGGGCCGGCGGCTGTCGTAGAGGGTGTAGTAGCGGGCGATGCCGGCGGTCGCGGCGGACACGGAGGGAAAGGCGTAGAGGTAGACCTCTTCTTGCTTGAGCGAGGGCAAGAGCTGGTCGACGAAGATGTTGTTGCTCCAGCAGCCCTTGCCGTCCATGCTGGTCTGCATGCCGTTGTTCTGGAGCAGCCCCGTAAAGACGGCGCTCGTGAATTGGGTGGATTCAACCGGTCGTCGCAACACCTTCAACCAAGAGGTGCGCATGGGGCGACCTGCAGGATGGATGAAGCAACTGACCGGGCGGGATGCGATGCGCTCTCCTGGGGCTCCCTCGCACCGGCGAGAAGTCGAGCGTCAGTTCTGGGCACAAATTGCCACGGGAATCACCAGCGAGAAGGCGGCCGAAGCCGTTGGCGTGGCGCCGGCGGTCGGCACGCGCTGGTTCCGGCATCGGGGAGGTATGCCCTTGATCCTGGCGCAACCGGTTTGCGGTCGGTATCTGTCGTTCTCGGAGCGAGAAGAGATCGGGCTGCTGCGCGCCCAAGCGGTCGGGGTGCGGGCCATCGCTCGGCGTATTGGGCGAAGCCCCTCAACGGTCTCGCGGGAGTTGAAGCGCAACGCGGCCACGCGCGGCGGCAGGCCTGAGTATCGCGCCTCCGTCGCGCACTGGAGTCCGAGCTCGTAGCCAAACGGCCGAAACCAGCCAAACTGGTGACGAACCCACGTCTGCGCGAGTATGTCCAGCAGCACTTGGAGGGGACGATCCACGATGCACGTGGGCGCGTGGTCGCCGGCCCGCGACAAGCGGCGTTCATCGGTCGGAACAAGCCACATCGCGGTGACCGCCGATGGGTCCATGGCTGGTCACCGGAGCAGATTGCCCACCGCCTGCGGGTGGACTTCCCGGATGATCCGTCCATGCGCATTTCTCATGAAGCCATCTACCAAGCGCTCTACATCCAGGGGCGGGGCGCCCTCAAGCGAGAGCTGGTGAGTTACCTGCGCACCGGGCGCGCATTGCGCACACCACGCGCCAGGTCCCAGGCCAAAGCTTGGGCACATGTGAGTGACGCGGTGATGATCGCCAGCCGCCCTGCCGAGGCAGAAGATCGCGCGGTACCGGGACACTGGGAGGGAGACTTGATCATCGGTCTCCACCGGTCGGCGATTGGGACGTTGGTCGAACGGTCCAGCCGCTTCACCATGCTCGTGCACCTGCCGCGCGAGGACGGCTACGGACTGACGCCCCGCACGAAGAATGGTCCGGCACTGGCGGGGTACGGAGCCATCACCATGGCCAACGCGCTCACGCGAGCCGTGACGAATCTGCCGACCCATTTGTGGCAGTCCCTGACTTGGGATCGTGGCAAGGAGCTGTCCGCTCATGCGCGCTTCACGATCGAGTCCGGGGTGCAGGTCTTCTTTGCAGACCCGCATAGTCCGTGGCAACGCGGCACCAACGAGAACACAAACGGGCTCTTGCGCCAGTACTTCCCCAAGGGCAAGGACCTGTCTCGATGGAGTGAGCACGAGCTGCAAGCGGTAGCGCTGGCTTTCAACAACAGGCCGCGCAAGACGTTAGGATGGAAGACGCCGGCAGAGGCGCTAGACGAACATCTACGATCCGTCGCAGAACGCGGTGTTGCGACGACCGGTTGAATCCACCTTGCGCGCCTCGATCGGAGTAGAGGATGTCCGGCGTGCGGTAGCGCGCCACCGCTTTCTCCACGGCGGCGATGCAGAAAGTACTGTCCAGGGTGACGGAGACCCGCCAGCTCAGCACGCGCCGACTGGCCCAATCCAGCACCGCCGCGAGATACACGAAGCCGTGCGCCATCGAGATGTACGTAATGTCCATGGCCCAGATCTACCTCGGCCGCGTGATGGTGCGGTGGCGGAGGACGTAGGGACAGACGGGATGCCCCCGATGCCGACGGCTGCCGCCGGGTTCGGGACACACGGCGGCAACCCCCATGTGGCGCATCAAGCTCCCAATCCGTCGGCGCCCCACGCCGGGGAGGTTGGCGCGCAGCGGGGCCGCGCAGCATCCGAGCGCCGGCGAAGGGAAAGTCTATGTGCAACCCATCGATCGTCCGCATCAACCAGAGGTCGCGTGAGCGCCGCCGCTTGGCGCGTCACGGAGAGCGGGTGGGTCTGGTCGATCATCGCTTGGCGCTCAGCACGCCGGCCTTGCCGAGCGCGCGTTCTCAGAAATCACTCTCGAGCGCGAGCTCGCCGGTCTAGGCGTGGAGCGCTTTCACGTCGACCACCGGCTCGACCGGTACGCTGCCGCCAAAGATGCCGGCCGCACCAGCGAACAGTTGGTCCTTCCAAGCCATGATCTGCGCGGGTTGCACATGAAAGCGTTTGGCCAGTTCAGCGAGCGTGCCTTCTGGCGCACTGCGGCCAAGGCGACCTTCGCCTTGAAGGCCGGGGCATGGTTGCGACGGGGACGTTTCGAAGTCAGGGACTCCTCACCTGATGGTAAACATGTCGCCGGGGGAGCCCACCGTCCACGCAAACCACCGTATTCAGAAACCGAGACCACTTCACTCTCTGACATTCGACGGCCGCACTTCTTGGTCTATTTACAAGGAGGCTCAGCGGATACCGCAAGAGTCCCATTGAAAATTCGACCCCGTCTCACGGCACTTCTGGAATCGGCTGCCCGGTTCCGCTCGACTCGAGAATGCCGACGGCCTTGGCGAGCGCGATCACCACCGCCACGCTGGCGGCGCCGAGTACCACGAAGGCCGTCGTCGTGCGCCCGCGTGAGATCTGTTTCGTGAACAGCTCGCTCACGTCGCCCTGACTCAGCGACACGGTTTCGCCCTGGAACTTCGTCGGATTCAATTCACCCCGGCGAGTCACCGAGTGGAGCGCCAGCGTCATCGTTCCGCCGTCCGCGGACATCACGCCTCCCTCGATCTTCGTGGCAAAATCGCCGATGGACGGGGCAAGTCGCGAAGTCCCCTGCGACGTGAGCGTCACGACGACGTCGTTCCCGGTCGCGACCGACTGGTACTGCGTAGGGATGTTGCGGTAGCAGCCGGCAGCTGCCACGGATAGACCCACGGCCAACAACGCTGACTTCACGCCAACCTCCTGGAAAGCTCATGAACGGGGCGCTGACCGGGTGCCCCGAGCGGCGACCTCAGCGTGGAAGCTAAGGCGCGCGTGACCCCTAGACGAGGTCGAGATACCCGCGAAAGGCGCGCGAGTGCTCTCCCATCTCGATGCCGGTACGACTGTTGGCGCCCGGAGTACGGAGCGCGCCCCGGCGTAAGACGATAGACCCGACAGGAATCTGGCACCCCGCGCCCGATTCACCCTGACGCACGTTGCCTCTGGGGACGCGCCCGGTCGAGCGCTTCGCCGAGTGCCGGGGGGGCGCGCGCCGGGAATCGGCGCCTGGTCCCGGATCGGTCTCGATTGTTACCGGGCGAAGCCGGGTAGGGGCGCACCCGCGAGATCGGGATGCGGTTCGCGGCACCGCATGTTCAGCTGCAACGATGGGCCCCGGCCGTCATCTGCATGCCTTCGCGGCGGATCGCGATTGGATCTCCAATTGTCCGAGACTCCAACTGTTCCATGCAGCTTCACCCCGTCGCGTCTTTGCCACACGAGCGAAACGTACGATCAATTGCATATGCGAGGACCGGAACGAGTTGTCGCAACACCTCCTCACTTTGGCCGGTCAGGCACGAGTCGTTAGGTGCTTTCGACCCCGAAGGCGAGCTCTCCGCGGATTCTGGTGCCGGTGTCGCGACTCGGCATCGCATTTGCGTGACGTGCGTCACAAATCGCTGCGTCTCGCGACGCACCGACCGGGGGCGACGCACGGCGCTGGGCCGGCGACCGCTGTACCACGCATCCGACGGACTGGGAGAGAGACATCATGCACAAGCTCAAGGGATCGCTGTTGCCGCTCGCGTTCTGCTCCATGGCGCTCGTGTCGGCATGCGCCGATTCCACGGCGCCGAGCACTGCGCCGCTCGTCGCCGAGCCACTCGCTTCGCACGTTGGCGGGCCGGACCTCACCGATTTCAAGAACTTCGCGGGCCAGCTCTGGGTCTGCCCCGACACGAAGAAGGCGACGAGCGGCTTTCTCTATCGCTGGTCGATCGTCGACAACAAGACAAACGCCATCGTGCAGAGCGGCGTGACGGCGAACGTGACGTCCGGCACGTGCCTCATGCTCGCCTCGGTTCCGACGTCGCCGCGCGGCAACTATACGGCGACCGTGCGTGAAGATCCGGGAGCCAAGCACAAGGTGTCGTCGATCACGGCGTCATACGGGAGCAACCTTCCGATCGCGGCCCCGACGGCAACCGTCGACGTAGTCGTCAGGAAGATCACCGACAAGATGACGAGCGACTACGGAGTCGTCTTCACTTCTATCACTAGACAGCAGTACCGAGACGGCGCGGGAATCGGCGACGGGGCGCCGGTTCCCGCGCCGCTTCGTTTCTGCATGGCGCGCAGCCGCGATTGCAAAGCGAGCGTCGTTGCCTGGGCGAAACGGGGATGATGGATCCGCATCGACGCGACGCCCGTTACGCTTGCCCCTTCATCGCCTCCGTCGCATCGATCGCGAGCACCCGCCGCGTCGGGACCAGGCACGCGCACGTCGCAATCGCCACGACGATTCCCGCGGCGATCGCCAGCGTAAGGGCGATCGCCCCTGAGGCCGACGCATCCGCGTCACCGTCGCCGGCGAGCTCGTAGGCAAACCGGAACGCAAAGGGGGTCCCCACGAGCGCGCCAACTCCGATCTGCAGGAGCGAGCGGCGCAGGATGGTCAGGACGAGCGTCCAGCGCCGTCCGCCGAGCGCCGCACGGATCCCGATTTCACGCGTGCGCTCGGTGACCGAAAGCGATAGCATCGCGTAGAGACCCGTCGCCGCGAGTGCGACGAGGATACCGACGAGGAGCGCCAAGCCGCCGGCGATGGCGATCATGAGGTACCAGTCGCCCTGTCGCACGTCGGCGAGCGGGATCGCCCTCCCCATGACGAGCTCCGGATCCACGCCTGCGGCGACTTCCCTCACGCGAGGAGCGAACTGCGCGGGCGTGCCGGCCGTGCGAATCGCGACCTGTAGCGTCGTCAGGGTTCCGGGCGCAGCGGGGAGGTAGACCGCCTCTCCGTGCTCGGGGTTCATCATGTTCACGCCGAGGTGCGCGACCACACCCACGATCTCGCGCCACGCCGTGTCCGACGGGGTCGACGATGTGGCAAAGCGAATTCGGCGACCGATCGGATCGCCGCCCTCGAGGAGGCGCTCGGCGAACGCTTCATTCACGAGTGCGACTGCGCGTCCTTCCTGTGCATCGGTGGTCGTGAAGTCGCGACCGGCGACGACCTGCTGCCCGAGACCTTCGACGAATCGCGGATCGACTCGCGCGGTGCGTACCCAGCGCGCGGGGGCGTCGGCCGGGCGCTCGACCCCTTCGATCTCGATCGGGGTCGATCGATGCTCCATGCGCGGGAGCACGTCGCCCACCGCCACGCCTCGGACGCCGGGTTCGCGCTCGAGAGCCTCGACGAGCGCATGCTGTGCCGAGGCGCGTCGGTTGGCAAGACGCGCGTCGACTGCGTCGTCGCCCGACGGGTTGGGCGCATCGGGAAGACGAAACTCGACGGCGAGATACTCTCCAGCTGCAACGCCAGCGCTCCGGTCGTTCGCCAGCATCGCATTCGCGTGACGGCCGATCGAGAGCGCGAGGCCAACAGCGGCGACGGCCACCGCGATGTCGGCGACCACGAGTGCACCCACCCACCCGCCGAAACGCGTACGTGCCCCGTTGCGCAGCGTTTGCTGCACCCAGCGCCCCGTGATACGAACCGCTGGCGCGACGCCGGCGAGCGTCGCGCTTACCACCGCAAGCGCGATCGCCTGCATCATCGTGGTGCTGGTGACGCCGAGCGAGAGCCAGTACGGAAGGGCGCTCTCTCCGGCGAGAACCGCGAGGTTCACGTGGCGAAGGAGCCAGTCGATGGCCACGACACCACTCGCGGCTGCAACGGTGGAGAGCACGATCGTCTCGACGAAGATCTGGGTCACGATGCGCGCTCGGCTCGCGCCGAGAGCGGTGCGCATCGCCATCTCGCGGGCGCGAGTCGCCGTGCGCGCGTAGACGAGCATGGCGACGTTGCCGCACGCCACGAGGAGGAGCGCGAGCATCAGCATCTGAACGAAGCGATACTCCGGCAGCGCGTCGAGACCGCCGCGCGGAAGTCCCATGTACTGGAAGCCGAAGGGGACAACCTCTGGGACGAGTCGCGCGCGGCTCGGCTCCTGCTCGACCCGACCGAGGCGCGTGGTCGCGTCGAGCTCGGCCTGCGCCTGGTTGGGTGTGACGTTGTCGGCGAGTCGGCCGACGATCCGTACGCTGCGACGCGCGCCTTCGCCGGCACCGGGCGCGCTCGGCATCGGAAGCCAGAGCTGCTCGTTCGATGGAAAGCGAAATCCTTCCGGCATGACGCCAACCACGGTGTGCAACACGCTCCCGATCCGTATCGTCCGGCTGATGATCGATCGATCCGATCCGAAGCGCGCCGTCCACAGCGAGTGGCCGATGACGACGACCGCCGGCGCACCGGCTTCTCCGTCGGCGGAGACGAATGCACGCCCGAGCATCGGTGCGGCGCGCAGGATCGCGAATGTCGACGCCGATAGCTCGGCGCCAGCCACCGGCGCCGCCTGGCCACCAGCCGCTGCGACGTTGTAGGTCGCCGAGCGAAAGGCGGCGAGTTGCGTGAAGCTGTCGAGGGAGCGCGACCACTCTTCGTAGTCGGCAGCCGTCGTCGCGGCAACGCTGGACGAGAACGGATCCCACAACCGGATGGCGCGGACGCGATTCTCGGTGTCGCCGGGAAGGGGGGCGGCGAGTGCGCGCGCGACGTGCGCCGGCGCCAGGCCCACGGGAATTCCGACCGCGAGCGCGAAGACTGCCGCGACGCTGAGTACGGGGTGCTTCAGGAGCATGCGCATCCCGAGCTTGACGTCCAACCAGGAGAAGCGTGCTTCGTCGAGGACGCGAAGTCCGCGGGCGAGTCGTCCCTCTCTCCGATGCGACTCCAGGTGCCCGAATTCGGCGCGTGCCATGCGGTACGCCTCGTCGGGCGAGTGGCCGCGACGCTGCAGATCCTCGCTCCGCATCTCGACGTGTACGCGGAATTCCTCGCGCATGTCGGCGTCGAGCGCGCCGCCGTTGCGCGCCGCGCGCACGAACGATCGCAGGCGTGCGAGCACTCCAGCGAGGGAAAGCGACTCGGGAATCAAGGGCATGCCGCTAGGCCTCCTGCGGCGTCGCCGTCAGCGCACAGGCGATCGCCTCGGCCAGCCGACTCCAGTTCGCCTTCTCCTCGGCGAAGCGGCGGCGACCGAGCGCGGTGAGGCGATAGTATTTGGCGCGACGATTGTTCTCCGACGTTCCCCACTGGCTCTCGATCAACCCCTGATGCTCGAGCCGGTACAGCGCGGGATAGAGCGCGCCCTGTTGCACGAGGATTGCCCCGTTGGAGATGCGTTCGATGCGGAGCAGGACGCCGTATCCGTGCACCTCGCCCAGCGAGATGGCCTTGAGCGCGACGAGTTCGAGGTTGCCGGGGAGGAGTTCGGCGTGGGCGGGCATTGCTTCTCCTAAGTCGTATAGGAGAAGGATGATCGCCTTCTCCTATCCCGTCAAGGAGAGAGGGCGCATTCAGTAGTGGAGGATGAGGGGGAGGGTGGCGCGGAGGTCGAGCGTCTTGTGCTGCACGCCGTCATCGAAGGTCAGCGCGAGACACCACGTATCGCCCGCTACCACCTGCGCCGCGCCAGTCGACTGAAAAACGTGTAGCGCGTCGGAGTTGCTCGCTGCGCGCGGGACCGTGAGACGAACGTTTGTCACGCGCTGGAGCCCAAGCGGCTGTTGCAGCGCCGAGCTTCCTGGCGCCTCGTCCGGATGCCCGGGGGAGACTTCCTCGAGCGCCATCATCCGAGGCAGGATGGTGAAAGACGGTGAGACCGAGTCGGTGCGCGGGGTGATGATCTCGAATGCGGCACCTGGTGGCATCCACGGCGCGCGCGTCGACCAGGTGGGGAAGGGGAGGGAATCGGGCGTGCCGGGTGCGCGATGCAGCTCGATGCCCATCGGCGCCGTGCCGGTCGTGCGCCAATTCACGCGTCGCTGTTGGCGTTCGATGTAGCCACGTCGTTCGGCGGGAATGGAGACGGTGCTATCGATCCACACCAGTTCCAGGTAGGCGTTTCGAAATTCGACGGTGATCGACGCCGTGCCCTGTCCCTGGTGGCGATTCACACCGGATGCGAAGCGCAGACCGGCGCGTTCCAGGGCGGCGCGTTCGAGTGTTGCGCCAGGTGCAACGGCGAACCAGGCGTGGTCGAAGACAAACGGAGGGGAGTTGCTCGGCTCGTTTCTCGGCGCGAGTGCGATGAGCGAGAGGAGAGCGTACGGCAGAAGGCGAGGTGACATGGCGTCGGACCGAATGAGGATGCGTGTACTCGGTCAGACCATTCGACGTACGATATCGTTGGGGTTGCCTAGTCCTCGCCCATCCGTCGATATCGCTGAACGGCGCCAACGCCAAGGACGACGAGCAGAATCACGACAGAGAGCGATCCACTCGACACATGCCAGCGTGACGAGATCACTGCGCCCGCGAATCCTCCGGTGAGGAGCGGCACCGCGAAGTGGTATAGAACCTTTCCTACTGCCTCGCGTTCACCCTGCTGCGACTCCTCGGCCATCTCGCGCAGGTTGCGCCCGAGGCGGCGCGCGGTCCTTGCGCGGGCGTCGCGGCGTGATTTCTCGAGCTCCATCGCGAACATCCGAGTGACGGGGGGCAGATGCGGGCGCGACGGTTACACGATGGCCGCGCGGCTCGGACGAAAGCTGTCGCGCGGACGACGGTGGCGCTACTGCAGTGAAGCCCTCGCGGCGCCTGCCACGCGCGATTAGTGGCGGCGCAGCGCCACCCCCGGATCGATGCGCGTGGCACGTCGCGCCGGAAGCCAGCCGGCGAATCCGGCGACCAGCGACAGCGCCGCGAGCACCATCACGATCGTCACGCCGTCGTTGGTGTCGACGCCGAAGAGGAGTCCGCGGATGGCGCTTGCTCCCCCAACGGCGAGCGGAGCGCCGGCGACGACCCCCAAGGCGATGAGTACGCCAGTCTGCGCGAGCACACCGCGACGCACGCGTTCGGCGGTCGCGCCGAGCGCCATGCGAATCCCGATCTCCTGTGTGCGCTGATCGACGGAGCAGGAGATGACGGCGTAAAGCCCGAGCCCGGCGAGTGCGACGCCAAACAGCGCAAAGCCGGCGACGAGGAGCACGAGGAAGCGGCGGGCGAAGGTGGAGCGGTCAACCAGCTGCTCCATGGTACGAAACTCCTTGACCGGGAGCCCGGGCGCGACGCGATGCAGGGCCTCGCGCACGCCGGCTGCGAGCGTTGCAGGGGGGAGCGCGCCACGCACGACGAGGTCGATCACTGCGTAGTCGTACGTTTGCGCCATCGGCATGTACATCTCGATGTCGGCGTCGCGGTCGAGTGCGAAGTAGCGCGCCCCGCGCACGATGCCGACGACGCGCCGCTCGACGCCGCTCGTCTTCACCACCTGGCCCAGTGCATCGCCGCCGGGCCAGAGACGCTTGGCGAGCGTCTCGTTGAGGATGATCACCGGTTCGCTCCCTGCAGCGTCGGCGTTGCCGAAGAGCCGGCCGGCGCGCAGGCGCACACCCATAGTCGTGAAGTAGCCCGGATCCACCATGCGCACGAGGGGATCCAGTCGCTCGTCGTCGGGCGTATCGCGCCCCGGCACATCGAGGCTCCACCGCCGCCAGCCGAAGTTGTCGCCTAACGGGAGTGCATCGGTGAGCCCCACGGACCGAACACCGGCGACCGACGATGTGGCGCGCACGATCTCGTCGAGGTACGCGCGGCGCTCGTCGCCGGTCGTCCCTGCGCGCGGGGCATCGACGCGCATGGCGATCACGTCGGTCGTGGCGAAGCCGGGGTCGACGGCCAGCACGCGCCCGAGGCTCCGCGTGAGGAGCCCCGCTCCCGTGAGGAGGACGCAAACCATGGCCACTTCGGCGACGACGATCGCCTGCCGCATCCACCCCGCGCGACGCGAGGTGCCGCGGCTCCCGTCGCTCAACACGGCAGCAGGCGCAGCGCCGGACTGCTGGAGAGCGGGGAGGAGACCGAACGCGAGCCCCGTCAGGACAGACACCGCGATCGTGAAGGTCAGCACGAATCCGTCGACGCGCACGTCGGAGAGGAGCGGGATCACCGTCCCCTGGATGCGGGAGACGAGCGTCGTCCCGCCCCACGCCAGCACGAGGCCGAGGACTGCGCCCGACAGCGAGAGGACAAGGCTTTCGACGAGGAGCTGCATCATCAGGCGACGCCGCGCCGCGCCGAGCGCCGCGCGCACGGCCATCTCGCGCTGGCGCAACGTGGCGCGCACGAGGAGGAGATTGGCGAGGTTGGCGCAGACGAGGAGCATGAGGAACGCGACCGCACCGGCGAGGGCGAGCAGCGTCGGTGTGAAGCGCCCGCTGACGTGATCGCGGAGCGGGGAGAGCCTCGGGTCGACGCTGTTGCGACGTGAATCGGGGAGCGCCGACGCGGCGGCGATGCGATCACCGATCGCCTTGGCTTCGGCCTGGGCCGCGCTGAGGGTAGCGCCGGGACGCAAACGACCAACGACGGCGAGCGTGTTCCCCTGTCGGTTGGTCCGCTCGCTCAACGGGAAGGGGCGAAAGAAGTCGACGCGCTTTCCCGGGGTGAACGTGGCCTCGAAGTCGAAGCTGGCCGGGAGGATGCCGATGACGCGGGCCGGCGCGCCGTCGAGCGTGATGCTTTGGCCGACGATGCGCGGGTCGGCGGCGAATCGCCGCTCCCAGAAGGCGTGGTCGAGCATGACCGCGGCGGGGGCGCCGTCCTGCGACTCCGCATCGTCGAACGAGCGCCCGTAGAGCGGCTTCACGCCAAGCAGGGGAAACAAGTTCTGCGTGACCGGGACTCCCGTTAGGCGCTCGGCCTCGCCCCGGTCGGTCAAGCGCACATCGCCCGGACCGTAAAAGGCGAAGAAGGCACCGAGCCCCTCGAACGACGACGCTCCGTCGCGCAGCTCCTGCAGGTTTGCAACCTGGATGGTCTGCGCCGAGAGATTCTCCGAGGTGCCATTGGCCACCCAGGCGAGTCGGTCGGGATGCTCGAACGGGAGCGGGCGCAGGAGCAGCGCCTGCACGAGCGAGAAGACCACGGTGCAGGCGCCGATCCCCAGCCCGGCGATCAGCACGGCGAAGACCGAGGAAGCGGGATCGCGCCTCAGCGCGCGGATCGCGAAGCGGACATCGCGGGCGACGGTCTCGAGCATCGAAGTCTCGGCGGGGAGGGGGAGGAATCCGAGGGACCTCGATTCGACATTGGGAGGGGGGAGAGCGTTTGTGCGCTACGACGATCCGAGCGGGACGACGCCGAACAGTCACCGCGCGCTGCTCAGCGAGCGCGCACCGCTCCACTCACCGCCACCCCCACCCGCGAATCCGCCGTCCCGTAGTACAGCAACCAGCGCCCCTTGAAGCGCACCAGCCCTTCCACGAACGTCGTCCCCTCGACGTATTGCCCCGACTTCTCATACGCTTCGGTGGGGCGGATGAACGGTTCGCTTGTGCGCTCGAGCAGCTTCAACGGGTTGTGCGCATCGAAGAGCGCCTGCCCCGCGGTGTACTGCCGCTCGGGGAGCGACGCTTCGCCATACGCCTTGCTGTTCCCCGCGTTGTAGAGCACGACGATCCCGCGCTCGGTAAGGAGTGGCGGCGGTCCCGCCTCCACGAGCCAAGAATCGAAGTACCCCGGGCGCGGCGAGAGCACGGCGAGCGCGCGCCCGTTCGCGTCCTCCACCGGCGTCCAGTGCACGAGATCGTCGGACGTGGCGATGAGGACGTGCGGGACGTTGTAGTACATCCAGTATTTCCCGTTCACCTTCGTGGCCACGATGCGGTCGCCAACGAGGCGCGAGAGGATCGCGCCGGACTTGGACTCGCTCCGGAGATACTTTCCGCCGCTGGCCGCAGCGAAGGCGGGGCCGTGCTTCTCCCAGTGCACGAGGTCGCGCGACGTCGCGACCGCGAGGCGCGGGACGTCGCGGTTCCACTGGGTGTAGGTCAGGATGTAGCGCCCATCCTCAGCCTCGACAATACGCGGATCCTCGACGCCCCCCGGCCACTCATTCCCCTTCTGCGCATCGTTGGTCGGAAAGAGCACAGGCTCGCGTCGACGCGTGAAGTGCAGCCCGTCGGCACTCTCGGCGAGCCCGATGCGCGAGGTGTGCCCGCCGATGATCGATGCTCCGGTCGCATCCTCGGCGCGATACAGGACATGGACCCTTCCGTCGCGCACCACCGCAGCCGGATTGAACGTCGCAAACTCTTCCCAGCGCACGAGCGAGTCGCTGAGCGGTGACCGGAAGGTCGCCGCGCCGTTCGGGGTGAGGATCGGATTGGGTTCGGCTGGTTTGGTGAAGGGGCCGATCATCCATGGCGCGCGCGGTTGCGCTGCGAGACTCGCCGGCGTGAGGGGTGAGGAGGCAAGTGCGGCGCTTGCGGCCACGACGACGATCAGGAGGGGAGTGCGAGGCATGTCGACAGCGCGTGGTCGTGACGGGACGAGATCGATCCGCTTGTCAATGGCCGATTCCCCGATGTGTTCGAACGTGACTCAATGTTGACGGCGAAACGTGTGCGAGGAGATGTTTGGCTGTCCAGCAATCTCGGATTTTCCGCCGACAGTCGGTAGCGAGCGCGAGTACGCCAATTCTCAGCGCAAACGAAACGACACCTGTGGCAATCGGGACCGCTGGATTTCGCGCGCAGCTCGGCGCGAGCTGATTCACATATCACGTCGCAACACAGCACCAGCAGCGTGCGCCTGCACGCGCCCGAATCCCAACCCCCACCCCCCACCCCCTCGATTCCATGTTGCCGAGTAGTGTGTCCACGCAGTTTGCCGCCGCCGAAGGAATCATCCGACAACTCCCATGAGCATACGCGCACTTCGGGCCCTGGTGGCCGTCCCAGCCCTGCTGCTGGCGACGCTTGCCGCCGGAGCAGAGGCGGCCCTGGCGCAGGCCGCGCCGGGACAGCCACGCACCATTACTGGACGCGTCACCAGCGAGCAGGGAGAACCTGTCGCCGGCGTCGCCGTCATCGTGAAGGGAACGTCCGACGGAACCATGACGCGCACGGATGGGACGTACTCGCTCCGTGCGGCGACCGGTCGCGTCCTCGTCTTTCGCCTGATCGGTAACGCGCCGGAGGAACGCACCGTCGGCGCGGCCGACGTGATCAACGTGACGCTCAAGCGCGTCGCCACGCAGCTCGACGCGATGGTGGTGACCGCGCTCGGGCAGACCGCGCAGTTGCGCACGATGGGCACTGCGCAGCAAACCGTCGACGGCGGCTCGATCGCCTCGACCCAGCGCCAGAACTTCGTCAACGCGCTGCAGGGGCGCGTCGCGGGCGTGGAAGTCACGTCCTCGTCAGGCGTCCCCGGGGCGTCGTCGTCGATCACCATTCGCGGTGTCTCGTCGATCTCGTCGAGCAACCAGCCGCTGAT
>JBGAHX010000078.1:0-19239 GCA_044225935.1 Gemmatimonadaceae bacterium
GAGGACGGCGCCTTTCGCGCGCGCATGACCCCGGAGAAGCAGATCATCCCACTGGAGGCCCACGGCCTGTCGGTGGTCTCCTTCGGATTTTTCCTCGGCGCCGAGTCCCCGGCCGTCTGGCGCGGCCCCATGGTGGGGAAGGCGGTCACCCAGTTCTCCCGCGGCGTGGTATGGCCCGGGCTCGACGTGCTGGTCGTCGACCTCCCGCCGGGCACTGGCGACGTGCCGCTATCGCTGGCGCAATCGGTCGTGGTGGATGGGGCGATCGTCGTGACTACTCCGCAGCGTCTCGCGGCGCTCGAAGCGGCCAAGGCTGTGGCGATGTTCCGCACACTCGACGTACCAGTGCTGGGAATCGTGGAGAACATGAGCCACGCGACCTGCGGATGCGGACGTCGATCACATCCGTTCGGGCGCGGCGGTTCGGCCGAGTTGGAGCGCACAATTGCGGTTCCGCTCCTGGCGCAGCTCCCGTTCGATGATCGCATCGTGGCCGACGGCGACCGCGGCGCCCCGACGATCGTGGAGACGCCGCACTCGGACGTGGCCGCCGCCGTGCGGGCGCTGGCCATTCGCGTGCGCGCCGCGTTGCGGCTGGAGCCGGATGCGTCGAGTGAGGTCGCGTGAACGGGCCGCCACTGCGTCTTCCCGGCGAGCACTTCATCGCCGCGCTGTGCTTCCTGCTCACGGGAGCGATCGGCGTCGTCTGGATCGCTCCGGCGCTGGCCGCAGGCGGTTATCCATTGCCGCGCGTCATCGGCGTGGCGCACCTGTTCACCCTGGGGTGGCTCACCACGTCCATCATGGGGGCGCTGTATCAGTTCCTCCCGGTCGCACTCGGAGAGGCCATCGCCTCGGAGCGTGTGGCACACCTCACCTTTGTACTGTACGTGCCCGGCGTCTCGGTGTTCGTCTTCGGCCTGACGCAGGGTGTAGCACGGCTCGTCCTTCCCGGAGCATTCGCGTTAGGCGTGGGCCTGCTGCTCTTCCTGGCCAATCTCGCTGTCACGCTGCATCGCGCGCAGCAACGCGATGTCACATGGTGGGCGCTGGCCTTAGCGGCGGCCTTCCTGGGAGTCACCGTCGTGCTCGGATTGACGCTCGCCGTCAATACGCAGGCCGGCTTCCTCGGCGAGGTGCGCCCGCTCGCAGTGTCGACGCACCTGCACGTGGCGCTGGTTGGCTGGGTGCTGCTGGTGATGGTGGGAGTCTCGCAACGCCTGCTCCCGATGTTCCTCCTGAGCCACGGCGCCCCCGACCACTTGGCCAGGGTCGCGGTGGCGTGCATCGCGACCGGTGCGGCGATGCTCTCTCTCCTGCACCATATCCCGGTCGTTGGGCGGGAGCTGCCGGCATTCAGCATTGCGTCCGGGCTGCTGGCGTACCTGTGGCAGACGCGCCTCTTCTATCGCCACCGACATCGCCCCGCGCTCGATCCTGCTTTGCGCCTGACGGCAGGAGCGTTGCTGCTCCTTGCGCTCGGCGTTCCGTTCGCTGCGGTGATACTGACGCGCGATGTCCTGCCGCACGTGCTTACCGCTTACGCGATGCTGCTCATCCTGGCCTGCTCACTGTTCATCGCCGCGCACTACTACAAGATCGTCCCCTTCCTGGTGTGGAACCGATACTTCGGCCCGCTCACCGGCACGCGTCCGCTGCCGCGGGTGGCCGACCTGTATTCGTCGCACCTTGCGACCGGTGTCGTCTCGCTGCTTGTGCTGGGCGCCATCACGCTCACGGCGTCGGTCACCGCCCGCGTCGTAGGCGGTGTGCATGCGGGCGCCCTTATCTTCGCCGGCGGCGTCGCGATCGAAGCCGGACAGATGGTTGGCATCGCACGGAGGCGGCCGTGAGCGCATCGACGTCTCCCACTGCGTCGCTCACGACGCCGCATCCGGCCCAGCACCCTGCACCTGTAGCTGCGCCATCCGAAGCTATCGTGCGCGATGCGCTGCGCACCGTGATCGATCCCGAGATCGGGCTCGATATCGTGACGATCGGCCTCGTGTACGATGTCGAGGTGGCCGGTGGCACCGCCCGCGTCACCTTCACCCTCACGACGCGCGGCTGCCCAATGCAGGCGCACATCAGCAACGGCGTCGTGCAGGCCGCATTGCTCGTCCCTGGCATCACCCACGTCGAACCGATTCTCGCCTGGGATCCGACATGGCATCCCGACATGATCAAGGAGGGAGCATGGTGAGCAGCACGCTGGATCCGCTGGTGGATTCGTTCCCGTTGGCGCTTCAGGTGGTGGACCCGGCAGGGATCGTGGAGGCCGACGTACGCGACGCGCTGCGCGCGGGACACGAGCCCTTCGCACACATCATGGCGGCCCGCCGTGCGCTGCCAGAGGGCGGAACGCTCGTGGTGCGCGCGATCTTCGAGCCGGCACCGTTGTACACCGTCATGGCGCGTCAGGGCTTCGCTCATCATACCGAGTCGCTGGCGACCGACGACTGGCGGGTCTGGTTTTATCGCGACGCCACGGTACTCGACGTGCGCGACATGGACCCGCCGGAGCCGCTGGTGCACACGTTGGCCGCGTTGCAGCTGCTCGGCGAGGGCAGTGTCCTGGTTCAGGTCAACGCGCGTGTGCCGCAATTCCTTCTCCCCACGCTCGCCGAGCGGGGATTCACGCACGAGATCCGCGAGGTGTCGCCCGGTCGCGTGCATGTGTATATCCGGCGATCGTCGCCGGTAGCTACGACTCACATTTCAACCTAGGCAGGCTTGAACATGTCCGACGCGCAAACGCTCGACGTACGAGTGATTCCGCCTCGCGAGAAGCACCCCACGATCTTCAGCACGTTCGACGCGCTCCAACCCGGAGCGTCGTTCATTCTGGTGAACGACCACGACCCGAAGCCACTGCGCTACCAGTTCGAAGCCGAACGACAGGGGCACTACACCTGGCAGTACTTGGAGCAGGGTCCATCGGTCTGGCGGGTGACCATCGGTCGAGTGTAGAACGGCCCCCGCGTCGATGACGTATCGTCGATCAACGGAGCAGGAGGCAGACTGTCCGCGTGGCGACGGCGAAGTAGCGTCGGAGTCCATCGGTTGGCCCTATATCGAACGTTACCGCTCGCCGTCGAGCTTGTCGACGCCGGACGATGGCGGTGCCCTCGCCAGCGGAAAGCGGCCTGCGGCCGCGCTCGGTGGACGGATCTCCGCCGGGAGTGACGTCAGGCGGCGCGCGACATTGAGTCTCTGGATCCCGACACGCACGCGCGAACTTGCCGTCTCGCCGTACGAAATGCGGCGGGACGGCAGCGCCAGGCCAGGGATCGATGGAACGTCCTGTACGCCCCAGCGGGGACATGGCCCTCGAACCACAGGAGGCAACATGCAGAATGCGTTTAGTGTCGGCGACCACGTGACCTGGAATTCCGAGGGCGGACGCGTCGCCGGCACCATCATCAGGGTGCATCGCAAGAATGTCGAGTTCAAGGGATACACACATCATGCGAGTGCAGAGAAGCCGCAATACGAGATCAAGAGCGACAAGACCGACCACATCGCCATGCACAAGGGCGCAGCGCTGACAAAGACGAAATGACTCGGGATGTCGGGAATGACCGCGCGGGGAGAGAGCCCATCGTATTCACCGTTGGCCATTCGACTCGCTCACTCGCGGACTTCATTGCCTTGTTGAAAGGCCAGTCGGTGACGTGGCTCGTCGACGTGCGAACCGTGCCACGATCTCGCCATAACCCGCAGTTCAATCGCGATACCCTCCCGGCGGCGCTCGCCTCGGCGGGAATCGGCTACGAGCACGTGTCCGGCCTGGGAGGTTTCCGCCCAGCGCAACAGGGTTCGCAGAACGCGGGGTGGCGCAACCTGTCGTTTCGCGGGTACGCCGATTACATGCAGACCTCAGAGTTCGCGGCATCGCTTGAAACATTGATCTCGGCGGCCAGGCTCCAGCGCGTTGCGCTCATGTGTGCAGAGGCCGTACCATGGCGGTGCCATCGCTCATTGATCGCCGATGCATTGACGGCGCTCGGCATACACGTGGAAGAGATCATCAGTGCATCGCGTACCCAGGTACACGCCTTGAGTTCGTTTGCCAGAGTTAACGGCACGGTGGTGACCTATCCACCGGAGCAAGGTGGCGCGAAGGAAAGTGTTTGATGCCAGGGTAGCTCGCCCCGGCAGCCTCAGGCGCGGGCGCCCACGCGGGCCCACCGTGCGAGCCGCCGCGATCGGTCGCCTCGTCGGAGGGTCGTGATCAATGCATTCCCTCGTTAGGCGCTACATCAAGACCGCGATCGTCTTTCTCGCCACCGGCCTGCTCATCGGTGCATGGATGATCGTGCGGCGTGAGTTGTACCACCAGTTCCCATCTCCCTACCAGACGAGCGCGCACACCCACGCCATCCTCGTCGGCTTCGTGATGTCGATGATCCTCGGGGTGGCGCTCTGGCTCTTCCCACGTCCGGAGAAGTCCGATACGCGCTACCGCCCCGCGCTCGCCGATGCCGCATACTGGCTCCTCACGGTTGGAACAGTGAGTCGCGTCGCGGGCGAGCTCGTTCGTTCGCTTGCCCAGGCACCGTGGCTCGCCTGGGGGATCGTCGGTGGCGGCCTGCTGCAGATCGGCGCGCTCCTCCTGTTCTTCTACACGATGTGGCCTCGCGTTCGAGCGGTCGGGAGCCAGATACGCGAAGCGAAGGGGGAGAAGTTCTGAGCGGAAGACTTTCGGACCCGTACATCGGGCTCAGCACCATGTGGGCATTCCGGTACCACACTGGCAAGGGGATTCGATTCCGGGGGCAGATCGTCGACTCAGATGTCCGTGAAGCGCGCAGCCCAAGAGCGGTCATCCTGACTGGACTTACCTCGGCACGTTGATAACTTACCTTTGTCCACATTCGCATGATTCGTTCACGTGTCGCCCTGCGCTGATGCTTTCGTCTTGCCGTAGCCACTGCGATGTGCCTTCGCTCTCGACCCGCGCTGTCATCAGCCGCGTCGAGGAGTTGGTGTGCGCGTGGACGGGCCGGTCGGCGATGCTGGGCGTGACGGAGACCCCCTTGTCGCGATTCGCAACCGCAGGAGCGCACAGGACGCGTGTTTCCGCGATGCGCCTCTCCCTCCCCCGCGCCGAGCGCCGTTCCTGGTCGGAGCGACACCTGCGCGGGGAGACTCCACGGTGGCACCGCAGGGTGAGTCAGAAGAGCGCGCTACAACGCGACTAGCCTGACCCAACCATGGCCTCGTCGGTGACGTTCTTGTCGCCGACGGTTCGCCCCCCCTGCGCACTGCCGCGGGGGGGGCGTCGCGCATGGTGCGGGTAACCACTTCGGATTCCCGCGCATCCTACAGCGAGCGGAGGGATTCACGTGTACTCGCAACTTCAGGCGTTGCAGCTGCGGCGGCGCCCGCAGACGGGCTACGCCCTTACAGACGGCATCTCCACGGTCGGTTGGATCCGATCAGGCATCGTCGGACTGGGTGGCTATCCCACCCGCATTGATGCGTACTTCGCCGCCGAGGCGGCGGCGACGTTCCTCAAGACCTGGTCGCGCACGCGTGAGGAGCGCGTACCTGTACCGTTTGCGCATCCGGTACCGATCGCGGAACGCGTGCGACTCGACGGCCGCGTCGTCGCGCGTATCGCGTCGCCCGACGATACCGCACGCCACGACGTGGAGGGATTCGGTTTCGAGATCGCCGTCCCCAAGTCCTCCTGGCTATCAGTGATGCTTGAAATCGCCCAGCACGTCCGGGTGGCGACGGCGGAGTGGCGACGCAATTCAACGGTAGGGCGTACGCCAGTCGGGGCCGCATGATGGCGCTTGCTGCTCAACGCCCATCTGCGAAGTGAAGAGCTGGCGAGCGCGGCCGCATTTTCGCGCGTCGAGGTAGTGCGGCATCGTTCGCCTATACGCGGCGCACGCGACGTCCGCACGACTTTCACTGATATCCACAGGAGTCGACCCATGCGACAAACGATCCACAGCCACACTTCCCCCCACTCCCCCCAAGCGGGAGTACCTCCGCCACCGCTCGACATCGAGCTCGTCGACGCCGGGCGGACGGTAGGATGGATCGCCGATGCCCGCATCGGCTTTCGCGGATTCGCCAGTGACACGGAAGCGGTGCATGCCGCATGGGTCGCGTGGCGAGAACTCGAGCGTCGCGCTGCGCGCAGGTTCGGCGTGCGCCCCGTTCCCGTGGATGCCGCGCCCCTCTCGATCCGGCGCTCCCACGACGGGGAAACGATTCTCGCCGGCAGTCGGCCGATCGGGATCCTGCTGCGTCCCGGAACGGACACGCGCACAGGGCGAGACGCTTTCGCCTTCGAACTCCAGCTTCCCGCATCGACCGGAGAACTCGCTCTCCGCGCGAAGGCCTACGTGGTCTATCGGGGACTTCGAAAGTCGGGAGTCCGCTGGGCGCTGTGGCGCCCGGTAGTCACGCCCCCGCCGGCAACGATCATCGAGACATCGACTGCGCGCGCCAGTTTGGAACGTTCCCCCATCGCCGAAGCGGTAGCTGTCGTGGCATCAACCGCCCCCGCAACCCCGCGACGTATCGACGATCCCGCCGCTCCAACGACGGGAAGCCTGCCGGAGGTGATGACGCTCCGCGCACGCGTGACCTTCACCGCGATCGCGGTCGTCGCCGGATTGGCGTTGCTCGTGATGGTGTCGCCGATCCTGATCGCGCCACTCGCGCTGATCCTGCTCTCACCCTTTCTCGCCGTCCGACTACTCGTTCGTCTCGACAAGCGCAATGCCCGCAGGATCGCACTCGCCGAGGCCGGATCGGCCGCGCACGAGCTGGCCGGCACGCGCGGCGCCGGCGACGCGACGTTGCGCCTGCCGGCGATGCGAGAACGGTGGGCGCGGCCGCCTTCAACGATTGGCTTCGCTTCGAGGATCCCTGCAACACCTGCGTCCCGGGCCGACGGCGCCGGATCTCGCACAGCACCACCCACCCAAAGGAGGCCGTCTCATGAGGTATCCTGACGCGCACGAGAGGAAAGACGGAGCTCAGACGCCGCAGTTCGTCCGCCCCGAGCGAGAAACGGCTCGCGTCACACCGATCGAGCGTCGTGGCCATACGTTCACGCCGCTCGGTCAAGTTCGTGGCGCGTGGTGGACTGCGCATGAAGTCTCGCGCGACGTCGTCGGCGTTTCCTCGAACGACAGCTTCCCTGCGAGCGATCCCCCGTCCTGGTCGGGGCTGCGCGTGGGACCACCGCACGATGATCGCTGACGCAGCATTGGGACGCGAGCGATCTCGCGACCCGGCGAATCACTGAAACGGCCGCTCCGAGAGTCGGAGAGGCCCGCGGTTTGGGAAGCGATTCACCAACTCGGAGAAGCAGATGATCACGATCATGGGAGACGGCAACAACGGGCACTACCTGGAAGATGCGGACAGCCGCCGCATCGCGCACATTCGGCAGCGCACGGTTCGACTTGGCGGACTGGAATCGAAAACGCAGGCGATCGCCGCAACTGCGGAGGTCAGACGCGTACTGGATGCGGAGCTCGCTCGCCATCTTCCCGGATGGCCGAACACGGTGTCTGTGGCCGAGCAGTTGCACCTCGTACACGACGGCGCGTACGAGTGGATCTCCGACGGACAGAAGCCGCTGGCGCGACTCGTGACGGCTGCATTCGATGGCGCGACCGACAAGCCGTGGTCCATCGAGTTCGTGTTCCCCTCGTATGTGAACGACGGCGTGCTGATCTCATCGGCACACGTGATGGTGGGCGCCCTTCAGGCCTTCCTGCAGCGTGAAGCCGGTGCGCCCCAGAACGAGACATCGTTGTTGGCCGACGTGGAGGCAACGTCGCGCACCGCATCGCACGGGCGTCGCGATGCCCGCACTCCTGCCTTTCAACAGCGGCGATCGCAGTCTGGTGACGCCGCAGTCACCAACCCCATCGGCGCCGCTTGACGGAAGCGTTGGCTAGATTGCGGTCATGACATGTCCCGTCGCGCATTCACGCTGGTTCTGGTGCTGGCCCTCGTTCCGAGCGGCCCGTTAGCGCACGTGTATCCAACGGCGCACTAGATCGGGGTCGCTCGCCATCGAGCGGCCCTCTTGCGTTTCGCCCGGTATCGAGAAGACCTCGCTCACGTTTCGAGGAGACTCATGCCATGCACGCCAACACGCTCGGAGTCGACCGCACCGACTCGCGTCGGCGTCCGGTCGACGCTACCGATGTCATCCTGACTGGCGACCGCTCCACGGACGCGCTCCATCTGGGGCACTTCGCCGGCTCGCTGCGCTCACGCCGCGCGATCCAGGGACGATGTCACCAGACGCTGCTGGTCGCCGACCTTCACGGGCTCTAACACTCGCCAGCAGTCTGCGTAACGCGGCCCCGCTCAGTGCAGCGAGCAACCACATCAATCGCTCGATCGTGTCGATGTATGCGGAACCCTTCCCACGCAAGGCATCCGCTCCAGGACGCGTGGAAGGGAACGTGGTCTTCGCCCATCGGACGCCTTCGATCACGATGCAAGCTTCGTCGACGACCTCGAGGAGCGATACCCACACGGTGGATTGGGAGACGTCGTGGGCAAGCGAAACCGAGGTCGATCAGGGAGTCGTGGACGGCGCACGACGGTCATCACTCGTACGCTCGACGATGAAGCGGCAACGAGGCCGCTCTCCGTGGTGGCAGTGCTGATGCGTAACAGCGTCGGCGACGTCCGCCACGAAGACCTGCACCGCGTTACACATCTCGGGGCGACTGCTGACGGCGCTCGCGAGGGGACAGCCGAATCCCTGAATCACGAGATTCTCACCGTCGCGCCCGACCTCCACATCGCCGCCTAGTGCGACCAGGGCAGACGCCGCAGCCTCGACGCGCTGCTCGTCGTTTCCGCTCGCCCTCCCCCCCGCAGTGCGCGCGAGCCGATGACCCACCTCCTCGAGCAGCGCCGTCGCATCCCGATCGGGAAGCGACTCCATCAGCACCTCGACCACCGCTGCAAGGACGGACGGATACGCTGCAGATGACGCCACATCGGCGGCTAGCTGAAGGCCGTACACCGCCGCCGGTTTCCCCGCGCCAGGCGTTCGGCGCAACGCTTCGATGCGCACGAATCCCTCACGTTCGAGCGCGGCCAGGTGGGCACGGACCGAGTTGTCGGTTACGCCAATCGCGACAGCCAGTTCTTCCACGGTGTGCTGGCCGCGCCGAAGCTCGGCCACAATCTGCTCACGTGTGCTCACACTCATCTTCACTCCCGGTGCTCGGTCCACTCATTCGCTCGGCCCCACTCCGCCGTGATCATATCGTGAGGCAGCGTTATTTGGCAAATAACTCAAATAATACCTTGACTTATTATGGTAATCGGCAAAAGTTCCCTCCTCACCTGTTGGCTTCCTTCAGAAATGAGGAGACATCCCATGTTGCTTCAGACCATTCCTGTGAGCGCTGCCATCGCCGCCTGCGCCTTCCTTCTGGCTCCGAACGCGAAGGAGGATGCGTTGAGAGCGAAGCCCGTTCCCTCCGCGTGGTCAACGCAACGCACATCCACGCGAGAGCTCGACGATGCCACCATTGTCGCAATCTTCGATGCCGCGAACACCGCCGACATCGAGAGTGGAAAGCTTGCGGCAGCACGCGGCCGCTCGAGCGAAGTCCGCACCTTCGGAGCAATGCTCGCCCGCGATCACGAGCAGGTTCGGCAGATGGGGCGCGATCTGGCGAAGAAGCTTGGTGTGACCCCTACGCCCCCCGCCGACGATGCCGGTACGCGAGCGCACGACGCGGCGATGGCCAAGCTGCGCGCAGTGTCCGACGCCGACTTCGACCACGCCTTCCTGGTGCACGAAGAGGCGTTTCACGCGAGCGTGATCAACGCCGTGACCACGACGCTCCTTCCCGCCATCCGGAACGCAGAACTGAAGGCCCTCGTGACCAAGGTCGCCCCTGCCTTCGAAGCGCATCGCCGGGCCGCCGAGGATATGGACAAGAAGCTCGCCAAACGGGGGGATCGGTGAGAGGCAGACTCCGTACTTCCGCGGTCCGCTCGATCGGCGCGGCGGCGTTGGCGGTCACGCTGCTCGCGTGCGACGACGCCGGTCCCGTGGGCTCGGCGCCCGAAGTGCTGGATCCCGCACTGGTCGCCCAGGGCCAGGAGATCTTCCGGCACGAGACCTTTGGCGACGAGAAATACTGGACCGACACGCTCCGCATGCATCAGGTAATCCAGTCGGCGGTCTCGCCGCGCGCCGCGTTGGGCGTGGGCCTCAAGGTAGACGCGGCGGCGCTACCGGCGGCTGTTCGGAGCGCGTTGACTGCGGGTCAGGTCGACCTCGACGATCCAGCGGTGACGGTGACCTTGATCAAGCTGAACGCCGTCCTCGGGCTTCACGGGACGGTGACGCCGGTGGGCGGACGCGATTCATTGGTTCGGATTGGGGTCACCTGCGCCCTCTGTCCCTCTACCGTCGACAACGCCCTCGCGCCCGGAATCGGCAACCGGCTCGATGGATGGGCCAATACCGACCTCAACCCCGGGGCGATCGTCGCTTTGTCGCCAGCGGTGCCAGCGACGACCAAGGCTGTTCTCAATAGTTGGGGGACCGGACGATACGACCCACGTATCAACTTCGACGGCATCAACGCGCCGATCGTGCTCCCGCCGATCTACGGACTCAACGGAGTGGCGAGGGAGACTTACACGGCTGAAGGTCCGGTCTCGTATTGGAACGCATACGTCGCGGTAACCCAGATGCACGGGCAGGGAAGCTTTAGCGACGCCCGGCTCGGCATCGCGGTGGCGCAGTCGCCTGATCTCGTCACGCCACTGCTGCCGGCGCTGCGCGCCTACCAGTTGAGCTTGAGCATACCGTCGCCGCCAGCGGGGAGCTACAGCGAGGCGGCCGCCGCCCGCGGGAAGCTCGTCTTCGCGGGTGCGGGACAGTGCGCCTCCTGCCATCAAGGGCCGCACTTCTCCGACATCAACAGCGGTCGCCTTCATGCGCCGGCCGAGACGGGAATGTCCGGGACGTACGCGGCGCGCACGACGCAGAAACAGTATCGAACCACGCCGCTCAGGGGACTCTTCCAGCACGCACCCTACTTCCATGACGGGAGCGCACCGACGCTGGCCGCGGTCGTGGAACACTATGACCGGGTGCGCGCCCTCAAGCTCAGCGTGGCGCAGAAGCAAGACCTGGTGGAGTACCTCAAGACGCTGTGAGTCGGCCCGCCAGCCATGGCGTCGGCCGATCGCACGCGGATCGACGAAAACGCGGACAGAGAGCACGGGACGACTCCCCAGTGAGCGGCTCGATCCTCTCGTCCGCGTATTCGGCGATGGGCGCTCCCTCGCGGAAGTGGTGACAGATCCCCTCGGGTGGAACAGCGAGAGGAAGTAGCGACGCACGCAGAGGCAGCACGGAGCCCGCGTCCAGCCGCCAGACGATTGATCGGTACCGATATATATTCCGCGCATGTCGCCTCTCGATCGCCCCGACTTGCCCGGCCCCGCGCGTCGCCGCGAGTCTCCCGCGCAGCGGACCATGGACGCGCTTCGCCGGCTCGTGCGAACGCTCGGAACGTCGGCGCGCAGCACGCCCGGCGCCCGCGGCATCAGCGGCGCGCAGCTCTTCCTGCTCCGTGCGATCGGTTCCGCACCCGGCATTTCGCTGAGCGCGCTGTCGGCGCGCGCGATGGCGAGGCAGAGCACAATCTCCGAGGTCGTGGCGCGCCTCGTCGAACGACGACTCGTCGCACGGACCAGGGCCGACGAGGACGCCCGTCGCGTTGAGCTCACCCTCACCGCACGGGGCCGTGGCATCGTCGAACGGGCGCCCCAGACCGCGCAGGAGCGTCTCGTCGCCGGACTCGAGTCGCTCTCGGCGATTCAGCAGCAACGCCTTGCCTCGTCGTTGGAGTTGTGGCTCGAGCGGGCCGGCTTTGACGACGTGGAGCCTTCGATGTTCTTCGAGACTTCTCGGTCTGATGGCGCCGCAGGGGACCCTGATCGGCCGGGCTCCGCCGATGAGTAGCGACGAGATCGCGGGGAGCAGAGTCGTCGAGCCGACTGGGTCTGCTGGCGTCGACGCGCGCACGGTGCGCCTTGCCGTCCTGGCCATCGCGGTCGCGGTGGCTGCGGCGCTCGCGGCACAGTTGCTCACCGCCCTGATCGGTGTGGTCACCAGTCTCGCCTTCCACGTCTCGTTCTCGGGGCGACTCGTCGATCCCGCGAGCGGCGACCGCAGCCGACTGATCCTTCCAATGATTCCGGTTGTTGGTGCCGTCGTCGTGGGAGTGATGGCGCGATACGGATCGTCGGCGATTCGCGGGCACGGAATCCCGGAAGTGATGGAGAAGGTGCTGTTGGGCGAAAGTCGAATCCCAGCGCGTGTCCTGTTTCTCAAGCCTCTTTCGGCTGCCATCGCCATCGGTACAGGAGGTCCGTTCGGAGCCGAAGGGCCCATCATCGCCACCGGGGGCGCCCTCGGCTCGCTCTTCGGGCAATTCGTGCATGTCACGGCCGACGAGCGGAAGGTGCTCCTTTCTGCTGGCGCTGCCGCGGGAATGGCGGCGACATTCGGCAGTCCCGTCAGTGCGGTGCTCCTGGCCGTCGAACTCCTCCTGTTCGAGTATCGCGCGCGATCGTTGATACCGGTGGCCCTGGCAGCGGCGACCGCAACCGCGGTTCGAATCGCCTTCCATGGTACGGCGCCGGTTTTTCCCATTCCGACGCTCGGTCAACCGTCGGGCGAAGCGCTGCTGGCCTACACGCTGCTGGGGTGTGTCATTGGTGCAGTCGCGGCGACGATTACCCGCACCTGCTACGCCATCGAGGACCAGTTCGAGCGGCTCGGTCATCGCTTCGGCATTCACTGGATGTGGTGGCCGGCGATCGGCGCGGTCGTGGTCGGGCTGGTCGGGCTCGTCGAACCTCGCACCCTCGGTGTCGGCTACGACAACATCACCTCAGCGTTGAGCGGGACAATCGCCGGGCGCGCGCTGCTCGTACTGGTCGTTCTCAAGTTCGTGTCGTGGTCCGTCTATCTCGGGAGCGGGACGTCGGGAGGAACGCTCGCCCCACTGTTCACAATCGGCGGCGGACTGGGGAGCACGTTAGGCGCGTTCGCGGCATCGCTCGCGCCGGCCATCGGCGTCGATGCGCGCATGGCGGGACTGGTTGGCATGGCGGCGATCTTTGCTGGTGCCTCGCACGCGCTGCTCGCCTCGATCGTCTTCGCCTTCGAAACCACACGGCAGCCCGTCGGCCTCCTCCCGCTCCTCTCGGGCTGCACCGCGGCGTATCTCACCGCGCTCCTCCTCTATCGGCACTCGATCATGACCGAGAAGCTCGTGCGACGCGGCGTGTCGGTGCGATCGGACTACGCGGTCGATCAACTAGCGCAGGTGCGGGTAGGCGACATAGCCACCCGCCTGGTGGTCACCATTGCAGCTGGCGACACCTTGGTCGTGGCGCGTCACTGGCTCGCGAGCGGCGCGGGGGGCGCCACCCACCAGGGATTCCCCGTCGTGGAGGACGATGGGCGACTGATCGGGGTGGTCACACGCCGAGACCTGCTCGACCGCTCATTCGAGGACGATCGCACGGTGCGGGACGTGGTACGCCGCCCGCCGGTCGTGGTGCATGACGATCATTCGCTACGCGACGCCGCCGACCGGATGGTGCTCGAACAGGTGGGTCGGCTCCCAGTCGTCGCGAGGGGCAATAGCGGTCATGTCGTCGGGATCATTTCCCGCAGCGATCTCCTCGCTGCGCACGCGCCACGTCTCGACGCGGCCCACCGCCTGCAGCAACGTCGGTCGCTCTGGAGTCTCGGCGCTCGTTGACGGTCATCGACCTTCCGCCAGCCGCACGGAAGCGCCCACACCTCCCCTCGTCACCATGTCCCGCGCCTGTCCCGTCTTCGCGTTCACCGTCTCGTTCGCCCCCGCGACCCACGAAGACGACGCCCGCCGCGCAGTCGTCGACGCGTTTCTCGCGCGCACGAGGGAGCTCGGGCTCGAAGCGAGCGCTCGCGCGAGTCGACCGCAGAGCGACACGCTCGACTACCTCGTCAGGGGCGAAGCGATGCAGGCGTGCGACGCCGACCGCGACGCCGTCGAGCGCTGGTTGCGGCAGCGTCCCGAACTGGCCCACTGGACGGTCGGAGCACTGCACGACCTGCAGGAGGAGTGAGACCAGAGCCGCGATCACGATTCGGCCGCGTCGTGCGTAGCTCAGCAGCAGGCGAGGCGCCCTCCCACCTCCCCGCTCCTCCGCGTGCGATTCCACCGTGGCAAGGGGGCGTCTGGACGCATTCGCGAATCACCCGCCCTCACGCTACTGTTTGGGCCTTCACCAGCTCCGGTTCGACTGCGTCCACTGCGCTCGCGCGATGCGCTCCAAGGGCGCGAAGCGTTTCGTCTGCACCTCACGTTCGACGTCGTCTCACGAGAATCCACCAGCCGAGGTTGCACCCATGTCACGTCGCGTGTCGATCGTCGCACTACTCGCCTTCACTGCCTGCTCTTTCCAGCGGGTTTCGCCCTCGATCGGATCCGATTCGCCGTCCACATCCGCCGCCGCGCTGCGCTCGGCGTCGAGCGCCCCAGTCGACGAGCACTCGGCGCACATGCGAGCCGCCGACATGGTCGCGCCGTCCACCACGCCGCGCGTCGATCAGCAGGGGACGCCGGGGCTCCCGCCGAGCGCACAGACTGCCGCCGCCCGCCTCGCCGCGTCGCCCCGCCATGGGGAGTGGGTGAAGATCGCCTGGACCCCCGGCTCGTCCGACTCGCTGATGGCGTGGATCGTCTATCCCAAGGCCGGCGCAAAGGCCCCGGTCGTCGTGGTCGTACACGAAATCTTCGGGCTCTCCACCTGGGTACGCGCCGTCGCCGACCAGGCCGCGGCCGATGGCTTCATCGCCATCGCTCCCGACTTCCTCTCGCGCGTGCGGGGTGGCCCGTCGACGGTCGAACTCGCAGCCGACACGGCGGTGAAGCTGATCCGCGGTGTCGACCCCGCCGAGCGCAATCGCGCGATCGTTGCAGCTGCCAACTACGCGATGATGCAGCCGGCGGCGGAGCCGAAGTACGCCGTCTTCGGCTACTGCTGGGGCGGGTCCACGACCTTCATTCACGCGGTGAACGGCGGCGTGAAGGGCTACGCCGGCGGCGTCGCGTACTACGGCCTTCCCTACATGAGCGGTGGATCTCCCGCGACGGCGACGTCGCCGGCGGTCGCGGCGACGATCGACGTCGATTCGCTCGCCCGGATCAACAAGCCCATCATGCTGCTGAACGGGAGCAAGGACGCACGCATCGCCGCCGCGATGCCCGCGCTCGAGGCCGCGATGACGCGCCTCGGCAAGCCCTACACCGGGATCAACTACGAAGGCGCGGTCCACGGCTTCCTCCGCGCGCAGAACGATCCCAAGACGAATCGCGACGAAGCCGAGGAAGCCGCCAACCTCGCGGCGACCAAGGACGCGTGGCCGCGCACGATCGCCTTCCTGCGCACGCAACTCGGCGTGAAGTAGCGGGCGGTCATGCCAGCCGCCGAACCGCAGCACCCGACTTCCCCGTTCACATCTTCTTTCCTGAGTTTGCTTTCGACATGAAGAAGTTCCTCCTTCTCGCGACGCTCTGTGCGGCCTGTTCCGGCGCCGGCCCTGCGCCCGCCACCGTCGATACCAAGGCACTGGACGAGCAGGCGCAACGCGTCACGATCACGCGCGACGACTGGGGGATCGCCCACGTCCACGGGAAGAGCGACGCCGATGCGGTCTTCGGACTCGTGTACGCCCAGGCCGAAGACGACTTCAACCGCGTCGAGACCAACTTCCTCTATTCGCTCGGCCGACTCGCCGAGGCGGAGGGAGAAGGGGCGATCTACCGCGACCTGCGCCAGCGTCTCTTCATCAACCCCGATACACTCGAGGCGCAGTACGCCGCGAGCGAACCCTGGCTCAAGGCGTTGATGGATGCGTGGGCGGGAGGGCTCAACTATTACCTCGCCAAGCACCCCGAGGTGAAGCCGCGGGTGATCGCGCACTTCGAGCCGTGGATGGCGCTCTCCTTTAGTGAGGGGAGCATCGGCGGCGACATCGAGGACATCTCGTTGCGGGAGCTCGAGGCGTTCTACGGTGGTGCAAGCGCGAGCAAGCAGGTGAGCGACGCGGGCGACCTCTTCGACCGGCGCGGCGGTGAGCTGGCTGGCTCGAACGGCTTCGCGATCGCCCCCTCCAACGCGGCGTCGAAGCACGCGCTCCTCTGGATCAACCCGCACACCTCGTTCTTCTTCCGCGAAGAGGCGCAGGTTTCGAGCGACGAGGGACTCAACGCCTACGGCGCCATCACGTGGGGACAGTTCTTCGTGTACCAGGGCTTCAACGCCACCGCCGGGTGGATGCACACCTCGAGCGGCGCCGACGTGGTCGATGAGTGGGCCGAGGACGTGCTCAAGAACGGCGACACGATGACGTATCGGTACGGGAGCGAGCAGCGCCCCATGCAGCAGCAGACGATCGCCATCGCCTACAAGTCCGGGGATTCCGTGGCGACGCGCACCTTCAACGTCTATCGCTCGCACCACGGCCCCATCGTTCGCGAGCAGGACGGGAAGTGGATCGCCGTCAATCTCATGAACGAGCCGGTCAAGGCGCTCACCCAGTCGTACACGCGCACCAAGGCGAAGAACTACGCCGAGTTCCGCAAGACGATGGAGCTCTACACCAACTCGTCGAACAACACCGTCTTCGCCGACGCCGAGGGGAACATCGCGTACTTCCACGCCAACCACGTCCCCATTCGCGATACGTCGTTCGACTGGAACAAGCCGGTCGATGGCAGCGACCCGCGCACCGAGTGGAAGGGGGTGCACACGCTCGACGAGAGCCCCAACGTGCTCAACCCGGCCAACGGCTGGATCCAGAACACCAACAACTGGCCGTTTTCCGTCGCGGGCCCCAACAGTCCGAAGCAGAAGGACTACCCGCGCTACATGGAGACATACCCCGAGAACCCGCGCGGCATCCACGCCGTGCGCGTGCTCAAGGACAAGAAGGACTTCACCCCCGCGACGCTCATCGCGGCGGCCTTCGACAGCTACCTCCCCGCCTTCGCCGACCTGATCCCGACGCTGGTGCGTGCGTACGACCAGGGGGCGAGCGGGGCGCTCAAGGCCAAGCTCGCCGAGCCGATGGCCGCGCTCAAGGGATGGGACTATCGCTGGTCGGCGGAATCGGTCCCCACCACGCTCGCCGTGTTCTGGGGCGAGGAAATGTGGCGCGCCGCGCGCGCCGACGCCGAGAGCGAAGACATGTCGGTCTACGACTACATCGAAAAGAAGGTGGCGCCCGCCAGGAAGCTCGAGGCGCTCGCGACCGTCGTGGACACCCTCACCGCGCAGTTCGGATCGTGGAAGACGGCGTGGGGCGAGATCAACCGCTTTCAGCGCCTCACCGGAGATATCGTGCAGCCGTTCAGCGATGAAGGGGCGAGCATCCCGGTGCCGTTCACCTCATCCCGCTGGGGATCGTTGGCCTCCTTCCAGGCCCGTGCCTACAAGGGGACGAAGAAGTGGTACGGCACGAGCGGCAACTCCTTCGTCGCCGTCGTGGAGTTCGGCGACAGCGTGCGCGCGCGGGCCGTCACGGCCGGCGGCGTGAACGGCGACCCCAAGAACCCTCACTTCAACGACCAGGCGGCGCGCTACGCGTCGGGCGACCTGCGCGAGGTCTACTTCTATCCTTCGCAGCTCAAGGGACATACCGAGCGCGAATACAAGCCGGGGCAATAGCACCATGCGCCACATGCGCCACATGCGCCACATGCGCCACATGCGCCACATGCGCCACATGCGCCACATGCGCCACATGCGCCACATGCGCCACATGCGCCACATGCGCCCACTCGCGAGGCTCGCGTGCGTCTGGCTGATGTGCGGCGCGGCCGCGTGTTCGTCGGAGAAGCCGCCCGCCGAAACGCCACGCGCCGAGGCACCGCCGGCGACCACCTCGCTGCTGAACGGAACGGACCTGACCGGGTGGCACGTCGACGTACCGGCCATTGACACCAACCCGAGTACGCCCTCGCCATTCAGCGTGCGCGACGGGATGCTCGAGGTGGCCGGTGAGCCGCAGGGGCACTTGATCAGCGACTCCACCTATCGCGACTACCGGCTGGAGGTCGAGTATCGCTTTCCCGGCAAACCGGGGAATGCTGGCGTGCTGGTGCACGCCTCCACGCCGCGCGCGCTCTACGCGATGTTCCCCAAGTCCATCGAAGTGCAGATGGAATCGGGCAATGCCGGCGACTTCTGGTGCATCGTGGAGGACATCACCGTCCCCGACATGGTTGCGCGGCGCGGTCCGCAGGACACGTGGGGGATCACCGAGGGCAAGGGGCGCCGCATCCTCAACCTCACCGACGACTCCGAGAAGCCGCCCGGCGAATGGAACCGCCTCGTCGTCGAGACGTTAGGCAGCTCGATTCGCGTGTGGGTGAACGGCGTGCTGGTGAACGACGGCACCAACGCCACCACCGATCACGGACAGATCGCGATCCAGTCGGAGGGATCGGCGGTCGAGATCCGGAAGGTGGCGCTGACGCCGATCACGCAGCTCTCGCAGGCGGCGCCGTAGGAGCGTCGTCTCTTCAGCGGTTCGCGCGGCGCGCCCAGTCCCATCGCGCCTGCGCAGCGCACGCCTGCCCGTAGTAATCCTCCGCGACCCAAGCTTGAAGGTCCCGCGCTTACTCCATCACCTCGCGGATCGTGCAGCTGAACCCCGGCAGCACATCCTCCCCGTCGAACGCGTCATCCGCCCCGAGGATCGCTTCTGTGCCGTCGGCGCGATAAACGCGCCCCGTCTGCCGCATGGGGTCGAGAATCCACACCAGCCGGCACCCCGCATTGAGCCAGTCGGCGATCTTCGCGAGCAGTTCGCCGGGACGCCAATCGGGCGAGAGCACCTCGACCACCAGGTCCGGCGCAATCTCGGCGTATCCATGAGTGTCGCGGTCCAGCAATCGCGCGTTGGCGATGAAGGCGACGTCGCCCGCACGTACGGTGTCGGGGTTCCGCGCGAGGGTGAAGCCGGTTTCGGCGGCGAACGTGCGCCCGAGCTTGTGCTGGCGCACGAACATCGTGACGATCGCCCCGAACTGCATCGCCACGCCGCCGTGCTGGTAATTGCCCGGCTCGCGCACGTACAACACGCCGCGCACCAACTCGGTACGCTTGTCCTGGATGTCGAGTCGCAGGAGCTCCTCG
>JBGAHX010000142.1:0-2426 GCA_044225935.1 Gemmatimonadaceae bacterium
CTCGGCGCGCCGCCTCCGGGGCGACGAAGAAGGCGCGGATGCGCGCCGGGTCGCGCGTGGGGTCGAGGAGCTCGTGCACGCTCCCCACCGTGGCGGCATCGCGTCCGTAGAGGGCGCGCCGGCGGCTCCACCCGCCGCAGCCGAGCGTCAGGTCGCCGTCCTCGATCACGAAGTAGGTGCCGTCGGCGACGAGCGAGCTGTCCACGCCAAAGACGTACTTGATGGACGACGCGATTTCATCGTCGCGATAGAAGCCGCGGCTCAACTCGCGCGCCGATCGTTCGATGAGCGCGTTGAGGGCGGGGATGTCTTCTGAAGTGGCGGGGCGAATCTGCATGAGATAGAGGATGCAGCATCGCGACGCGGGAGGGTAGGGAGGAGCCGAATCACGTATCTTGGAAGTGCCGCGCGTCTCGCGCGCCATTCCGTGTGACTCGAGCAACCCCGTCGCCAAGCTTCATGAACGCCTTCGCGCAGTCGCACACCGCGACGAAAGGGCAGGTGCGTCCTGCCTGACGAGTCGTCGCGCCCCTATCGCGGGCGGCTGGCGCCGACCCCTACGGGAGAACTTCATCTCGGCCACGCCCGCACGTTTCACGCGGCGTGGCTGCGGGCGAAGGAGGCACACGGCGCGCTGGTGCTCCGCATCGAGGACCTGGACTCGGCGCGCTGCCGCCCCGAGTACGTGGAGCAGGCGATCGCAGACCTCCAATGGATGGGGCTCGACTGGAGCGAGGGGCCGATCTTCCAGTCGGCGCGCGACGCGATTTTCCGCGACGTCTGGCGCCGGCTGCAATCGGCGGGGGTGATCTATCCGAGTGAGGTGTCGCGCAGGGACGTGCGCGACGCCGCGTTGGCGCCTCACGACGACGAGGAGGGCGCCGAGCCGATCTTTCCTCCGTCGCTGCGCGCTTCGCCGGATGCCGCGAAGGGGTACGACGATCCGGCCGGCGTCGCGTGGCGCTTTCGCGTCCCGGATGGCGAGCGCATCGCGTTCGACGATGCGCGTCAGGGGGCGCAATCGTTCGTTGCGGGCGAGGACTTCGGCGATTTCGTCGTCTGGCGCAAGGACGACGTCCCCGCTTACGAACTCGCCGTGGTGGCCGACGACATCGACATGCGGATCACTGAAGTCGTGCGCGGCGCCGACCTCCTCAAGTCGACCGCGCGGCAGCTCCTGGTGTATCGCGCGTTAGGCGCAACTCCCCCAGCGTGGTGCCACGAGCCGCTGGTGCGAGACGCCGAGGGGAAGCGCCTCGCCAAGCGATTCCAGGCGTTGTCGCTCGCGACGCTGCGCGCGCGGGGAATCGAGTGGCAGCGCGCGCTCGCCGACGTGGAGGCGCGGTAATGGTGATCATTGGCGGCTCGCTCCTCCCGCTGACGCTGGTGATCTTGCTGCTGGCGGGGGTGGCGTTCCTCCCGCGCCGCGAGGTGGGGCACCCGCTCGTCGCGCTGGTGCGCGTTCTCCTTCCGTCGTGGCGGTTCTTCGATGATGTGCAGGTCGCGCCCCTCCTCCTGGTTCGTACCACGACAGGCGACGCTTCACTCGGCGACTGGCACCCCTTGCTGTCGCCGCCACGCCGCGGGTGGCCGCTGTCGCTGGTCTGGAACCCCGCCGGCAATTTGCACCTGGCGGAGCACGTCCTCATTGAGCGCCTCCTCTCCGACGCGGCCGACTGGGACGACACGCGCGGCGACGATGTCGGAGGTCTCGTGTCGTACGAGCTGGTGGTGAACCTCGTGCGCACGAAGTTGCCCTTCGCGTCGGGTGCGCCGACTCGCTTTCAGTTCAAGCTGGTCGAGGTGGGCGACGACGGGGCGCAACTGGGGGCGGATCTCCTGATATCCCGCGAGCACACGACGTGACCGCGCCGACCTTGGCCGGGACGCTCCGCTGGATGGAGATACTCGTCGCCCTCGCCGTAGTGCAGTCGACGCTGGAGCTCCTCGTGGTGCGCCGCGCCTTCGCCGACGACGGGACATGGCGGTGGGCGTCGCTCTCTCGCGAGATGCCGTTGCTCGCGCCACTGCTGCGTTATCGCCCGTTCGTCGCACTTCTCATCATGCGGCTCATCGCGGCGCTCTTGCTGCTGGCGGGCATGCGCGGTGCCGTGGCGCCGATCCTCTGGATCACGTCGCTACTCGTGAACGTGCGCTTTCGCGGGACGACCAACGGCGGGAGCGACATGATGGTGATGGTCGTGCTCGCCGGGCTCGCCGTCGCCCATCTGTTCCCGGACAGCATCCTCGTGGTGCACGCGGCGGTGCTGTACGTCGCCGCACAGACGTTCATGTCGTACTTCATCGCCGGCATCGCCAAGCTTGGGAGTGCCGCCTGGCGCGACGGGAGTGCGATGGCGGCCTTCCTCCGTACGCCGCATTTCGCCGTCCCGGCGCGACTTGTGGCGCTGCTCGACTCGGCGCCG
>JBGAHX010000079.1:0-18761 GCA_044225935.1 Gemmatimonadaceae bacterium
GAAACCGGACAGCGTGCCGCCGACTTCGCGGCACTCGCGCGCGGAGCAACCAGCGGCCCGGCAGTGGAACGCCTCTCTCGCGATCCGGGGACCAATGGAAACCTGCGCACAACGTGTGTGGCGACGATGCTGAGCGGCGGGCACGCCGAGAATGCCCTCCCGCAACGGGCGACGGCGACCGTGAACTGTCGGATCTTCCCGGGCGTGACTGCGGCGTCGGTGAGGGCAACGCTCGCGCGCGTCGTCGCGGATACGTCGATTCACGTGCGACCGGTGGGAGAGAGCACCCCGAGCGACGCGTCGCCGCTCAGGAAGGACGTGGTCGATGTCGTAGAAGCGCAGGCCAGGAAGAGTTGGCCCGGCGCGGTGACGATTCCGGTGATGGAGAACGGTGCGACCGACGGACTCTATCTCCGAAACCTCGGCGTTCCGGTCTTCGGGATCTCCGGACCGCTCTACGACACGAACGACGACCGGGCGCACGGGCGAGATGAACGCCTCGGCGTGAAGCATTTCAGCCAGGCGGTCGATTTCTGGTATCGCACGCTCAAGGAGTTGATGGGAAGCGCGACGCGGATGTGAGAGATGGACGGCAGTGTGTTTCGGAGAGCGAACTGGTAGCACGAACGAAGGTGAACGGCGATTCCGGAGAACGAGCATGCAAAGGAGTGCGTGGCTCCTCGTGGGCGTGGCTGCGGTGGCACTGAGTGCGGCGTGCAGCGCGGGCGGTGAGCGCGACGGCGGAGATTCGACGAAGAGCGGCGCGGCGCCGAGCGGTGCGCCGGCGTCGCTCTCGTGGGCGCTGAGCGCTCCTGCGTCATGGGATGAGCGCGTGGTGATGGTCGATGACCCCGAGGGGATTGCCGGCCTGCGCGAGCAAGGGATTCGCAGCGCGCGCCTCTTCAACTACGTCCCGTACGACACGACGATCGTCCCGCAGACGCTCCTCGGGGTGTACGTGTACGACTCGACGGCGTGGGCGCGCGTGGAAGCGGAAGAGGGGCCGCCGCAGGGAGAGCTGCTGCGACGGAGTCCCGGGATCGCCTACATCGTGAGCTTTCCGCAGTCCAACCCCTTCGCCGACGGTGTGCGCGACTTCAAGGAGTTTGCCCGCCGCAGTGTGGACCGGGCCTTCGTGGACGGTGCCTTCCGGGTGGTGACGGGGGCGGAGGGGACGGAGAAGGCGGCGCGCTGAGAGCGAACCCGTCCGACGATGAAAAGTCCGCGCACTTTTTTCTGCCGCGAAGCGTTTGCCAGTGCACGGGGCGCTCGGTTGCCTTATCTTTTGCGCTCCCATCACCAAACCCACGTAACCCAAGACGACGAGAGCTTCATGCGACGTTCCGTTCTGACGACCCCGGCGCTCCTCGTGGCGCTGAGTGCCGCGCTGACCGCCTGCGGCGGCGGCGGCGAAAAGGCGGCTGAGACCTCCGCGACCACTCCCGACACCGCCGCGATGCAGGCGGCTGCCCCGGCTGCCCCGGCAGCTGGCGCCGTGGATGGCAAGGCGGAGTATCTCGTGTGCCAGACCTGCCACCAGGAGAACGGTGAAGGGCTGCCCAACCTGTATCCGCCGCTCGCCGGCTCCGAGATCATCAATGGTGATCCGACTGTCCCGATCGCGATCATCCTGCACGGCCTGCAGGGCGAGATCACGGTCAAGGGGCAGAAGTTCAACAACGTGATGGCGCCGTGGGCGTCGCTCTCCGATGCGCAGATCGCCGCGATCCTCACCTACGAGCGCTCCTCGTGGGGGAACGCGTCGTCGGCCGTCACGCCGGAGCAGGTCGCGTCGGTTCGCTCGATCACCGCGTCGCGCACCGGCCCGTGGACGCCAGAGGAAGTGCTCTCGGCGAAGCTCAAGTAGTTCGTAGCATCTCTCGTTCGCACCCCGCGGGCCGCACTCGGCTCGCGGGGTGGTTTGTTTTTTAGACGGGGGACGGGGGACGGGAGACGGGAGGGGGTGATGGCGCGAGTACGAGACTGGGCTTAGGAAACATTCATTTGCGGCTGCAGCGGGGGCACGTACTATTGTGGCCATGGATCGCCCCGAGACTCCCGCGCGCTACCGCCAGCTCGACGATCTCGAAACGTTGCAGCTCCTCCTGCGGAACCTCGGGGAGGGGATCTACATCGCCGATGCAAACGGGCGCGTGCTCGACGCCAATCCGGCATTCCTCGAGATCCTCGGGGCGCGGCAGCTGACGGATATCGCGAAGCTGCACGTCGCCGAGCAGTACGCCGACCCAACACGGGGCGACACCTGGCGCGAACTGCTCGAGCGCGACGGATCGGTACGCAACTTCGAGTGGCAACTGGTGCGCGCCGACGGTGAGCATCGTTCGGTGCAGGAGACCTCGTACCTGGTGACCGATCCCGACACCGGCGAGCGGTTCGTGCACGGGTTCCTGGTCGACATCAGCGCGCATACCGCGCTGGAGCGACAGCTGCGCGACCAGCTTACGCGCGATGCGCTCACCGGATGCTACAACCGACGCTTCCTGCTCGACCTGGGCGACCAGCTGCAACGCTCGACCGACGTGACGTGGGGATGCCTCTTCCTCGATATCGATCACTTCAAGCAGTACAACGACGAGCACGGGCACGCCGAGGGGGACCGGGTGCTGGCGCGCATGGCGCGCTTCCTCATGCGTCAGGTGCGGGCCGATGAGCACGTGGTGCGCGTGGGAGGCGATGAGTTCGTGATCGTGTTGCAGGGAACGACCGCGGCGCGCACGGAGCAGGTAGCCACGCGCTTGCAGCAGGCGGCGGCGCGCAGCGCCCCGGTTCCCTTCTCGTTAGGGTGGGCAGTGCGCGAAGGGGGGGAGGAGCTGGAGGCGACGATCGTGCGCGCCGATCACGCGATGATCGACGTGCGGGTCCTCACCCGCGGTGGCGCGTCGCCGCGCCTTCCGGAAGAGATGGAGCGGCGACAGGCGCGATAGGGCGAAGGCATGCGCAATGCGGCGGGATCGCATCCCGCTTCGGCCGAGGGACGAGGCGACGCGGCGAGTCCCGCGCATCGCACGCTCCGCCCCGCGCGGCCAACCGAAGGCGAGCGATCGGTGTCTCGACAGGACTGCGGGTCGTCCTCCCCTTTCCCCTGAAGACGCCATGCTCCTCCCGCTTTTCGTCGCCACCCTCCTCGTCGCCCAACCGAAGAGCGACTCGGCGCTGTCGTGCGAGACAAACCTGGCGTTGCTCGAGCGGCGAATGATGCTCGACTACGCCGGCTTCACTCTCGAGCTGCGAGGCGACCGGCTGACGGCGTTTGCGGCGATGAAGCGCGAGGCGCAACGCCGCGCGGCGCGGACCGACGGCGACGACTGCTACTTCGTGCTGCGCGACTTCGTCGCCTGGTTCGACGATCCGCACCTCTTCGTCTTCCAGAGTACGCGACTCGACTCGGCGGAGGTGCGTCGGCGTGCGGCAGCAGTCCGGCGCATGGAGGTGACCGAGGCGAGCGCGCGCGCGTACCTCGCGCGTCGTGGTGCCAGGCTCGATCCGATCGAGGGGATCTGGTACGATCGCGCGCTGCGCGTGGCGGTGTTGCCCGACTCGGCGTTGGGGGCTGGGCATTTCGTGGCGGTGATGCTTTCCAGCGATACGAGCACGTGGCAGCCGGGCGACGTGCGCGCGCGATTCGCGCGTCGTGCCGATGGGGGCTACGACGCCGAGGTGCGGGAGACAAATCACGCGCTGGTGTACCGGCACGGCGAAATTTTTCGTCACGTGCTACTCCGACTTTCGCCCGGGATGTGGGGGAAGGAATTCCCGGTGGCGCCCCCCGACAGTGCGACGCTCGATGCGGTCGACCCACACCGGCCGGTCGTGTACCGAAGGAACGGGACGCTGGTGTTCGCGATCCCGTCGCACAATGGCTACAAGCGCGCGCTCGACAGCCTCGTGGCCCAGTATCGCGACGAGATGAGTCGCGCCGAGAAGCTCATCATCGACTTGCGCGGCAACGAGGGAGGGGGCTCGGGGATGACAAACGATCTCGAGCCATTCGTCTCGCTCAAGGAGGAACTCCCGAATCCGTATCCGACCGATCGCCCGCTCATGTTCGCGTCGGACGACCAGATTGCCTACGCACGGAGAGCGTTCGGGAGCGATACGACGGCGTTCGTGCGCGGGCTGGTGGAGCGATTGCGCGCGCATCCCGGCGAGCTCGTGCCGCTCAACGATCCCGCCGACACGGTGAAGAAGGGCGATACGCGCGACTGGGTGGTGTCGAGCGGTCCGCGGCGCGTGGGAGTGCTGGTGGACCGCGGGACGGTCAGTGCGGCGGAGGTCTTCGTGCTCTACGCGCTCCGCAGCCCGCGGGCGATGGTGTTCGGTGAGCCGACGGCCGGTGCGCTCGACTACCAGAGCACGAGCATCGTGGCGTGGTCACCTAACGAGAAGCGTTGGTACCTCGGCTACGGCACGATCACGCGTGGGCCGGGGCTCCCGGGCGGCGGGATGCGCGGGACGGGGATCGCACCGCAGCGGCCGCTCGATTTGCGGAGGCTTGCGGATCCGGTCGGGTATGTGGAAAGGGAGCTGACGCAGAAGCGATGAAGGTTGCGGGGCGTCGCGGCAGTCGAATGCGCTTCAACAGGGTAGGCGATGGCGGCGTGGGAGGCGCGAACTTCTGTCGAGCCCCGGCGGCCATCAGTCCGGGGAGCGTACGATCCGGGTAAGCCGTCGTCATGCGCGTCATGAACGACTTGAAATCGGACGCACTCTGTATGGCCGCGTCGAACGTGTCGAGGTAGGCGATCATTTCGTCGAGAAGCGCCGGTCCCTGAGGTGCGGCGACGTCGCGCTGATGACCAGGCACGATCGTGTGCGGACCTAACGCCTTGATGCGACGCAGGTCGTTTCGCCAGCGCTCGCGCGAGTCGGCGTCGGAGTCGCCGAGCCATGGGTGAATCCCGCTGAATGCGAGGTCACCCACGAGGGCCGTCTGGATCGAGGGGATCCAGAGAACGGAGCTGGCTGGCGCCTTCACGTCGCCGGTCAGCCCATCGATCACGGTCAATGCGACGCCGTCGATGGTGAGTCGCGATGGCAGAGGCTGCAACGCAGGAAGGGAGTCCGGGACGTCGGAGGCGCGCCGCCGCTTCTCGAGGGCGAGATCGTCGGCGGCGCGCCGCGCGAAGTCGGCGCGCACGCTCGCCGCGGCATAGATCGGCGTGCCGGGAAAGCGTTGCACGATGGCGAGCACGCCCTGATAGTGGTCGTGATCGGCGTGCGAGAGTACGATCGCGCGCAGCTGCTTGCCGCGCGCCGCGATGGAGTCGGCGATGCGCGCGCCGTCGCTTGGGTGGTACTGCCCGTCCCAGAGCAGCGCTTCGGTAGGGCCCGAGACGAGCGTCGAGAGGACGTGGAAGGTCTGCGCACCAGAGCCGAACGACTCCACGCGAAGCGTCGCCGAGCCCTGCGCCACGCTTGCGCGCGCGCCGACGCCTAACAACAGCATGACAATTCTCGTGTATTTCATGCGACAGCCTGCTCCGTCGGTCCGGGTGAGTCGTCGCGCGCGGTTCTTGCCACGGCGACGATTGCAGCGACGGCACGATCGATGTCGTCGTCGGTGGTGGTCCACGACACGATGCTCACGCGCATTGCGGTCTCCCCTCGCCACACGGTGCCTCCGCACCAGCAGGTCCCGTCGCGCTGTACGCCATCGATGACGCGCAGCGTTTCGGCGGCGGAGCCGAAGGAGACGAGTTCCTGATTGAGCACGACGTCGTTGAGCACCCGGAAGCCCGATCGCCGCATCGCGTCGGCGAGCCGGCGCGCCTGCCGGCAGTTCCGGTCGACGAGATCTTCAACACCGGCTCGGCCGAGGGAGCGCAGCGCGGCCCACACATCGACGCCGCGCGGGCGTCGCGACATTTCGGGCGAGTACTCGGCGGGGTTGACCGTGTCGTGCGGGAGATAGTTCGCATGCAGCCCCATGGTGCGGCGCAGGGCCGGGCCATCGCGCACGATGGCCAGGCCACAGTCGTATGGGCAATTCAACCACTTGTGGGCGTCGGTCGCCCACGAGTCGGCGAACTCGACACCATCCAGCTGCGGACGCAGCGCGCGCGAGGCGCGTGCCCAGAGCCCAAACGCGCCATCGACGTGCGTCCAGAACGGCACACCCCAGCGACGAGCGCGAGCGATCGCCGAGCGCATCGGATCGCTCGCGCCGGAGTTGACGTTCCCCGCCTGCAGGCAGAGGATAGTTGGTCCGACTGGCGTGGGCATCTCGTCCACACGCAGGCGACCCTGCGCATCGACCGGTACGCGGATCGCCCGGTCGCGCCCCAATCCGATGATCCCGAGCGCCTTGAAGATGGTGATGTGCGCATCTTCACTCGTGATCACGGTGATCGGAGGCGCGTTGCACAAGCCGTCGGCGTCCACGTCCCATCCCACCTGCCGAAGCAACGCGGTACGCGCCGCGGCGAGTGCCGTCACGTGGGCCATGCTCGTTCCGGTGACAAACGTTCCGTGGCAGTCGGCAGGAAGAGCCAGCAGGTCGAGCGTCCACTGGAACGCCAGTCGTTCGAGATGGACGGCGCCGGGAGAGAGCACCTCGAGCCCGCCGTGCGCGTCCCACGCGGTGGACAGCCAGTTGACGGCGAGCGCGGCGGGGAGGGACGAGCCGTTGACAAACCCGAAAAAGCGGGGTCCGGCGATCGCCATCGTGGTTGGCGCCACGAGTCGGTCGAACTCCTCGAGCACGACCCCCGCCTCTCCTGGCTGCTCGGGGACTGGCGCGTCGTGCGCGACCAGCGTTTGCAGAGCCGACGCATCGGGCGCGACCGCTCGATCCTCGACCGACGTGAGGTAGCGCGTGGCGCGCGCCGCCACGTCGGCGAGGAGCCCGGTGCGCGCGTACGCGCGCCGCAGTGGGGACGACTCGTGAATGTCGCGCTGCGTGACTGCGGCGATGGGCGTACGGTGGTCGGTCACCGTATCGCTCTTGGGGGATGCGAGCGTCATGATGGGACGCTACACATCCGTCGCAACGTCGTCGCGCGGAATGCATGCATGTGTGGCATGAAGATCTTTCACACCCGCGCGCGCGCGGCGCCTGCACTCCCGCGTAGGGTCGAGGCGCGCGAGATTCCCCGGACCACTCCGAACCCGAGCTGGACCACACATGCACATCGAGATTCGACACCTGCGCCTCGTGGTGGCGATATGCGAGACGGGTTCGCTGACACGGGCGGCGCGCCGGCTCAACCTCACGCAGTCGGCACTCAGCCACCAACTGCGCGACGTCGAGTCTCGGTTAGGTACGCCGCTCTTCCGCCGCGACGATCGTCGGATGGTGCCGACGGACGCGGGACAGGAGTTGTACGGGGTGGCGCAGCGAGTCCTGGCCGAGCTCGATGCGGCCGTCGCATCACTCGCGACGGGCGAGCGCGCGATGACGACGGGCTCGCTGCGCATCGCCACCCAGTGCTACACGGCGTATCACTGGCTCCCCGCGATCATGCGCGACTATCGCAGCGCGTGGCCCGGCGTCTCACTCTCGATCGTCGCAGACGCTACGCGGGCGCCGCACGAAGCGGTGAGTGACGGAAGGGTGGACGTGGCGATCGTGTACGATCACCTCGACGCGGGGACGCTGCAATACACGCCACTGTTCGAAGACGAGGTCGTGGTCGTCGTCGCGCCCGACCATCCGTTCGCTCGACTGGCGATGGTTCATCCGTGTGACCTGCGCGGGGAGCACCTCATTTTGTACGACATTCCCGCTTCCTCCAGCTTGGTGCAACGCGACATCCTCGGACCGGAGAACGTGACGCCGCGTCAGGTGTCACGCCTTCCGTTGACCGAAGCGATCTTGCAGCTGGTGAGCGCGGGACTCGGCATCAGCGTGATCACGAGCTGGGCGGTGGCCCCGCAGGTCGAGCGCGGCGAACTCGTGGCCGTCTCGCTCGACTCGCCGGGATCGCGCCGCCGCTGGAGTGCCGCGCGACGAATCGGTGGGACGCATCCGCACTTCGAGTCGGCCTTCGTCACCCTTCTCGGCACGGCACTCTTCGCGCAGCGGCGTATGGGGTCGCCATCCGCGCTGCGCCTCGCGCGTTAGCGCCAGGCCGGGGCTCGCTTTTGACAGTTCTTTCGGCGGGGCGGCCAAGCATCGCAAGAACGCGCAGCCCGCGCTCCGAGCGCCGTGTCCTATTGCGGCTGACGGCGGTACGGAGACGGCACGAGCGAGTCCCAGGGCGTCGCACTCCGTGCCTTGTCGAATCCCAGTCGCTCGAGGCGCTGCATGAAGGCCTGCGAGGCGAGCTTCATCGCATCGGGGTCGTCGGACATCTCGACGGGGATCGTCGTGTAGTGCATCTCCATGCGAAGCCCGTCGACACCCGCGTTCACCGCCATCGTGAGTTCCCGCAGTCGCTCGATGGACTGTGAGAGCTGCGCCCAGAAGAGGAGCTGATTGCTGCGGCCGGCGATTCCCTTGCGATTGGCAGGATTCATGACGGCGATCGGTCCCTGCGTCCACAGGTTCATGATCACCCAGAGGCGCACCGTCAGCGGCTCCTTGAAGTGCAGGGCACGCGCCTCGGCGGCGAGACGCTCGTACTCCGGGAGCGAGAGGGCGGGGAGGACGTTGGAGATCACGCCGCCGTCGGCGTGCACACGTCCGTCGACAACCTGCGGAGGGAAGATTCCCGGTATCGAAGACGACGCGACCATGAGCTGGTGGACGCGCGGCAATCCGCCCCGCTCCGGCGCCAGCTCGTGCGAGAGGTCCCACGTGTGCCCGACCGCGAGGTCCATGTCGGTCGTGCCGATGACGAGCTGTCGTCCGTCGGCAAACCCCTGTGCCAGCGCTGCACCCATGGTGCTGTCGACCACGGTGGCGAGCGTCTCGCGGAAACGCCCGGTCTTCACGACGCCACCCGTCCTTCTCAGCCAGAACAACCAGTCGATGCTGGGAGAGAATCGATCCGCTGCGCGCAGGTAGAGCGCCGAGAGCGTATCGATCGACGCCGAGGTGCCGACGAACGCAAACGGGGATTGCAGGGCGCCGGTGGAGATCCCGGTGACCAGGTCGAACGTCGGCATAGAGTCGCTGGTGCGCGACTTCCATCCGCGAAGGAAGCCGGCGCCGTACGCGCCGTTCTGCCCGCCACCGGAGAGGAGGAGGATGTCGACGGTGCGATCGCCGCGGGCGAGCGCGCGTCGCGCGAGGCGCGCGACGATCGAGTCCGACGTCGCCTCTTCCTGCGCGGCAGCTGCAACGGCGTCGCGCGCGAGCGAGGCGTGCGTCGCCGGCGGGCGATGCACGACGGCACAGGCGCCGAGCGCGAGCACCGCCACCAGCCATCGCGCGAGGCGAAGCGCGGGGGCGCCAAAGGTCCGGTGCGCCACGCGACTACGGCTTGGGTGGGCCGAGTGGGTTCGGCGGGCAGCCGGTCGGCTGCACGGTGTAACTCACGCTGGTGATCACCCAGCCGTGCGCGCCGCGCACCAGCGTGAAGGCATCGACGCCGCAGTGCGAGAACCTTCCGTTGTAGTAGAGATCGTACGGCGCAACGACGGTGGCCACGATCCCGATCACCGTCGCCTGCGGATCCCACATGCGCTCGATGATCGTGTCTCGCGCCGCGCGCAACCGGTCGAAGTGCGATGCAAACGTCGCGCGTCGCACGATGAGCGAATCGCCGTCGCGGCGCGAGGCGTAGAGGTCACCGTCGGCAAGCATCACGCGCTGCGACGCCGCGAGGTCGTTCGCCTGCATCGCGCGGAAGAACTCCTGCACGGTGGCCACGACCGAATCGCGCGGCGTCTGCGCGTGGACAATCGCTGGCGCGATCGTGACCGCGGTGATCGCCGAAGCAGCGAGAGCGAACGCCGGGAGAGAGGCGCGCGTGAGAGTGCGAACGATCATGCGTGAGATGGACGACAAGCGCGCCAAGGGTTTGAGGTGCAACGATTCGATCAGGAAGTGGACTCGGCGAAAACTGGCGCCATGAGTCCCGCCAGAGAACGCCCGTGCGGATCCTGCGTCGCGCGCACCCGATTAACGAGTTCGAGCGCGGAAAGTTCGCACGGCGGAAGGTCGCGGTCCGTTGTTCCCAGCGGGACGACGCGTTCACCCCAGCGCACGAAGAGTGCGCAATAGGTGAGTCCGCCGCCAAACGCGGGAATAAGGATGCGGCTCCCCGGCTTGATGCGCCCCTCTTCGAGCGCCTCAACGAGCGCGACGGGAACGGTGGCTGCGCTCATGTTGCCGTACTTCTGTACGGTGAGCATCACGCGCTCCATCGGGACGCCGGCGTACTTGGCTACCGCCTCGATGATGCGGAGGTTGGCCTGGTGCGGGACAACGAGATCCACATCGTCGGCCGTCAAGCCGCACTCCTCCAGCACTCGGACGGACGCCGCCGACATGGCGTGCACGGCACGCTTGAAGATCACCTGACCGTCGAAATCCCAGATGGTGTCGCCGAAGCTCACATTGCGTCCCGAATACGTGCAGCCGAAGCCGCGCACGCGCAGCGATGCGCGCGCCTCGGCGTCGCACCCGAGTACGCTCCCCAACATCCCTTCCTCGTGCTCCGTCGGCTGCAATACGACGGCGGCTGCGCCATCGCCGAACAGGACGGCGACGTTGCGGTTGCTCCAATCCATGTAGCGGGAGATGAGCTCGACCCCGATGACCACGGCGCACTTGACCATCCCGCTCCGAATCATCGCCGTCGCCGTGGCAAGACCGTAGGCGAACGAGGTGCAGGCGGTGTTGAGGTCGATCGACGCGGCACGCGTGGCGCCGAGCGCGACCTGCACCCCCGACGCGCTGTTGGGGACCAACTCGTCGTTGCTGACGCCGCCGTAGATGATGAGATCGACGTCGTCGGCGCTGACACCGGCGCACGCCAGCGCGCGCGCCGAGGCGACGGTGGACATCTCGATCGCGCTCACGTGCGAGATGCGGCGCTCGCGCATCCCGGTACGCGAGGTGATCCACTCGTCGGACGTCTCGAGGAAGGTCGAAAGGTCCGCGTTGGTGAGGACGGCAGGGGGCATGCACTTGCCCCAACCCGTAATGGCGGCGTAGGTCATGGCGACGCGCGGGGGGAAGGGAGGGGGGAGAAGCTGGCGTGTGCCCCGGCGTCGCGCAATGCGCGAGCTGCATCCCTCCGGCGGCCGACTGGTCGCCGTCCATACCGACAGCGACTGGTCGCCGTGCGCACCGAGTCGCAGATTCCGCGGCCCGTCCCCGCGCGCGACCACTCCTACTCCTCGTGTGACTTCCATGCGCACACCGTTCCACCCGCGCCCCTCCGTGAACGGAACCGTGCGCGAGCGGCGCCCGTGATGGCGGCTTCCAACGGCAAGCGTCGAATCGGCGGCGACACGACCGCGGTCCTCGTGGCGCTAATCGCCGGATTGGCGTTAGGCGTGGCGGTCGCGTGGTCGCGCAGCGAACGCCTGATGCGATGGGCGCTCGCCCTCCAGCCGCTTGGCACGATGTGGGTCAACGCGATCCGCATGACGGTGATCCCGCTCGTCGTCTCGCTCCTTATCACCGGCGTTGCGTCGGTGGCTGACCTGCGCAGCACCGGACGACTCGGTACGCGGACGCTCGCGGTCTTTGGCGGACTCCTGGTCGTGAGCGCAGTGGTGCCGGCGTTGGTGATGCCCGCGGTCTTCGCCCTCTTTCCGTGGCCGACCGGGACGATCCCGCTCCCGCCAGGGACCGAGGAAGCGACTGCGCTCCTCGCCGGAACCAAGGCGCCGGTCGGAGTGCTGGAGTGGTTCACCACGCTGGTGCCGGCGAACCCGGTCGAGGCGGCCGCCAGCGGCAACATGGTCTCGCTCATCGTCTTCGTCTTCCTCGTGGCGCTGGCGACGACGCGGAGCTCAGAGGACGTGCGCGAACCGCTGGTGTCGTTCTTCCGGTCGTTGGGGGCGGTGATGCTCCGGCTGGTGGGGTGGATCATCGCGCTGGCACCGATCGCGATCTTCTGCCTCGTCGTCCCGCTCGCCGCGCAGAGCGGGGCGTCGCTCGTGGGGGCAGTCGGCTTCTACATCGCGTCGTTTGCCATCGGGTGCGTGATCGTCGTGGCGCTCCTCTATCCCCTCGTGCGCGCGCTGGGCGGCATTCCGGTCGGGCGCTTCGCGCGAGCGGTTCTTCCCACGCAGCTCATCGGGATGAGTTGCAGCTCGTCGATCGCCTCGCTCCCGGCGATGGTGACAAGTGCCGAACAGATGGGGATTGCGCCGCGGGTGAGCGGATTCGTCCTGCCACTGGCCGTCTCGGTCTTCAAGCCGGCGGCGGGAGTGGCGTGGGTCACCGGGGCGCTCTTCGTGGGACGCGTGTACGGCATTCCGCTCGATGCGCGCGCGCTGGGGATCATCGCCGCGGCCGCGATCTTTCTCTCGTTTGCCGCGCCGGGGGTGCCGCGCGGTGCATTCCTCCTCCTCACGCCGCTCTTCGTGGCGATCGGCCTTCCACCGGAAGGGATCGGCGTCCTCATCGCGGTGGATCTTCTCCCCGACATCTGCGCCACCGTGGTCAACGTCACGTCCGACGTGGCGGCGACCGCGATCGTCTCGCGCGGAGTTGATGACGAGACGGGGCTCACCGAATCGACGAACCCCGATTGACACTTCTTCGTTAGGCCGAGGCTGACTCGTCAGGCGACTTCACGTCCCGCTCCCGCCTCCCAGATGCGGTACCACTCGTCGGACGTGAGGGTGACGTCGAGCGCGGCGACCGCTTCGCGCAGTGCCTCCAGCCGGCGCGAGCCCGTGATGGGGAGCGGCTTCGACGGGTGGCGCAGGATCCAGGCGTAGACGATCGCCAGCGGCGTCACGCCATGCTGCCGCGCGATGTCGGCGAGCACCGGGCGCACGCGCACCGCCGTCTCGTCGTCTCCCGTCATCAGTCGGCCACCGCCTAACGGCGACCAGATCATCGGGCGCATCCCGAGCGCGATGCACTGGTCGAGCGTCCCGTCGTCGAGCGCGTCCAGGTGCAACGGCGAGAGCTCCACCTGGTTGGTCACCAGCGGGATGTAGCGATGGAGGAGCGCGAGTTGCGACGGCGTGTGGTTGGAGACGCCGAAGTGCGCGACCTTCCCCGCATCGCGTAGCTCGCGGAAGGTGGAGGCCAGCTCCGCCGGATCCATGAGGAGATCGGGGCGATGGATCAGGAGGAGGTCGATGCGGTCGGTGCGCAACGCGCGCAGCGAATTCTCGACCGAGTTGCTCACGTGGTCGGCCGACGTGTCGTACGACTTGCCGCGGTGCGTCGGGCGGTGCGCCGAGGTGAGCTTGATCCCGCACTTGGTGACGATCTGCATCCGCTGCCTAAGCGCCGGCGCGACAGCGAGCACCTCGCCGAACAGCGACTCCACCTGGTAGTCGCCGTAGATGTCGGCATGATCGAAGGTGGTGATCCCCAGTTCGAGGCAGTGCTCGATCCAGCGCTGGCGCGCGGCGACGGAGAAGCCCCAGTCGGCCATGCGCCACGCTCCGGCGACGATCGGGGAGAAGGTCGGACCGTCAGGCGCAATCGGTCGGGGCGTCGAGACGTTTGACATGCGAAGGCGAGGTGAAGGGCGCCGAAAGCGCCGCTGAGGCGCGTCCGACGAATGTACGCCCCTGCACGACCGGCGCGACCTCGACAACCGCCGTCGCCCCGCGCGACCGCTCTGGACGCCCCTTGCCGCGCGCTGCAATGTCGAGTCGCTCGCTTCCCTCCAGCGCCGAGGATCGCTCGTGTCACCTCGCTATCGAATCGCCAGTCGTCCTGTCACCCTCGTGGTTTCGGTTGCACTCGCCGTCGGTTGCGGTGGAGAGCCGCCGAAGTCCGCGACGCCGGTTCCAGACGCGCGCGCGGCCGCGCGCGCGGCCCTCATCGCCCGCGGCGATTCGCTCGCGCTCCCGGGGAGCTGGACGCCGCCGCCGGGCGACGGTCTCGAACACTCGACGGCCGGATTCGCCACGACGCTGTGTGCGGCGGTCTTCATCACCGGGCTCGATCCGGCCGATGCCGCGGCGAACGTCGGGTGGTTCACCAGTCCCCCGGAAGAGCGCAAGGTCGTGACCGATACGGTCATCGATCGCGCTACGCAGACTGTGCGCCTGACGATGAAGAGCGGGGTGACCGTTGTCGCCCGACGATATGGGAGCCAGGGGTGCATCCCGCTCCCCAAGGGGGAGGACTCGATCCACTTCACGCCAGTCATCGTCAAGCCCAACCTCCCGGATGCAGCCAAGACGCCGTGGCCGATGGGCGACGTCGTTGCACCGGCGCCGTGGCCCGCTGGCGTCGACTCCGCCAAGGTCGCCCAGGCGCTCGCGACCGGATTCGGCCCCGACTCGGCGATGACGGAGGCGTTCCTCGTCACGTACCAGGGGCGCATCATCGCCGAGCGATATGGCGCGGGGATCGGGATCCACACCCCGCTCGAGAGCTGGTCGATGGGGAAGAGCCTCACCGGGACGCTCCTCGCGCGCCTGATCAAGATGGGAGACTACACGCTCGAGCAGCCGGCGCCGATTCCGCAGTGGCAGCAGCCGGGCGATCCGCGGCAGGCGATCCGCATCATCGACATCATGCGCATGTCGAGCGGGCTCCGCATTCGCGCGCCGCAGGATCCCGACTTCGATCCGTCGTTAGGCTACCCCGATCACCTCTGGTACTACACCGGGGCGGGGAACTCCTTCGAGTGGGCGGCCACGCGCCCGCAGCAGTGGAAGCCGAACACGGTCGGGCGCTACCGCAACACCGATCCAGTCCTCGCGAACTACCTCATTCGCCTCGCCGTCGAGAAGCGCGGCGACGACTACCGCACGTTTCCGCAGCGCGCGCTCTTCGACAAGCTCGGGATCCGCGATGCGGTGCTCATGACCGACCCGTACGGCAACAACCTTACGCAGGGCGCCGAGTATCTCCCCGCCCGTGACTGGGCGCGCGTGGCTAACCTCTACGTGCAGGACGGCGTGTGGAACGGCGAGCGCCTCCTCCCCGAGGGCTACGTCGACTACGTGAAGACCGTCGCACCGGCGTGGGCTGCCGACGGGCGCCCCGTGTACGGCGGCGGCTTCATGTGGGTCAACGGCGATGGCGCCGATCCGATCCCGAAGGATGCGTTCTCATTCCGCGGCGCCGGCGGGCAGAGCACGATCATCGTCCCGGATCGCGACCTCGTGGTCGTGCGCATCGGGAAGTACGCCGGCTCGGCGGCGGGAGACAGAGCGCTCAACGAGTCGTTGGCCATGCTGATGGAGGCCGTCCCGGCCAAGGGGACAACGGCGAAGTAGCACGCACACCGGGGGGCGCTGGTCGGCGCGCCCCCGACCTCCATCGCTCGAATGGGCGGGACCGCGGGAGGCGTGCGCGCGCTATGCTACGCGCATGCCTCCGAGAACACGCGCCGATGCGTCGCCCGATGCGCCCTCCCGCCGCAACGGACGCGCAACATCTAGCGCGCACATTCCACCGACGACGCTCCGCGCGCGACTCGCCGCGCTCAAGAACGTCCGCCCGTTCCTGCGGCTCGTCTGGGAGACGAGTCCTGCACTGACGGTTTGGACCTTGATCGTGCGGCTGCTACGTGCGCTCCTCCCGGTGGTCACGCTTTACGTGGGAAAGCTGATCATCGACGAGGTGGTGCGCGTGGTCGGGGCTGGGGGCGCCGGCTCGTCGATTGCCGATTGGGCGACCGGTGGGCGACTCAACCACCTCGCCTGGCTCCTCGCCGCGGAGTTCGCGCTTGCCGTCTCGAGCGACGTGCTCGGGCGGGTGACGTCGCTGATCGACTCTCTCCTCAACGAGCGCTTCAACATCACCACGAGTGTGCGGCTCATGAATCACGCCGCCACGCTCGACCTGCAGGACTTCGAGGACAGCGAATCGCAGGACAAGCTCGAACGGGCGCGGCGTCAGGCAAGCGGGCGCATGTCGCTCATGAGCCAGCTCTTCGGCCAGGTGCAGGATCTCATCACGATTCTCTCGCTGGCGGCGGGGCTCGCCCTCTTCACCCCGTGGCTCATCCTCCTCTTGCTGGTCGCGCTCGTCCCCTCCTTCCTCGGCGAGGCGCACTTCAGCGCGCGCGCATATCAGCTCGCCTACACGCGCACTGCCGATCAGCGCAACCTCGACTACCTGCGCCGCACGGGAGCGAGCGCCGAGACGGCGAAGGAAGTGAAGATCTTCGCCCTGCACCCGTTCCTCATCGAACGCTACAAGGAGCTGGCGACGAGCTACTATCGCGCCACGCGCGCGCTCGCGATGAGTCGCGCCTGGTGGGGGACGTTGCTCACGACGATCGGGACGCTGGGCTATTATGGCGCCTTTGCGTATCTGGCCTGGCGAACCGCTGCCGGCGAATTCTCCATCGGCGACCTGACGTTCGGCGCCGCGTCGTTCCGCCGCCTTCGCGGATTGCTGGAGGGGCTGCTCACCGGCTTTTCGCAGTTGGCTGGCCAGGCGCTCTATCTCGACGACCTGTTTTCCTTCTTCGAGCTCACGCCCACGATCGTCTCTCCTCCGTCACCGCGCCCCTTCCCGGCTCCGATTCGCGACGGTGTGGTCTTCGAGGGCGTGGGCTTTCGGTATCCCGGCGCCGAGCGATGGGCCGTTCGTCACCTCGACTTCACGCTGCGCGCCGGTGAGGTGCTGGCGCTCGTTGGCGAGAACGGCGCGGGGAAGACGACGCTGGTGAAGCTCCTCGCCCGACTCTACGACCCGACCGAAGGGCGCATTCTCCTCGATGGCCACGACCTGCGCGAATACGATCTTGACGACGTTCGCGCCAACCTCGGCGTGATCTTCCAGGACTTCGTACGCTACGATCTCACGGCCGCTGAAAACATTGCGGTCGGTCGCATCGCCGAGCGTGCATCGCGCGAACGCATCGAGGGAGCCGCCTCACGAAGCCTCGCCGACTCGGTGATCCAGCGACTCCCGGCGCAGTACGACCAGGTGCTTGGACGTCGCTTTCGTGGCGGGGTGGATCTCTCGGGGGGTGAGTGGCAGAAGCTGGCGATCGCCCGTGCCTACATGCGCGATGCGCAACTCATCATCCTCGACGAGCCGACCGCCGCGCTCGATGCGCGTGCCGAGTTCGAGGTCTTCCAGCGCTTTCGCGAGTTGATCCGCGGCAAGACCGGGGTGATCATCTCACACCGCTTTTCCAGCGTGCGCATGGCCGATCGCATTCTCGTGCTGGTCGACGGCACGGTCGAAGCGGCGGGGACGCACGAGGAGCTGCTCGCGCAGCGCGGGCGTTACGCCGAGTTGTTCGAGCTGCAGGCGGCGGGGTATCGCTAGCGCTTCCTGGCGGGCGATTTCGTCGAACGGGACTTCGCGGCAACGCTCGTCTTCGTTTCCGCCTTCGCGGCGACTCGCTGCTTCGCTCCTCCCTCAGCGGCGATGCTCGCTTGCGCTTCGTCCTTCGCGCCGACCGATGCCGCCGGTCGCTGGTCCGTCCTGATGAGCCCTGCAAGCCAGCGTTTGTTCGCCGAATCCTCGATGAGAATGGCGAGGCGCTTGAGGCGGGTCTCTTCGCGCTTGGCGCTCAGGACGTACCAGGTCGCGGCGCGGCGATACCACGGCGCTTGCGCCTCGAAGTAGGCCCAGGCCGTCTTCTGCTGCGTACGGCTCGTCGAGTGAGTCGGGTCGCTTTTCGTACGAGTAGATCCCCGAGCGATTCTCCTTGCGTCTGGCGAAGGCGGCGCGCCCCGCCGGCTGCATACGCCCTTCCTTCTCCAATTCGCCGACTCGGCGGATATTGACGGCGCTCCAGACGCTTGTCGCCTTGCGCGGGCAGAAGCGGATCGTGTAGCGCTCGTCGTCGACACGACGTCGGATCGCGTCGATCCATCCGACGCAGAGCGCTTCATCGACCGACTCTGCCCATGTCATGCGCGGGCGACCGGTCGCGGCTTTGTGGAAGCCGACGAGGAGCTCGGTGGCGTGCTCGTGGTTCTTCGCCAGCCATTCGCGAAATTCCGCGGCGGAGGAGAAGTACGTTGCCGGTGCAGTGTCCTTGGCCATCGCGCGTCGACGTGTAGGGGATTGACGAATCTCCGCTCACTGACGCGTGGAGGCCAGTGCAACGATGCTGTGAGTCCCCTTGTCGAGCCGTGAATCTGGGACGAGGATCATCGATCCACGTTTTCCCCGCACTCTGTGCTGCCATGGATCGCCGCTACTTTCTCACCGACCTCACCCGCTACGCCGCGCTGTGCGCCGGAGCCCCGAACATCTGGCGCCTCACGCGACGTCCGCAGCTGCAAGGCAATCCCTTTACGTTGGGCGTGGCGAGCGGCGACCCGACCCCCGATCGCTGTGTGATCTGGACGCGAATTGCGCCGGATCCCTTCGCGCCACTTGGAGGAGTGGAGGGGCTGCGACCGGTCATCGACTGGGAAGTGGCTGAGGATGAGCGCTTCGCAAAGGTCGTGTCGAAAGGGAAGTACACCTGCGCGCCCGAGCTCGGGTACTCGGTGCATGTGGACGTGACGGGGCTCCAGCCCGACCGCTGGTACTTCTACCGCTTCACCATGCCCGCGGGAGAGAGTCCGGTGGGGCGACTCCGCACGACGCCGGCCGCCGGGTCGCAGGAGCCGCTCGACTTTGCCTTCATCTCCTGTCAGCACTACGAGCAGGGGCTCTATACCGCTTTCGAGCATTTGTCCGAAGAGTCGATCGACCTCGTGGCGCACCTGGGCGACTACATCTACGAGCAGGGCGGGGCACCGGGGCAGGTGCGGCGCCACCACGGGCTCGAGATCCT
>JBGAHX010000143.1:0-2416 GCA_044225935.1 Gemmatimonadaceae bacterium
CATGTTCAGCAGCTGGCGCTTGAAGTCGACGCCATCCCAAAGCGCGCGATACTGCTCCCAGCCGCGGAGGTAGCGCGTCTGATCGCGGTGATGCTTGCGGGCGCGCCTGGAGGGGCGCTTCGGTTCGGCGTCGGCGTCGAAGGATCCGACGAGATGCAGATCGGGGGGCGGCTCAGCGTTCGCCACGGGGAGCGTGGCGTGTCGTGTGGTAGGCATGGGGGACGGAGAGGGGGTGAATCGCGCGGCGCGTTTTCCGGGGAGACTTGCTTCGAGTTGGGGTTGCGGCTTCATCGGCAGTCCGGCATCGGCGAGCCGAGCGCGTGGCTCGTACGGAAGGCAAGCCGGGGACCACGGGTCTCCGCGCCACGTGCCCGCAGGTCATCGCCAATCGTGGCAACCGGTTAGGCAGATCGGTCGCATCGATGACCCCGCTCCGCGAATCGCGAAATCTCGCGAGGCTCGGGAGATGTCGCGACGCGATTCGAGTCCGCGTCGGTGATCGTGACGGATCGGCTTGCCGTACCCTCGCCCTGAAGTCCATGTTGTGCCGGCGAGGGCGCGGCAGGGCGCGCCCGCACTCACAGAGTAGTCACCGCCCCGAACCACCCCTCGAACGCGGGGAGCGACTGCGCGTGCTCCACATCAAGACACTGGGTGAGCTGCGGCTTGTCGGCGACGGCGCACGCGAAGCGCCGCACCTTCGCCGCAAGCCGCTCGCGCTCCTGTGCTATGTCGCCCGTCGTGCGCCCACCCCGGTGAGCCGCACCGAGCTGGCGACCAACTTCTGGGGAGAGCGGGGAGAGGAGCGTGCACGCCAGTCGCTCCGGCAGGCGCTCGTTGAACTCAAGCATGCACTTGGCGACCAGATCGAGGTGGATGTCGATACGGTGCGATTGGTGACAAACGCCGTCGAGCTGGACATCACACGGTTCGAGCGCGAGGTCGCCGACGGACACGCCGCGAATGCTGTCGACCGCTGGACCGGCGAGTTCTTCGATGGCGGCGAGGACATCGGCGGTGAAGGCTTTCGTCGCTGGATCGACGGAGAGCGCCAAGCGTTGCACCAGCTGCTGGCCATCGCGATGGAGAAGCTGGTGAGCGACGCGGTGACCGAAGGGGACTGGTCGCGCGCCATTGCCGTGAGCGAGCGGTGGGCCGACGCTCTTCCGCTCGACGAGCGCGCACACGTTCGCCTCATCGAAGTGCTGCGCATGAATGGTAGGGGCGGCGACGCCTTTCGCACGCACGCCGCCTTTGTCGCGCGCGCGAAGACTGTGTTGGACCTGGAGCCGTCACCCGAATTCATGCGAATGGCGGGAGGCTTGGCCGAGACGGCGCGGTCCGATGTGGCGCGGCAGGGACGCGGCTCCGCCGCCATGCACACCCCCTCGTTGGTGGTGGGACGCGGCGCAGTGATGCGTGAACTGAGCGATGCGTGGATCGCGGCCAATAGCGGACCGGGCGTCGTCGTCGCCGTACGCGGAGTCGTGGGCTCCGGGCTGACGCGCATCTGCGACGAGATGGAGGAACGCGTACGCGCGTCGAGCCCTGACTGCCTGGTCCTCCGCACGCGTGGCCGCGGCCCCGAGCCCGCACTCGGTACCGCCGCGGCTCTGCTGGAAGGACTGCGATCGGCATCGGGGAGTGCGGGTGCCGCGCCCGAGGCGCTCGCCGAAGTCGCGCGACTGGTCCCTGACCTGCATACCCAATTTCGACATCTCCCGGATGCGACCGGCGATGACGACGTGCTGCGCGAGTCGCTGCTTCAGGTCATTGCCGCCATTGTCGAGGAGCAGCCGATGCTGCTGATGGTGGACGACCTGCAGATGGCGGACATCCCGAGCCGGCGTCTGCTCTCGTCGGTCGCGATTCGTCTACCGCGCGGCGCGATGTTCCTGGTGGCCAAGGCAGATGGACCGGCCGTCTTTCCGGGTGCGCCCGACGACATGCTGGCGGCGCGCACGATGATGCGGCTCCATCTCGGTGCGCTGACGCAGGGCGAAGTCGACGCGGTGCTCGCCTCCATGCTCTCGATGGCGCCCGGAGAGCGCGCTGCACTCGCTGAACGGCTGCATCATGAAGTTGGCGGGCTGCCGCATCCGATCGTGTACACGGTCGCAGCGCTGGTCGATGAGCAACTGCTGCGGGTGAGCGCCGACGGAACGTGGCACCCGTCGCCGGCGCTCGCGGGGCGCGCGCTTCCGATCCCGCTGGTGGTGCGAGAGCGCACGCGCGAACGTCTCGATCGACTCGGCGCGACGGCGCGGTCGGTGGCAGAGGCGCTCGCCGTGTTTGGCGAGTCAGCGGATCCGCCACTCCTTGCCTCGGTCGTCGAGAGTTCGCGCGACGACGTCGATTTGGCGTTAGGCGAGCTCACGACATCACGCCTGGTTCGGGAGAGTAGCGCCGTGCCGGG
>JBGAHX010000080.1:0-18516 GCA_044225935.1 Gemmatimonadaceae bacterium
AGGAGAAGCCGAAGCCGTGCACCAGCCCGAAGCCGAAGGCGTACAGCCACCGCCGCTCCAGCTTCGGCCCCACCAGGTTCTCCAGCGCCATCAGCACGATCGAAAGCGCGATCAGGAACTCGATGAGAGGCGGGAACCACGCCGCCGACGGTGCCATGCCTAACGCCGAGGCGATGAGCGTGATGGAATGCGCCGCCGTGAACGCCGTCACCACGCCGACCAGCGGGCGGATGCGGCGGAACGGGATGATCAGGCAGAAGAGGAAGAGGAGATGATCGATCCCGCCCAGGATGTGCTCGAAGCCGAGGCGGATGAACTGTCCCGCCGCCTGCAACGCGCCGGGATCGAGCGCGACGAGCCCGGGATTCCCCTTGTACTCATAGGCGCGCTCGCTCCCATCGGCCGACGTCCAGCGCAGGATGGTCGTTGTGCTCACACCGAGGTGGGCGAGGAGCGGGCGCACCGAGAAGCTCGACGCGGGCGATGCAATCGGGTAGGCGAGCACCACGTCGAGCATCGCCTGCCGCCAGGGGAGCTGCTCTTCGTTAGGCAACGGTGGCGAGGCTACATGAGCCCGCGCCTTGTCGAAGCTCTCGAAGCTCCGGTCCGACGGAAGGGAGATTCTCGCCCCCTCGACCGTCCCGGTCGGCAGCGCTCGGCCATCCTCGAACAACTCCAGATATCCGGCAATCCAGAGCGACGCGGCCTCGCCTAAGAGCGGCGTGGAGCGCGTGATGTCGAGATACTCGCCGCTCGTGCGCGGGAAGTCGATGTCGCGCACCGCCTCCAGCGGTACGCGCACCACCAGTCGGAGCCGGTTGCTGTCGGCGCGCGCGAGCATCTGCACGGCCACCCGCGCCGGCACCTCGTGTCCCTGCACGGCGCCGACGCTCACGACGAGGAGCGCCAGCACGAATGCGACAACGCGGTACGAGAGACGAGGCATCAGGTGAATACTGGTCAGTCAGCAAGTGTTTCCATACGTCCCGCCGCACGCCTACGCTGGCACTCGGCGCACGAATTCCGGCTTGCGCGAAGCGCGTCTGGACGCGGGACGGACCGTCGCGATAGTATGGTCGCCGCACGCCGCGCCGGCGAGTCGAAAAGCCACTCTCGCGCGGGAGAGTGGCGCCCCCATGCTCTGAGTCCAACTCCATGCGCGCTTCGCGTACAGTCCTGCTGGCAACCTTGCTCGGCGGGTCGATCCTCGCACTCGGCGTCGGACAGCGGGCGCTGCAGGGGGCACAGGCCAAGGCGGTCGAGGCGCCAACCTTCGACGTCGATCCGTTCTGGCCACAACCACTCCCGAATCACTGGATCATGGGATCGGTGATCGGCGTCGGCGTCGATGCGCGCGATCACATCTTTGTCGTGCATCGCCAGCAGACTCTCAACGCGCGCACGGAGGTGGGAGCAGCCGCCACGCCGCCGATGGGGGAGTGCTGCGTCGCCGCGCCGCCGGTTCTCGAGTTCGCGCCCGATGGCAAGCTGGTGAACGCGTGGGGAGGGCCGGGCGAGGGGTACACCTGGCCAGAATCCAACCACGGCATCTCGATCGACAACAAGGACAACGTCTGGATCGGCGGGAACGGGAACGGCGACTCGCACATCCTCAAGTTCACGCACGAGGGGAAGCTTCTCATGCAGATCGGGATCCCCGGGCGCGGCGCGAATTCCAACAGCATGGACTCGTTCGGGCGAGTGGCGAAGATCTCCTTCGACAATGGGGCGAACGAGGCATACGTGGCCGACGGATACGCCAACAAGCGCGTGGCCGTCCTCGACATGAATACCGGGGCGATCAAGCGCTACTGGGGTGCATACGGCAACAAGCCCGATGACACCAACCCCGGTCCCTACAACCCCGATGCGCCGCTCGCCCAGCAATTCCGCAACCCGGTGCACTGCGCCGAGCCGAGCAACGACGGGTTAGTGTACGTCTGCGACCGCCCGAACGATCGCATCCAGGTCTTCCAGAAGGACGGGAAGTTCGTGAAGGAGGTTCGCATTGCGCCGCGCACGCTGGGCGACGGCTCGGTGTGGGACATCGCCTTCTCGCGCGATGCGGCGCAGAAGTACATCTACCTGGCCGATGGTCGGAACGAGAAGGTCTACGTCATGGACCGGCAGTCGCTGGAGATTCTCACGGCGTTCGGCGACGGTGGGCGTCAGCCGGGGCAGTTCTTCGCCGTGCACAGCATCGCGACCGACTCCAAGGGCAACATCTACACGACGGAGACGTACGAGGGAAAGCGCCTTCAGAAGTTCGTGTACAAGGGGCTGGCGCCGGTGACAACGAAGAATCGGGGAGTACCCTGGCCGGCGAAGCGCTGAGTCGCTGGACTGACCGAAGTTCCCGCCCGGTCGTCGATGATCGGGCGGGCGCGCGCTGAAACGAGCGGACGGCCGTCGCGTAGTTGCTGCGTGGTGCGCAGATTCCATGTTGGCGCACCGCTCCGCGCACCCGTCCCCCGGCGCCGACCCACGAGGACCCCATGCAGGAAGCGCAGATCGCTCCGCCGCCACCGCCGACGCCCCCTGTACCGCCGCAGATCGTCATCGACGGCGCCGGCGGTGTGCCGATCCCGACGCAGGTGGTGATCGGCGGCGATGCATCGCCGAGCGAGATCCTCCGGGCGTTCCAGGCCCAGCGCGACGAACTGCGAAGTCAGCTGGAGACGATCCAAAGCGAGCGCTATTCCATCGCTCGGCGTCTGCGTGAGGGTGAGGTGAGCGGGGTGGACAAGGCCGGGCTCGAGTCTCGGATGCAGTCGCTCGACGCCCGCATCATCGAAATGAACAAGGCGGTGGCCGCAGCCGACGCCCGGGTGGCCGCACAGAAAGGGGTTCCTGGTGCCTACATCCCGCCGTTCCGCGAACGAGGGGGACCGCCGGAAAAGGTTGTCGACATGGCGTTCATCCTCGCGCTCGTCGTTCTGATACCCAGTTCGCTCGCCCTCGCGCGCCGCATCTGGCGCCGTGGCTCGCGAAACTCGGCGCCGGTCGGCATGTCGCCCGAGATCGACGAGCGTCTCAATCGACTCGAACAGGCAATGGACGCGGTCGCCGTCGAGGTCGAGCGCGTGGGCGAGGGGCAGCGCTACGTCACCCGGATGCTCGGCGCCGGGAGTGCGCAGCCGCTTGCGCAGCGTGTGGCCGAGCAGCTTGGCGCACGCTCGAACGAGCGTTCGGGTGAGCGACCGGGGCAGCGAGTGGAGGTTCCGCGGTAGTTGCCGTTCACGCTGTCCCATCCGTCCGCCGCACTCCCGTTCTGGCCGCTCATCCGCCGAGGGTACGTCCCGCTCGCCCCGTTCGCGATCGGGGCGATGGCCCCGGACTTCGAGTATCTCATCCGCTTCGAGCCGTACGCCCTCCTGAGCCATTCGCACTGGGGGATCTTTTCGTTCTGCCTCCCGCTTGGGGTGGCGACGTACGTGCTCTGGACACTGCTCCTGCAGCCGGTCTCGCGCTGGCTCGTCGCCCTCCCGCCCGAGGAGGCGCGCCTCCCGCTGACGGCGGCCGGGTGGATCCTGGTGATCGTCGCCGTCGTTTTCGGGAGCGCGAGCCACGTGCTGTGGGACGCGCTGACGCACCGCGACGCGTGGGGGCCGATCGTCTTTCCGTGGCTCAAGCACAACGCGTTCATCGTGCGCGGGTATCGCGTCCCCTGGTACAACATGTTGCAGCTGGCGAGCTCGCTCGCCGGGGCGGTGGTGGTGCTCTGGTGGCTCAAGGCGGAACTCGCCCGCGCGGGGCGCACCCTCGCCGACGTGATCGCGTCGCCACGACGGCGCCCGTGGATCGCCATCGCCCTTGTATCGATTGCGATCGGGACGTGGAACGCCCCTCGCCACGGGCTGATGACGCACATCAATTCCACCAAGCTCATACTCGGCAGGTTCGCGGTCGGGACGCTGGTCGGGCTCGTCTTCGGCGTGGTGGCGCTGGCGATCCTGCATCGCGCCGGCCGGTTCTGGCTCACGGAGAGGCGCACCGATTCCACGGCGGCGCCTGCGGGAGGTTTCGATGATTAGTCAGCGGAGCGGCGTTCGGGCGCGTTTCAGCAAGTTGCGAGTGCACGCGTTAGGCGCGGTGGCGCTATTCGCGCTCCTCGCACAGTCCGCGCTCCTCGCGCCGACGGCGCTGGCACAGGGAGCGAGCGGGAGCACGCTGCGTTGGTACAAGGGAAACACCCATACCCACACGCTCAACTCGGATGGCGACTCGTCGCCAGACGATGTGGCGCGCTGGTATCGCGAGCACGGCTACCAGTTCCTCGTCCTCTCGGATCACAACTTCCTGACGTCGGTGGACGGGCTCAACGCCCTCCTCGGCGCCGACGACCAGTTCCTGATCATCCCCGGCGAGGAGATCACCGACGCCGTGGGGGGGAAGCCGCTCCACATCAACGGGCTCGCCGTCGATCGCGTCGTGCAGCCGGCAGGCGGCGCGACCATCGTCGAGGCGCTGCAGAAGGACATCGACAACATTCGCGCAGCGAATGGCGCGCCGCACCTCAATCACCCGAACTTCGGCTGGGCCGTCACCGCTGCCGACATCGCCCGGGTGAAGAACGACAAGCTCTTCGAGATCTTCAACGGGCACCCGATGGTGAACAATCTCGGCGGAGGCGGCATGCCGGGGTTGGAGGAGATGTGGGACGTGATCCTCTCCTCCGGCAAGCTCCTGTTTGGTCTCGCCACCGACGACGCACACCACTTCAAGCGTCCGGGTGACCCGTCGGCGGCGGGGCCGGGGCGCGGATGGGTTGTCGTGCGCGCGGCCAGGCTCGCCCCGCGCGACATCATCGACGCCCTCGAACGCGGCGACTTCTACGCCTCGACAGGCGTCGAACTGAGCGACGTCCAGCGCTCTCCCAAGCGTGTGAGCATCTCCATCAAGGCGGACAGCTGGAGCCGCTATACCACTCGCTTCATCGGACGCGATGGGAAGGTGCTCGCCGAGTCGACGACGAACCCGGCGACGTACGACATCAAGGGAGATGAGGGGTACGTTCGCGCCGTCGTCCTCGAGTCCAACGGGAAGAAGGCGTGGGTGCAGCCGGTGATGCTGGGAGCGCCGGCCAACCGCTGATCTCGGCGGCGCTCGGCGCCTCGAGACGGCGCGTCCGGCTCCCCCCGCTTGGTCGCGGCGCCCGGCCCACATCCCGTTCTACTGGTCCCAGCGGGGGCGCGGTTCGTCCATGCGTCATCGCCCCAAGCGCCGGCGTGCGCCATCGTGCAGCGTCCCAGCACCTCCATTCCCGCCGAGCCCGCCGACCCGTGGCGCCCTCCATCGAACGCGTTCTCATCGTCGACGACGAACGGCTCGCCCGCGTCCGCGTGGCTGAGCGACTGCGCGCCCTTGCCCCCAACGTTTCCGTGCAGGAAGCGGCCGACGGTGCAAGCGCTGCCCAACTCGTCGACTCCTGGCACCCCGACGCCGTCTTCCTCGACGTGCAGATGCCCGAGATGGACGGCTTCGCCGTCGTGCAGGCGGTCGGCGCCGAGCGAATGCCACCGACCGTCTTCGTGACGGCGTACGACCAGCATGCCCTGCACGCCTTCGACGTCGCCGCGGTCGACTATCTCCTCAAGCCGTTCGACGATGAGCGCTTTGCCGCCGCATGGGACCGCCTCAACTCTCGCGCCGCGGCCGGTACCATCGCCGCCGAGGCGCGGCGCGTGGGAGCGCTCCTGACGTCACTCGGCAATTCGGCGGCTCCGTCAGCTGCAAACGGTCACGCCAATGGCCACGTCAACGGCAACGGAAACGGGAACGGACACGCGAATGGGAGCGGCGCTGCGCTGGGCGAGGGACAGCGCCCCGCGTACATCGATCGCATGATCGTGCGGCGCGACCAGCGCACCTACTTCGTGCGCCTCGCCGACGTGCAGTGGATCGAGTCGTCGGGAAACTACGTGATCCTTCACGCCGGGAAGGACCGGCATGAAGTGCGCGAGACGCTGCAGGCGCTCGAGGCCCGCCTCGATCCCCGCCGCTTCACGCGCATCCACCGCCGAATCATCGTCGCGCTGGACTCCATCCGCGAGCTGCAGCCGTGGTTTGGCGGTGACCAGGTGATGATCCTCCAGGATGGGACCAAGCTGCGCGTGAGTCGCACGCACCGCGTTTCGCTGGAGCGCGCGCTGCGCGGCGAATGACATCCGCCGCTGCGCGGCGGCTGAGCGCGTCGCCCGTGGTGGGCGAATCGCGCCCGCGCTGGTGGGGTGGACACCACTCACCAGGGCGCGTGATCCTGATCGTCGGGTGGTTCGTCCCGGCGATCGTCGCGACGTTCGGGATGATCGTCGTCCCGTCGCGCCTCAACCCCGGACTCTCGCTCGGCGGGATCATCGTCTCGCAGATGTTCACCTGGCTCCCGTGGGCCGGGTGGTCGCTCCTCGTGATGTGGGTCGCCGACCGCGTCCCCTTCGCGCGCGGGCGCGTGGCGCGGGCCATCGCCGTGCACATCCTGCTGTGCGTCGTTGTGGTGACCGGGCAGATCCTGATCGTCGATCGCGTGAACGTGGCGTTCGGGGTCATCGCCCCGCGCCACCTCGACAGCATCCTGGCGATCGGGCTGCGCTCGTACGGCGATCCCTTCACCGTCATCTACTGGGCGATACTCGGCGCGCACTCCGCAATTAGGTGGCACGAGGCGTGGCGCGCCGAGGCGGTGCGGGCGGCGCGGCTGTCGAGCGACCTGGCGCAGGCGCAACTGGCGGCGCTGCGGGCGCAGCTCCATCCGCACTTCCTGTTCAATGCGTTGAACGCAGTCGTTGCCCTGGTGAGCGAGGATCCCGCCGCGGCCAAGCGCGTGACAGTGCGATTGGCCGAGCTGTTGCGTGCGACCCTCGCCGCCACCGAGCGCTCCACGCTCCCGCTGCGGGAGGAGCTCGACCTCATCCGCCGCTATCTCGACATCGAAACCGTGCGCTTCGGCGAGCGACTGCATGTCGACTGGACCGTCGACGAGGCGATCCTCGACCACGACGTCCCGGCGTTCGTGCTGCAACCGCTGGTCGAGAACGCGTTGGTGCACGCGATTGCGCCGCGCGCGGCGGGAGGACACGTCTCGATCAGCGCCCGCTGCGTCGGCGGGGCGTTGCGGCTGGCGGTAGTCGACGACGGCCCCGGGCCGGGCGCCTCACGCGCGACGCGCGGGAACGGCGTCGGGCTCAAGAACCTGCGCGATCGCCTCGAGCGTCTCTACGATGGCGGGGCGACGTTGTCGCTGGGGACGCCTAGTCCGTCCAGTCGTGGCGCCGAGGTGGCGGTGATGCTCCCGCTCGACCCGCGGTTTGCGCCGCCGCTGCCGATGCACGCGGTCACGCCGGTGCGGGGGGCGCCGACGTCGGAGCCGTTTGCGGCGGCGTCGGCGTTGTCGCGGGATGGGTGAGTCTCTCGTTTGCAGGAAGCGAATACGTCGACGCACTAAGCTCGCGACAATTGAGCCGAACGAAATGAATTGAAATCATAGTTGAGCTCACTCGCCACCGACGTAGCTGCCAGACTCTCAATGCGCCTGCACTCCTGAGCCAAGAGAGTGGCGTGACGCGCGATGCAATCCGGCCGGATAGCCAGGACCGAAGTCATGCGCCTAGCAGGAGCTTGAGCGTGCACACCCTCGAATGCTGGCACACAATCATGATACTTCGACGCGGTCCTCTCTCCGGAAAGACCGCCTAGTCAACCAGTCGAAGCAGATGGCCCATCATTGCCCGACCCACGTCGACGGCGACGCATCCATGCGTTTTCCCACGATTCGAGTCCCAAGTGCAACTGCTGCGTCGCGTTACAAATCTGCAACAGGCTATGCACGTGGCGAAATCGCCCGTCAGATGCTTCATGGGCCCAGCATCCAGGCGGAGCAGAATGACTGAGCAACTCGGTACCAGTGAGGACTAGGACCGGATTGATGGGTCGATCTGCCTTCCACTGCTTTCTGCCACGCTTGGCGATCCGGGCAATAGCGTCAATCTCCTGCTTTTTTAGATGTTTACGAAGTGTAGCAAAGACGAGGACCGCTCCGGGAAAAGTGTCGGCAAGAAACCTCATGCGGTCAAAGTCTTTCTTTGCGAAGCACCCGTAGGTCTTGCATTCACCTACCGCGATCCCGTCCATCTCCTCTCCTAACGCAGAGTCCTGCCAGAACAAGGCAAAGTCGATCTCGACATCGGGACGATTAGGCGCTCTCGCCTGAAAGCTCGTCACCGGTGTCGTTCGATTTCTAAGCGACCTGCTACCGAAGAAGTCCAGAGCCAATAGCGTCGTGTACGCGCCGTCTGCGTATCGCGGCACGCTAAATGGTCCAGCAGTACGATACGCCCAACTTCCCTTATCCACGCTTCCGATCGCTCTGAATTCATCGAGACACTGCGGACAGACAATTGTCTCGCTGATGGCATTCAGCGAATACCAAGCGCGCCGATAGCAATTGGGGCACTGCAGGTCGATTCCCAAGCGAAACACGCCGAGATCAAGCAGGTACTCCAGGAGCTTGTCGCGGCCACTCGCGGCGCGCAGGCGTGTCTTTATCTCGCCAACCTTCAACTCACGTGCGCTACCGACGCGGATCTCGTCCACAGGCTCCGCACTAGCTTGGACCAAACCGCCGTTCATGTGTTCCAGCAGACCTAACAGCCTCTCGTTCTTCAAGAGCGACGGATATCCGTCGAGCTGTCGAAAGAGTTGCTTCGAAAGCCGACCTGCTGAAGACAGCTCGGCTACCCATCCGTGGTCCTTGAGCCACGCAAAGAAGACTTCCTCCGCCGACGGAAGTTCCCACTCGTCGCGTTTCTCGTCGCTGACGAGACGAACAAGTCCGCTCCTTCCAATGCGCCAACCGTCTGAAGAGCGAAAGCGACCGGCTACGGCGCGGAGGAACGATTCACCAGAGAATTGTGGAAAAGCGTGCGCGAGCGGCTCTTTCGACCCATACGTCCAAAACGAGATCTCGTTCACGCAGCGGAATCCGCCGCCAGGAGATTTTCCGCGAGCAAACGCCGGTAGCCTCGAACGAAAGACGATCTTCGCGCCACGATGCTCATCAATGTCGAATTGCGTCGTCTCCACAGTCAGGCTATCGGGTACTACGCCGTCTTTGCTTCGCGCCCAGTCATCCCAGATACGAGGATACCAATGCTGCAAAGAAAAGAACGAACTCTGTGACGAGTCGTCAACGCCACGCTCGAAGATCAATGACTCTGCGAATTCCTGAAGTTCGTCCACCGTTGAGTGCTTCGATCGAACTATCGCGGCATGATCGCTAATAGTCGGGTCGTTTGGCCAGGGTACTCGCGCGCTCCTGAGGAAGTCTTGAACCAAGGCTTTGAGAGTTGCATCGTCCTTTAGTTGCTTCGGAATCGGCAGGACGCTTCGCCCGACAGCTCGCAGGTTCCAATAATCGATGACGTCATCGATCTTCCGCGCATCCAAGAAGAATACATACGAGTTGCGGTGCAGCGAGCTTGCTGAGTGCTTGATTGCGTGTGAGCTGAGCCTGCGCGGGAATTGAAAATGCTGATTGAGGAGGTCTCCGAACCTCTCCGGCTGCAACGCGTATTCTTCGATCTCAAGGGGCTCGTAGTAGCGTTTCCTAATACGCTCACCGATCTCCGCTGGGTATTCGCCAAACACGCTTGCCCAGAAGAGCTGTAAGTCGTTCGGAAGCGTCGGTACTACCAATCGGGGAGGATACTTTGCCTGGAACTTGAAATGCTTGTCGAAGATGTCGCTAAGGATCTCAAAAACGCCGATGCCGTTCTCTGGTGCGACGGAACGCGGATCGTCCAAGTTTTTCCAGATGTCACCGGGGCGAATCACATCGACATTGAGGTCTTTGACGTACGCCGGGAGTTCGCCGCCCATCTGGACCAGAATGTCTGGGTCGAAGGCGCTCACGTAACCACGTACGATAGCCTCAGCTCTTGGAGGCGTGATGTATTGCTCTCGCCAAACTTTAGGTGTTCGTTTGTAAACTTGAACGATTGGGCAGTAGGAACCTCCCCAGAGCGTCGAACAAAGGCGGATCGATTCGCGCACTTGCGTCTCGCTTCTAGCATCTACGAGAAATGCGAAACGCATTGGGCGGACACGCTGTTCTACGCTACCAACCATTTGATGTAACCTCGCCGGTCCGCCAAGCTTCTGGAAGATTGTGTTTGTCAGAGTTGAAGAGGTATTCGTATTTGCAGTCCGCCAAGCAGGTCGCGGAGCATCGAGCAAGGGACGTATCGCCTGCGTTGGAAGCTAGAGAAAAGGTCATCGACTGGCCCGTGTGCGTAGAAGCTTCCTTTGAATTTCACTGCGTCTCGGGGGAATGCGATCGCATCCTCTCTCCGTCCGAGATTACTGTGAGCGCATCAAACGAGTCTTCGAGAAGCGCTCGGGCAAAGTGTCAAGTCCTTCAAGTCTCCCTTCCGAGCCTCCGCCAGCCGCAACACGAGCGCGATCTGCCCCGCGTGATAGCTGTCGTGCAGTGCCATCCCCGCAACGTGCTCGCCAAGCACGAACCGGCTCCCCGCGTGCGCCTCCTGCAAGCGCGACGGCTTCACTCGCGCCAACGTGGAGACGAGCCGCTCGTGCATCGCGTCGAGGAGCGCGAGGTCATCACGCCACGCCGCCTCGCGCGCCCGCGCATCCTCGATCTCAGGCGCATCGGCCCACCACGAGCGCGCCAGCTTGCGCGGGAAGCGCGCCTTGCGCGACGGGTCGAGTCGATTGGCCACGATGTTCTTCCCGATGGCGCAGTGCAGCGCCTGCTCCCAGGCATTAGGGCGTCCCGCCCCCGGGCGCCAGAGCGCCTCGTCGGCGCGCACGCCGCGGAGCGCATGCTTGAGCGACGGGCCGTGCCACGCCGGCCCATGAAACGCCTCGTCGAGCAAGCGGCGAAGCGCGGGACGCGTGGGAAGCGGACGGCGTACGGTGGCGCGCGGCATCACAACTCCGGTTGAGTGAGCCACCACGATACGCCAATCGTCGAGCGAACGCATCGCCGCGCATCGTCGAACGGCGCGCGGCGATTGGTCGGGTCACGCTCAGTCGATACGCTGCTGCAGCGGATCAGCAGGCGCGGCGCGCCCCCCCTGCGGGCGCGTTCGCCCAGCGAGCGTCGCGATGACCAGCGTGATGACGAACGGAACGCCCATGAACATCCCGATCTTGATCGCCGGGCGCAGATATCGCTGCCGCCAACCGAGTTGACCACCCTCGCCCTCGCGCCGGCGCGGACGGTTCTTCGCGCGTCGCTCGGCGCGCTCGCCGTCCATCTGCCGCGCGGTTGCGTTGGCTGTATCTCCGGCGAGTGCGCCTCCTTCCCCATCGGCCGCGCGCTCGCCTCCCTCCCGCTCACTGCGTCGCTCGCCCATCCCATCGAGTTCGCGTCCTTCGGCATTGGCGCTCGCCGCTGGCCGGAAACGATCGGCAATCGGCGACCGTCCGATCGCCAGAGCAGCGGCTGTCGCAATTAGCGACACCGCGACCAGCGACACCACCGGGCGCATCCACGACCCTCGCCGCTCGCTCGCCACCGCGCGACCGAGATCGCCCCGCATCAGTCGCCCCAGCGCGGCGACAATCCAGTCCCAGTGCATCGCCAGGTGAATGCCGATGAGGACGAGCAGGAACTCCGAGGATCGGTCGTGAATGATCGCCCAGAAGCGGTCGCGCACGCGCGGAAAGCCGAGCGCCGGGAAGACGGATTCCGAGATGATGATCCCTGAAACGATGACAGCGACCATCGCGAGGTAGCTCACTGCATCGAGCAGGTAGTTGAAGCGCACCTGACCTCGAAGCGACGACAGCAGACGCGCCGTGACCCCGACGATCCACTGCCAGCTGAACAGGATGTGGAGCGCGAAGATCACGATGAAGGCGAGCGACAGCCACTCATGCGCCGGAATGCGCGTCGCCTGTGGCGCCGAGATGGCGACGAAGGCAACGCCGAGGATCGTGTTGACGATCAGCTTCGAACGGGCGGAGACGGCGCGCGGACTGCCAGATGCCATGGGACGGTCAGTTGAAGAATGCGAGAGAGGACGAAGCGGCGAGCGCGGTCGCGGGGGACGCGTGCACGTGGCGTGCCCGCCGCCCGTCAGCAGCTCGCGTCGCGCGAATTCTGGCGCCTACCCATGAACGCGCGATAAATGCCGACTTCCCAACGGGCAAGCCAAGGCGTCGATTGTGGTTGAACTCGCGGTCGGAATAGCCTCCCAGACGGTCAACGATCGCGCAGCTTCGTCACGTATTCGGGGCAACTCCTTCTTCCCACGGTCGATGCACACGTCCGGTCCGCGTTCCGCGCACCCCCTCTCCGAGTCGCCCGATTCCAGACGGCTCGACGCTTCTTCTGACCTTCTGACGCGTCGCGAAGCACTCGGCGTCGGCGCGGCCGGCGTCGCCGCGGCGTCGCACCTCCCCGCGGTGTGGACGCGCCGCGACGACTTCGACGTTGTCGTGCGCGGAGGTGTGTTGCACGACGGCACTGGATCCGCGGGGAAGCCGGGCGACCTCGCGGTGCGCGCCGGGCGAATTGCCGCCATCGCGCCGAAGATCGTCGAGCGCGGGCGCCGCGAGATCGATGCCCGGGGGCTCGTCGTCTCTCCCGGTTTTGTCGACATTCACTCGCACGGTGAAGGGAACTTGTGGGAGGATCCCCGCGGCGAATCGCTGGTGCGGCAGGGGATCACGACCATCGTGTCGGGGCAGGACGGGAGCTCGCGCGCGTGGGGAGCGCCGGCGACAGGCACCCCCAAGGAAGACAGCGGCTCGTTTGCCGACTGGTTCGCCGCGCTCGACGCGCTACACCCCGCGGTGAATGTCGCGGCGATGATCGGGCTTGGCTCGGTGCGGGAGAAGGTGGTCGGCGAGGACGATCGCGCGGCAACGCCGACCGAACTCGCCCGCATGGTGGAGTTGGTGTCGCGCGCGCTCGACGAAGGGGCGTGTGGTGCCTCGACGGGGTTGGAATACACCCCCGGCGCATTCGCGCGACCGGACGAACTCGTCGCCCTCTGTCGCCCGCTCGCCTCGCGCCGCCTCCCGTATGCGACGCACATGCGCAACGAGGACGACCAGCTCATCGCCGCGATCGACGAGTCGATTGCGGTCGCCACTGGCGCGCGGTGTCCGCTCCAGATCTCGCACCTCAAGACCCAGGGCCCCCGCAACTGGGGACGCCTGGATGATGTCTTCGCGCGCGTCGCCAAGGCGAAGAGCGCCGGGTTGGACGTCGCCTTCGATCGCTATCCGTATGTAGCCTACCAGACCGGGCTCACGAACCTCTTCCCGGTGTGGAGCCGCGATGGCGGGACGCAGGGCTTCTTCAAGCGGCTCGACGATCCGGCAATCGCTGCGCGCATTCGCACCGAGGCGCTGGACAAGGTCGAGCTGATCGGCGGATGGGACAACGTATTGATCGCCTCGGTGCGCGCCCCCGAGGACCGCGCCGCCGAAGGGAAGCGGCTCGGCGCGTACGCCAAGTCGTTAGGCGCGGAGCCGTACGCGCTCGCCGTCGACCTGCTCAAGCGGAACAACCTGAACGTCGGGATGGTCGGCTTCGCGATGAGCGAGGAGAACCTCGATCGCATTCTCGCGCACCCGCTGGGGATGGTGTGCAGCGATGGCGGCTCGTTCGCCGTCGACGGCCCCACCAGGCGCGGGAGCCCGCACCCCCGCGGGCTCGGCACCTTTCCGCGCGTGCTCGCCCGCTATGTGCGCCAGCGCAAGGCGCTCACGCTCGAGCAGGCGATCTACAAGATGAGTGCCTTTCCGGCCTCGCGCGTCGGCGTCACCGATCGAGGCAGGCTCGCGGTAGGCCTCGCCGCCGACGTCGTCGTGTTCGATGCCGAGAAAGTCGCGGACACCGCGACGTACGAGCAGCCCTTTCAGTACCCGGTCGGCATCAAGGGCGTGCTGGTGAATGGTACCGTCGCGTTGCTCGATGGAGTGCGCGAGGGAGAAGGGAAGGGGCGCTCGCTCAAGCCGAGTCGCGGGTGATCGAACGGGCACTCGAGCGTTAGATACCCAAGGGCTGCGGCTACGCCCGCTCCACGATCCGGTCGATGAGATAGCTCGACTGCTCCAGCGCCTCGTTGGTAAACTCGCCAAAGAAGTCGCGCACCTCACCGAACATCGCGTCGAACGCCTGCTGGTCGCCGTTCGTGACGATCGTCGCCAGCTCGCGCGCCGCGTCGCCGAACGCCTGCGTCACCTCGCCCGCGCGCGGATTGCGCATTTCGATCGGTCCATACAGCGCCGACTCCTGCGCAAAGTGCCGCGCCGCTACGTAGAGCTCGAGCAGGTACGCCGGCGAGGTGAACTTGAGAGTCTCCTCGAGCGGGACGCCGAGTCGCGCCAGCGTTAGGCCGAGTACCTGCGTCTGGAAGTGGTTGAGCACCTGCACCACCGACATGGCGCGGTCGTGCTGCTGCGCGGTCGTTTCGGTGATCACCAGCCCTCGCGCGACGAAGGTCTGCGCGACCCAGTCGGCCCACGCATCGCCGCGTCCTCGGCACAACACCACGCGCTGTCCCTGCAACGTATGGACACTCGGCCCGAACATCGGGTGCGTTCCCAGCACGCTCGCGCGTGTGGACTCGAGCATCGCCCGCACGGGTGCCTCCTTCACGCTCGTCACATCCATCAGGAGCGCGTCGTCGCGCACGTGCGGTCCCACCTCGCGAATCACCGTCTCGGTCACGTCGATCGGGACGCTGATCACCGTCACGTCGGCGACCGACGCGGCGTCTACGGCGCGCAGTTCAGTGTCGACATCGCTCACGAGAACGCGGTGCCCCAAGTCGGCGAAGAGCCGCGCGAGCACCCCGCCGATCTTCCCGCGCCCGCCGATGATCGCCACGGTGCGCGGCAGGTCGTTAGGCGGGACCTCGGCACGCAGCGAGGCCTGGTGGTCGCGGCTGGCCCTCAACAGGAGTCGGAAGATCGACTCGATCTCGCCACGCGGGAGTCCGAGCTCGTCGGCGAGGCGCGCGCGATCGGCCAGGACCTCCTGCTCGCGCCGCACGTCGCGAATCTTCATCCCGTGCTCTCGCTTGGCCGAGGCCACTTCGGCGACGAGCGCCATGCGATGCGCCACGATCTGCAACAGATCGCGGTCCAGCGCGTCGATCATCGAGCGCAGAAGCGGGAGCGGCCGGGGACTCGGGGGCGTCGTCATGTGTAGCAGAGTGAAAGACGTGCGCAATCTATCCCGGTCCAGGGCGCCCGACGACGCTGATAGCTTCCCACCATGGTTCGCCGCACACTCACGCACTTCGTCCTGCTCGCCACGGCGCTCGCCGTGCTCGCATGTGGTCACCAACCCCCGCCGGCTCCGCCCCCCGCCGCAGTCCTCGACGCAGGCGCCACGCGCGTCAACACGCCGCCGGCGCTCATGGTGATGGGGCACGCCCCCGAAGGCGACGTCACGTACGGGACGATCGTCGATCTCACCGCGAGCTGCACCGATCGCGAAGACGGGACGCTGACCACCGTGCGCTGGACCACGAACACCGGCGAGAACCTCGGCGAGGGGGCCACGCTCCGCTACATGCCCGAACCCGGGCGCTATCTCGTGCGCGCCACCTGCACCGACTCGGCGCGCGCCACCACGATGGTGGCGGCCACCCCGGCGTTTACTGTGATCGATCGTTGGACCGCCGCCGATTCCGTTCCGGTGACCGTGACCGTTCCCTTCGCCACGAATCGCGCCGGCGCGATGCAGCCGCGCGCTCCCGGCAACTCGTTCAACGAGTTGCCGCGCGATTCCCTCGTCCGCGGCTTCATGACCGTGAACCTCCCGGCGCGCGACTTTCGCTTGGCCGGAGAGGCGCATCGCACGCCCTTCATGCGCTCGGTCCGCGGAAACTTCGTGAGCGGCGATGCAACGCGCCATTGGATCCGCGACATCGCGGCAACCGACTCCGTTGGCTTCACCTCGCGTCTCGCCGAGTCGTTCTCGAACGGAGAGGAAGACGAGGTCATCGTCTTCGTCCACGGCTATCGTACGTCGTTCGAAGGGAGCGCGCTGCGCGCTGCGCGACTCGCGGCGGAGATCCAGTTCGCCGGAGCGACGATCCTCTTCGCCTGGCCGTCCGATGCGCTGCTCGCCAGCTACCGCAGCGATCAGCGCGATGCGCGCGACGCGGGGCGCTCTCTCGCACAGCTTCTGCTGGAATTGCGCGCGTCGAGCCATCCGCGCCGCATCTCCATCGTCGCGCACTCGATGGGGGCCGAGGTGCTCGCGGCGGCGATGTCGGTCCTCGAGACGGGGGCGCGCAAGGCAGGGCAGTCTCCCCTCGAGCGGCTGGCGCTACGCGACGTCGTCTTCGTATCTCCCGATCTCGCAGCCAGCGAGTTCCTGCAGCATGTCCTCCCCGTCCTGCACGAGCGCGCCCAGCGCGTCACCGTGTACGCGTCGACCGCCGACATCGCGCTTTGGTCGTCCTGGGGGAGCAATCTCGAGCGGCGTCTCGGGCTCGGCGGGCGCTTCGCCACCGTGGCCACGGGAATCGAGACGATCGAGGTCCCCTACAGCGAGACAGACGCGATCGGGCACAATCCGTTCGAGGCCGAGCCCTTTCGCGACGACCTGCACCGCCTCCTGGTCGAACGGCGTGGAGCGGCAAAGCGTGCGCTCGACGTGGTGCCGCGCGACGACGGGCTCACGATGTGGCGGTTGCGATAGCGACACGCGCACATCGTCCGTGATCCCGAAACGAAAACGCCCGCCGCACCACTCGGTGCGACGGGCGTCGGTTCGTTCGATCGCCTAACGTCAGGCGGGGACCAGCGCCGTCCGCGTGAGGTACGCGATGACGTCGGTCGCCGAGTACGAGGTGCGCCCCTGCAGGAAGCGACTGAGGAACTGCGCGTCGTCGCCGCTGGTGATGATCGGCGGCTCCACGTAGCCGTCGCGCTCCTGTCCCATCCCGATGCACGACATGAGGGCGTTGCACAGGCACTGCCGGTCCATCGTCTCGCACATCGAGCCCCCCTTCTTCACGAACTGATCTTCGGGCTCAGACGGGCAGCGGTAGATGATCTTCCCCTCTTCGGTGTGCACGGCGGTGCGGAGGTACCCCAGGTCGCACACGCGCGTGCGGATCGAGTGGAGCACCGGCTTATCGTCGACCATGGCGACCTTGAACGGATAGCCGGTGGGCGAGGCGCGCGGATCGGTGCGCACCGTGAGGCGCTCCTGCGAGGCCGCTTCGACAACCGCCGAGCGCACGTCGCCCGAGAAGCCCGACTCTTCGCTATACGCGAAGAGCGTCCCGACCTGAATTCCGGTCGCACCAACGGCGAGCGCGGCATCGAGCCCTTCGGGCGATCCAGAGCCGCCGGCGAGCCAGAAGGGGAGGCCGATCTCTCGCATCGCACCCATGTCGACGACGTCGCGCTCACCATAAATCGGCTCGCCACTCTCCGACAGCCGCAACGCGCCGCGGGGCGGGGCGTTGTGGCCGCCGGCGGTCGGCCCTTCGACGATGAAGCCGTTCACCGCACCGGTCGACTTGCGCGCCAGGTTCTGCGCCAGCGAAGCCGCCGAGACGATCGGGAAGAAGAGCGGGCGCTCGAGCGGCGTGGTGACCACGTCGTTATGCGCCTTGGGATCGAAGGTGAGGTACTCGGTTGCGCCTGACGGGAGCCCCTCGACGTCGAACTTCATGCGCGCCGTTTCATGCTGCGCCATCGCATCGAGGGCGCCGGGGATCTCGCGCGGAATTCCCGCTCCCATCAGCACCACGTTCACCCCGGCCAGCATCGCGCCGTAGAGCACCGGGAGGTTCGGCATCTGCAGCTTGGTGAGGAGATTGATCCCCACCATCCCGTCGTGCCCCTCCTTGGCCAGCGTCACCTCCACGAACGACGACAGCATCGTGAGCTGCTGCCGGATCGTGCTCACGTTCTGCTTGTACATCGGGAGGAGGCGGTACGGCTCGTCCCGCTGGCGTCCCTCCGGCTTGAAGAATCGGCGCATCGCATACGCCGTCACGTCTGGGAGGGGGAAGCGCGCCATCGCGCGTCGCACACTCCCGCAGGGGTCGCCATCCTGCAGGCGCCGCACGAGGACGGAGTCGATCGCGGTCCCCGAGACCACGCCGAGCTGGCCGGCCGTCGAAACGGTGCGGGCGAGGCGCCAGTTCGAGACGGCGATCCCCATGCCGCCCTGGATGATCTGCGGAAGTCGAAGACGTTGGTTCATGTCACAACGGGTTCGGCGCCGCGCAGCGAGGGATGCACGACGGAAAGGGAGAATCGTGGAACGTCGAACGAGGGGGACGGGAGGGAAATGGCGAGCGGGCGAGCCGCACACCGCTCACCCGTTGGTCAAGGAGCGATCCCCCTCCCGGAATCGCCCCCATTCAGAAGACGCGAAAGATGTCGAGAGGGCACGCATGAGTCGATAGGGAGGGCGAAATCCGCCCGAAAGTCCCCACCCACCCCGCGTGCCCCCAATTCTCGTCTTCTCGTCTTCTCGTCTTCTGTCTACTGGGCTATCGGCTTGAC
>JBGAHX010000010.1:0-159244 GCA_044225935.1 Gemmatimonadaceae bacterium
CTCATCATCGCGCTTGTGATCTTTCCCGCAGGAGATTTGGGGAACCGACCGTCCTCGAAGCCGGTGGCGGTGAACACGAGCATCCACACGAGATTCTCGTCGAGCCGAATGTCTTCGAAATCGCTGCGGATGTTGCGGTCGCGCGCCCAGAGTCTTTCGGATTCGCGTACCAGCACCGATCCCGTGAGCATGAACGTGAGCACGAGGAATGGTGTCACGACGTAACGGAATCGATCGGTGACGCCGCGTTGACCCAGGAACGACCTTAGAAAGGCAGGGCCAGCTCGCAACACGAACTGTCTGGCCGCGTCGTTGAACCAGATCGCGAGCAGCGTCGCCACTACGACGACGGTCAACAGAGTCGCCCACAGCGGGGTGCGATCGCACGCCATGAGCCCCGCAGAGCAGTAGTAGGCCCGGGCTCCCGGATGGAACGCGACCACTGGTACCTCCGCAATGTTCGATGGAAGGATCTGAGCTCCGCGTGGGTGCGCCGCACGCAGCGCCCCGAGCTGACGGTGAAGAGTGGCGGCCACCTCGCGAACCGTCTTTGCAGGCACCGACTGACTCGCGATCAGAAGCGTCCTGATTCGAACGGTCGCAACCTCATGTCCGGTCACCGAAAGGGTGGTGGGCTCATAGTAGGGCCGACCGTCCCGCAAGCTGGGCGTCACCTCCCCTCCCAGTGGAACGATCTCGCCGCCGTTGTCAGATACGAGCTTTACCAGATCGTCGTCGAGCCCGGCGGTGAGGAAGACGACGTCGGCCGAGTCTTGTGCCAGCAGCGGAAGTGCACTTCGAGGTTCACGATACACCGCCTCGACGACTCCGATGTCGAGACCGATAGCTTCGAGTACGTGCCGGGCATTCGTAAGCGTTCCACTCTGCCGCACTCCCACCACGACACGCATTCCCGGTCTGATGCTCGCGGCACTCCTCAGCTGCAAGTCGTGCCGCGCGATGATGAGCAAGTCCTCGTAGAAGAGGCCCATCACGGCGCCAAAGCCGCGCGACCGTCGGACGGAAAAGGGTTCCTCGCCCTTTGCGGCGGCGTGCGCGATGTCGCTCTGGACGATGGCGAACGCTCCGTCTCCCGCCACCAGTCGGAAGATGTTGTCAACCGATCCCTGACTACCGGTAGAAAATATGTGGAGCGCGGGGTTCGATGCGTGGACAATGTCTGCGATCGCAGATCCGAATCGGAAGTACGTTCCGGCCGGCGATCCGGTGAGCAGCACCACGCTGTCTCCCTGACCCGCCGCCGGGGCAGCGAGCAGGAGGAGGTGGATCAACGCGACGCGTAGCGACCTTCGCAACATGATTCGCCTGAAGGATTCGGGACGGCGGATCTAGTGGAAATCGGAGGATCGCGCAAGTGATGCCTTGCGCAAACGAACAACGACCGACTGCGCGAGTTACCGGGAGCAATTGGACAGGAATCGAGTTGGTGCCGACGGTGTCGTGCGCGAGCGACTTCGGTGGACAAGAGACACTTTGCCAGCGAGGGGCGCCACCTGGTTCGACTCACCGAAGCATCCTTCTCAGCTAGCGCCCGAATTCGCCGGCCCGTAAGTTCGTCTCCCGCGAGCCACCGGGATGGAACGAATGGAATCAGTGCGACTCTCTCTGTTCGAGGGAGATCCGTTTCGTAGCCTTCTGGGAAGGTTGCACCTTCCTGAAACGGGCGTTCGGCGAACAGTCTTCCTGTCGATCGGATGCTTCCTCGTCGGGTGGGGAATCCCGTGCGTGCTCGCCCTAATCAGCGGACGCTGGGGAAGCAATGACCCAAGCATCGGCTTCTTCTACGACCTCAACATGCCGATGCAGACGACAGTTGCGGTCATTCTGACGATCGCGGAGCCTATGCTCGATCTGCACGTCGCGCAGGGCGGTGAAGTGTTTGAGAAATCGACGCTGCTTCGTGAACGAGGCGAGTACCTGGACGCGGCGAAGGAGCTCAGGCGACTTCGAGAGAAGAAGTGGCCCGAGATCGCGGCGTTCGTTCTCGCTATCTTCTTTGTGGCCTTGTGGGCGATTCCGGCATGGAAGTCAAATCAAGTCTCACAAATATCCGACCGGGGAGTCGGTCATGGGCGCCTAAACGCGCTTGGATACTGGGAGGTATTCGTTTGGGGACCGCTGTTTCAGTTCTTGTGGACGCGTTGGCTCTGGAAGGTATGGATCTGGTCGAAGTTTCTGCGGCGAGTATCACGCACGGACCTACGACTCACTGCTATTCACCCCGATCGTGCCGGCGGACTGGCCTTCTTGGGGGACATTCAAGGGGCCTTCGCCGTCCTGATCTTTGCGATGGGGCTAGTCGTCGCCGCGGACGCCGCGACGCAGCTACTTCGGAGTGACGCCGTTCAGCTGAACATCTTCTTCAGCGTTCCGGCGTTCCTGATTCTCGGCCCAGTTGTCTTTCTCGGTCCGCTTCTTTTCTTCACCAGGACTATGTGGATCGCGCGGTTGAACGGGTTGCGAGACTTCGAGATTCTGCTGGGGCATCTCACCGTAGCGTTCGAGGATCAGCATGCGGAGATTGATCAGCCTGTGCACAACTTGCGAGACTCGCTCCAGGAATTTGATTCGCTGACGAGCGTAACTAGCCTGCATTCGCACGTCTCCGGGATGCGAGTGGTTCCCTTCGACCTTAGTACCGTCACGCGCCTGATTCTCTCCGCCGTGACTCCGGTGCTTCCCTTCGCGGTGCGGTATCTTCCGTGGCCTGAGCTTCGCGACGCGCTCAACGTAATTCTTGGGCGTTAGGCATTCCCTTCCACTTGGACGTTAGGTGTCATCCAAACACGCGCGCGAGAGAGGTGAGCAAGATATCGCGCCGAACTTCGATCGACGCACGTGGCTCATCAGCATCGCCGTGGTAGTCCTGTCCGCGCTAGTCACGATGGCGGCGGGGACGTTTACGATCCCACGAACTTCGGGAATGGGGTTCGTTAACCATGGTGGCATGTGGAGCGATCTTCTCCTGCTGCCGGTTGCAAACGCGGTCATCGTGCCTCAGCTTCGCATCCCGAGAGGCCGACGTGCAATCCTTCTGGCGCTTGCAGGCGTCGCTTCGTTGCTCACATCGATCGCGATGCACGTCGTCTGGATGAATCTTGCCTGGAGCCAGCAATCGCGAGCGTTCATGTTCACCGATGAGGTACGCGATGCGTGGTATCTCGCGTTGACGCCTTCGGGATGGATTCACCTGGGATACATGACGGTCGAGATGACGTTGCTCGTTTGGTATGCGCTGTCTCCGATGCCGCGACGGGTAACGCTGAGCGTGACCGCGGTGCTGCTGCTCCACATTCCGGTGGCGATCCTGCAACCGGGTTGGTATGTGAGCGGGAAATTCTTCTCACGAGAGAGCACGCTACCTGCGATCTTCGTCGCCTTGACTACGCTGCTCGTGGCAGCCGTCAAGTTGCGCGTGAATGCGCCGATCCCGCAGCAGCGTGATTCTCGTGTTCGAGACTAATCGACGTCGTCTGCCTCGGCTACCGTGCGATTCGGCAGCGCTTCGCCGTAGGCTCAAATGCGCTAATCGTGTTGTGCGGCAATCGGCGGTGGCAGCATTCCGTAGATGGTCGAAAGCGCGCCCGCGCCAGGCAAACCGTCGAACGTCCCGCGGACGCGTGGGATAATGCTATCGTCATTGCCCATGGACGACATCACTCGCTTCGCTGTCGCGCACGCCTTCCTCTCGAACTTCTACCCGAGCCCAGTGACGCTCGAGGGAGAGCGCTATCCTACCGTCGAACATGCCTATCAGGCCGCGAAGACGCGCGATGCGGCGTGGCGGCGTCGGCTGCGCGACGCCCACTCTCCTTTCAACGCCAAACAGTTGGGGAAAAAGGCGCCGCTTCGCCCCGGGTGGGAAGGGATGCGCATCTCTACCATGCGTCAGCTACTGGAGCAGAAATTCAGCGACGCGCAACTCGCGCGGCAGCTGCTGGAGACCGGCGACGCTCGTCTGATCGAGGGGAACGACTGGGGCGATCGGTTTTGGGGAGCGATCTGGGAAAGAGGGGGATGGCGAGGGGAGAACCGGCTCGGGAAACTGCTGATGGAACAGCGCGCGCGCATTGCTCGCGGGTAACCGCGGAGAAGCGACTTGGGATCATGGCCGAACCTTCGAGCGATTCCAGTTGCCCGGACATAGTTTGCAAATCTGTCCTCCACGACTCTTGCCAAGCCCTCAAGACGCCACCCTGATGCCGATTACTCGCGCACGTGTCTTCACGCTTGCCCTCCTCTCCCTCCCTGTTTCTCTCCCCGCCCAATCCCCCCGTACCCGCACCGAAGCCGCGATTCGGGCTGACGTAGCCAAGCACCACGCCGACCAAATCGCCTACCTCGAACGCATCGTCAACATCCCCAGCGGCTCCCTCAACGCGACCGGCGTCCGCGAAGTCGGCCGAGTCGTCGCCGCCACCCTCGACTCGTTAGGATTCAACTCCGAGTGGATCGACGTCCCCGCCGACATGGCCCGCGCCGGACACCTGGTCGCCACGCACAAGGGCAAAGCGGGAACGCCCCGAGTACTGCTGATCGGCCACCTCGACACCGTCTTCGAAGGCCCCAACCAGCGCTTCGAGCGCGTCGATAGCATCGCCAAAGGCGCCGGCTCGAGCGACATGAAGGGAGGCGATGTGATCATGCTGTATGCCCTCAAGGCACTCGCCGCAGCGGGATCCCTAAAAGATCTCAACGTCACGGTGGTCATGACGGGCGACGAAGAGTATCCCGGCCGCCCACTCTCCGCCGCGCGCGCAGCGCTCGTCGACGCTGCGAAGCAATCCGACATCGCCCTCGCCTTCGAAGGCGGCTCGCGCACGATGGCGACGATTGGGCGCCGCTCGGCCAGCAGCTGGGTGCTCAAGGTGACGGGACAGCAGGGGCACTCCTCGGGCGTCTTCCGGAGCGGCTACGGTGCGATCTACGAGGCGGCGCGCATCCTCGATGAGTTCCGGCGCGAGCTCGCCAACGAGGAGAACCTCACCTACAACCCGGGCACGATCCTCGGCGGTTCCGACGTGACGTACGACTCGCTCGCCCAGCGCGGAACGACGGCGAGCAAGACGAACATCATCGCGCCGATCACGTGGGTGCAGGGGGACCTGCGCGCGATGAACGAAGACCAGATCGCCCGCGCGCAGGCGAAGATGAAGGAGATCGTCTCGCACAACCTCAAGGGAACCTCTGCCGAGATCTCGTTCGGCGAGGGGTACCCACCGATGGCGGTCACTCCGGGCGGCGAGAAGCTGCTGCGCTTCTATAGCGACGCGAGCGAGTCGCTTGGCTACGGCCCGCTCTCGGCGAGCAATCCCGCGACGCGCGGGGCGGGGGACCTGAGCTTCGTCGCGCCGTTCATCGACGGCGTGGAAGGGCTCGGTGCGCTGGGAAACGGCGCCCACTCGCCTAACGAATCGGTGAACCTCAACGCGCTGGTGATGCAGACGGAGCGGGCGGCGATCCTCCTCCATCGCTTGTCGAAGGAGCGCGCGGAAGCCTTCCGCCGGGCGCCGAGCATGTAGCCTACGAGGGCACCGACCGGCGCCCGCGATCGGGGGGAGCGGCGCGGGCGCTGGGACGAGCCGGGAGCAACCTCGGCGTGAGCTCCACGTGACCAACGCTCGAGACTCTTCCGGAGCCACACGTGCGTCCCTGGTGGATTTCGCTGTTCGCGTCGTTTGTCGCAGCTTCGACTGTCGCCGCACAAGAGCGCCCGGTGCTCGTGCCCGACTCGTCGCGCCAATCGCCGGCGGTACGAGCCGGTGAAGCGCGAGCGTTCAGCATCCGCTCGCGAATCCTAGACCAGACGCGTCGGGTAGACCTCGTCCTCCCTCCGTCGTATGCCGAGAGTCCCGCCAGTCGCCGCTATCCGGTGACGGTTGTTCTGGACGGCGAGGCTACGGTGGCGGCGACGGCGACAGCAAGCGCGGAACTATCACGCAACGGGATGATTCCCGAGGCGATCATCGTCGCGATCGAGAACTTGGGCGACGATGAGGCGCGCGTGCACGACCTCACGCCGCCCGGGCTCTCCGTGAGCGGAAGTAGTCTCAACGAAGGGGGCGACAACTTTCTCGACTTCATCGAGCGCGAAGTGCTCTCCGCAGTCGACGCGCAATTCCGTGGCGGTGAGCCACGCACGCTCATCGGTCACTCGTCAGGCGCAATTCTCGCCACGTACGCGGCGGCGACGCGTTCGACGTATCGCGCGGTCGTCTCCATCGACGCGCCCATTGCCCTCGGGGAGAACTGGCTCGCACGAAAGCTGACCGCCCGCGCCGCCACGCCCCTGATCCCGCTTCGCTACGTCTCCTATGAGGCGCGGTTTGGCTGGTCGGATTCGAGTTGGCAGGCACTTGTCGCGGCCGCGCCCAAGTCATGGGTGCTGCGACGGGAGGCGCTGCGGCTCGAGGGGCACGAGACGCTCTACATGCTCGCTGCCTATCTCGGATTGCGCGAGGTGTTCAGCGACTATTCGCGCCTGACGGTCCAGGAGAAGACCGCTGCGGAGATGCTGCCCTACTATGAGAAGTTAGGCGTGACGTGGGGTGCGCCGCTGATGCCGCCCCGTCGTGTATTGCGCGACGTGGTCGACGATTTGATCTCCGAGGGGCGCGGACGCGGGGCCGACAGTGCGTACGCGCTGTTGGTAAAGGGATACGGGAGACCATCAGACGGCGCAGAGCTTGAGACCGAAATCGCCGAGGCGAAGCGGCGTCCCGAGCCCACGGAAACGGTGGCGAGCCTGCTGGTGACGCCGTTCCCGACGCCGGCAGAAGCGAGCCGATTCATCGGCGACTGGGTGGGGAGTCACTGGATGTCACGCGATGAGCCGCGCGCCAATCGGGACACGCTTCGCGTGCGCGTAGTGGACGGTCGCGTGACGGCGGAGTTGATCAACCCAGCGGCGCCGCCGCAACTCCGCATTCGAAAGGCGGACTACCTTCGCGTAACGCCGGCGGGGCTCACCTATGGCTTTCTGAATGGAATGCGGCCGAGGGGTGTTGTGCTGTGGGAAGGGACGCTCAAGGGCGATACGCTCTCGGGGACGCAGCGATGGGGCGGAGTGGCGTCGCCTTTGCCCGCCGATGCGCGGATCGAGCCCGGATTCCTGTACACGCGCGCGCGCAAGTGACTCAGCTCCCCGCCTTCTCGGCCGATCCACACGAAGTGTTAGCAGCGGCGCCGTCTGGCGCCCCGCGTGATGCCGCCGCTATGGTCCTGCATGCGATACTCTCGATTCGTTTCGTGCCTAGCCGCGCTCGCGACGCTCGCCCTGCCGACGCCGGCCACCGCGCAGGACAATCCGACCGGCGACCCGGTCGTTCAGCGCATCTACGACGAAGGGATGCGCCACTCGCAGGCGCGCACTCTCGCCCAGGTCCTCATGGACTCGATCGGTCCTCGGCTCACCGGCTCAGCCGCCAATCGCTCGGCAAACGACTGGCTGCTTAGCACCTACAAGGCATGGGGCATCGATGCCCGGAACGAGCAGTACGGCACCTGGCGCGACTGGTCGCGCGGGGCGAGCGGACTAACGCTCGAGTCGCCGCGCAAGCGTGTGCTCGAAGCGACGATGCACGCATGGAGCGCTGCCACTCCACCTGGGGGCATCACGGCCGATGTGGTGAGCGTTCCCACGGTGGCCGAAAGCGCGGACAGCGCGGGCTTCGCGCGCTGGATCGCCAGCACCAAGGGGAAGCTCGTGCTGGTGACGATGGCGCAACCGAGCTGTCGTCCCGATTCCGACGTCCGCTTCTGGGCCGACTCGGCGGTCTATGGCCATGCGGTGGCCGAGCGCGATAGCGCGGCTGCTGAGTGGGGCAGGCGATTCGCGGCCGGCCACGTCTCGCCTCGCGCGCTCCCGTCGCTGCTCGAGCGCGCTGGCGCGGCGGGTATCCTGTCCAACTCGTGGTCGCGTGGGTGGGGGGTCGACAAGATCCAGTCGGCGCGTGCTGATGGCATTCCGTCGTTTGACGTGTCGTGCGAGGATTACTCACTCCTCGCCCGACTCGCCGCCAACAACCAACACCCTCGCGTGCACGCCGTTGCGCAGGCGACGCTTGCAGCGACGGAGTCGCCCGTGTTCAACACGATCGCGCAGATCCCCGGCTCGGAGAAGCCGAAGGAGTATGTCATGCTCTCGGCGCACCTCGACTCGTGGGACTCGGGGAGCGGTGCGACGGACAACGGGACGGGGACGATCATCATGCTGGAGGCGATGCGCATCCTCAAGGCGGCGTATCCGCACCCCAAGCGCACGATCCTCGTGGGACACTGGAGCGGGGAGGAGCAGGGGGAGATCGGCTCTACTGCGTTTGTCGCCGATCATCCCGATGTTGTCGCAGGACTGCAGGCGCTGTTCAACCAGGACAACGGAACGGGTGAGGTCGACAGCGTGCAGACCAACGGCTTCGTCGACGCCGCGCCGTCTCTGGCGCGCTGGATGTCGCGGATGCCAGCGGACATCACGCGCAACATCGTCCTCATGATGCCGGGGGTGGCCCACGACGAGAGCACGGACAGCGACGCGTTCGATTGTCAGGGGGCGCCGGGGTTCTTCCTCACATCGTCCGACTGGTCGTACGGCGACTACACCTGGCACACGAACCGCGATACCTACGACAAGATCAACTTCGATGCGGTCCAGCGGAACGCCACGCTCGTGGCGCTGTTCGCCTACCAGGCGTCGGAGGATCCGGCGTTGGTGTCGCGAACGCGGCGGGAGCCGCCGGTCGATCCGCGGAGCGGCCAGGCGATGCGCACGCCGGCGTGCAGCGCGGTCCGTCGAAGCTGGGCGGGGGCGGCGCGTCGTTAGGTCGCGTGGGGCCGAGTGTGCCAGCGCCCGTGAGCGGGATCGGTGATCGATTTCGAGGGAGAGCGCCGATCGACTGAAACTTCGACAACCGGGGTCGCCCCAGAAATCCGGTGCCGACTGCGAAGTCGGGTGTATCAGGGAGCGCGAGGGAGGGCGTACCGCGCGGAGTCAACCTCACGTCCATCCGACCGATGAGTTTTCGCTCGTGCGGAGTCAAACAACGACACGCACTCTTCACCCATTTTGAGAGACCGACCCATGACCGTGAACGCCGCCACCCCCTATCTCATTCTCGGTGGCCTCGCCGACGAGGCGATCGCACACTACCAGGATGCCTTTGGCGCGACGGTCGAGTCGTTGCAGCGGTTCGGCGACATGGACCCGAACTGCCCCGAGGCCACGAAGAAGATGGTTATGCACGCTGTCCTCAAGCTCGACAGCGCGACCATCATGCTGAGCGACGGCGGCCCGGGAGAGAAGCCTGCTGGTGCCGGTGCGACAAGCGTGGCGTTGCAGCTCGATGACGCAGATGCTGCGCGACGCTCGTTCGATATTCTCGCAACCTCCGGAAAGGTGGTGCAGCCGATGATCTCCGCTCCCTGGGGGGCGCTGTACGGCGCCGTGCACGATCGATTCGGCGTGTCGTGGATGTTCAACTGCACCGCATCGGCTTCGAAATAGTGATTCGCTGGCGGCGGATGGGGCCGCTCGCCATACGCTCGAGGGAGAGGAGGGGACCCATGGGGATGAGGACTCGTGGTATTGCTGCGATGGCCGCGCTGCTGTGCGTCGGTTGTGCGACGCTCCCGGGACAGCGCGGACAGAGGGGGAAGACGGTCGGTCTGACCGACAAGCCTGTGTCGGCCAAGGAGGCGCCCAACTCGCTGATCGCAGTTGACGGAACTCGCTGCCTGGTCAGCGAGCAGAAGTTCCGGGATACCGCCGAGGGGACAAAGGTGTGGTGTTTCTGGACGGCCGATTCGGCGAAGCGATAGGGGATCGACGTCGAGCGTCATGGGAGTTAGGCGCCCAACGCGGAACTTGGCGTTGGGCGCGGAATCACGCCCCTACTCCCACCTGAGCGCCTCCATCGGATTCACCTTCGACGCCCGCAGCGCCGGAATGAACCCCGCCGCCAGCGAGACCAGCGTCAGCACCACCGCCGAGCCAATGAACACCACTGGGTCGATCCCGGTGATCCCGTAGAGCAGGGACGCGGCCGCACGCCCAACGCCAAACGCCGCCAGCATCCCGGCCACGCCGCCGACCGCGGTCAACGTCGCGACCTGCCGCAGCACCATCCCCCGCACCTTGACGCCCGTTGCGCCTAACGCCATGCGCACACCGATCTCCCGCGTGCGCTGGGCGACGGTGTAGGCGAGCACCCCGTAGAGCCCGATCGCCGCGAGCAGCGTCGCGAGTCCGGCAAACGCCGACGACATGGACCCGATCATCCGATCGAGGAACACGTTGTCCCGGACCTGTTGCTCCATGGTCCGCAACTCCTCCACCGGCAGGTTCGGGTCGAGCTTCGCGACGACGCTGGGGATGGCGCGCAGCACCGACGCCCCCGCGCCGGGCGATGACTTCACGTAGAAGTACAGGCTCCCGACGTCCTCGACCTGCCGGTACGGGAGATAGAAGACCGGGGGGACAGCCTTCTTCACGTCGCTGTACTTGGCGTCGGTAATCAGCCCGACGATCTCGATCCCCAACACACTCGCAGTATCTCGGCTCCGGTCCGACATGCGCTTGCCGACGGCGTCACGCCCGAGACCGAACTTCTTGGCGAACGCCTCGTTCACGATGGCGACCTTTGGCGCGCCCAACAGGTCGGCCTCGGTGAACTCGCGCCCGGCGCGCAGAGGGACTCCGAGGGTGCCGAAGTACTTGGGGCCCACGGCGTTGGTGCGCGAGTTGGCGTCGATGTCCGGACCCGACTTGAATCCCTCGACCGAGACGTCGGTCCCCCAATTGCTCCCTGCAAGGAGCGGGACGCGCGCCGAGGTGACACCCGTGACGCCGGGGAGCGCGGCCAAGGCCTCGTCGATCTGCTGGAACAACACCTTGCTGCGAGCCGCCTCGTAGCCGTTGAGCTCCGGTGACACCGCGAAGGTCACGACGTTGTCGATCTTCACCCCGAGGTCGACCTTGCTCACGTTCGTTAGGCTCTTGATGAACAGTCCCGCCGAGGTGAGGAGCGTCATGGCCAGGGCGATCTGGACCATGACCAGGGTATTGCGGAACCGATTCGCCACGCGCGCCCCCGATGGCTGCCCGGCGTTGGCGCGGATCCCGGTGATCAGGTCGGCGCGCGTGCTGTGCAGGGCGGGGAAGAGGCCGAAGAGGACCCCGGTCACCAGCGCCAGCACAGCGGAGAACACGACAACCTGCCAGCGAATCCCGATGGTGATGACCTGGCCGGCATCGGGCGGGAGAATGGCGCCCATGACGGCGAGCGTCCATCGCATCACGAGGAGGCTCACCAGTCCGGCGATGAGGGCGAGGACGATGGACTCGAGGAGGAGCTGCGAGACGACCTGCCGCCGCTGCGCACCTAACGATAGTCGCACGGCCATCTCGGTGGAGCGGCCAGCGCCCCGGGCAAGCAGCAGATTGGCGATGTTGGCGCAGGCAATCAGCAGCACGATCCCGGTGACGGCGAAGAGCATGGTGAGCGGCGTCTTGGCCTCGGTGTGCATCATCGACTGGCCGCGCTCACCGTCGGTGATCGTCAACGTCTTGGCCTTGAAGCGCTCGAGCGTCTCGGCGCTCATCCCCTTCTGCAAGGGGGCCTCGGTCTCACGGAGGATCTGTGCATACGTCACACCCAGTGCGGCCTTCGCCTGTTCGATCGACACGCCGGGCTTGAGGCGGCCGAAGAGATAGGCCCAGTAGCTCTGCCGGTTCTCGAAGTCCTTGAACCAGCTCGTCACCTGCGAGTGCATGGTGATCGGGACGAAGACGTCGGGGAGTTCGCCCAGCGTGGTTCCGTTGAATCCGCGCGGGGCGACGCCGATGATGGTGAAGGGCGTGCCGTTGATGGTGATCAGTTCGTTGAGGACCGACGGATCGGAGCCCAGGACCGTCTCCCAATAGCGATAGCTCAGTACCGCGACGGCGTGCGCTCCGATGGTCTCGTCGTCGGCGGGGCCGATCAGCCGCCCCATGGACGGCTGGAGACCTAACACCGGAAAGTATGAGCCGGAGACGAGCATCCCGCCGCCGCTTCGGGTCTGCTTACGGAAGGCGAGGTTGGAGCCGAAGTTGACGTGTGCCGCCAGGCCCGAGAACACCCCCTTGGACGCTTGCTGCAAGTCGCGAAACATGAGGTAGCTGAACACCTCCTCGCAGTCACCCGCCTGGCCGCACGACTGTGACCCCGGCTTGGGGCCTGGCGCACCGAGGTTCACCAGAGCGCCAGGGTTCGTTGCCTGCACTGGGCGCAAGAGTATCTCGTCGAACATCGAGAAGATCGCCGCGTTGGCGCCGATCCCGAGGGCGAGCGAGAGGACCGCCACCGTGGTCACGAACGGGGTGCGGAGGAGGGTGCGGAAGGCGAGGCGGATGTTGCGCATGCGGGGCGAGGCGGGGGAAGAGGGGTCTCTCGGTCACTGACGCTCGTTGGACACCGGCCGACCCTGAGGGGATTGCGCGAGGTGCGTCGCGGGCGCTATCCGGTCAGGAACCCGAGGAGAGTGTCGATGAGTAACGCTGCCAGCGAGCCCGATCCGCGAGTCTTCTTTGCCGCCGAGCGAACGATGCTGGCCTGGATCCGTACGGGAATCGCGATGATGGGATTCGGCTTCGTGGTTGCTCGATTCGGCCTCTTCCTCCGCGAGATCGCGGCCGCTCGGCTGACCGACGGGGCGGCCGTCGCGCCAGCACGTACGCCCGGACTCTCGCTCTGGGTCGGTACGACGCTGGTGCTACTGGGCGTGGTCGTGAACCTGAGCGCTGCGGTGCACCACTATCGCTTTCGGCGGCGCTTCGAGCGCGGCGAGGCGTTCCTGACGCCGCGTGGACTGATGACGATCGTGGTGTCGATGGTGCTGGCGCTGCTGGGGGTCGGGTTGGCGCTGTATCTGGTTGTGCTGGGGCGACAGTGAAGGTGTCTCGGGATCGACGTTCGCCGCCGACGCGTAAGCAGATCACGAGCCTGCGTTCACGTGCGACCATGAATGGATCAGTCCGACGGGAGACGGATGACTAAATCTCCGGAATCGACCGACTGCGGCGCCTCAGGGACAGTCGTACCCTAACAGTCGAGATCTGCGGCACGCCGAAGGAGAGATTCGGGCGAGCTGGGCACCGACCTCCTCCTTGCCAACCGGGCGCTCGACGGGGCGGAAACGCGGCCAACCGCAGGCGATGACCCGGAGGCACATATGCGAACCAGGATTTGCGGTGCAGTGCTAGGGCTGGCAACGCTCGTCGGTACTGCCGCAGCGCAAAACCCACAGAAGTTGCCGCCAACGGCAATCGTTGACACGCAGGCGACGGTGACCGTGCACAACAACAGGAAAGTCGCTGTGTGGCTCTACCTGGAACACGGGCGGTTCGACTACCGGCTCGGGATGGTACCTGCGGCGAGTTCACTTGCGCTTCCGATTCCGGCGTCTGCCGCGAAGGGGCTGGCGAGCGTTCGCCTCTTTGTGCATCCCGAAGGCGAGGCCGCGGACCTTGTCTCGCAAGACTTTGCGCTTGCGCGGAAGGCGCGACTCACGATGACCGTGCCGTCGTTCGAGGACATGGCGAAGGAAGGGCCGGGATACCATGTCGACGGTGTTGCCTCCTGATCAACTCGATGAAGCCACGCTCACGGTCGATAACGCACGCGACGTGCCCGTCACCGTGTTCATCAAGCACGGGGTGATCGAGGCGCGAATCGGGACGGTTCCGGCGGGCCAGAAGGTCACGCTACGCTTCCCCGAGGCGGTGGTGAACGCGGACCGGACGATCACGATCTTCGTGCATCCTGAAGGAGGCATGGACCTCGCTTCAGAGCGGATGCGGGTCGTGCGCGGTCAGCACCTTGGGTGGCGCGTGCCGCCGAAGTAGATCGACGGGCGGAGCGCATCGACGCGTTGCGGACGATGGGCTCCTCGGAACGTCGCAGAGCTCGCGCATCTCCTGCTCCAGGTGGTGCGCGAGCCTTTGCGTTGCGCCTGCCGGCGCAGGCGTTCGCTCGCGCGCCGCGTTATGGTCTCCGCAGCGCTACGGCGGGAGATGCAAGGCGTCGACTACTTGTGAGATGATCTCCACTGTATTCTCCATGATGCGCCGGCGATCGGAGACACGTTCGACTCCTCGCCGGCGAAATCAACCGACGACGTATTGGTGGTGCACTACCGACGAGATGTCGAGCATGCCTCCTGACGCGCCCTCGCCCTCAGGGCGTGGCGGAGCGAGCACCGCCGTTCACGCGACGGCGCGCGGCGCTGCAGCGCGTAGCGCCACGACACGCAACCGGGCACTTGTGCGCGCATTTCTGCTCCCGGCGACGGCCATCGCCGGAATGCTCCTTGGCGCGCTCGCGCACTGGAAAGGGGGAGACGACACTGCTCGATTGACCTGGCTCGTCGCACTCGCGATCACGGGGGCGCCGGTTCTCGTGCGCACGGCCATCGCGGTTGCACACGGCAAGTTTGCGACGGACGTCGTCGCCGCTCTCGCGATCGGGGCGTCGCTTGCCTTGCGTGAACCGCTCGCCGGTCTGGTGGTCGTGCTGATGCAGACCGGCGGCGAAGCACTCGAGCGCTACGCCGAAGGGCGAGCATCGGCGGCGGTGCGCGCGCTGGAGGACGCGGCGCCGCGCATCGCGCATCGGCTGGACGACGAGACCGAGCGCGACATCCCGGTCGAGGTGATCGAGGTTGGCGACCGCCTGGTGGTGCGTCCGGGCGAAGTCGTGCCGTGTGACGGTGACGTGGTCGACGGTCACTCCGAACTGGACACCTCGCAACTCACGGGAGAACCGGTGCCGCGCCCGGTGGCGCCGGGCGTTGCCGTGATGAGCGGGATGCTCAACGGGAGCGGGGCGTTCGTCATGCGAGCCACCGCCCGCGCGGGCGAGAGCCAGTACGCTCGCATCGTCGAGTTGGTCAAGTCCGCCGAGTCGTCCAAGTCTCCGTTGCAGCGACTCGCGGATCGCTACGCCGCGTGGTTCACGCCGGTGACGCTGCTCGTCTGTGCCGCTTCGTGGTGGTGGAGCGGCGACGCCACGCGCGCCCTCGCGGTGCTCGTGGTCGCGACGCCGTGCCCACTGATCCTCGCGACACCTGTGGCGATCATCGGCGGGATCAATCGTGCGGCGACGCGCCACATCATCATGCGAAGCGGATCGGCGCTCGAGCGCCTCTCCGACGTTCGGGTCGCAGTCTTCGACAAGACGGGCACCATCACGGAGGGGCGTCCGCGCGTGAGCCGGGTCATGGTCCTCGACGGCATCGCCGAACGCGAGCTGTTGCGGCTGGCGGGAGCGGTCGAACAGCGGTCGGGGCACCTGCTCGCGCATTCGCTGGCCGCAGCGGCGCGTGATGCGACGGGGCCGCTCCCCATCCCCACGCATGTGCGGGAGGCACCGGGTCAGGGGGTGAGTGGCGAGGTGGAAGGGCATCGCGTGGTCGTCGGTGCGCGGAGCTACGTGCTGCAGCAACTCGGTGCCGATTCGTCGCGTGCCACGCCGCTCGACGATGGCGAGTCGGCGCTGCGCGCCTTCGTTGCGATCGACGGTGCCCTGCGTGGCGCCGTGCAGTACGAGGATCGCGTCCGACCGTCTGCCGCCGCGCTGTTACGAACACTCACACCGCTCGGTGTGCAACGCACGATCCTCCTCTCGGGAGACAACACTCACAATGCCGAAGCCGTCGCGCGCGCCGTCGGGATCGCCGAGGCGTTCGGCGACCTCCTCCCGGGCGACAAGGTGGAGCGCGTCGCGACGCTCTCGCAGCAGGTTGGACGCGTGATGATGGTCGGCGACGGGACGAACGACGCTCCTGCGCTCAGCCGTGCGGATGTCGGGATCGCGCTGGCCAGTCATGGGGGAGGCATCACCGCGGAGGCGGCCGACGTGGTGATTCTCATCGACGACCTGTCGCGCGTGGGGGAGGCGGTGCGCATCTCGCAGGGAACGCTGCGCGTCGCCAAGCAGAGCATCTTCGTGGGACTCGGCTTGAGCGTCGCGGGGATGATCATCGCGGCGTTCGGATACCTTCCGCCCATCGCTGGCGCGCTTGCGCAGGAAGCGATCGACGTGGCCGTGATCCTCAATGCACTGCGTGCGAGCAGAGTTGCGTATACTGCGTGAGGCGTCGGGCTATTTGATGCGTACTGCGAAGCGCTAGTCAAAACTGCGGCGCTGGTGATGCCGTCGCGTCACTCAGACGAAGGGTTCGCCGCGCGTTCTCAGGGCGTCAGTCGGCGATCGACGTCTCCAACTCCCTGCGCATCGTCTCGATGAAGTCGCCCAGGTAGTCGGTCTTCCCCCTCCTCGTCACCAGAAACGGATCCATCACCGTACAGCGAATCACGGCGACTCCACCGGCGCGCCGATACTCGTCCACGGAGTAGCCGAGCCGCATAACGAGGTCGAGCGGCGCATCGCCATACTCCTCGGGGCGCAACGTGGTCTTGGTGACGACGTAGTCGATCGTTCGCACCGGGTGTTCTTCTCCCACGCTGAAGGCGCGATACACGCGCTCCACAAGGGCGTTCGCTTCCTCGAGTGTGTGAAGCGATGGATGCGTGACGGCGAAGCAGACGATGTTCATGTCGGGCGCGGGGAGCGGAACGACCTTGAACGCGCCCCAGTCTGCGGAGCTCACCGATCGATGAAGCGCAAGCGCGCCCTGCACGGTATCGTTGACCAACCGTCCATAGCCGCGCTCGTCGAGCGGGAGCACCTTGTGCGACAGCCAGACGGCACTCGCAGCGGCGCCGGGCTTCGATCCTTCGAGGATGTAGCGCCCGATGAACGCATCGTCGCCCTGGTCTCGATGCAGCAGGTACGGCGGGTCGACGGAGAGGAGCGCGCGCACTCGGCGGTCACGGAAGGAGATCGAGCCCGCAGGATACGGAATGAATCCCAGCTTGTGCGGATCGATCGTGACGGAGTCGGCGCGCTCGGCGGCGCACAGCGCGCGATAGGTCTCCTCGTCGGGCCAAGTCGAAGTGCGGGCAAGATCGTCGTACGACTTGCGTGTGCCGTCGGCTCCGCGGGTGACCGCGATCGCGTATCCTCCCCACGCGGCGTCGGCATGGAGATGGAAGGCGAGCCCTAACGAGCGCGCCACACGAGCGCGCACGTCGGCGAGGAGGTGCAGGCGGTCGACGGCGCCTTCCTCGGTGGTGCCCAGTACACCGACGGCGGCAATCACGGGTTGATGTCGCTTGGCCAGCGTGTGCAGCCCGTACTCGAACGCCTCGGGATGCAGGCGGAAATGGCGATCGACGGGGACATGCACGACTTGTTGTTCGCCGAGCCCGATGACGCGTGCCGCTTTCACGAACGAGTAGTGCGCGGTGGACGGGACGAGCACGACGCCGGGGAGGAGCGCGTCCCCGAATTCCCGGGAGAGGCGGATCCCAAACTGCTGAAAGCCCATGCCCGAGACGGAGTGGCGCGCCACCGCAGCGTGCGCGACTGCCTCGTCGCCGACCTTGGCGACGAACGCATCGAGCACGTCGAGAGCGGCGTCTGGCGGAATGTTCAGCAGCTCCCAGAGCCCCAGCGCGTGGAGGTCGGCCGTTTGGCCATCGGCCAGTCGGACTGGAAGTCCGGAGATTGACAGCTCGGCGCTCGCCCAGTGGACGGCGATGGGGAGGTACTTCGCGTTGCGCGCGACCCAAAGCGCCTCGATGTTGGCGATGGTCCCGCCCGAGCAGAGATGCCCCCATTGCCTAACGGGATCGTAGCCGATCATCGTCGCCAGCTGCGCCGCGACCTCGAGCTCGAGCCGACTGGTGACCGGGGAGCCTTCGGCGGCGACGTTGTTGGGATTGTAGAGGAGCGTCGCGAAGTAGCCGATGAGCGACGCCATCGTCAGGTCACCAGTCATGTGGCCGACGTAGCGCGGACTGAAGAAGGGGACGCCGTTCTTGAGCTGGGCCAGGAGTCCAAAGAGCTCCTGCGAAAGCGTCGACACGGCCTCGTCGTGGGCCGGCGTGCGTTTGTCCTGCTCCGAGATGACGAAACCGTCCTCGGGGTGGAAGTTGCGTCGCCAGAAGACGTGGTCGCGAAACGCCTCGAGGAGAAGGCGCTCGAAAACATCGGCGTTCTCGCCCTTTGGACCGAGGAAGAGGGCGGAGGGCGAGATCGGATCGAGAGGGGCGGACATGGGATGGTGCAGGGCAGAGGCGCGGGCGATCGCGTCGCACGAGGTGACGCTGATGCCGAGCGAGCTGACGCTCGCACCATGAAGCATCGTCGGGTGATGCCGGAGCATTCAGTCGAGGAACCCCCCATCCCCTGTAGGGAAATCCCGATCGCCGAGATGCCGCGCGTGAGCGCGTGCGCCCCGCCCGGGAGCAGGTCGTTCGTGCGAGCGACGGTGGAGATGTTGACGACGCGCGCCCGCCGCCCTCTGGTCGTCCGCACCTTGAAGTCGTAAGATCTCTCCGCCCCCGGCTGTCCTCTCTCGCAGGGAGATGCGACCCATGACCGATGCCCCGCAGTCCAGCGCCGACCGCACCCGCCTCTTCTTCGGTATCTGTCTTGCCCTCATCCCCACCGGTGCCTCGTTCGCGCTGGTCAGCAACATCCTCATTCAGCTGAAACAACAGTTCATCCTCACCAACTATCAGGTGGGGCTCATCGGCGGCGCGGCCCTGTGGGGAATGGCGCTCTCGCTGTTGATCATTGGTCCGATGCTCGAGGGCTTTGGTCTCAAGAACGGGGCGCGGTTCGCCTTCGCCGGGCATCTCGTCGGCCTAACGATCATGATCTCGGCGGTCACCCGGGTGGGACAGCCATCGGCGTTCTGGCTCCTGATGGCCGGCGCGGCGATTCTGGCCGCCGGTAACGGGATGATCGAGGTCACCGGGAACCCGCTCGTCGCCGCACTCTTTCCCGAGCAGAAGACGAAGTATCTCAATCGCTTCCACGCCTTCTTCCCGTTCGGCATCGTCCTGGGAGGCATCGTGGCCTTCCTCCTCGACACGTGGGGAGGGAGCTTCGCGCACTGGCCGTACCAGATTGGCGTCATCTACCTCCCGATCCTCGTCTACGGGGCAATGGTGCTGCCGCGCGAATTCCCCAAGACCGAGAATGCAGAGCACGGGATCCCGGTCGGCGAGATGTTTCGCTACACCTTCACGACGCCGCTCTTCATCCTGATGCTGGTGATGATGGCGGTCACGACCTCCATGGAACTCGGTCCCATGCGCTGGGTCCCGGCGGTGCTGCAATCCGCGGGACTGCACGGGATCCTCGTGCTGGTCTGGATCAGCGGATGGATGGTCGTGCTGCGACTCCTCGCGGGGCATTTCGTCGAGCGATTGCAGCCGACGGGGATGCTCCTGTGTGCGGCGATTCTCACGGGTTCAGGACTATTCCTCCTGAGCTTTGCGTCGAGTACGTGGAGTGCCTTCGCCGCGGCGACGGTCTTCGCCTGGGGCGTCGCGTTCTTCTTCCCCACGATGGTCGGCGTGGTGAGCGAAAAGCTGCCGAGGACCGGATCGCTGGGGATCGTGCTCACCGCGGGGATGGGGCTCGGGATGGCGGGCGCGGTTGGGGTGCCACTGATCGGAAAGCTGGCCGACCGGTACCTGGCCGAGTCGCTTCCGCCGGCGACCGCCGACGTCCTGGAGCAGGTGAGCGCCAAGTTCCCCGAGTACATCGTTCGCGCCCAGTCGGCGACCGACCAGGGAACGCTTGGCTATCGTGAACGCGAAGTCGCCGACGCACTCGCCGCGACCAGCACGGCGCTCGCGGCGCAGCGCGAGAGTGGAAACATCAATAACGACGCCAGTGCCAATGCGCTGCGCGCCATCGTCGGCACGGCGATCCCGAACGAGCCGCTGGTGGGGCGTGCGAACGGCATCCTCCAACCGGCGGAAGCGGCAGCCGGACAGCGATCGTTCCGCTATGTCGCGCCGGCGGCATTGGTGCTGATCCTGGTGTTCGGGGTGATGTACGCGGCCGATCGGCGCCGCGGAGGGTATCGCGCGGTGCGGCTGGCGGCGACACCGGCGGCGCCGTAGGGCGAAGGGCCGCCGAACCACGTTAGGCGTGACGGTCTGTGTCACGCCTAACGCCTCGGTCGCGCGCACGGCCCGAACGATCTCGACCGAGCGGGGGGCTGCCGAATCCGGTCAGGCGCGGGCCATCGCCGTCAGGCGCGACACGTCCACTCCCTGCCAAAGCCTCTCGCGCATCGCCTGCGTGTCGGTCAATGCGCGCGCCCCGACCGACGTGAGGGCGAATGCACGTCGGGATGGGCCTGACGCGACAGCGCGGTGCGATGACAACAGCCCTTTCGCCTCGAGTCGATCGAGCGTCGCGTACACCGCACCGATCGCCACGCTGCGTCCGGTAACACGTTCCAGCTCGCGCCGGATGTTCATGCCGAACGGTTCGCTCGCGGTGCGAAGTACCGCGACGATCACCTGCTCTTCCAGCACCCCAAGCGGTGCGTGCTCAGACGTCGTCATGATGCGAAAGGCGCGACAAGGCGGATCGGTCGATGCGGAGTCAAAGCCATTACTGCTCCCGAAGTGCCGACGCTGGTGCCACGCGCCCCGCGCGGCGCGCGGGAATGAGCGCGGAAATGGCACCGACCGCCAGCAACATGACGCTCGCGCCCGCAAACGCGACCGGGTCGAGCGGGGTGATGCCGAAGAGGAAGGACGCAAGCAGTCGACCGAGCGCGAGCGTTCCCAGCGCGCCAACCACTATCCCGACGGTGACGAGCAGCGTTCCCTGCGACACGATGTTGCGGACGACTTGCCACGCGGGGAGGCCGAGCGCGATCCGAATGGCCCAGTCCCGCTTGCGCCGCGCGGCAAAGTGGGCGGTCACGCCGTAGATACCGACCGCGCCGAGAACGAGCGCCAGCGTCGAAAGAAGCGTGAGCAGCGACATGATCGGGCGTGCCGGGCCGACGGCCGTGTCGAAGACGCGCGCCATGGTGGTCGTCGCATCGATCGCCATGGCGGGGGAGACGCGATTGATCGTCTTTCGCGCCTCGTCGAGCACTCGCTCGGAGTCCTCGTCATTCGCCGCGCGCAGCGCGAAGGTGGCGCGCGTTCCCCACCAGGGCGCCTGTCCGCCGAGGAAGTAGCGAGTGGGGCGGGCCTCGTCGGTCAGGTCACCCTCGGCCACGTTCTCCACGACGCCAACAATGCGCTGCCGTAACCGGTAGCCCCCACCCACGACCTTCCCGAGCGGGTCTTCGCCCGGAAAGAACTTTTTCACGAGCGCCTGGTTCACCACCACCGCGATTTCCGCACTGTCCGGCCGATCGGAAACGTCGAAGGTGCGCCCCGCCGTGACGGTGATGCCGAGTGTCTTGAAGTAGTCTGCGGTGACGACGCGAAAGTAGGTCGACGGTTGCTCGCCATTGTCTCGTCCCGGAACCTCGATCCCCATGTTGTTTCCGTTCCCGCGCAGGGGGATCTTCATGGCCGCCGCGGCCGACGTGACACCGGGGATGGTAGCGAGCGCGCGGATCGTCTCTTCGATGCTGTTCATGCGCTCGGACTCGCGCAACGCGCCGCTGGCAATGGCGTCGATGACCGCTACTCCACGTGTCTCGATCCCCGGGTCGATCGCGTAGAGGTTGGACACGCTGCGTACGAGTAGCGCCGCGCCCGAGGCGATGAGCATCGCCAGCGCGACCTCGACGACGACCAGTCCGCGTTCCAGTCTTCCACCACGCCCTTGGATGCCGCCGGTGCGGAGTCGACTCAACGCTCCCTTGAGATCGCCGCGCCAAAGCGCTGCTGCCGGAACGAGCACGACGAGGAGAACCGCAGCGAGGGAGAGCGCAAGGGCGGCGGCGAACATCCGCCAGTCGAACGTCGCGGACTCCCCCCACGCGCCGAGCGGGAGTGCGCGCGCCAGCACGCCGAAGCCAGCCACCGCCATCAACGCTCCCGCGAGACCGGCGCCGAGTCCAAGGAGGAGCGCCTCGACTACGAGTTGCTGTGTGAGCCGGCGCTGGTTGGCGCCTAACGCAGAACGCACGGCGAGTTCCGTCTCCCGTGCCTCCACCTGCCCGAGCATCAGCGCGGCGACGTTGGCGCACGCCATCAGCAGGATCAACCCCATGGCGACGAAGGTGGCGATGAGTGCCGGTCGCATTGCGCCCAGCAGCTCCTCGCGGATGGGGGTCACCTTCGCATCCTTTGTCTTGTCCCATTCCGCCGGATAGTCGAAGCGGTCGTCGAGCGTCCTGGTCAGGCGTTCGAGATACGGCGCCATCGCTCCCATGTCGGCGCCGGGGGCGAGGCGCCCGACGAGGGTGTAGCTCCCGTTTTGACCGTTGGGATCGAGATCCTTGGCGACCCACACGCGCACTTCGGGGCTCGGGAACCAGAAGCCGCGCGGCATGACCCCGATCACGGTGCGGGGCGTACCGTCCAGCGTTAGGCGCGAACCGACGATCGAGGCGCGGGCTCCCATCTCCTTCCAGAGCCCGTAGCTGATGACGGCGACGGGCTCGGCGCCCTGGACGTCGTCTCCCGTGCGAAAGGTGCGTCCCATGAACGGGCGCGCGCCGAGCACGTCGAAGAGCTCCGCCGAACTGGTGAGCCCGGGAATCAGGCGTGTCGGTGCATCGCCCTCGCGAAGGGTGACGTCGGCGTGGCGGTGCGCCGCGACCTGGCGAAAGCCGGGGAGCGCCGCGTGCGGATAAATCCCGCGCAGGAACAGGAACTCCTGCTCGGTCCACGAGCCGGCGAAGTAGAACGAGGCGATCTCGCGCTCGCGTTCGTAGGGGAGCGGATCGAAGAGGAGCGCGCGTGCCACGCCATAGACGGCGGCGGTGCCGCCGATGCCAAGGGCGAGCGTGAGAATCGCGACGATCACGTACGACGGGCGCGCGCGCAGGCGACGCAGCGCATAACGAGCGTCGGATATCCAGTGCTTGAGCATGCGCCCTCCAGGGCGATAGGCGTTGGCGGGTGATTCGTACGAGGAGAGGCTGCGCCGCCAGCGCCAGCGAAGCATCGCCGGCGCGGAGCGCAGCGCCTGGTGCCAGAGCCAACGATCGGCTGCCGCTATGCCATCGGTGGCGGCGCGTTCCGCATGTTCGGCCCGCAGGTCGGCGAGGAGCTCGTCGCGCTCCTCTCGCGGGAGTGCGGCACCGATGAGCGCGATGGCAACCGGAGGCGGGTTCGGTGGGGAAGGCGAGCGAGCGGACATGCGGAGGTCGAGGCAAGTCGGGCGGAGCGCCGGGTGTGCTATTCTACATTGTAGAATACGAGGGCGCGACGTTTGGAGTTTCTGCGAAGTACGGGCTTGGACAATCGGTAGGCGCCGAAGGTTCGTACGTCTCTCCGCTGGCAATAGTCGTGTCGCGCACCGAGGTTGCGCGTTGGGAGACCGACAACGTCCTGCCTGAGACCTCGACCACCGCGATGCCCAACCTTCGTTTCGTCCCGTACCTGGTTCTTGTCGCATCGCTGGTGGTCGCCGCGTGTCGCACGACTGCGGTCAAGTCGACCGGCACGACCGCCCCGACGAGGCCGGCGTCTCGCAGCGTCCGGGTCGCGCCGCCCGATTCCAGCTTCATCAGCTACTTCTCCGGCGACACCACCGATGCCCAAACGTCGCCTGCCGGCGGAGCGCTGCTCGCCGGGGGCGGGACCGACAGCGAAGCGGGAATGCGTTGGCTTCTCGCCCAGGGGGGATCGCCCGCGGCGGGGGCGTACGGCGATGTCGTGGTCCTCCGTGCGAGCGGATCGGATGGCTACAACGACTATCTCCTGAAGTTCGGCGCGAACTCGGTCACATCGATCGTGATCAGGTCTGTCGATGGAGCCAACAACGCATTCGTGCGGCGAGCGATTGCGCGGGCAGAGGTCGTCTTTCTGGCGGGCGGAGACCAGTCGCGGTATGAGCGGTTCTGGCGAGGGACGGCGTTGCAGCAGGCGGTCAACGCGCGGGTCGCCGAGGGATATCCGCTCGGTGGGACGAGCGCCGGACTCGCCGTGCTCGGCGAGTTTGGGTATTCGGCGCTCAACGAGTCGGCGCAGTCAAAGGTGGTGCTGAAGGATCCCTTCGACTCGACCGTGACCTTCGAGCGATCGCTGTTCACCGTCCCGCACCTGACGAACCTGATCACCGACTCGCACTTCGCGGTGCGCGATCGAATGGGGCGGCTGCTGGCCTTCCTGGGGCGGCTCGAGCTGCTGTATGGCGCGCAGGCACCGCGGGCGATCGCGGTGGACGAGAAGTCAGCGGTCGCGGTGAGTGCCAGCGGGCGCGCGACGGTGTTCGGGGGTGGGAAGGGAGCGTACTTACTCAGCACGAGCGGCGTGACGACGCGAACGGTGGCGAGGGCGACGCCGTTGACCTACGCCCCCGTCGCTGTGTTGCACGTTCCGGTTGGAGGACAGTTCGACCTGGCGACGTGGACGACGAGCGACGCGGTCGCCTACACGCTATCGGTCATTGAGGGAGTAGTCACGTCGTCAAACGGAGCGATCTACTGAATCGCGTTCGAATGCGCGGGCGAACTGGGCGCGCCTAACGCCCGCGCCTCCGCCGGCGCGCGGACGGTGCCGTGACGAGCGATACTCTACCGCTTCTTCCCCCCGATCCCCGGCACCGAGGTGATCTGCCGCATCCACGCCGCCAGCTGCACCTCGTCGATGTCGCGCGCCGATTCCAGCTCGACCCCCCGCGTCGCCTTCCCCATCCCGATCGGCGTGACCGGCGGCACCGGCGTGAGCGTCACGCCGTTGATGAACATCACCTTCACGTGCCCCACGAAGGCGCCGCTCGAGAAGCACCATCCATCGCCCACGCCGTAGTAGGCCATCCCCCACTTCACCGCACGGTGCAGGTTGGGGAGGGTACGCGCGGCGAGAGCGTCGACCCGTTCGGCGATTTCGCGTTGCGGTTGCGGCAACGTCGCGATATAGGCAAAGACCGGTTTGTCACCGTCGGCCGCCTTGGCGGGACTCGCCTTTCCGGTCATCGCTTCGAGGAGCTTGGGCGCACCCTTGGCGGGAGTGGCGCCCTTCGCCGCGGTCCGCTTGGTCGACGATGCCGAAGACTTCGACGTCTTGGAGACGTGCTTGGTCGCTGGCGCCTTGGCTGACGGCGTTGCCGATTTGGTCGGCTTCGCGGTCGTCTTCGTTGCAGTCGTTGCGGACTTGCGTGCGGCCGGCTTCGAGGAACCCTTCGAGGCAGGCTTCCCTGGGGCGGAGCTGGATGATGGCTTCGTGGTGCGCGCGGGCATGGACGGTTCCTGTGGTCCGGAATGAGAGCGCGTGTGGCTGCGCGGGCGCCCAACGGATACGCCCCCCTCGCGCGAGGGTCAAGCGGTCACGAAGCCCGCGCGCTCGTCAGGCGAGCGGCGAGCGGCAACGGCTCCGCACGATCTCGTCACGCGCGGCGCGACCCGCTCACGCACCGTCCCATCCCTGAATCGTCTGCTTGCCCGGGATCGTATGTTGGGAGGGCGGTGTCAAATGGACGGCGAGACGGCGCGGCAGAACTCCGAGCACATCAGGCGTGGAATCACCCGAGAAACGACTGCAGGCGCACCTCGGTGCGGGCTACGCCATCCAGGCGGAACTGGGAGGCGGGGGGATGTCGCGCGTGTTCGTGGCCGAGGAGATCGCCCTCGGTCGCAGGGTCGTCATCAAGCTCCTGCACCCGGCGCTGGCGGCGACGGTCTCGGCGGAACGATTCCAGCGCGAGATCCTCCTGGTCGCGAGCCTCAATCATCCGAACATCGTCCCGGTCCTCTCGGCGGGTGAAGTGGACGGGCTCCCGTACTTCATCATGCCGTACATCAGCGGGGAGTCGCTGCGCGCGCGGATCACGCGCGGACCGCTCTCGGTGCGGGAGACGCTGGGGGTCTTCAAGGATGTGGCGCGGGCGCTCGCCTACGCGCACAACGTGGGCGTGGTGCACCGCGACATAAAGCCGGCGAACATCCTCATGACCGGGTCGGCGGCGGTGGTGGCGGACTTCGGCGTGGCGAAAGCGCTCACCGCGGCGCGCGATCGGCAAACGATCGGGAACGCCACGAACATCACGGGGGTGGGGATATCGCTGGGGACGCCGCAGTACATGGCGCCGGAGCAAGCGGCGGCCGACCCGGCGGCGAACCACCGGGTGGACGTGTATGCGCTCGGGACAGTCGTCTACGAGATGCTCACCGGGGCGCCGCCGTTTCATGGGCGCACGCCACAGTCGCTCCTCGCCGCGCAGCTGACGGAGCTCCCGACGCCGATCGCCGTGCGCCGATACGACGTCCCGGTCGGATTGGCAAACCTGGTCATGCAGTGCCTGGAGAAGAATCCCGACGATCGCCCGCGCACGGCGCAGGACCTGGTGCGCGCCCTCGACTCGGCGGAGATCGTGGCGGGGCCGGCGGCCGAGTCGCCGCGGGCGGTGCGGGAACGGCGGCGGCGCCGGCTCACCACGGCGCTGTACTACGGCACGCCGCTCCTCCTTGGCGCTGCGGCACTGTGGGGATTTCCCCGGGTCTTTGGTGACTCGTCAGCCGGCACGCTGCCGGCGGCATCTGCGCAGGCGCCGGAGGAGAAAGGCGCCGCGTCGGCACCTAACGCTGCGCGCCGTGTTTCGGTGTCGATCCTCGCCGAAGATGCGATCGGGGAGGGGAGTGTCGATGTCATGTCGGCGGTGGTGGCGACGTTGGAGCCGGCGCTGGATTCGGCGGGGAGCGCGGTGCGGATCGTCCCCAAAGGAGGGAGCGCACCTTCCGATTCGTCGCTTGTGCTGGGAGTAACGGTGCAGCGGCAAGGGGAGCGCGCGCGGGTGAGCCTGCGCCTGACGAGTCGGGCGTCGGCCACGGCGCTCTGGTCGGAGCGCTTCGACTTTGCGGTCGCCAATTCGTTCGCGGCGCAGGACAGCATGGCGGCGCGGAGCGTCCGGGCGGTTCGTGCCGCGCGTTAGGCTCTTCGTTGCCGTTGTGGCAACGCTGACCTGTTCGGCGGTCACGGCGGCACAGAAGCCAGCGCTCGATGCGCTCGTCAAGGATGTGTGCGACCGAAGGATCGTGCTGCTGGGTGAGGACGCGAACCATGGGAGCGGCGCGACGCTCGCGTTGAAAGTCGAGCTGGTGCAACGACTCGTCACGGAGTGCCACTTCTCTGCCGTCCTTTTCGAGTCGCAGATCTACGACTTCATCGATCTCGAGCACGCAGTCGAGGGACGCACCGCCACGCCCGGGCTGGTGAGCGAGGCGATTGGCGGATTGTGGTCGAAGGCCCGGGAGACGGGGAGACTCGCCGAGTTTCTCCTGGCGCAGGCGACGGCGGGGCGTGTGACGTTAGGCGGGCTGGATCCGCAGGTCGGGGGTGCGACGCAGCGCTACACGCAGCAGCGGTTGCCTGGAGTCCTGGCAGAGTATCTGAGCGACGCCCGCGCGACGACGTGCGAGGAGGAATTCGCGCGCCTCACCAACTATCGCTACAACGACAGCATCTCCTACGACGCGGCGACACGCGCTCGGCTGCGGAGTTGCGTTACCGACGTGCAAGGTGCGCTCGCGCTGCGCACGAAGTCCCCGGCAGTGCTCGAAGGGGGCGTGATGGCCGGGAATCTCCTGCGCTACTTCGAGATGTCGGATGGCGATGCGTTCAACGTGCGCGATCGCGCGATGTTCGAGAATCTGCAGTGGTATCTCGCAAGACTGCCTAAAGACGCGAAGGTGATCGTGTGGTGTGCGACGGTGCACGCGGCGAAGCGCGCGACCGGAAGCGGATCGAACGTGCCGCTCGGTGCGATGGTGAGCGCCGAGTATGGCGATCGCGCGGCGGCGATCGGATTCTCGGCGCTCGGCGGAAGTTTCGGACGCCCGGGGCGGGGCGCGACGGTGCTCGATTCGGTAGCGGCTGGTTCGCTCGAGGCGCGAGCGATGACTGGGTTTGCCGGCGACGCACGCTATCTCGATCGCAAGGCACTGCGCGGATACGGCACCCTCGTCGGCCGAGCGCTGAACTATCGAAAGCCGGAAGCCGCTGACTGGTCGGTAATACTCGACGGGCTCGTGGTGCTGCGGGAGGAGCGACCGCAGCACGAATAGAGACGGCGAGCCGTGAACTGTCCCCGAGTGAAGCGACGTCCTGCGCTCGCCCGGGCGCGGGTCGTGCAACTTCTGCCTCGCGCGTTAGGCACGCTCTCTCACAGGTTGTAGAACACCATCGTGTCGACGAGGTTGGTCAGCGTCTGCGCCAGCTTCGGGTGATCTCCCTCGACCTGCGCGATCGACTTGGCGAGGCGTTCCTTGAGCGCGTCGGTGTGCTCCGCGCTGGGTGTGGGGACGCCCGATGGATCCAGGATTGGTTGAATGTCATTGGCAAGCTGGCGGAGCAGGGTGCGCGTCTCCTCATCGACGGTGTCGACCCCGTCCAGCTCCTGGTGAAGCGCGGCAAGTCGCGCGCGAAGTTCGTCCTTGTTCATCTCTTCCTCGGTGCTTCGATGAGTGCCGTCGGGTGCAGTGGGCGCTCCGTCACGAGCTTCCATGTGCGTCGTTACCCGGATCCTCCTCAAATGGAGCGAGGTTCACCGCTCGGCGAAAGCCCGATCACGGTTGGATCGGAGGATCGCGGCGTACATTTCGCCGCCGAACTGTGAGCGCCGTCGTCCGAGCGGGACCGGCGCAGCGAACCCTGACGCTTCGGCCAGTCGAGCGAGTGCGCGGGCGCTCACCGGGTATGGGACCCATGGTCCCTTCGGCGTATCGCGGTCGTACTCGACTACGAGCAGCGTTCCTGCTGGCAGAAGAAGACGTGCCACCGCCGTGAGCAACGATTGTTGATCCTCGACGAAATGCAGTGCATTCGCCAGGAGGACGCCCGCGACCCCGTTCCACGGGAGCGGGAGCGAAGCGAAGTCGCGCTGCGTTGCGCGGATGGGGATCCCCGCGTGTGCGTGCGGAATGCGTTGCAGCGCCGCTGCGTCGCGATCGACCGCCTCGATCGTGCTCCCTGCGGGAAGGAGTGCGGCGAGGGCAACCGTGAACGTGCCATCGCCGGCGCCGAGGTCGAGCCAGTGGCCGGCCGGTTGCAGCTGCTGGCCGTCGGGGGAGAGGAGGGCAACGGCGTCACGCGTGCGCATGCTGCGCGATGCTATCGGCGTTTGGATGTCGAGAGCGCAGTGCCCATCTCGGCGAGCTTCGCCACGGTGTTCATGTTGCGCGCGGTACCATACTTCGCCGCGGGAATCCGCAGCTTCGACGTTCCGATGCCGCTCCCATACAGCACGTAGATCTCGCGCGTGCCGAGCGCGAGCTCCTCGTCGGCGCGTCCCTTGATGTGCTCGAGCGCATCGCCCGGTGGAGCGTCATCGAGGAAGATTGCCACCGTCCGATTCCCCGGCGCTCCGGGAAACGGATTGGCCGCGAGCACTGCAGCCATTTCGTCCGGTGTGCGAATCACGACGCCGATCGGCTTGCCGGCATAGTCGACGAGCGCCTGTTCCAGTGCGCGCTTGACCGTGGCCGCCGACTTGCCACTGGTGAACACGACGTTTCCACTCGCGATGTAGGTTCGCACCGACGCGAACCCCGAGCGTTCGCACATCGCGACGAGCTCGGTCATCGGGAGTTTCCCGGTGCCGCCCACGTTGATCGCGCGCAGGAGGGCGATGTAGGCGGTCATCGATCGGAATGCGGCGCGACGTCTCGAATCATTCGCAGTTGCGATGGTACGCAGGGGGCGCGAGCTTCTGGTGCGAGAAGATGGCGCATGCGGCGCCGTCGCGCCACGCACACGAGAGGGTGATCAAGTGTCCGCTGCTCCCGCCAGCGCGCAGGTTTCCGCCGCGATCGATGCGGCGTCGACCGCCGAGCGTCCGGCACGTGCGCGCCTCGAGTCCGTCGACGTCTTGCGCGGTGTAGTCATGATCCTCATGGCGCTCGATCACACGCGCGACTTCTTCGGAATGCCCGGGGCGAACCCGACCGATCCGACGAGCACGGGGCTCTTTCTTACGCGTTGGATCACCCACTTCTGCGCCCCGGTCTTCTTCCTGCTGACCGGGACGAGCGCCTACCTCTCGCGCCAGCGCTGGCCCGGACGCGGCCTGACCGGCTTCCTGGTGACGCGCGGTGCGTGGCTCATCGTGCTCGAGCTGACCGTCGTCCGAACGCTGAGCTATCAGTTCAACGTCGACTACCGCGTCACGATGCTGCTGGTGCTTTGGGCGCTCGGCTGGTCGATGATCTTCCTCGGCCTGATCGCGCGGCTCCCGGTGCGTGCGATACTCGCCCTTGGACTGGTGATGATCGCCGGCCACAACCTGCTGGATGGAATTCGAAGTGCGAATCCGCTCTGGAGCATCCTGCACGCCCCGGGATTCGTGTTGCAGGGAGATCACACGGTCTTCGCCGCGTACCCGCTGATCCCGTGGCTCGGGGTGACCGCGGTGGGATATGCGTTAGGCGCGGCCTTCGAATGGGCGCCGGAGCGACGACGTCGCGTGCTCCTGCAAGTTGGCGTCGCGTCGATCGCGCTCTTCCTTGTCGTTCGAGGCGTGAATGCCTACGGCGATCCCGTGCCGTGGAAGACGCAGTCGACCGTTGTCGCGACGGTCCTCTCGTTCATCAACGCGAACAAGTATCCGCCGTCGCTCCTCTACCTGTTGATGACGCTGGGGCCGGCACTCCTTTTCCTGCGCGCCATCGATTCGCACGTGCCAGCGGGGCTCCGCTTCACGATTGTGTACGGGCGCGTTCCGATGTTCTACTACATCGCGCACTTCGCCCTCGTGCACCTGACGGCGGCGATCGTTGCCCTCGCGCTCAACGGGAGTTCGCACTGGATGTTCGAGTCGCCGAGCCTCGATCGCTATCCGTTCACGCCGCCTCCGGGATGGGGGTTCCCGCTCCCGGTCGTATATCTCGTGTGGATATGCGTCGTCGCGTCGCTGTATCCCGCCTGCCGCTGGTACGCTGCGATGCGGGCAAAGCACGGAGGGGTGCTGCGATACATCTGAGCAGCCCGGGCTGCGGCGAAGTCGCCTTACGCTGAGCGCTACTCTCCGTACTTCCGCACCCGGTAGCGCAGCTCGACGATCGACTGCAGCGGCGCCGGTGGAACGACGCCGTACGGCGGATCGACGGATTTCGGGCGCACCCACTCGCTCCAATCGGCCTTGGGATCGGGGGTGCGCCGCATGCGCGGCATGAAGGCCTCGTCCTGCCGCCCCTTGAGGCGCACGACGATTACCCGGTTCCCCGACCGGTAGATCGGCTGCTGGATCGCTGGGATGATCGTGGCATCGCCTTCGACGCGCCGGTTGGACCAGAGCACGGTTGCTTCGGGGCGAGTCGACGAGGTCTGCACTTCGGCGGTGAGCCAGTACCCGCTCGTATCCGCCGGGATCTCGGACGTCGGAATGCGGAGTTCGAGTTCGAGGCTGGCCATGGCGCCATCGTACTCGATAGGCGCTTCGCGCAGGTTGAGGTACCCCCAGATCGCAACGGCGATGACGGCGACAAGGGCGAGAACGCCGAAGACTCCGGAACCGCCGTACGCCGCTCCTTGTCCGGCGGGCGCCGAGCGTGCGTAGAGTAAGAGGGCGCCGCCGAGGCCGACCAACGCGCCGATCAGGCCGAGCGCGATCATGAAGTAGCCCTGCGCCCCCTCGCGATTCGACGCGTGGGTGACCACAGAGATCACGGTCGCGACGATCGCGCCGGCCACGAAGCCGGCGATCGCGCCCCCCAATGCCCACAGCAGACCGACGATGCTTCGCATCGTGAACAACGGATGGTCGTGAAGGTGCGTAACCCCGCGAGCGCGAAGCTACCGAGCGCGGGGCGGGAGGCAAGCGCGCATCTGTTGGTCGACGAGGGCGCGATACGCACGTACCTTCGCCTCACTCGCTCATTCCCCCAGAGTCCGATAGGTCCGCATGCGCGTGATTCGATCGCTTTTCTTCGCCGTCGGCGCTGTGGCGTGCGCCGCCTGGGTTCCGGCGCGCACGCTCGTCGCCCAGTCGACCACCATCGACAACGTCACGATCGTCGACGTGACCAACGGGCGGCTGCATGCGCGGCAGGCGATCACGATCGAGGGAAACCGCATCGCGCGCATCCAGAATGCGTCCGCCGAGACGCGCGCCTCCGCGACGCTGGATGGCACGGGGATGTTTGTCATCCCTGGACTGTGGGACATGCACATTCACGCCTACTTCACCAACGACACGGCGCGCTTCCACACGACGAGCGAGGTGATGCTCCCGCTCTTCATCGCCAATGGCGTCACCGGCGTGCGCGACCTGGGGAGCAACCTGGAGGCGACGCTCGGCGCGCGCGATAGCATCGCCCGGCACCAGATTGTTGGACCACGCATGAAGGTGTCCGGACCGATGATCGACGGACCGACGAGTCGTTATGCAGCGGCGATCAAGGTCGCCACGCCCGACGAGGCGCGGAGCGCGATCCGCATGCTCAAGTCGCGCGGTGTCGACGCGATCAAGACCCAGACGCTCATCCCGCGCGACGCCTACTTCGCCCTCGCCGACGAGGCCACGAAGCTCGGTATTCCGTTCGAAGGACACGTGCCGAGTTCGGTCACGGCGATGGAGGCGCTCACCGCCAGGCAGCGAAGCTTCGAGCACCTGATTGGGGTGGCCGATACCAACACGACGCTGATCGCCGCCATCGCCAAGGCCGGCGTGTGGCAGTGCCCGACGGTGATCAACAGCGTGGGAACGGCGGCGGACTTCACCGGCGATCCTGGGCTCATCTACTGGCTCAAGCCGCAGGTGGACTCGTGGCGCACTGCGGCGCTGCAGCGTCTCTCGGCGAATGATTCGGCGAAGACGGCATCGAGCGAGCGCACCCGGCGGCGACTGGCGCAGATCGGGAACATGTTTCACCAGAAGATCCCGTTCCTCGCCGGGACCGACGCGCCGGCCGGCTACGATCTGGTCCCCGGGACCAGCATCCACCGCGAGCTGCAACTCTTCGTGCGCGCGGGCCTAACGCCGCTCGAAGCGCTGCAGACGGCGACGCTCAATCCGGCGAGGTTCTACGGCGAAACGGCGGAGTGGGGAACGGTGGCGCAGGGCAAGCGCGCCGACCTCGTCGTGCTCTCGCGCAACCCGCTCGCCGACATCGCCAACACACGCAGCGTCGTCGCCGTGGTGGCCGATGGGCGCTACTACTCGCCGGCGGGGCTCGACTCGCTGCGCCTGCGCGTCATGCAGCTGGCGGGAGAGGCGAAGGACCCGAAGGACGCGAAGTGAGAACGGCGCGCCCCGAAAGAGGCGCGCCGTCGTCACGGAGCGTGCGGTCGAACCGACACGCTACAAATCGCTAGTCCCTGGAGCTACGGAATCACCCCGCGCGGCCCCGGCGTGATCACGTGCTCAGTTCCCGCGAGGAGTTGGTTGATCTTTCCGACGCGGATGTTGATGATCTGGTCGAGACGTCCCTGCGCGTCGTCGGTCTCCTCCTTCAGCTCGTTGGAGCGAAGCGTCTCCCCGGCGGTGATCGGCCAGAGCTGCCCCGAGACCGAACGGCTCACCGACTGCACCTCCTCGCGCAGGCGCGGATATTGGCGATAGCCGAGCCCCGCGAGCGGGCGGGCAAGGACCGAGTCGCGGAAGTGTCGCAGGTCCTTGATGGTGCTGTCGACCTGCGCGAGCACGGTCGGAGTGTTCGCCGAGCGCGGCGCGCGGTTGAGCGCGGACTGCAGGTTGGTGAGCTGCGCGAGAATGTTGTCGGTGTTGCCGATGACGCGGTTCACGCGCTGGGTGATGCGCTCGAGGTTGACCGCCGCGTCGTGCTGCGCCGTGACCTGCGCCGGCGTGAGTTCGATGCGCGGATCGTACTTGACGAGGACGGGCTTGGTGTAGCGCTTCCCGCCGACGACGAGCGTCACCTGGTAGGTGCCCGGGACGACGGCGGTTCCCGACGGCCCGCGGAAGAATGACTCTTCGTCGTCGCCCGAGTCGCGCGCGCGATCATCTGCGGCACGGCGTCGTTGGCGGAGCGCGGCGAGCGACGTGTCCTCGGGAGCGCGCGGCGCGGCAGCGCCACCGCGGTTGCCGCCGAATCCGCCACCGCCCCCCGGAACCGCCGTCGTGCGCAGGTCCCAGTTGATGCGCTGCACGCCGGCTTCGTCGCGCACGCGATTGTAGCGGCGGATCACCTCGCCCTTGGCGTCAGCAATCTCGATGTTGACTTCACCGGTCGGCTGCGCCTTGAGCCAGTACGAGATGAGCGCGCCGTCGTCGGGATTCTCGCCGGCCCAGATGCGGGCGCCGAGGTTGCCGTCGCGATTCCACGAGGTCCAGTTCGTAGCCGGGCGCACGTCGAAGAGGACCGCGTCCTCGGACTGCGCCGACGCCAGCTGCTGGATCGGGGTGATGTCGTCGAGGATGTAGAGTCCGCGCCCGTGCGTGGCGACGATGAGGTCGTTGTCGCGCGGATGGATCTGCAGGTCGCGCACCGGTGCTGCCGGCATGCGCCCGTTGATCGAGGCCCAGTGCACGCCGCGATCCCAGGTGGCCCACACACCACGTTCCGTCCCGGCGTACAGGACGTTGCGGTTGCGCGGATCCTCGCGGATCACGTGCGACCAGAGCGCCTTGTCGGGGAGGTCGCCGCGGATGCTCTTCCACGTCTTCCCGTAGTCGGTCGTCATGTAGAAGAACGGGACGTAGTCGTCGTCCTGGTGGTGATCGGCGGCGACGTACGCGGTGCCGGCATCGAAGTGCGACGCCTCGACGGTGGGAATCCACGCGTTAGGCTTGAGCCCCGGGACGTTCACGAAGACGTTGCTCCACGACTTGCCGCCGTCGCGCGTCACGTGCACGAGGCCGTCGTCCGACCCCGTCCAGATGACGTTCGCGTCGACCGGCGACGGGGCGATCGAGAGGAGCGTGGTGTGGAACTCGGCGGCGGTGTTGTCGGTGACGATCTCGCCGCCGGAGTTCTGCTGCTTCTTCGGATCGTTGGTCGTGAGGTCGGGAGAAATCACCTCCCAGCTCAACCCGTAGTCGCGCGACCTGAAGACGACGTTCCCGCCGAAGTAGACCGTTCCCGGATCCTGCGGCGAGAGGACGATCGGGGAGTTCCAGTTGAAGCGATACTTGTGCGAGAGCATCGCGTCGCCGACCGAGCCGACGCGGTTGGGGTACGGGTAGATGTTCTTGCGGACGCCGCTCCTCGTGTCGGTGATGGTGATCATCCCCCCCTGCGCGTCGGCGAAGACGAGCCAGGGCTTGTCCAGCACCGGAACGCCGAAGAAGCCGTCACCGCCCGCGACCGTCACCCAATCGGCGGGACGAATCCCCTGTCCGGAGAGCGAGTTGCTCGGCCCGCACCATGTCCCGTTGTCCTGCAGGCCGCCGCACACGTGATACGGCTCCTGCATGTCGTAGTTGATGTGGTAGAACTGGGTGAACGGGAAGGTGTTGACCGTCTCGAAGTTCTGCCCGCCGTCGCGGCTCACCTGCCACCCGCCGTCGCTTCCACTCAGCACATAACGAGGGTCGACCGGGTCGATCCACATCGCCTGGTGGTCGCCGTGGATCCCGCGGGCGATCGAGCGGAAGTTACGCCCGCCGTCTTCCGACAGGTACAACGACCCCGACAGCGAGAAGATCTTGTTCGGGTTCTTGGGGTCGACGCGGATGTCGGCGTAGTAGAAGGGACGGAAGTTGATGTTCGGGTCGCGATTGACCGTCGTCCACGACTTCCCGGCGTCGTCGCTCCGCCACAGCTCCCCCTCGTCCTTCGTCTCGCTGATCACGTAGACGATGTTCGGGTCGCTCGGCGCGACCGCGACGCCGATTCGGTCCATCGCCTTGCGCGGGAGCCCGCGAAAGACGTCGGGGCCGGAGAGCGCCTCCCACGTCGCGCCACCGTCTACGGACTTGTAGACTCCCGTCTTGCCGCTGCCGGAGGCGAGGTACCATGCCCACCGGCGGTAGGTGTACATCCCGGCATAGACGATGTTGCTGTTGTTCGCGTCGGCCGAGATGTCGGAGCAGGAGGTCTGCGTATCGAGGAAGAGGACGCGCTTCCACGTCGCACCGCCGTCTGTCGTCTTGTAGACGCCGCGCTCCTCGCTCGGACCCCACTCGCGCCCGAGAACGCAGGCGTAGACGATGTCGGGGTTCTTCGCATCGATCACGATGCGGGCGATCTTGTCGGACTTCTCGAGCCCGATGCGCGTGAAGTGATCGCCGCCGTCGATCGACTTGTACATTCCGTCGCCGACCGACGCGTTGTTGCGCGGATTCCCTTCACCCGTGCCGACGTAGACGATGTTCTTGTCGCTTGGCGCCACGGCGATCGCGCCGATGGAGATCGACCCCTGGTTGTCGAAAATCGGCGTGAACGTCGTCCCGCCGTTGGTGGTCTTGATGATCCCACCGTTGGCGCCCGAGACGTAGTACGTTAGCGGATCACCGGGGACGCCGGTCACGACCGAGATGCGACCGGCGTTGTTGATCGGGCCGACGGAGCGCCACGAGAGGCGCGAGAGTTGGTCGCCGAGCGATTGCTGCGCGCCCGCGACGTGGGTGAGGGTTGCGGTCAGGAGGCAAGCCGAGGCGAGACTTGCAACTGCGGTGGTCGAACGGGGGAACGCACGTGGCGTCATGACTGGGCTACTCCGGAGTCGGACGGGCGTCGTGGGGGTGGTGTGGCTGCGGGTGTGGCTGCGGGTGTGGGGGGGCTCGCGGTGCCTGTCCGGGAGGCACCATCGCACAGTCGTAGTACGCACGAGGGGCGAATTCATGCATTTGTAAGGAACGATGTGACGGCGCCTCCTTGCAGCGGAGCGGTCGAAGAAGCCCGGTTGTGTAAGGATCCTGCAAGGTGGGGCGAGAGAGATTTCGGCGAGTCGAAGCTGCTTGTCGCCGCTTCAGCGGCTGGTCGCCGCTTCAGCGGCTGGTCGCCGCTTCAGCAACATTTCGCTCCCCCCCGCGATGCACGCCGAATCCGAAGGTCCGCGCCCCAACCCCGTCTTCCTCGATCCGTCCGGGAGGCGGTGGAGCCGACTGCGCCGACTGGCGCTCCTCGCGGGGGTTGTCGCGACGGTCCTCTTCGCGGTCCTCGTCGCCAGCGTCCTCATCCCGCCCGCGCTTCCCGCCGTCGCGGACATGGTGCGCAGCGGAACCGCCACGTCGGTGGCTCGACATGGTCGCCTGCGCGAGCGCGCACGCCTCGCCGCACGTGCCCGCCTGTTGTCGTCGATTGATTTTGCCTCGCGCACCGGGCCTAACGCGACGCGGCGCGTCGGCTCGACGCGTCGTGCACGGGGACGCGACGAGGGTGCTGCCCGCGCGGTTAATGCGCGCGACTCGGCGGCGATCTCCGCTGCACGGCAGGACAGCTCCGACGTTGTAGGCTTCTACGTCAATTGGGACGACAACTCCTTCGTCTCCTACTCGGCGCATGCCGCACAGATGGATGCGGTGGCATGCGAGTGGCTCTTCCTCGCGCCACACGGCGATTCGATCGTCACCAGGATCGACAAGCGCGTGTTCGACGTCGCGAATGCGCTCCCCGCGTCGGAGCGCCCGCGCGTGCTGGCGATGCTCTCCAACTTTTCGTCGCAGGACCGGCGCTTCGACGCGGGAAGCTTACGGCGATTCCTCGGCTCTCGCGCGACGCGCGCGCACGCGGTTGCAAGTGCGGTTGCGCTCGTCCGCGAGCACGGCATGGGAGGAATCGTCGTCGACTTCGAAAGCGTCCCCGACGACCTCGGCCCGACGCTGACCGGCTTCCTCCGCGAGCTGCACGACGCGCTGGCTCCGATCGGAGCGACGCTCGGGCAGGCGGTCGGTGCAGACGACAACATCGCCCTCATTCGCGACTACGCGCGCGTCGACGATCGCGTGTACCTCATGCTCTACGATGAGCACGAGGACCGCAGCGATCCCGGTCCGGTGGCGTCGCAGCAGTGGTACGAGCGCAAGCTGCGTCTCCTGTTGACGGCCGTTCCGCCGAAAAAGGCGGTGCTGGCGCTGGGTGCCTACGGCTACGACTGGAACGACGGCGACAAGCGCAGCTCGGGGACGGAGATGACGTTCCAGGACGTGATGGACGCGGCGCGCGATCATTCGGCGCCGGTACGCTTCGATTCGCGGTCGCTCACACCCTACCTCACGTGGGCTGAGGCCGATTCCACCGATCACGTCGTCTGGTACCTCGATGGCGTGACGGCGTGGAACGAGGTCGCGGCGTCGCGCTCGTTAGGTGTGGCGGGGCACGCCGTCTGGCGGCTCGGCTCCGAGGATCCCTCGATCTGGGAATTCCTCGGGCGCGACCGGGCGAGCGCGGCCTCGTTGGCGGTGATCCCTCGCGGCGGGTACGACGTCGAGTTCAAGGGAGACGGGGAGATCCTTCGTGTGGATGCCATGCCCGACACCGGCGCGCGCGTCCTACGCGTCGACAGCAGCACGCAGCGCATCGTCGCCGAGAGCCTCGCCGTGCTCCCGAGCAACTGGGTGATCCGGCAGATGGGAGCGTCGCCGCATCGCGTCGCCCTCACCTTCGACGACGGACCGGATGGGCGGTGGACACCGGCGATCCTCGACACGCTCAAGGCGCACCACGTCCCGGCGACGTTCTTCGTCATCGGGCACAACGCGCAGCTCAACCTTCGCCTCACGCGGCGCATCTACGACGAGGGGCACGAGCTCGGAAATCACACGTTCACCCACCCGAACCTCGCGCTCACCGAGCCGTGGGTCACGCGGGTGGAACTGGGCGCGACCGAGCGGTTGATCGAGGCGGTGACCGACCGTCGCTCGATTCTTTTCCGCCCGCCGTACTTCGGCGACGCCGAACCGACCACTCGCGATGAACTCGGCCCGATCGCCGTGGCGAATGCGATCGGCTTCGTGACCGCGGGAGTGCACGTCGATGCGGAAGACTGGAAGGTCAGCGACCCGCAGCAGATCATCCAGAACGTCCTGACCGATCGCGCGCGCGGGAACGTGGTGCTGCTGCACGACGGTGGCGGCGTGCGGAGCGGGACGGTCGCCGCGTTAGGTCCGCTGATCGATTCGCTCGAGGCGCGTGGCGACACGCTCGTGCGGCTGTCGGAGCTTGCCGGGATCTCGCGCGACGAGGCAATGCCGACACTTCCGCCGTCGGGGGCGACGACGCGCTTCATCGAGTTGGCCGGGTACGCGCTCATCGGCGGGGCGCAGCAGTTCTTCTTCGACGTCTTCGAAGTGGCGGCAGTCCTCGGAATCGCGCGACTGGTCGTCCTCCTTGCGCTCTCCCTCGTACAGCGCTTCCGCAGGCGTCCTGCGCTCCCTTCGTACGCACCTGCCGTCACGGTCGTGGTTCCGGCGTGGAACGAGGAGAAGGTCATCACGCGCACGATCGCGTCGCTCCTCGCGCAACAGTACGAGGGCGAACTCGACGTCGTGGTCGTCGACGACGGGTCGCCCGACGCGACGTACGCCGTGGCGCGAACGGCGTACGTCGATCACCCGCGCGTCGCGGTGTACACGAAGCCCAACGGAGGAAAGTCCACGGCGCTCAACTACGGGATCGCCCGCGCCCGGGGCGCGATCGTCGTCTGCCTCGACGCGGATACGATCTTCCAGCCCGACACTGTGGCGAAGCTGGTCGCGCCGCTTGCGGACGAGCGCGTGGGGGCGGTGGCCGGCAACGCCAAGGTAGGGAACCGGCTCAACATCGTGACCCGCTGGCAGGCACTCGAGTACGTGACGAGCCAGAACGTCGATCGCCGCGCCTTCTCGCTCCTCAACGCGATCACCGTCGTCCCCGGCGCCGTCGGCGCGTGGCGGAAGGAGCTGGTGATCGCCGCCGGCGGCTTCTCGCACGACACCCTCGCCGAAGACCAGGACCTCACGATCGCCATCCGGCGCATGGGATACACCGTCGCCTATGCCGACGATGCGATCGCCTGGACCGAGGCGCCGGATACGTTAGGCGGGCTGGCACGCCAGCGCTTTCGCTGGAGTTTCGGGACGCTGCAGTGCGCGTGGAAGTACCGCGCGGAGCTCTTCCGCCCGCGCAGCGGGACGCTCGGCTGGGTGGCGCTCCCCAACACCTGGCTCTTCCAGCTCCTCTTCGCCGCGCTCTCGCCGCTTGCCGACGTGACCTTTGTCTGGAGCCTCGTGGCCGTCTGGATTGCCCGGCTGCAGCACGGGGCGACCTACTCCAATGTGGCGATGCAGCACCTGGCCGAGTACTACGCGGTGTTCCTCCTGGTCGACTGGGGGGCGGCGGTCATTGCGTTCCTGGTCGAGCCGCGCGAAGAGAAGCAGCTCACCTGGCTGATCTTCCTGCAGCGCTTCGCCTACCGGCAGGTGATGTACTGGGTCGTGCTCAAGGCGTTCGCCTCGGCCTTCCGCGGGCGCGTGGTCGGGTGGGGAAAGCTGGAACGCAAGGCGACGGTGACGGTGCAGACGGCATAGGCTCGCTCGGGAGGGGAGCGGGGGGAGGCGAAGTCGCGGCGCGCGCCGCAGACTTGTGGGATGTCGACTCCACCGCCCGCGATCGGCGCGGCCACACTCCGACGCGAACTCTCGTTTCGCGACCTCGTCGTCTTCGGACTCCTCTTCATCGGCCCCCTTGCACCTGTCGGCGTATACGGGGTGCTCGATGCGAAGGCCGATGGCGCGGTCGCACTCGTGTACCTCGTCGCGACGCTGGCGATGGCCTGCACCGCGTGGAGCTACGCGCAGATGTCGCGGCGTGTCCCGCACGCGGGATCGGTCTTCGCGTATGCGCGCGAGGGGCTCGGCGAGACGGCGGGCTTCATCGCCGGGTGGATGATCATGCTCGACTACCTGCTGATCCCGGCGGTCGCCTACCTCTTCTCGGGGATTGCGCTGCACGCGCTCGTCCCGAGCGTGCCGGCGTGGATATTCACCATCGTTGCCTTCGCCGCGACGACGTTGCTCAACCTCATGGGCATTCGCCATGCCGCGCGCGTGGGCCGTGTGGCGCTGATCGCCGAGTTGGTCGTGCTCGCGCTCTTCGTCATCAGCGCGCTCTTGCTGCTGGCGGACCACAACGCAGCGCGCCCCCTCGCTTCGCCATTCACGGGCGTCGGCGGCGCGCTCTCGCCGTCTGCCCTCGCTGGTGCCATCTCGATTGCCGTTCTCTCCTTCCTCGGCTTCGACGCGATCGCGTCCTTTGCCGAGGAGAGCGCGGGGGACGCGCGGCAGGTGGGGCGGGCGATCGTGACGTGCCTGGCGATCGCCGGCGTCGCATTCGTGGCGCAGAGCTTTCTGGTCGGCGTCCTCAGTCGCGTTGCACCTGCCGAGCTCGCGGCCGATCCCGCGGCGCAGGGGACGGCCTTCTACGACATCACACGCGCCGCGATCGGTGGGTGGCTGGCGGTGCTCCTCGCGGTAACCAAGGCGGTGGGGCCGGCGTTCGCGGCAATGACTGGACAGGGGGCGGCAGCGCGCTTGTTGTACGGGATGGCGCGCGATGGCGGGCTCCCCGCCTCACTCGCCGAGGTCGACTCCAACCGTGGTGTGCCGCGCACCGCGCTGGCGACGGTTGCGGTGCTCACGATCTCGTGCGCGGTATGGGCCGCGCGCCGCGACGATGGCTTGGGGCTCCTGGTCTCGATCGTCGACATCGGCGCGCTGACGGCGTTCGTGCTGCTGCATGCCTCGGTGGTCGGCTACTTCGTCGTTCGTCGGGCTGAGAAGTTCAGCTGGTTGCACCTGGCAGTGCCACTGGCGGGAGGCGCGGTGTGCGCGTGGGTACTCGTCGAGGCGTCGCCGCTCGCGCAGGGGATCGGTGCCGCGTGGTTCGGCATGGGAGTCCTGGCAGTGATCGGACAGCGGTCGCGGCTAAGGAGCGCCCAACCCCGCGCGTCGCACCCCGATTAACCACGAGTCCCGGGTGGACAACTCGTCGAGTGCGGTGCAAATCCTTCGCTGTCGATTCATTCGGATCACGGCTCCGATGATCAGGCTCGCTCCGCTCGTGCTCATCGCCCTCTGTGCTGCCCCGCTCCGCGCGCAGCAGCGACCGTCGTTCGCGGGCGAGTGGACGCGCGTGGACAGTACGCCGGAGGAGGCGACCGTCGCGCGCACCGGCGACGCCCGCTTTCGCGTCGGGGACATGGGGAGCGGCTGGGATTCGCCGCTGACGATCCGCCAGACGCAGGATTCGCTCTTCGTCGAATTCCAGCACTTCGCGGCCTACGACCTGCAGCCCAAACTGCACTATGTCTTCGCCCTGGACGGGAGCGAGACGCGGAACCGCGTCAACATCGGCAACGCCGAAGCGGTGCTCCCGGCGCGGGTCACGTGGAATGGCGCGTCGCTCGTGATCGTGACGCGCTTTCCCGTCCCGCCGGAAGTAGGGAAGGGGGCGACCGAGGTCCGTCAGGTCCTCTCGGTCGACGGAGGGGGACAGCTGGTGATGGAGACGACACGCCCTGACGTGCACGGTCCGAACGTCGTGCGCACGGTGTTCGCGCGCCGCTGAACCGGCGCGTCGGAACGCTCTACTACCGCCCCGCAGGCGGCGTGTAGGGATCCTTCGCCCCCATCGGGACATTCGGATTCCGCCGCACGCTCGCATCGTAGTCGTCGACCAGCTTGTCGAAGAAGGCGAGCGCCCAGGGATTCACGTCCTTGATGTCGGTCTCCTCACGTGGGTCGGAGCGAAGGTTGAACAAGCGCATCAGCGGCGGCTCGTTGACACGCGGCTCAGGCTGGTAGGCGTAGTGGAACTTCCAGTCCTTCCACTTGACCGCGCGCACCTGGTTTCCGGTGAACATCAAGACCGACTCGCGCGCCGACTGCTTCTGCTTTCCCTCGAAGTACGCGAGCTGGTTGACGCCGTCGATGGGGCGATCCTTGGGGACGAAGTCGACACCGACGGCGGCGGCGATCGTCGGGAGGATGTCGAGTTCGTGCACGATGCCGTCGAGCTTCTGGCCGCGCGGAATACGGCCAGTCCACTTGAGGACGCAGGGGGTGCGAATCCCCCCTTCCATCACCGTGTTGTAGAAACCGCGCCATGGCCCCGACGTCCCGCGCCACGGGCGACGCCCCTCGGCGCCGTTGTCGGTGCACCAGAAGATGAGCGTGTTGCTGTCGAGCTTGAGGCGGTGCAAGGCACTGGTGATCAGCCCGACGTTGTAGTCCACGTCGGCCATCGCGTCGCCGATGTCGCCAGCCCCCGACTTCCCCGCGAAATCCGGATGCGAGAGGGTGGGGAAGTGAATCTGCGTCATCGGATAGTAGAGGAAGAACGGCTTCCCTGCCTTGGCGTTCTTCTCAATGAAGGCGACGCCGCGCTCGGCGGCCTCGCGATCGACGAGCCGTCGCGTCTCGGTGTCGAAGACCTTCACGCGGTGCGCCCGCTCCCCGGTCTTCTGCGCCCAGATCCACGACGTGTCGTTAGGTGACGGGCGCAGCTCCGGCGCCTGCATCCACTGTGCCTCGTTGGAGGTGTTGGGTATCCCGTACCAGTCGTCGAATCCCTGGTCGATGGGAGTGCGTCCTTCGATCCAGTTGGTGCCGCCGAGGTGCCACTTGCCGTAGAGCGCCGTCGCGTAGCCCTGACCGCGGAGCAATTCGGCAATCGTCGCCTCCCAGAGGGTGAAGCCGGTGTTCTGCGAGGCGCCGCTCCGGATCGCATAGCGCCCGGTGAGGAGCGCCGCGCGCGACACGGTGCAGGAGAACTCGACGTTGAAGTTGTCGAGACGGATCCCCTGCGCTGCGATGCTGTCGATGTTAGGGGTGGGAACTCCGCGCACGCTTCCGTACGCCCCCACCTCGCCCCAACCGAGGTTGTCGGGGAAGATGAGGACGATGTTGGGGCGCGTCGTCGCACGGCGCGCCGGCTGCGCGCGCGCCGAGGTCGCGACCGTGAGCAACGCGACGACGAGCGCGACGATCAGCGCGACGGTGGTCGGGGAGCGTCGTACGTACTCGGCCGGAGCGCGAGATAGAAGGCGCATGCTGCGGCGTCCTGGGTCAGGGGCGCGACAATCTTACCCCCGCCGTCGCCTGCAATCCAGCAGAACGCCACGTCTCGATTGACGGACGCAGCGAGTGGCTACCGCAACCAGAGCGAGTGCGTGCGCAGCTTGCCGCTCCTCGCGTCGATAGTGACGAGGATCGGTTCGGAGAGCTTGTCGGGGATTCGCGGTCGCTCACCGACGAGGGCGGGCCACTCCGCGTCGGGGAGGATGTCGAGGAGCTTTCCGATGCCGGTGTCGACTGACCAGAGGGTCGCGCCGCTCGCATCGATCGCCGAGGCGATGACGGTCCCCGCGCCGTACCGCTTCGTCTCGTGGAGGCGGAGCCGCGCGCCGCCAACGAGGGAAAGGATCGCGCCGTCGATCTCCACACGCACGAAGCCGGGATGGAACATCGCCTCGCCACTCGCCTCCGCCGGCGACTGCATCCGCGCGACGATGTCGTCTCCCCTCGCGAGGTCTGACATGCGAAAGGGGCGCTGAGGTGGAGCGAGCGACGGGTTGCGCTCGAGCTCCTCGGCGCTGGTGACGCGATCGGTCACAAGGTCGACGAGCATCATCGGCGGGGTCTGCACCCAGAGGCGGGAGCCGTCGACCGCTTCGAGCTTCACGTTGACCGACGACGAGGCGTCGCGCCCGCGCCCCAACTCGATGAAGCGATGCGCGTCACTCCGCACGTCGTGCAGAAGAATCCCCACGCGGTAGCGATTCTTCCCGGCGTCGCGGTGCAAGGAGGGGACGTATGGTTCGAGGCGCGTCATCAGCGTGATGATCGTCGTCCCCGATCGCATCGATCGACCGACCGGACTGCCGGTGGTCTGGATCTGGAGCGCGGAGCGTCCGAGCCAGGCGATCGCGCTAAGGGCGAGGATGACGAGTGCGGCGATTCCCACGATGGAGGACTTTCGACTGGAGACCGCGAGGTGGTACGCCGCCGGAGACTCGGCGGCGCGCGATGCGCTGGACGGCGTTGCAGCTGGCGGACTCCCCGTTCCCTGCGCCGGTGCCCGCCGCGCACCCGGCACGCTCGCCGCGCCGCTCCCCCGCGGCATGAGCGTGATCCATCCGCGATCGTCGAGCGAGGCGACGCAGCTCGGCGCTTTCTGGAGGATCACCTCATTCGCGACGCGCTCGATGATCTCGGCGCGTCGCGCACCGACCCACGGATACTTCCGTTCCCACTCCTCGGCCGTCCCGACGGAGATCACCGCGACCGCATCACCGCCGCCGAATTCCCACCAGAAGCGCAGCTCGTGCCCGGGCTCGCGGTAGAGAATGCTCCCGGCGCGCCCGTCCTCCACCACCTGTACCTCCCAATCGCGCGCCGTCACGTCTCGTTCTCGCTCGTTGGACTGTCCTACTTCGGCGTGACGCGGAACAGCCCTCCCTCGCGCGCATTCTCGATCAGCCAGATGGCTCCGTCAGGCGCAACGGCGACGTCACGGATCTGGTGACCGACGTCCCAACGCTCGGCCGGCGTAGCGCCGCCACGCCCGTCGAAGGTGATGCGGTTGAGCGTCTTGGTTGCGAGACCGCCGAGGAGCGCCGACCCTTTCCACTGCGGGAACATCGTCCCGTTGTAGAAGGTGAGGCTCCCGGGAGCGATGACGGGCGTCCAGTAGATCACCGGCTTGGCGAGGTCGGGGCGCGTGTCGGGGCTCGGGATCTCGACGCCGTTGTAGTTCACCGCGTACGAGACGAGCGGCCAGCCGTAATTCTTCCCCGGCTCGATGAGGTTCAGTTCGTCGCCGCCGCGCGGGCCGTGCTCCAGTTCCCACAGGCGTCCGTCAGGCGCAAAGGCGAGCCCATACGGCGTGCGGAAGCCCATCGCCCACGTTTCCGACGGCGTGAGGTTCTTCCCGGGGAACCGGTACGTCGACACCACCGGCGCCGTCTTGGCGAGCTCGGTATCGCGCGGTGGGTTGATGATCGGAAGCGTGTCGGTGCCAACGTCGCCGGCGTGCGGATTGCCGGGGGCCGGCTTTCCGTCGAGCGTGAGGCGGAGGATCTTGCCTAACGGGGAGTTCGGGTCCTGCGCCGGCGTCATGCGTTGCCGGTCGCCGACCGTGAGGAAGAGGTACTTGTTGTCGGGAGAGAAGGCGACCGCTGCGCCAAACTGTCCGCCACGCCCACGCGCTCCGTCCCGCCAGATCACCTCGAGCCCGTCGAGGCTCGCCGACGATTCGCCGATCGTCAGCTTGGCCCGCGCGAGCGCGAGGCTCGAACCGCCGTCGCCGGGCTCGGAGTACGTCAGGTAGACGTAGTGGGTGCTCGCGTAGTCTGGCGATGTATAGACCCCGAGCATTCCGCCCTGCCCGCCGTACTGCACGGCAGGGACGTTGGCGACCGGAGTCTTCGCCCCTTGCTGCGTAACCAGCCAGAGCGGCCCCACCTTCTCGGTGATGAGCATGCGCCCGTCGGGGAGGAAGGCGATGCGCCACGGGAGCTCGAAGGTCGCGACCTGTGTGAGCGTGAACGGCAGGCTCGACTCGGCGGGCTTCGACCCGGCGTTGATTTGTGCCTGCGCGGCGGAGGCAGCAACGGCCACCAGCAAGGCGGAGCGGACAACCACGTTCATGGGGGGGACTCCTCGGCGGGATTGACTGATTGCGCTAAGGTTACTCATGCGACGCGGGCGCCGACCAGCGCGACGCCCTTTTCAGCTCGTTCAGACCCGGACCGCCCCTTGGCCGTGACGGTGCAATCCCCGCCTGGACGCCTCCGGTCCTGTCGCGCGAGCGCGTGCCGGCGTGGATGTTCGCCGGCACCACGATCTGCCAGCTCGACGACGCCGGGAACAACCCCTGGCGCGACGTTGCCCTGCGGCTCGCGCCTTGACGGTTCGCCGTGCAGGAAGGGCGGCGTCCCCCACATTCGGAGACGCCGCCCTCCTTCGCCCGGCTGCCTAACGTCGCTCGCGGTTCAGGCTAAGTCGAACCGGTCCAGGTTCATCACCTTGTCCCACGCCCGTACGAAGTCGGCGGCGAATTGCTCCTGCGCGTCGCTCGCCGCATACACTTCGCTGATCGCTCGCAGTTGCGAGTTGGAGCCGAAGACAAGGTCCACGCGCGTCGCGGTCCACTTCACATCGTCAGTCGCTCGATCGCGTCCCTCGAAGAGCGACTCGCTCCCGTCCATCGGCGCCCACTTCGTCTCGGAGCCGAGGAGGTTGACGAAGAAGTCGTTGGTCAACGTCCCTGGGCGATCGGTGAAGACGCCGTGGCGCGACTGCCCGTAGTTGGCGCCGATAACACGGAGCCCCCCAACGAGCACGGCCATCTCCGGAGCCGTCAGCGTCAGGAGCTGCGCGCGATCGACGAGGAGTTCCTCAGGCGACTTGGTGAACGCGTGCTTCTGGTAGTTACGGAAGCCGTCGCTCAGCGGTTCGAGCACGTCGAACGAGGCAGCGTCGGTTTGCTCGGCGCTCGCGTCCATTCGCCCGGGCGCGAACGGCACGTCAATGTCGAAACCGGCGGCTGCCGCTGCGGCCTCGACTCCCGCGCAGCCGCCGAGGACGATCAGGTCCGCGAGCGAGACGCGCTTCCCGCCCTGCTGCGACGAGTTGAAGTCGCGCTGGATCGATTCGAAGACGTCGAGCGCACGATTCAGCTTGGCGGGCTGGTTCACCTCCCACGTGCGCTGTGGCGCCAACCGAATGCGTGCGCCATTGGCCCCGCCTCGCTTGTCCGATCCGCGAAACGTCGACGCCGACGCCCACGCCGTCGAGACGAGCTGCGAGATCGGGAGCCCGGAGTCGAGGATCTTCTTCTTGAGCGTGGCGATGTCGTGCGCGTCGATCAGCGGGTGGTCGACCGCCGGGATCGGATCCTGCCAGATGAGCGCCTCACGCGGGACGAGCTTGCCGCGATAGCGCGGGAGCGGCCCCATGTCGCGGTGCGTGAGCTTGAACCAGGCGCGGGCAAAGGCGTCGGCCAGCTCCTCGGGATGCTTGTGGAAGTGGCGCGAGATCGGCTCGTAGATCGGATCGAAGCGCAGCGCGAGGTCCGACGTGAGCATCATCGGATAGTGACGCTTGGTGGCGTCGTGCGCGTCGGGGACCAGCGTTGCAGCTGCCGGATCGGTCGGCCGCCACTGGTGCGCACCGGCCGGGCTCTTCGTCAGTTCCCATTCGTATCCGAAGAGCGTGTCGAAGAACTCGTTGTCCCACGTCGTCGGCGTCGGCGTCCACGCCCCTTCGAGCCCGCTCGTCGTGGTGTGGCCGGCTATCCCGCTTTCGTAGCTGTTCTTCCAGCCAAGCCCCATCTCCTCGATGTTCGCTCCCTCGGGCTCCGCTCCGACGAGTTTGGGGTCGCCGGCGCCGTGCGCCTTGCCGAACGTATGTCCGCCGGCGATGAGCGCCACCGTTTCCTCGTCGTTCATCGCCATGCGCGCGAACGTCTCGCGAATGTCCTTCGCCGACGCAAGCGGATCGGGGTTGCCGCTCGGCCCCTCGGGATTCACGTAGATGAGCCCCATCTGCACCGCGGCGAGCGGCGACTCGAGCTTCACCTCTTCGGAGTAGCGCGCGTTGCCGAGCCACTCGGCTTCGGTTCCCCAGTAGATGTCCTGTTCCGGCTCGAACACATCGGCACGCCCGCCGCCGAAGCCAAACGTCTTGAGCCCCATCGACTCGATCGCCGCGTTGCCGGCGAGGATCATCAGGTCGGCCCACGAAAGCTTCCTTCCGTATTTGGACTTGATCGGCCAGAGCAGGCGGCGCGCCTTGTCGAGATTCCCGTTGTCGGGCCAAGAGTTGAGCGGCGCGAAGCGCTGGGTGCCTGACGAGGCCCCGCCTCGACCGTCGGCCGTGCGATAGGTGCCCGCGCTGTGCCACGCCATGCGAATGAAGAGCGGACCGTAGTGACCGAAGTCGGCTGGCCACCACGGCTCGGAGCGCGTCATGAGTTCGCGGAGGTCCTGCATGACCGCGTCGAGGTCGAGCGTCTCGAACTCACGCGCATAGTCGAAATCCGCGCCGAGCGGATTGCTTACGGGGTTGTTCTGGTGCAGCACGGCGAGGTTGAGCTGGTTCGGCCACCAGTCGCGGTTCGTCCGCCCGTGGGCGGGCACTGTGCCATGTACCACGGGGCACTTCGCCCCCTCGGGATGCGCTTTTCCTTCCATGTCTCTCTGTCCCCTGGCTCGAATGGAACTGGCGAGCCAGTCGCTCCCGAAGGGGCGGGGCTCGCGCGCGTGAGTCGCGTACATCCCCACCTTACGGGGCGAATCGATAGGCGACAACCGGTAATTGGCCTATACTTTCCATAGGCATTTCCTATACAAAATGGACAGTACTCTCCTACGCGCCTTCCTCGAAACCGCCGACGCCGGATCGCTGACGGGTGCGGCTCGACGACTCGGCATTTCGCAACCATCGCTCACCCTCCAGATCCAGCGATTCGAGCAGTCGCTGGGGACACGCCTCTTTCAGCGACACGGACGAGGGGTGGCGCTAACCCAGTCGGGGAAGGCGCTGCACCCGCGCGCGCGACGCCTGCTCGAGGAAATGGAGGCGACCGCTGATGCGATTCGTGGCGAGAGTGCCGAGCGTGAGAGCCGATTGCGTGTGGGAGCGATTCCGACCGTCGCGCCGTACGTGCTCCCCGACGCGCTGCGCCGACTGCGCGCGCGCGACGCAGACGTCGTCGTCGAGTTGCGTGAGGACTTCAGTGCGGTGCTCGCGAAGCTGGTGCACGACGACGAACTCGACGTGGCCATCGCTGCGCTCCCATATCCGTTCGACGGGCTCGAGACCGAATCGCTGGGGACGGATCGCCTGATGGTTGCCGTCCCGTCCAGCTATGCTGCGGCCCGGGCCGGGCGGATCACCCTGCAGCAGCTTCGAAAGGCGCCGACGGTGACGCTGGATCCGGCGCACTGCCTCGGCGAGCAGGTGGAGGGATTCTGCACGAGCCACGACGTGAAGGCGTCGGTTGTCTGCCGCAGTTCGCAGCTGGCGACGGTGCTGGAGCTGGTCGGGGCGGAGGTCGGCGTCTCGATCGTGCCGGCGATTGCGGCCGCGCGCCACAACACGCCGCGATGTGTCTACGTCCCGCTGGTCGACCATGACCTCGAGCGCGAGATCGTCGCGGTGTGGCGGAGAGGCGGAGCGCGCACTGCTGCAGCGCAGGCGTTCGTCGGCTGCGTACGCGAGGTCGTGCGCGGGCGCTGACTCGTCAGGCGGGCGCGACCTGTTTCGACATTCGGGCGCGACCTGTTTCGTCATTCGGGCGCACGTCGCCACAGCTGCACGGAGACGATGCGGAGCAGCACACCGACTTGCCGGAGTGGGCGCGATGCGAAAGGTTGGACGCGTCCCGCTCAAGGAGTGCCGATGCAACGCACGGTGATCGCGGTTCTCGCGCTCGCTATCGCCCTTCCGCGTTCGACCGCGGGTCAACCTAGCGCTCGTGAGCGTCCGAACATCCTCTACATCATGTCGGATGACCACGCCGCGCACGCCATCAGCGCCTACGGCTCGCGGGTGAACAAGACGCCGAACATCGACCGCCTCGCGAATGAAGGGGCGCTTCTCACCAGCGTCTTTGCCACCAACTCGATCTGCACGCCGAGCCGGGCGACGATCATCACCGGGCAGTACTCGCACCTGAACGGTGTCACCGTCTTCAATCGCTTCGACAGCAACCGCATGACGGTGGCCCGCCTGCTGCAACGCGGCGGCTACTACACGGGGATGATCGGCAAGTGGCATCTGGGGAGCGACCCGATGGGCTTCGATCGCTGGGAGATCCTTCCGGGGCAGGGGGTCTACTTCGACCCGGTCTTCTACACGGCGCAAAGCGAGACGACCTTCACCGGGCGCTACGTGACCGACATGATCACCGATCTCGGGCTCGACTTCCTCCAGAAGCGTCCGCGCGACAAGCCCTTCTTCCTGATGCTTCACCACAAGGCGCCGCATCGTTCGTGGGAGCCATCCCCCGAACAGGCGACCCGCTTTGCTGCGATGCGAATTCCCGAGCCGGTTACCTTCTGGGATGACTACACGACGAGAACCGACGCGCTGCACGAGAACCAGCAGCGCGTGGCCAACGACCTGACCAACCGCGACCTCAAGCGCGCGCCCCCCGCGGGCCTGACGCCGGCGCAGCAGTCCGCCTGGTGGGGGACCAAGCCCGATTCGGTGCGCGTCGAGCGCAACGGCACCTCGGTCCTTCTCACGGGAGAGGCGCTCACGCGCTGGAAGTACCAGCGCTACATGCAGGACTACCTCGCGACGATCCAGTCGGTCGACGACGGCGTTGGGCGCATCCTCGACTACCTCGACCGCACCGGGCTGGCGCGCAACACGATCGTGATCTACACCAGCGACCAAGGATTCTTCCTGGGCGACCACGGGATGTTCGACAAGCGCTTCATGTACGAGGAGTCGATCCGGATGCCCTTCCTCGTGCGCTGGCCGGCGCGTATCGCGGCCGGGACGCGGAGCGACGCCATGGGGCTCAACGTCGACTTCGCACCGACCTTCCTTGCAGCTGCCGGATTGCCGATTCCCGCCGAGATGCAGGGAAGGTCGCTCTTGCCCGTGCTCGAGTCGCACACGCCCGCCGACTGGCGCACGGGGATGTACTACCGCTACTACCACGACCCGGGCGACCACAACACGCGCGCGCACTACGGGGTGCGAACCGCGACGCACAAGCTGATCTACTTCTGGAAGAAGGATCAGTGGGAGCTGTTCGACCTCGTGAACGACCCGTACGAGCTGCACAACCTCTACGGCCAGCCCGGCACCGAGGCGCTCACGACCCAGCTCAAGACCCTCCTCGCGCGCCTCAAGCGCGAAGCGCGCGACGATGACCAGCTGGCAAACGAGCAAATGCCGAACGGTGTCGACGGGCCGGTGGCGCGGTTGCGGGGGAAGTGACGCTCTGTGACATCTGTGTCCTCCCTGTCCTCTGTGGTTCAGATGCTCTTACCACGGAGGTCACGGAGGTCACGGAGGTCACAGAGGTCACGGAGGAACTGCTGTGCTCTCGAATGCATCTCCACGAATGCTCGGCGTTGCGAACCTAAGCGAACCTCCGCGAACTCCGCGGACTCCGTGGTTCAAAAGCATTGATACCGCGGAGTCCGCGGAGATCGCGGAGAAAGCGGAATGCGCACTACCCGTACTCTCCGCATTCGCCTCGATCCGCGCGCGCACCGCGATCAGGTACTCTTTCGCCGTAGAGATCGCGGAGCACGCGGAGAGCGCGGAACTCGCGGAGGGTGCAGCGGTGCGAGTCGGCCGATCGTGGAGTGTAGATCCATCGCCTCTATCCCGACGATCGCCAGTTTGACGTGATGATGTGCGCCCTTCAGGTTGGGCACGCAATTCTACGCGGTGCCGAACCGGACCGTCGCCACTGAATCGCCTCGAAAACCTGCGCATGTCACCCGCCCGCCTCACGCTCCTCACCACGATCACCATGATCGCGTTCGCCGGCAACTCGCTCCTGTGCCGATTCGCGCTCAGTGGTGGAAGCATCGACGCCGCGAGCTTCACGACGATCCGAATGGCGTCGGGGGCGGTGGCGCTGGCGGCGCTGGTGCTCGTGCGCGGTGGAGGCGGTCGCATCTCGGGGAACTGGCCGTCGGCGTGGGCACTGCTCGGCTACGCGGCGGGCTTCTCCTTCGCGTATGTGAGTCTCCCCACCGCGACCGGCGCACTGCTCCTGTTCGGCGCCGTGCAAGCGACGATGATCGGCTACGGGCTGTTTGTCGGTGAGCGCCCGAATGCGCACCAGGTGGGAGGGATCGTCCTCGCCTCGGGTGGACTCGTCGTGTTGTTCCTTCCGGGGCTACAGGCGCCACCGATCGTTGGCGCGTTGCTGATGGTTGGCGCCGGAATCTCGTGGGGGATCTACTCGCTGCGCGGACGCGGGCGCAGCGATCCGTCGCGAGAAACGGCAGGAAACTTCCTGCGCGCAGCGCCGCTCGCGATTGTCATCAGCGCGATGCTGCTGCGTTCGGCGCACGTCACCCCTCGAGGAATCGCGCTCGCGATTGCGTCGGGAGCGGTGACATCGGGGCTCGGCTACGCAACGTGGTACCGCGTGCTTCCTTCGCTGCGCGCGACGACCGCGGCCACGGTGCAATTGAGCGTGCCCGCGATTGCGGCACTCGGCGCCGTGCTCCTGCTGCGGGAGCCGGTCACCGCGCGACTCGCGCTGTCTGCTGCGGCGGTTTTGGGCGGCGTTGCCTGGTATACGCTCTCGAAGCGGGTCCCAGGCGCTACGACGCCTCGCGTCCGCGCCTGAACCGGGTCATCGCCTTCCGGTGCGCGATGATCGCACGCAAGATCGCGCCCTGACCCAGGACGCGTACGCACTCGGACACGCCGAGCACGAGCTCGAGCGATCGATGCGACAGGGCGAGTACTTTGGACGGCTTACCAACCAGGTGATCCGCAGTGCCGGCATCGCTCCCGGGATGACGGTCCTGGACGCCGGATGCGGGGCAGGCGACGTCTCGCTGCTTGCCGCCCGACTCGTCGAGGCGACGGGACGCGTGGTCGGCGTGGATCGATCGGCTGAATATGTGATGCGCTGCGCCGAGTTGGAGCGAACCCTTTGATGGGCCTCGCGCTCTCGCCGGCGTTCCGCGGCGCTGGGCTCGGGCACCCGCAGATGCTGCTCGGCGCGGGATCGAATCCGGCCCAGCGGCGCAGGGGCATATGCAGCTGGCGGGGATCGTACTTATACCGCTCCCCGCCATCATCGGGACTGGAGTCGCGAGCGCCGAGGAGGTCGGGATCGACACCCTCGCCGATCGGCTGCGCGAGTTGTTCGTCGAGACCGACGCTACACTTGCTGCGCCAACGCTTAGAGGTGGGTGGGCGCGCGTCGGCTCGTAGCGCATCCGCTACTCCATCACTGTCCAGCTGTCGGGCGCGACGCTTTACCCGCCGACGATCGGAACAACGAGGAGGACGATCGCGACCGCGATCGCCACTCCCCCCGTCAGGCGTCGAATGCATTGCGTGTGCGGAACGAGGCGCTCGGCGGTGATCGCGCCGGTCACGGCGAGCATCGCGGCCGGATCCGTCATGCCGCAGACGAGGAGAATCGCCGTCCAGTTCGCGCAGCTCGCCACGCAGTGGCCGCCTAGCCGTAGTCCGAAGCGAAGTGCGTTGCTCGCGGAGGGTGCGTGAGCGTGGTTCCCATGCACTCGTCGGCACGCGTCGAGCCGGCGCCCCTTCCATGTGGTGAATTGTATCGTTCCACCGGCAACGACGATCGCGACGGTGAGAGCAGGCACCGTGTGCGCCAGCGTGGGTGCCTGCCGGAGAAGTGCTACGGCAAGCGCGCCGACGGGAAAGAGCGCTGCGCCTAACGCGATCCACACGGCGAAGTAGGCCACGGCCGCGAGCACAACGGACGCCGGTGCGAGCGCGCGACCGTAGACCTTTCCCACTCCGTCGCGACGCTCGAACGCGTCTCGCACTCGCCACAGGGCGGGGACGGCCGAGGGGAGCATCATCGGGATCATCATGCTGCTCCACATCGTCACGAACGCTCGCGCGGTCCCGCTCCACGATGCGCCGTGCATGGGCGTCCACTGCATCGAATGCGTCGTCCCGCCCGGCAGGGTCATCCCAGACATCGCCGCCATCGGCTCCCACACCGAGGCCGCACGAGCGGCCACGGTGCAAGAGAAGACGAGTGCGAACGCTGCGCCTCCCGGAGCCCAACTGTCAGCGCGCCTGATACTCGTCATGGCGGCGCCACCAGATGCCGTTCTCGTTGCGCCCCTTTGGAGCGCGGTCGAGCCACTGGTACATCCCCCAGAGCCCGTCGAGTCCGCGGGCGTATGTCGAGTAGGTGTGATAGACGACGCCGTCTTCGAGCACGAAGGCGCTCATCCCGGGGCGTTCACGGATGTACGTGGGGACGTCGGTTCCGGTCATCGCCGCCATGATCGCGACCGGCTGCACGCTCCCGCGCAGCTGCCAGTCGAGCGCGTCCTCGGTGGGGATGGGGGCGGCCGGCGGCGGGGTGAACGGCTTCTCGTTCCGGTAGTTGTACGACAATCCGGCCTGCTGCTGCGCCTTGGTGAAGCCGACGCTGAAATCGGCGTTGAAGTCGGAGCCGTACGACGAGGCCCAGGGAAAGCTCCACCCCATCCGCTGCTTGAATGCACTGAGCTTCGCGAACGGAGCGCTCGACACGGCGCTCAGCATCACGTCGTGGTTCGCCAGGTGCACGGCGATTCCCTCGAAGCCGTCGGCGATGGACGAGCACGACGGGCACCCGGCCTTGTAGTCGGGTCCGAACATGAAGTGATAGACGAGGAGTTGCGTGCGTCCGCGGAACAGGTCGACGAGCGACGCGCTCCCCCTGTCGGTCTCGAAGCGGTAGTCCTTGTCCAGTCGTACCCAGGGGAGTGCCTGACGACGAAGCGCAACTTCGTCGCTGCGCCGAGTGAGGTCCTTCTCCGCCTCGAGGAGTTCGAGGCGTGCCTCGAGCCACTCCTCGCGTGTTGCCGTTGGATGTGTCGTCATTGTGGTGGACTCCCGGTTGCTGTAGGTGTCGCGGGGTGCGACGTGCGTTTCGTGCGCTAGACTTAGCGGGAGTCGGCGACCCAGTGAGAGTTACAAGTCTGGCGGGAAACCTGTGGATGCGGTGATCACGGCAGCGGGGCGTGCGTTGGCAGCGGGAGATCCGCTCGGCGCACTGACGCGAGTGGCGTTGCGCGACGACGCACCGGCGCTCGCGTTGCGCGGCATCGCCATGGCGCAGCTGGGCGATCTCTCGCGCGCGCGCACGCTATTGCGGCTGGCGGCACGCGCCTTCGGCCCCAAGGAAGTGGTGTCGCGCGCCCGCTGCGTGGTAGCCGAAGCCGAAGTCGCGTTCGCGACACGCGACCTCACGTGGTCGGCGCGCGCTCTCGAGGGGGCGCGGGAGACGCTCGAAGCGCGCGGCGACCTGCTCAACGCGATGCATGCGCGCCTCCTCGCGGTGCGCCGTCTCGTCCTCATCGGCCAACTCGAGGAAGCAGAGAGGGGAATCGCCCAGATCGACGAGCAATCGCTTCCTCCCGCGCTCGAGACGGCATATGCGCTGATCCAGGCCGGGATCGCGATGCGCCGTGTGCGCGGCGGCCCGGCCCGCGCGGCCGTATCGCGCGCTGCGCATGCTGCCGAGCGGGCCGGCATCCCCTCATTAGCCGCAGAAGTCGATGCTGCGCGCGCGATGCTCGAGCGTCCGGTGGCGCGTGTTGGCGTGGGGGATGCCACGCGCTCGCTGCAGCTATCCGACGTGGAGGCGCTCTACGACTCGGAGACGGTAATAGTCGACGCGTGCCGCCTGGTGGTGCGGGGGAGGGAAGGCGCGGTTCCGCTGTCGTCGCGCCCGCTCCTTTTCGCCATCGCCAGGGCGTTAGGCGAACTGTGGCCGGCCGATGCGTCGCGCGAGCTCCTCATCGCGCGCGCCTTTGGCTCGGTCTTCACCGACGAATCGTACCGCGCACGCCTCCGGGTGGAGATCGCGCGATTGCGGAGTGAACTGCGCTCCCTCTGCGGAATTCGCGCGACGGCTGGTGGCTTCGTTCTCGTCCCCCCGCAGGGAGCGGAGGTCGTCGTCCTGTTGCCTCCGCTCGAAGAGCAGCACGCAACGCTTCTCGCGCTCCTCTCCGACGGCGAGTCGTGGTCGAGCTCCGCACTCGCGCTGGCGCTGTCGACCAGCCAGCGCTCGGTACAGCGCGCACTCGATGCGCTGGCCAGCAGCGGCAGGATCACCTCGTTCGGGAGAGGAAGGTCGCGCCGCTGGGTGACCCCGCCGGTACCGGGATTCACGACAACCTTGTTACTCCCCGCTCCACTCCCGTCGGTTTAGGATCTCTCGCATGACAACGCAAACTGCTGAGATCATCCGGGAGTACGGCCCCTTCCCCGGAACGAAGAACGTGGGCGGCGTGACGTTCGACGGGGCGCACGTCTGGATCGCGACCGGCGAGTCGCTCAGGGCGCTCGATCCCGAGAGTGGCGAGGTGATTCGATCGCTCGACGTCCCAGCGCACGCCGGCACCGCCTTCGACGGGACGTACCTCTTCCAGCTCTCGGCCGATCGCATCCTCAAGATCGAGCCGACGACCGGACGCGTAGTGTCGTCGATCCCCGCGCCCGGCAAGGGAAGTTCAGGGATGGCCTGGGCCGAGGGTTCGCTGTGGGTCGGCGAGTACCGGAGCCGCGCGATCCATCAGGTCGATCCCGAGACGGGAGCGGTGCTGCGGACCATCGAGTCGAATCGCTTCGTGACTGGGGTGACGTGGGTCGACGGCGAACTCTGGCATGGCACGTCTGAAGGAGATGTGAGCGACGTGCGTCGCATCGATCCGAACTCCGGCGCGGTCTTCGAGCTGCTGGAGATGCCGGCAGGCGCGCAGGTGTCGGGGCTCGAGTCGGACGGAGGGGAGCGTCTCTTCGTTGGCGGCGGGTCGAGCGTCACCGTGCGCGTCGTTCGTCGTCCCAAACGGTCGACAGCCGCACGCAGGAACGCGGGAGCGGGCTCGCCGGGCTGAGTTCGTCGGCGCGCGCGTATGCATGGTGCCCTCACCGTCGAGCGTGACGTGCAGTACATTCGCCGCCGACGGGCACGCTGCCGCGTAGCGCAGCTGCCTCGCCGACGAGGTGCCCGTAACGATCCGCGAACAGGAGGAACGATGGCACGGACGCTCTTCGCGCGCGGCGCGCGCGGTGTACACGTGCAGCGCGCGCAGCAGCGATTGCAGGAGCTGCGCATGCCGCTCGACTCGGCCGATGGACTCTTTGGCGGCAACACCGAGTCGGCGCTCAAGCAGTTCCAGAAGCTGAACGGACTCCCCGTCACCGGAAACATCGACTTCGACCTCTGGCCGCGCCTCACCGGAGAGAGCGTTCCAACGGTCGAAGAGCGCGCATTGCAGCTGACCGCCGCGATCGAGGGGCACGGCTACACACTCGCGGTCGGAAACTTCGACGGCGCGGGACTCACCTGGGGGATCATCGGCTTCACGGTGATGGCTGGCCAGGTGCAAGCAATTCTCGACACGGTCGCCACCGAGCACCCGGGGATGATCCGCGCAACCTTCGTCGACCTTACCAGGGATCTCGAGCGATTGCGGAAGATGTCGGTGAAGCAGCAGACCGAGTTTCTGGATTCGATCAGCATTCCGCCCGGGAAGCACCGCCTCGCCGATCCCTGGCGCATTGCCTTCGATCGACTGGGCGGAATGCCCGAAGTGCAAGAGATCCAGCGTCGCTTCGCCTTCAAGCGCTACATGGATCCGGCGAAGAAGACTTTCCGACAGCTCGGGCTCACGAGCGAACTCGGGCTCGCGCTCTGCTTCGATATCCACGTGCAGAACGGGAGCATCAAGCCGGCGGCGATGGCGGCGATCAACGCATCGGGAGCGCGGGGCGAGCCGGCGCTACGAGCGGCCATCGCCAACGCGGTCGCCGACCAGTCGCGCGAGCAGTACCGCGAGGACGTGCGCAGCCGGAAGATGGCAATCGCCACCGGGAAGGGGACGGTGCACGGGATGAAGCTCGACCTGGCCGACTGGGGCCTGGCCGACGTCGCTGCCTGACGAGCGCCAGCAGGAGCACGCCTGAGCAACGAGAGCGCCGGTTGCCGCTTCCTTGGGGAGGGGCAACCGGCGCTCGTCGCACGTGGGCTTCCGACGCTTAGTCTCGCAGGTAGTGGCAGGTGTAGCCGCCGGGATGCTTGCGCAGGTAGTCCTGATGGTACGATTCGGCGTCGTACCAGGTCGACGCGGGTTCGATCGACGTCGTGATGGGACGACGCCACTTCCCCGACGCGTTGACGCGGGCGATCACCGCGGTCGCTGTCGCTGCCTGCTCGGGAGACTGGGGAAAGATCGCCGAGCGATACTGTGTCCCCACGTCATTGCCCTGACGGTTGAGCGTGGTGGGGTCGTGCAGGCGGAAGAACCACTTCTCCAGCAACTCCTCGTACGAGAGTCGCGATGGATCGAAGGTCACCCGGATCGCCTCGGCGTGCCCAGACTTGCTGTCGTGCGTGTCGTGATAGGTGGGATTCTCGAGCCACCCGCCGGTGTACCCGACGTGCGTGTCGAGCACGCCGGGGACATCGCGAAGAATTTCCTCCACGCCCCAGAAACAGCCACCAGCGAGCACGGCGATCTCCGTTCGCGCGGGCGCGGCGACCGAACCGCTTCCACTCATCTCACCCTGGCCTGACGCCTGATGCTCACTCATGATCTCGGGCTCCTCATCTATGTGACGTAACACCAATCTGGCAGCTTCTGCACAGGACGTACACGGTTTCCCCCCTTGGAGGTTCCCCGCTTGCACGACACCTTGGAGCCGATATTGCACGTGTGTCTTCGTCGAGAAGACAACTGAACGGAGGGGATCCTGACCTTGCCAATCGAACAGGAACTGCCGCATCACGCGACCGAAGCGACCAGTACGTCGCGCGCCTCGGGGGCGCTCAGGACGCTGCGCGCGCGCGAGTATGCGCGCCTCGACGCCGACGGCTCGGTGTACGTGGATTTCACCGGTGGCGGGCTGTACGGAGCGTCGCAGGTGCGGCGGCACGGCGAGATGCTCAGCGGAACCGTATTCGGGAATCCGCATTCGCTGAGTCCAGTCTCCGTTCGCGCGACCGAGGCGGTGGAGGGGGCTCGACGCCGCGTCCTCGACTTCTTCCGCGCCGACCCGGATGAGTACGTGGTGATCGTCACTGCCAACGCGAGCCACGCGCTCAAGATCGTCGGCGAGTCGTATCCGTTTTCGAAGGACTCGCATCTGCTCCTTTCCTTCGACAACCACAACTCGGTGCTCGGCATCCGCGAGTACGCGCGGGCGCGACACGCCGAGGTGAACTACGTCACGCTCGATGACGAACTGCGGATGCCCGAGGCGACGCTCGACGCCGCGCTCGCGACGAGACGAGAGGAAGCACACAATCTCTTCGCCTATCCGGCGCAGTCGAACTTCTCCGGTGTGCAGCATCCGCTGGAGGGGATCGCCCGTGCGCACGACGCAGGATGGGACGTGCTGCTCGACGCGGCTGCCTTCGTTCCCACGAACCGACTCGACCTTTCCAAGTACCATCCCGACTTCGTCTCGCTCTCGTTCTACAAGATGTTCGGCTACCCGACCGGCGTCGGCGCCCTGATCGCGCGACGTTCGGCCCTGGCCAAGCTCGAAAAGCCGTGGTTCGCGGGCGGCACGATCTCGGTAGCGTCTGTCCAATCCGACCGACACATCCTTGCACCTGGCGAGGCGGCGTTCGAGGATGGAACGGTCGACTACCTCGGCATCCCGGCGATCACCTTTGGATTCGACATCATCGATGAGGTGGGGATCGATGCCGTGAACGCCAGCGTCAAGGCGCTCACGCGGCGCCTGCTCGAGGGGCTGGCGCCGTTGCAGCGGCAGGACGGCGGAACGTACGTGCATATCCTCGGTCCGGCGACCTCCGACCGGCGCGGAGGCACCGTCGCGCTGAACTTTCATACCGCCGACGGTGCCTGCATCGATCACCGGGAGATCGAATTGCGTGCGGGCGCCGAGCGGATCTCGCTGCGCACCGGTTGTTTCTGCAATCCGGGGGCGAGCGAGATCGCGTTGCGGCTGACGAAACGCGACATCGACGAGTGCTTCTCGGCGGCGACGACCGGCGGGATCGACTCCTTCCGCGACTGCATCGGGACGCAGAAGGGGACGGGGGCCGTGCGCATTTCGTTCGGCATCGCCTCCAACGAAGCCGATGTCGACCGCGTGCTGGACTTCGTGCGCGGGGTGGTCGCGGAGGGACGTTAGTTCATCACGGCCGCTTCGACGGTTTGGAGAATGGCGGCGGCGTGACGGTCCGCGCGCCCGCCGCATTCACCAGCTTCATCGCCTCGTCGACCGCGCGCTCGAGCTGCGGGTCACGCCCCGCAGCGGTGGCCTTCGCCTCGGTGATCACCTCGATGTCGGGCGGGACGCCTTCGTTCTCGGCGACCCACTTGCCGTTGACCGGGTCGAAGACGCCATTGTCGGGCGCCGTCACGGCGCCGCCGTCGACGAGCGGATAGTGCACGGATGACTTCACCAGCCCTCCCCAGGTGCGCGCGCCGATGAGGGGACCAACCTTCTGTTGCCGGAAGGCCCACGGAAAGTAGTCGCCACCGGATCCGGCGAGCTCGTTGATGAGGAGTACCTTGGGGCCGAGCACGCCCTGCGGGAGGCGGAACGGCGCGCCGCCCGGGACCTCGTTGGTGATCGCCGCGCGCAGCGTGCGCGTCATGTGGTCGACCATGTAGTCGTCGAGGTTTCCGCCGCCGTTGAAGCGCTCGTCGATCACCGCGCCGGCGCGGTCCTGCTGCGCAAAGACGTAACGGTCAAACGATGCGGTGCCGGGACCCCCGGTGTTGGGGATCCAGGCATAGGCGAGCTTCCCCCCCGAGCGCTCATCGACGAAGCGGCGGTTGTCCTCGACCCATGCCCGTTGCCGGAGCGAGAACTCGTTCCCGATCGGCGTCACGGTCACCGTCCATGCACCGTCGGTCGACGGACGGCTGTTGACTTGCAGTACCGTCTGCCGTCCCCGCGTTCCATCGAACACGCGATACGGATCATCGGCAGCCGTCAGCTGCACACCATTTACCGCGAGCAGGTAATCTCCCGTCTTCACACGCAAGCCGGGTTGATCCAGAGGTGCGGCGAGACCGGGATTCCAGCTCTCGAACGTATAGATCCGCCCGATCTTCCAGCGCCCTCCGTCCGCCGAGAGGTCCGCGCCGAGCAGCCCCACGCGCGCCGTATCGACCTGCGGCATGTCGCCGCCAAAGACGAAGCTGTGGCCGACGGAGAGCTCGCCGTTGACCATATCCAGGATAAAGTTGAGGTCCGAGCGATGCCGCACGTGCGCGACCAGCGGGCGATAGCGGGCGCGAACGGCGTTCCAGTCGTTGCCGTGCATGTTCGGATCGTAGAAGTAGTCGCGCTCGTAGTGCCACGTCTCGTCGAACATCTGCTGCCATTCGGCTTGTCGATCGAGCCGCATACGGAGCGAGACCTTGAGCGCACCCTTGCCTGCGGCAGGGGGCGCGTCGGTGCCCACCACCGACCACGAGCTCCCCTGCTGATAGAGCATCTTCTTTCCGTCGTTGGTTACCGACACGTTTCGCACGCCGCGCGTGAAATCCTCGGCCTTCGCCTCGGCCAGCGTGAATCGATGCAGCGTGAGGCCGGGCTGGTTGTCGACGCGCTCACCCACGAAGACCGTGCCGCGTGCGCCCGCCACCACGAGCGCGTAGTGGCGTACCGGCATTGGGAGGGCGAGGATGCGCCGGTCGATCCCCGGCAGGTCGACGCGCACGACGACCGCGCTCGTGTCGGGCTTCGCCGGCGGCGGCGTCGCCTCCTCGTCGCTCTTGAGCGGGAAGGGAGTCGGGTCGTCCGAGCGGAGGACCATCGCATACACACCATAGCTTGGGTTCGCACCGATCGAGCTGGTGTTGGCCCACCCGGTGCCGAGCCCCACGTTGGTGCTGGCGAGGAAGTAGAGATAGCGCCCGCCGCGGTCCCAGGCCGGCGCCGCGACGTCGGCCATCGCGTCGGTGATCGGCTGCGCACGCCCGCTCTCCAGCGACCACGCGACGAGTCGGTGCATCATGTTCGGATACGACTTCGCATAGGCGAGCCACTTCGAGTCGGGGGACCATCGCAGCCCGGTCCGCCCGCGGTCGACGTTGCTTCCGCCCACGTCGGCCGTGGTGATCTTCCCGTTCGCCACCTCGATCACCTGCACCCGCACTTTGTTGTCGACGAAGGCGATGCGCGAGCCATCGGGCGACCACTCGGGCTCCCACGCCATCTTGGCGTCGCCGATCGGGAGCGAGCGCGTGGCGCCCATCCCATCCTGCGAGCCGATGTAGAGTCGGTAACCGCTCCCCGAATCGGCGAACCAGGCGATCTCCTTCCCGTTAGGCGACCAGATGGGGGCGCGATCGGCTACGCCGGAGCTTTGCGTCAGGTTGCGAGCGTCCCCTTGCTCGACGGGAACGGTGAAGATCTCGCCACGTGCCTCCATGAGCGCGCGCTTGCCGGTGGGAGAAATGGCGGCCGACTGGATGCGGTCCGTCACGTCCTCCCACCGCGTCTCGGCCCACGGGAAGTCGCCCTGCACCACGACGGAGAGCTTCTGCGACGCGCCGGTCGCCGGGTCGAGTGTGTGCAAGTATCCGTCCTGCTCGAAGACGAGCTGGCCGGCGTTCCCGCCGAGCGACTTGACCTCGGCGTCCTTGAAGTGCGTGACCTGCGTCAGGCGCGCCGAGGCGACGTCGTACGACCAGACGTTGCTCGCCCAGTCCCGGTCGGAGATGAAGAAGACCTTGCTGCCGACCCAGACCGGGGCGATGTCCATCGAGCGCTCGTTAGGGAGACGCACTTCGTCGAGCGAGGCCAGGTCGAGGATGCGGAGCGGCGTGTTCTGTCCGCCGCGATAGCTGCGCCACTCCACGTCCCAGCGGGAGACGCGGTCGACGACCATGCGCTTGCCGTCGGGTGAGTACGCACCGTCGTTCCCCCACGCGTCCACGACCAGCGACGATGGCCCGCCGGTGCGCGCCACGGTCCAGAGTCGGTTGTAGTCGGTCGGCGCGCTACCGCGTGACGAGGCATACAGGACGCGACTTCCGTCACTGCTCCAGCCGCGAGCAATCGCTTCGGCGGGGTACCACGTCAGCCGCAACGGCTCGCCGCCTTTGGCGCTGACCACGTAGACCGACGGCACACCCGAACGATCCGAGGTGAAGGCGATCCACTGCCCGTCAGGTGAAAAGTGCGGGTTGCTTTCGATCGCTGGAGTCGAGGTAATGCGTCGCGCGACGCCGCCTGATCGGGCGACGACCCAGATATCGGCGCCGTACTCGAACGCGATCTCCGTCGCGCTCGGACTTGGCTGGCGCAGCAGGCGCGCCTCCTGCGCCACGGATGGGGATGAGGAGCCGAACGAGAGTCCAGCGACGAACAGCAACGCGACGCGAGACGTGCGGGACATGGCAGCGCTCCGAACTGGGGCGGGAAGGGCGGGGATGCATAAGCAACTCACGCGCACCCCTTCGCGACAGAGGAGACGGTTCGTCACACGCTGTCGGCGTCTCGTCGCGTGCCGGCGCCCCGCGCCCACTTCCCCCTCACCTGCCGGCTCCGTCCGCGCCAAGTTGGGGGATGGGGTTGTTCCACCTCAACCGGTACCGTCTCGATGCTCCGCACTGTCTCCGTCGTCGCGCTCCTCGCCTCCGTCGCGGGCGGAACGCCACGTCCGATCGCGCCGCCAGCAGGGGCGCCGCTGTGGCTTCGCTATCCGGCCATTTCTCCCGACGGCCAGTCCATCGCCTTCAGTTATCAGGGAGACATCTACACTGTCCCTGCAGCCGGCGGCAATGCGACACCGCTTACGCTGGGTGAATCGTACGAGTACGCGCCGGTGTGGAGCCACGACGGGAAGTCGATCGCCTTCGCATCCGACCGCTACGGCAACTTCGACGTCTTCGTGATGCCGTCGACCGGGGGCGAGGCCACGCGCCTCACCTTTCACTCGGCGCGCGAGGTACCAAGCTCGTTCTCGGCGGACGACAAGAGCGTCCTCTTCTCGGCGTTTCGTCAGCCGCTGGCGAGCAACGCGCAGTTCCCCATTGGGCTGATGACCCAACTGTACTCGGTGCCGGTCACCGGCGGGCGCGTCACGATGACGTTGCCCGTTCCCGCAGTGAATGCGGTCGTGGACGATGGCGGTACGCGCATCCTGTACGAAGACGTGAAGGGATACGAGGACCAATGGCGGAAGCACCATACGTCGAGCGTCACGCGCGACGTGTGGACGTACGACACTCGCGGCAAGAACTACACGAAGCTCACTTCGGTGGCGGGGGAGCATCGCAATCCGGTCTTCGATGGTGATGGCTACGTCTACCTGAACGAGGGGAGTGGGTCGTTCAACGTGGTACGCGGATCGCTCACCGACCCCGCCGCCGCAACGCCGCTCACACACTTCACGAAGAACCCGGTGCGGTTCCTCACGCGCGCCAACAACGGGACGCTCTGTTTCACCTACGACGGCGAGATCTACACGCTCGCCCGCACCAACGGCGCGCAGCCGCAAAAGGTCGCGATTCGCATCGGTGCCGACGGGCGCGCCGCCATCGACGAGATCGTCCCGGTCAACGACAAGTTCACCGAGGCGACGCTGTCGCCTAACGGGAAAGAGTTCGCCTACGTCTTCCGCGGCGAGATCTTCGTCTCCAGCGTCGACGGCGGAACGACGAAACGCATCACCGACACGCCGTGGCAGGAGCGCAGCGTCCACTTCAGCCCCGACGGTCGCTCGCTCGTGTACGCCGCGGAGCGCGACAGTTCGTGGAACGTCTACACGACGACCATCGCTCGCGCCGAGGAGCCGTACTTCTCTTCGTCGACGTTGCTGAAGGAGACGCCAGTGGTGGCGACAACCGCCGAGGAGTACCAGCCCGACTTCTCCCCTGATGGAAAGGAGGTCGCGTACCTCGAGAACCGCGTCACGCTCAAGGTGGTGAACCTCGCAACGCACCAGTCGCGCACCATCATGTCGGCGGAGCACAACTACTCCTACGCCGACGGCGACCAGTACTACCAGTGGTCCCCCGACGGGAAGTGGTTCCTGGTGCAGTTCGGGCTCAAGGACCGGATCTTCACGCCGCAGGTGGGACTCGTTGCGGCTGACGGAAAAGGGACGATCCACGACCTCACGCACAGCGGCTACAACAATATTGCGCCGCTCTGGGTCCTGGGCGGGCAGGGGATGATCTGGTTCAGCGATCGCGAGGGCGCGCGCCAGCAGGGCGGGGGAACGATCACCGGGGACGTGTACGGAATGTTCTTCTCCCGCGCGGCGTGGGATCGCTTCCGCCTGTCGAAGGAAGAACTGGCGCTGGCCAAGGAGCGCGAGGCGAAGGACTCCACCGCCAAGGCCAAGGCGAAGAGCGATTCGACCGCCGCGAAGGCCAAGGGCGACTCGGCGCGCGCCATCGTCATCGACTGGCCAAACCTCGATGAGCGCAAGGCGCGCCTCACCGTGCACACCTCGTCGCTCAATGGATGGACGCTTTCAAAGGACGGCGAGAGACTGTTCTACCTCACCGCGTTCGACAAGGGAAATGACATCTGGGTGACCGAGCTGCGCACGCACGACACGAAGCTCTTCACCAAGCTCGGCGCGCGAAACGTGGGGGCGATGGAACTCGCGCCCGACGGCAAGTTTCTCTTCCTCCTCGCCGACGGAAAGGTTCAGAAGATCAACACCGAGAACGGCCAGGCCTCGCCCTTCCGCACCAACGGGGAGATGGTGCTGCGCCCGTCGGTCGAGCGCGATTACATCTTCGATCACGCGTGGCGTCAGTTCAAGGAGAAGTACTATCTCCCGGAGATCACCAGCGCGGACTGGGTCTACTACTATCGCACGTACAAGCGCTTCCTCCCCTACATCACGAACAACTACGACTTCACCGAGATGCTGAGCGAGATGCTCGGCGAGGTGAACGCGTCGCACACGGGAAGTGGCTTCCGTCCGCAGTCGCCGAACACCGACCAGACTGCTGAACTGGGGCTGCTCTACGACCAGTCGTATTCGGGAGCCGGAATCAAGGTGGCCGAGGTCGTGATAGGCGGGCCGGTCGACAACGCCACGTCGCGCATTCGCGCCGGGAACATCATCGAGAAGATCGATGGTGAGACGATCGAACCGAACACCGACTACTATCGCCTTCTCAACCGCAAGGTCGATCGCCTGATCCTGCTATCGGTCTTTGATCCGACGGCGAACGCGCGCTGGGACGAGACGGTCAAACCCATCGGAGGCGGCGCGGCGAACCAGCTGCTGTACGAGCGCTGGGTGCGCCAACGCCGTGCGGAGGTCGACTCATTGTCGCACGGGACGATTGCGTACGTGCATGTGCGCTCGATGAACGATGCCAGCATGCGCGATGTGTTCGAGGAGGCGCTCGGCCGAGGGTGGACGAAGGAGGCGATCGTCGTCGACACCCGCTTCAACGGCGGCGGCAACATCCACGAACAGCTCTCCGACTTCCTGAGCGGGAAGGCTTACTTCGACATCATCCCGCACGGGCAGAAGGTCGGTGTCGAGCCGGGCGACAAGTGGACCAAGCCATCGATCGTCCTGGTGAACGAGAGCGACTACTCCGACGCGCATCTCTTCCCCCTGGCGTACCGGGAGAAGAAGATCGGCCAGACGGTCGGGATGCCGGTGCCAGGCACTGGGACGTTTGTCTGGTGGGAAACGCAGATCGACCCGACCGTCTACTTCGGGATCCCCATGGGCGGGTGGCGAACGCCCGACGGGAAGTTCGGTGAGGGGAACCAGTTCGAGCCCGACATCAAGGTGCGAATGGATCCTGCCGTGATGACGGCGGGGCGCGACCAGCAGCTCGAGGCGGCGGTGAAGGAGCTGATGAAGAAGGTGATGCCGAAGACGGCGCAGTAGCGCGAACCAAAAGAGCGAGCCGCTGCGCGCGTTGCGTGCAGCGGCTCGTCTGCGTTATGCGCGCGGCTAGTAGCGTGCCGTCAGGAACTGGGTGTGATCGTTGTACATCACCATGTTCTTTCCGTCCCAGACGTTCACCTTGAGCTGACTGAGGTCGGCTTCGTCGGCGAGGTTGAGCGAGTTCACACAGTTCTGCAGCTGACGGGCCTTCGGCTTGTAGTGCCCGCTCTCGTTGCTGATGTAGACGATGCGTCCTTGCTGGAACTCGATCTCTCCAGCCGAGATCACGTCGGCCCCCGCGTTGAGGCTGGAGTGATTGTGCTGGGCGTCGCCGTTCCCGTCGTAGACGCGTGTCTGCTTGTTGTAGAACAGCCCCACCGGCATCGTGATGAGATTGCCGTACTTGTCCATCGCATACAGCTCGTGCCCGACCGACGTGTAGGGGACGCCATCCTGCTTGTAGTACAGGCCGTTCTCGCACCACGTCAGGAACTTCGACACGCGATCGGTCTTGCGCACGAAGTTGACTTCGGAGCGCTGCGAGACCATCCCCATGTATTCGCCCGCCTCGACCATCGCGACGATGTCCTCGTAGTCCTTCGACGAGATGTCCTTGATCTCCTTCCCGTGCACCCGCGTGAGGAGGTTGACGCCGGCGCGATTCGACGCGAGGTCGGCGACCGTACCGTCGCTCGCCTTGACCGCCTTGAGCTTCGCTGCGCCCGCCGCCTTGAGGACTTCCCCCACGAGGCTCCCCGCCTTGGGCGCGATCCCCTGGTCCTTGGAGACGCCCCCTTTCTTGGTGGCGAGGAATTCCTTGCGCTCGTGGCTGTACCCTTTGCCCAGCGAGCGCAGCCCACCCTTCTTCCCTTGCACCTTCTTCTTCTCATAGCTCAGCGCCGCCTTGCGCAGGCTGGCAATATCAAAGCCCAACTGCCGGAGGTCGTTCTCCACCTCGCCAACGAGCGTCTGAATCTTCTTGAGGCGGAGGCTGAAGTTCTCGGTCCGCTTGTCGCCATGTTTCTGCGCCTTGCGCCATCCCCACCCGATCGCTGCGGTATAAACGGCGATCAGGTTGGCCGCCGTCGGCTGCAACTCCGCCGCCTTCACGCGCTCGTCGATCGCCTTGAGCTCCTTTCCCCGGCCGCACCACTTGATCTCGGTTCCATCATAGAAATCCTTGTACGTCATCATCGGAGGGGGGCTCCTGGCGTGGATCGTTGTCGCGCCGCGCGACGGGGCAGGGGATCTGCGCTGCGCGAGCGGAGCGGAAAGATTGAGCGTGGCGATCGTCCGCGGCAACGCCCTCCCGCGCCCGACGCCGACGCCGTGGTCACATCTCGTTCACGTACCAAAGAGGCTACGACAACGGTGATGGCGCCCTGATCGTCGCGCAGGCAGGTTTCGTCGCCGTCGCCGTCGCCGTCGCCGTCGCCAGCACCCATCACTCTTTCGTCGCCGCCGCGATATCGGTGTGTGCGGCAAGGATCGCCCGAATGGAACCAACGCCTGCCAACCCCGCCCCCTCTGATGCGGGGAACGACAAGGTCATTTCCTGGCTCCTCGACAGCGACCCGTCAATTCGCTGGCAGGTGATGCGCGACCTGCAGGGAGAATCGGCAGCGAGGGTCGCTCGCGAGCGTGCGCGGGTGGCGCGCGAGGGGTGGGGGGCGCGACTACTCGCGACGCAGCGTCCGGATGGCAACTTTGGTGATGGCGAGCGCACGCCATTCTGGCGTTCGAATCTCTACTCGATGCTCCACCTGCGCGCGCTCGGCGCCGACCCCAGCGACGTGCGCGTAAGGGAGATGACCGCGCGTGTGCGCGACCACGTCGATTGGGGGGAGGAGTTCGGTAGCTCTCCCTTCTTCGAGGGGGAGGTCGAGCCGTGCATCAACGGGGGGGCGCTGGCGTTAGGCGCCTACTTCGGCGTGCCGAGCCCGCGCCTGGCCGACCGACTCCTCGGCGAGCAGCTTGCCGATGGCGGATGGAACTGCGAGGCCGAACGCGGCTCGGTTCGCTCGTCATTCCACACCACGATCTGCGTGCTGGAAGGTTTGCTGGAATACGAGCGCGCGAATCCCGCGCACGGCGGCGTGCGCGAAGCGCGGCGGCGCGGGGAGGAATACCTGCTGGAACGGAAACTCCTGCGCCGCCTCTCGACCGGAGAGCGCATCGACGCGAGCAAGGGCGGGCGTCCGATGCGGCCCTGGACCGAGTTTGTCTTCCCCAGCATGTGGCAGTACGACGTTTTGCGTGCGCTCGATTACCTGAGCAGCGCTGGTGCGACGCCTGACGAGCGCGTGGGCGAGGCGATCGACGCGGTGGTCGCCCGCCGGCAGCGCGATGGGCGGTGGCTCCTCGACGGAACGCCGCGCGACTCGTTCGACGAGCACATGGAGGGCGAGGTCGGGGCGCCCAGTCGCTGGATCACGCTACGTGCGTTGCGCGTGCTGGATTGGCACGCGAGGGGAGGGTCAGTTGCGAGCTAGAAGCTCGTCGATCGCGCGCGCAACGTCGTCTTCCTGCTCGGTGCACACCCAGGTGTGCACCGCTTCGGGGAGCGCGCGCTCCTCGCCTCGCGGGACCGACGCCGCGAGGGCGCGATGCACGATCCGCTTTCCATCGTTGAGGGCGCGTTGGATGGGGACGGGGAGGAACTGCGTCGGTCCTTCTTCGGTCCCCATCGCTGTCAGGACGAGGAGGGGGACATCAGGCGTGGGCGGCGCGGCGCGCAGCTCGGCGTAGACGAGCCGCTCGACATGGCGCCCCTCCTCGAGCCCCGTGCGGGCGCGCACCATGTGCTGGGCGACGAGCGCCTCGCGCACGTCTGTCGGAATTCGCGACAGCTTCTCTGCCATGGCGACCTTCCAGAGCGTCAGGAGCTCGGTCGGGAGCTCGGGAAGGGGAGCATCGTCGGCGGCGTCACTCATCGCGCGCACCTCCGGTGGATAGTGCGCCGGCCCGTCCTCGTGCGCCGGATCCACGAGGAGGAGGGCGCGTACGTCGCCCGGGAACAACTGGGCGAAGTGCCGCGCGATGGCGCCACCTAACGAATGACCGACGAGCAGATAGGGAGCCGGGAGGGAGAGCGCGCGCAAGAGGGCGTGCAGCTCTTGCGTCACCGCGCCGAGCGATCGTGGGAGGGGGACATCGTCGCTCCACCCGGTCCCCGCCCGGTCGTACACGAGCGTCGTCGCGTGCGCCGACATCCGCTCCTGCAACCCGTAGAAGTCCAATCCCATCGCGCCGGCGCCGGGAACGAAAACGACGACCGCGTCGCCGGATCCGCGCACGCGAGTGAAGAGCCGAGTCGCTCCGACCGTGACCAGTCGCCCTTCCGCCGGAAGTGGGGCCGGGGCAACCATCGAGTCAGCGACGGACTTCGAGTTGGACATTGCCGATTCCTCGGAGTGACTGGAGTGGCGCGCAAACGGATGCTACATTCTCAATATTGAGAATAATACAGGAGCCCAGTCCAGATGTCCACGCCGGCGTCCGACCTCCTCATGCACCCGGTGCGCATTCGGTTGGTGAATGCGCTCTCCGGCGACCGTACGTTGACGACGGCCGAACTGTGCGAGCGACTCCCCGGCGTGTCACAGGCGACGGTGTATCGACACGTCGCCGCGCTCGTGAAGGGCGGATTGCTCCAGGTCACCGGCGAAGAGCAGGTGCGGGGAACCGTCGAGCGGCGGTATGCCCTGCGTCGCGAGCGCGTGCGCTTCGACGAACCCGCCGCAGCGCGCATGACCAAGAACGATCATCGCCTCGTCTTCACGGCGGCGCTCGGGGCGCTACTCGCCGAGTTCAACGCGTATCTCGATCGGCGCGGCGCCCACCCCCTCCGTGACGCCGTCAGCTATCGCCAGTTTGTTGCGTGGCTCACGGATGAGGAACTGGGCGCGGTCGTCGCACAGGTCGGCGCGCTCCTCCACGAGATCGCGGCGAACGCACCGCGCGACGACCGCACGCCGTACCTGCTGAGTACGATCCTCTTTCCCACCGAGCAACGCGAGCGGCCCGAATAGTCGGTCGTCGACTCGCCTGAAGCTCGCCGAATCGCTCCGGGCGACTCTCGCGCGTCCGGGCGCGTTGCCGCGTCAGTATTGTCGCCGGCGCGGGACCGGCCAGCCGACGCCAAGGAGGGCGCTGATGCGCGCGCGATACCCGGCGATACGCACGCTCGCCGAGTCGGCAGCTGCAAGATCGGCGAGCTCGCTCGTGTCCCGTCGCCAGTCGAAGAGTTGTTCACGCCCGTTGTTGTAGTGGATGAAGTGTCCCGCCGAATCGAGCATCGCGCGGATCGGGCCTGTTCGCGTGAGGTTGCTCTTCGTCGGATTCACCGCCTCGGCCGCCTCCGCGAGGACTGGACTCAACTTCGAGAGGTCGTCGTTGCGCCACGCGTGCGCGAGTGACGTGCCGGGAATCGCCCCCTCCTCGCCGCCGGCCAGGTCAACGAGAGTTGCGGCGATGTCGCGGAGCGAGACGATCGCGGCCACGCGTATCCCGGCGGGGGCTCGTTTGGGGGCGTGTACGAGCAGCGGGACGTGAATGAGCGGGAGATAGAGTGAGTTCCCGTGCCCGTTGAGCTTGTGCTCGCCGAACTGCTCGCCGTGATCGGCGGTGACAATCAGGACGGTGCGATCGAGGTCACCACGCGCGCGCAGCCGCTCCACGATGCTCCCGATGATGCTGTCCTCGTAGGCAATCGCGCCGTCGTACAGATCGAGCTTTCGGCGCCCCTTGCCGAAGCGGTCGTTGAAACCGTCGGGAGAGCGGTATGGCGCGTGCGCATCGAAGAAGTTGAGCATCGCGAAGTACGGGGCGCTGGCGGTCGGCTTGGTCCCGTCACCTGCAACGACGCGATCGCGCCACTCGAAGAAGTGCGTCGCGATGTCGGCGGCCGTCTGTGGCTCGGCCTTCCGGACCGTGGTCGTGCGCAGGTCCGGGTGCAGGATCGCCTGCTTGATCTTCCAGCGTCCGCCATCGCGAATCGCCTCGAGGAGGAGGCGCGCCGAGCCGGTCTGGCTGAGCGTCGTGCTCCACAGCGCCTGCCACCAGGAGAAGGGGAAGTCCTCGTAGTGCACGAAGCCGCGCGCGATCCCGAGCTGGTATCCCGCGTACCCGGCGTTGGCCATGAAGCCGCCGGTCCGGTATCCCAAACGATCCAGAACCTGCGCGACGGTCGTGAGGGAGTCGTACATCGGGTTGACATAGTCGGCGCCGGCCTGGCTCGCCCAGAGACCGGTCATCATGCTCGCGTGCGACGGCGCGGTCCACGGCGCGGTGGAGAACGCCGCGTCGAACACCGTCGATTCGCGGGCCAGTGCGTCCAGCACCGGGGTCGTGGGGCGCGTGTATCCGTAAAGGCTCAGGCTCGACGCGCGCACCGTGTCGAGGATGAGGAGGATGATGTTGGGGCGTGACGTCGCCGTACTCGCAGCAGTGGAGCCCTCGCTGGCGATCGACGCGGAGAGTCTTCCACCGCCCAGGCTTCCGGCGATGGCTAACGCCAGAATGCCAGCGACCGCAACTCGACTGAACCAGCGCTTCGCTCTCGCGCGATCTCGCGCCACCCACGCCCCGGAGACGCTGCCGACGCCGAGTGCGAGGACGAGTTGCGACAGGGGATGGATGCGCTGGAAGAGGAGCAGGATCGAGAACGCTCCCAGCGCGATGAGCAACGTGGCGGCGAAGCGCAATCCGGCCCATCGGCGGAAGAGGGTGATCGCGAGCAGGATCGGAATCGCGGCCACGAGGAACTCGGCTACGTAGCCACCGAGCGCGAGCCAGGCGAACTCCCGCCCGGTCCAGGTGAACTCCTTCAGGATGCGAAAGCGGAACTCGACCTGCGCCACGTGCACACATGCGGCGACGACGGCGGATCCGACGGCGAGCCGCAAGACGTCGCCAATCGTGGCATTCGCATTCGGCGTCGAAGGTGTGGAAGCAGAGGGTAGTGGAGCGAACGCGTCGGCTTCGGCCATGGGGAGAGGAGCGCGGGCGCCCCTCGCTGCGAGCGTGACGCGCGCGCGATGGCTCCCGGGTAGGGTTGCAGGCCAACATGGCGCGCAGCCCCCCGCAGCGCGAGTGACGTATCGCACGCTCGCGCCCGCCGTCGTTCGAGTCGCGCTCCAGGCGCACGTCCCCTTGCGCGATGGTGCAAGTTGGTGGAGGACTCTAGAGCCCCAACGTGCGCCCTCCCGTATCCACTCGCGTCATGCGCTCCCGCTTCTCTCGCGCTGCGGCGGTTCTCGCAGCGGCATTCCTTGCGCCCGCTGCCATCTCCGCGCAGGCGACGACCATCACGGTCCCGCCGCGCGTCCTCGTCTTCTCGAAGACCGCGGGGTTCCGTCACAGCTCGATCGAAACCGGTGTGGCGACCATCCGCGCGCTCGGCAAGGAGATGGGCTTCGACGTCGATGCCTCGGAAGACGCCGCGGTCTTCTCCGACCGGAACCTGCGCCGCTATCGCGCAGTCGTCTTCATGAGCACGACGGGCGACGTCCTCAACGACGTGCAACAGTCGGCATTCGAGCGATACATCCAGGCGGGAGGGGGATGGGTCGGCGTGCACTCGGCGACCGACACCGAGTACGACTGGCCGTGGTACAACCACCTGGCCGGTGCGTACTTCACCAGCCACCCCAACAACCCGAACGTTCGCTCGGCGGTCTTCGTGACCGTCGACTCGACGCACGGCTCCACACGGGGATTGCCGGCCCGCTGGAAGCGCACCGACGAGTTCTACAACTTCAAGTCGATCGACCCGAGCATTCACGTCCTCGTGGAGATCGACGAGACGAGCTACGAGGGGGGGATCAACGGCGCCCACCATACGATGAGCTGGTACCACGACTACGACGGCGGGCGCGCGTGGTACACGGCGATGGGACACACCGAGGAGACGTACAGCGAGGCACCGTTCCTCGCGCACCTCAGGGGAGGGCTGCGCTACGCGATGGGGAACGGCGTGCTGGACTACCGCAAGGCGCGCCCCGAGGAGAACCGCTTCACTCCCGTCGTCCTCGCCGAGAAGTTCGTCGAGCCGATCGAACTCGCGGTGCTCCCCGACGAGCGTGTCCTGTTCATCGAGCGTCGCGGTGCGATCAAGCTCTACACGCCGAAGGACAAGCGCGTGCACCAGATCGGCTTCATCCCGGTGAGCCTGCAGTACACGACTGGGGAGCGCGCCGAGGATGGGTTGCTCGGGCTCGCGCTCGACCCGGGCTTCGCGACGAACGGGTGGATTTACATGTACTATTCGCCCGAAGGACCCGATCCCAAGAACGTGCTCGCGCGCTATCACATGCGCGGCGACTCGATCGACATGTTGTCGGCCAAGGTCCTGCTCGAGATCCCTACACAGCGGGAACAGTGCTGCCACACGGGGGGATCGATCGCCTTCGACGGGCACGGCAACCTGTTCATGTCGACCGGGGACAATACCAATCCGTTCGCCACCGGATACGCGCCGATCGACGAGCGCCCGGGGCGCGCGCCGTGGGATGCCCAGAAGTCGTCGGCCAACACCAACGACCTGCGCGGGAAGATCATCCGCATCCATCCGGAGCCCGACGGGACGTATACGATTCCCGAGGGGAATCTCTTTCCACCCGGAACGCCCAAGACGCGGCCGGAGATCTACACGATGGGGCACCGCAACCCGTACCGCATCGCCGTCGATCCGCACGACGGCGTTCTGTACTGGGGAGACGTAGGCCCGGACGCGTCGGTCGACTCGGTGGATCGTGGTCCCAAGGGGCACGACGAGGTGAATCGTGCGCCGCGCCCCGGAAACTACGGCTGGCCGTATTTTGTCGGCAACAACAAGGCGTATCGCGACGTGGACCAGGCGACGATGATCGCCGGCCCCGCATTCGACCCGCAGCACCCGGTCAACGATTCGCCGAACAACACCGGGATGCGCGACCTGCCGCCGGCGATGCCGGCGTTCTACTGGTATCCGGCGGGCCCCTCGCCGGAGTTCCCGCTCCTTGCAACTGGCGGGCGCACAGCGATGGCCGGCCCGGTGATCCACAAGCAGGATTTTGCAGCTGCGGCGCGTCCGTTCCCGACGTACTACGACGGCAAGCTGTTGACGTACGAGTGGATGCGCGGGTGGATCATGGCCGTCACGATGGACTCGGCGGGGAATTACGCGTCGATGGAGCGTTTCATGCCGAGCCACAAGTTCGCCAACCCGATCGACATGGCGTTCGGCCCTAACGGCGACCTGTATGTGCTGGAGTACGGGACCACTTGGTTCTCGGGGAACGACGACTCGCGCCTCATCCGCATCGAGTACAACGCCGGGAACCGCGCCCCGGTGGCCGTGGCGAGCGTGGATCGCGCGGCGGGAGCGCTCCCGCTCCGTGTGCAGCTGTCGGCCGCCGGGAGCAAGGATGCCGACGACGACTCGCTGCGCTATGCGTGGACGGTGCGCGGACGCGACGGTGCGGTGGTGCGCCGGCTCACCGGTGCGAGTCGCACGCTCACGCTGGCGACGCCCGGCCGCTACTCGGCCACGCTGACTGTCACCGATGCACACGGGGCGCGCGGCACCGCCGAAGTGCAGGTGGCGGCTGGCAACGAGCCGCCGAAGGTCGGGATCGATCTCGCGGGGAGCAATGGGTCGTTCTTCTTTCCGGGGCGTCCGGTGCAATACGCCGTGCGCGTGACCGATCGCGAGGACGGCTCACTCGCGCGCGGGACGATCGCGCGCAATCGCGTGCGGGTGACGGCGGAATACATGGCCGAGGCGCCCGAACCTGGTGCCGGCGGGATGACCGTACCGCACGCCGAAGGGCGTCGCCTCATCGAGGCGGGGACCTGCCTCTCGTGTCACAACCTGGAGAAGGCATCGGTCGGGCCGGCCTACAGTGCGGTTGCCGCCAAGTACAAGGGCGACTCGAGTGCACTCGGGCGTCTGGCGCGCAAGATCCGGAGCGGTGGGAGCGGCGTGTGGGGAGCCGTGATGATGCCGCCGCACCCGCAGCTCACCGACCCGCAGGCGCGACAAATCGTGCAGTACATCCTGAGCCTCGCCGAAGCGCCAAGCGGTGGGCCGACCCTCCCGGTGAAGGGGGAATACACGCCCCCCGACTCGGCGGCCAAGTCGACGAGCGGGGCGGTGGTGCTGCGCGCGTCGTACACCGACCTCGGTGGCAATGGGCTACTCGGTGCCGCGGCCGAGACGACGGTGGTTCTGCGCGCGCCGACGATCGTGGTGGCGTCGACCAAACTCTCCGAAGGTGTGCAGCACATGTCGGTGCCACAGATTCCGGTCGAGATCACCATCGCCGGTGGCGACGGCGGATTCGCCAATCTGGGCAAACTCGACCTCGCCGGCATTTCGGCGGTGACCCTCGCCGCGCAGGCTCCCGCTGCGTACGGAGCGGCCGGTGGAAAGGTCGAGGTACACATCGACTCGGCGACCGGGCCGCTCATCGGGACGACGGCGATGATCGCGGCGAGCAACGACTCACTTCCCGTGCAGGCGCGCGCCGTGTTGCAGCCGACGCGCGGGATGCACGATGTGTATCTCGTCTTCCGGAAGGAGGGGACGGCGGCTGCGGGGATGCTGTTCGTGCTGCTGACGGCGACGTTCGAGGCGGAGAAGTGAGCAAAGCGGGATAGGGCCGGCGGCGGTCGCCTGCAGGCGGCGCGCGGCGAGAGGGGCCACGCCTCGCGGCGCGCAACCAAGATGGCGCGACGCGTGTCCACGGAGAGGCGTGACGGCAAGCTAGGGCGTCGCGCCCCGATCCGACCGACTCTCGTCCGCTTCTCTCGCGTCCCCATGCGATACGCCCTGCGCTCCCTTCTGCGCACCCCCGCCTACACGATCGTCGTCGTCCTCACGCTCGCACTCGGGATCGGGGCGAATGCAGCAATCTTCACTGTCGTCAACGCGGTCCTCCTTCGGCCGCTCGCATACCGCGACCCCGATCGCCTGGTCTTCCTGGAGCGCGACAACTCGACGTCGGTCGCGCCAGCCACCTTTCTCGACTGGAAGGACGAGTCGCGCTCGTTCGCGCAGATGGCTGCTGCCGAGTATTGGACGCCGAGCCTGGCGGGGAGGGGGAGCCCGGTCGAGGTCTCGGCGCTGCACGTGAGCGGTGAGATGTTCCGGATGCTTGGGGTGCAGCCGGCGATGGGGCGAACGTTCGGCGACGAAGCGTCGCATCCCGGCAGCGATCGCGTCGTCGTCGTGAGCCAGGGCTTCTGGAAGACGCACCTCGGCGGTGATCCCAAGGCGATCGACCGGACGATTCAGCTCGATGGCGAGCCGTACACCGTCATTGGCGTGATGCCGGCCGACTTCATGTTCGCGCCGTTCTGGGCCACCTCGGCGACGCTGTGGGCGCCGCTCGTGCTCGACGCGCGGTTGAACGATCGAGGCGGTTCCTCGCTGCGCCCGTTCGCCAGGCTGGCCGACGGCGTCTCGATCTCCGCGGCCCGGAACGAAATGCGCGACATCAACGCGCGCATCGACGCGCGACTCGGCCAACCGACGCGTGCGCTCGACATCACGCCGCTGCGCGACAAGGTCGTCGGCGACATCCGCGATAAGCTGTACATCCTCCTCGCGAGCGTGGCGTTCGTCCTGCTGATCACGTGCGCCAACGTCGCGCACTTGCAGCTGATGCGCGGGGCGGCGCGCGAGCGCGAGTTCGGCGTTCGCATGGCGCTCGGCGCGACGCCCGCCCAGGTGTCTCGGCAATCGTTGGTGGAGAGCATCGTGCTGGCGATCGCGGGAGGTGTCCTCGCGCTCGTGCTGGTCTACATCGGCATTCGCATTCTCATCGCCGTCGCCCCGCCCGACATTCCGCGGCTGTCATCGATTTCCGTCGACTGGCGTGTCGTGGCGTACCTGGTTGCCGCGGCGCTCGCGTCGGCGATCCTGTGCGGGATCGCACCGTCGATTCTTGCGTCGCGGACGAACGTGGGGCGGCTGATGCAGGGGGGTGGTAGGGGGGGAACGGACGGGCGGGAGCGGCGTCGCACGCGAAGCCTCCTCGTCATGAGCGAGTTCGCCATCGCAGTGGTACTGCTCGCCGGCGCTGGACTCGTCGTGAAGAGCTTCGCCGCACTCACCTCGATCGATCCCGGCTTCGATCCGACAAACGTCGCATCGATGGTGGTGTCGGTGAAGGGGTCGAGCCGAAGTGCGCCGGCCTCGCGTGCGGAGTTCTTCCGCGAGTTGATCGCTCGCGTCTCGCAACTCCCCGGCGTTGTGTCGGCGAGCGCCATCAACCATCTCCCCCTACACGGTGACAGCTGGAACCTCGGGTACATGGAGGAGGGAGGGAGCTATCCCGACGAAGCCACGAGGCCGCACGCGCTCTTTCGCATCGTACACCCGGCGTACTTCCAGACGATGCGTATCCCGATGCTGCGCGGGCGCGATTTCGCCGCGGCGGACCGCGGATCGTCCGCGCGCCCGGTGATCGTCAACGCGCGCCTCGCCGAGCATCGCTGGCCGAAACGCGATCCCATCGGCCGGCGCCTCGAGGTGCCGGGCGTTGGCGAACCAGGAGAGCTCTTCACGGTCGTCGGCGTAACGGGAAATGCCAAACAGGGGGCATGGGCCGCCGACGAGACGGATGAGATGTTCTTCCTCTCCGATCAGGCGCTCGCGGGCGCCGACACGGTGGATGCACGCGTCACCTCGTTCAATCCGCCACGCATGACGCTCGTCCTTCGCACCGAGGGAGCGCCTACCACGGCTCTCGCGCCGGTGCAGGACGAAATCGCTCGACTCGCGCCCGGGGTGACGATTTCGGACGTCATCACGATCGAGGGAGCGATCGGCGAACAGGTCGCCACGCCGCGATTCTATGCCTTGCTGATGAGCGCGTTCGCAATCGTCGCGCTGGTGCTGGCGGCCGTTGGCGTGTACGGCGTGATCAGCTATTCCGTGTCGCGGCGCGCACGAGAGATGGGAATTCGCATCGCCCTCGGTGCCGGGACCGCGGGGGCGTTCCGCCTGATCCTTCGCGAGGGACTCGCGCTTGCAGCTGTCGGTGGTGCCATTGGATTGGCGCTCGCGCTCGCCCTCTCGCGCTTCCTCCGCGCGCTCCTGTTCGGCGTGGCGCCGACCGATCCGCTCACGTTCGTGTTCGTGGCGGTAGCGCTCGCCGCCGTGGCGCTCGTGGCGTCGGCGCTGCCGGCGCGACGTGCGTCGCGGCTCGACCCGGTCGAGGCGTTGCGGGGGGAGTGAGTGGTGGCGCGAGCAAGGAGTGACGCGGTCGCACACAGTAGTTGGGGATGCAACGGACGCGCGCGAAGCGCGGGCTCTGTCGACGCGAGCGCGCGCCGATTACGTTACGCGCATGCAGCCCCAACGAAGAAATGTTTGTGTGCTCCTGATCGCGGCGATGGCGTGCGGTGGAGGAAGCGAGCCCCCCACGCCACCGGTGTCGGTGAAGACGCCGCTCCGCATTTCGCTCGCGTCGGGAAACGATCAGTCCGGCGAGCCCGACGATGAACTTCTGCAGCCGATCGTCGCGCGACTGGTCGATGCGGACAATCAGGCTGTTCCCAACTACACGGTGCGATTCAGCGTCGCCGCCGGCGCGGGCAAGGTGGGACTCGTTGGCGCAGTCGCCGGCAACGCACCCGTATCGGCGGTGACCGACGCCGCGGGTCTGGCGCGCGCCACGTGGCGACTTGGTGCCGACACCGTGTCCGTCCAAGAGGTGCAGGCCACGGCCGACGGGGTCGATCAGCCCGCCGTGTTCACGGCAACTGCGTTCCACTCCTACTACGTGAACCTCGAGTCGGGAGGTCTGCAATCGGGGAAGGTGGGGGATACGCTGCGACTCTCACTCGTGGTGCGCACAGTCGACGCGAAGCAGCACTTCGCGGTGAAAGTGCGCGTGCGCTGGAGCGTGTCGTCGCCGACGGCGGTGCTCGTGCTCCCTGACACGGTGTCCGATGCGCAGGGGCTCGCGCGCGCGCGCCTGGTCTTGCCGCGGACCGTGGGCCCGCTGCATGTGACGGTGTCGGCACCCTCGGGGAACGCGGTGTTCGACGAATCCGCGCTGATCGGCGACTTGTCGCAGATTGTCGTGTCGCGCGCTTCGGTCGACTTGCCGATGGATGGCATGGCAGCGCTGGTCTCGGCGCAGACGGCTGATCGATTCGGGAATCCGATCGAGGGCAACCGGCTCGCGGTCCGGGTGATCGACTCGGCGGTGGCCAACGTGACGGTGGACGGGCGGGAGGTCGTGGCGCGAGATGTCGGATCCACCTTGGTCGAGTTCCGATCGAATGACCTGACGGCGACGATTCCAGTTTCGGTAAGCTCGTTCGCGAAAGTCTTCGCCTTCGGCTCCGCGCTTTGCGGAGTGTCGGCGACTCACCGGGCGTCGTGCTGGAACATGGAGCGCGCGACCGATTCGGTGCGATCACTGGAATTCGGCCCTGTCGAGCAGCTCGCCGCAGCGGGCGAGGTGAACTGCCTGCTGCTGCTCGACGCCTCGACCAAGTGTTGGGGAAATAATCGTGCGGGGCAGCTCGGTGGTGGAGACTCCGTCGCCGAGCCTTCGCGCGATACGTCGCAGGCCGTGACGGTCGTCGGAGACCATCACTTTCGCCAGTTGAGCTCGTCGGACAGCCACGTGTGCGCGATCGATGACGCAGATGCTGCCTGGTGTTGGGGGGCGGCGGATCTGCTTGGCGGGAGAGGCGCAACGAGCCCGTGCTCGGCGGTCACGTGCTCGCGCTCTCCCATCGCCGTCAGCGGCAATCATCGATTCCGGTCCATCTCGTCGATGTTCTTTTCGACGTGTGGCGTCACGCTCGATGGCGACGGCTACTGTTGGGGGCATGGCGATTACGGTTCCCTCGGTACCGACGCACTGGAGCCGTGCATCGACGGCGGCGTTCCGACCTGCGCGCTCACGCCGCAACTCGTGCACGGCGGTCACAAGTGGAAGTCCATTGGCGTGGGCTTCTGGACGGCGTGCGGCCTCGCGACGGATGGTGAGACGTACTGCTGGGGGCAGAACAACGGAAAGTTCGGCTCGGGCTCGATGGATCCGCTGACGAGCATCGAGCCCGTTCGCGTAGGGGGGGCGATGCATTTCACGTCGATCGCCGTGGGAGTGACGACGTCGTGCGGGCTTGCTGCTGACGGTCATGCGTACTGCTGGGATGAGCTGCGCCCCCTCCCCGAGCTCGTCCTCCCCGCCTGGACCTTCACCTCGCTCACCCCGGTGCAATACGGGCCTAACATCTGCGGCATATCGCCGAACGGCGGCATTCACTCCCTCATAGCTCCAGAGCGGTAGTCCGTTCGTCCGTCTCGCCGAGGGTAGCGACCGGTCGCTACTCGAGCGCGCTAGTGACCTAGAACATCCGGGGTGTGCAGCGCCCCCTGCCACGGGCGCAGCCACACCGTTCCATTCCACGCATGCGTGAGATAGCGCATCACCGCCTCCATCTCACCAGCGGTGTACTGACTCCTGTGACAGGCGAACTCCTCGCGCGCCGCCACCAGGTCGCGCGCCTCGAACGGGACGCGAACGCTGAGGAGCGACGCGGCCATGCCGTTGACGGTTGGGGACGCCTTGGGCGCGGAACGCAGCCGCTCGGTTGGCAGCGAGGCATAGAGCAGGTCGATGCCGGCGTACTTCGCCTCGCCCTGCACGACCTGCGTGGTCACATCGCCCACGAGACGATGGTCGGGGTGACCGGTCCCCCCTTCGGGGCCGAACGTGATGATCGCCGCGGGTGAGACGGAGTCGATGATGGCGGCGACCGCTGTCCGAAGTTTGCCGAGCTGCTCGAACGAGGCGAGCCCGCCATCGGGGAGCCCCAGCAGGTGCAACTTGCGCACACCGAGCCGACGCGCTGCACACTCGGCTTCCTTCACGCGCGCCGCCGCCAGCGACGCCCCCGCGGGAATCTTGGCGTAGTCGCGCACCCCCTGCGAACCATCGGTGGCGATGACGAGGTGCGTTTCGCGCCCCGCGCGCGAGAGGCGCGAGAAGAGGGGAGCGATGATGCGCTCGTCATCGGGGTGCGCGAAGACCGCGAGGATGGGGCGGCGCTCCTGCGCGCGTGCATCGCGCGCAGAGAGTGCCGTCAGGAGGAGGATGCCGAGCGTCAGGTGAGGAGTGCGCATGCCGTAGTGTGCGTCATGCACAGGCGTCGCGCGACCCCACCGCCAGCCATACGAGACCTAATCCGCTCGTATCGTCTCGACCGGATCGAGTCGCGACGCGCCCCGCGCCGGAAGAACGCACGCGATCGTCGCGGCGGCGACGAGCGCCAGCACGGACACAGAGAACGTCGCGGGGTCGGTCGGCTTGATCTCGTAGAGCAGCGACGCGAGGAGCCGAGTGAGGGCGAACGCGGCGAGGGTTCCAGCCACGATGCCGATGGCCACCAGCTGCAAACCGTCCCCCAGGACCAGTCGAACGACTCCGCCTCGTGAAGCGCCCAGCGCCAGGCGCACGCCGAGCTCTTGCCGGCGCAGCCGCACCCCATACGCCATCACGCCGTAGATCCCCACGATGGCGAGCGCAAGCGCAACGCCGGCGAACGCGCCAAGGAGAAGCATGTAAAAGCGCCGGTGCCCCAGTGCACCGTCGACGAGATCGCCAAGCGGACGAGCGGCGCCGAGCGGAATGTCGGGATCGAGGGCGCGCAACACGCCGCGAGCGCCACTCACCACGGCGGAATACGGCGCACTCGAGCGCACGACGACGTCGAACTCGTCGAGCGGCCACTGCGCGGCCCGCATGTACATGTGCGGGGTGGCGTCCTGCTCGATCGCCGACTGATGCACATCGCCCACGACGCCGATCACCTCGCCGCCGAACGACTGCCCGGGGATGCCATTGCCCCAACCGGTCTGCAGCACCCGGCCGATCGGATCCTCGTCAGGGAAGTAGCGTCGCGCCAGTTCGGAACTGATGACCAGTACCTGATGCCCGCCTCGTTGGTCGCGCTCGTCGAAGAGGCGTCCGCGCAGGAGGGGAATCCCCATCGCGGCGAAGTACTCGTCGCTCGCGACGCGCGCTTGTGCGCGCGGCTCGTCGGCGCCATTCGCCGTCTCGCGCCCACTGATGGTGAACGTGAAGCCAAACGAGTCGCCGCTCAGGGGAAGGGCGAAGGACATTGCGGCTGACGACACCCCGGGGAGGCGGTGAAGGCGCGCCAGGAGGTCGGCGGTGAAGGACTCCACCCGTGCGTCGCCGTCATAGCGCGTCGACGGAAGGAGGACGGTAAACGTCGTGACCCCGTCCGTACGAAAGCCCGGGTCGACGGCGCGCAGCAGGGCAAAGCTCCGCAGCAGGAGCCCAGCTCCGGTGACGAGTACCACGGCCAGCGCCACCTCGGCAACGACGAGCACGCGTCGTGACTTGCCGCTCTCTCGCGAGCCGCGACCGCTGCGCCCCGCCGATCGCAGACGGTCGTGCACCCCCGTGGCGGCCGCACGCACCGCCGGGAAGACGCCGAAGACAATCCCGGAGACGACGGTGAGCGCGAGGGTGAAGGCGATGACGCTCCCGTCAAGGCGGACGTCGCTGACCCGCGGCAGGTCGGCCGGCGCGACGGCGAGAAGCGCCTTGAGCGCGAGCACCGCGACACCGATCCCCGCGACGCCGCCCATCGTTGCCAGCACCAGGTTCTCGGTCAACACCTGTCGCGCTATACGGCCGCGCGAAGCGCCGAGCGCCGTGCGCACGGCCAGCTCCCCATCGCGCGCCGCCACCCGCCCTAACGAGAGACTGGCAACATTGGCGCAGGCGATGAGGAGGACGAAGCCCACGGCGCCGAGCAGGACATAGAGCGGAGTCTCCAGGTCGCCGGTGATCGACTCGAGAAGGGGCGTTACGCGCGTGCCAACGTCGCCGTTGTGCGTTGGGTCGAGTTGTTGCAGTCGCGTCGCGATCGCCGAAAACTCGTCGCGCGACTGCGCCAGCGTGGCGTTGTCGGCGAGTCGCCCGATCACGGTGAGCCATCGCGCACCGCGCGCGACGGGCGCGGCGTCGCGTGGCGTGAAGCGCGTCGTCATCCAGACGTCGGCTTCGGCGGGCCAGCCGAGTGCACGCGGAGCGATCCCGATGATCGTGGTGGGGAAGCCATCGAAGACGAGCGACCGTCCCACGATCGATGAGTCGCCGCCAAAGCGCCGCAGCCAGAAGTCCTCCCGAAGGAGCGCGACGCGCGGAGCACCGGGATCGTCTTCGCCGTCGGCAAAGCCACGACCGAGGAGCGGCGCGATGCCGAGGACTTCGAGCGTGTTCGCCGAGACGCGCACCTGCGTGAGCCGCTCCGGCTCCCCGCTCCCGGTGAGGACGGTTTGCTGCGTCCCGGTGTAGCTGGCGGAGATGCCGCGCATCGACGTCGACTGCGCCCGCCAATCGAGGAAGTCAGGGACGGAGACGGAAGAGCCGCGCTCGCCGATGGTCGATTCGAGGCTCACGAGCCGCTCGGGCTCGCGGTATGGGAGGGGGCGAAGCACGACTCCACGCACCACGCTGAAGATCGCCGTGTTGGCGCCGACGCCGAGTGCCAATGTCATGACAGCAACGAACGTGTAGGCCGGATTGTGGCGCAGCGCGCGCAGAGCCAGCCGTGCGTCACGGAGCGTCTCCTGCAGCCACGGGAGGCCGTGCCGTTCGTGGACGCCTTCGGCGCCACGCGTGAAGCCCCCCGACTGCATGAGCGCTTCGCGCCGCGCTGCGTCGGGCGACATGCCGCGTCGAATGTTGTCTTGCGTCGCGAACGCGAGATGAGCCTCCATCTCCTCGCGATAGTCGGGCGCTGCGCGAAACGAACCAATCACCCGCAGCAGGAAGGCGCGCAGCTGTCTCATGTGGGCTCCGGTGGTGGGGCGAGAAACGCCGCCATGAGGGCGGCCGTCTCCTGCCACGATTGTGTCTCACGGGCGAGCTGTTTCCGCCCCGCGGCGGTGAGGGTGTAGAACTTCGCCCGCCGGTTGTTCTCGGAGGCGCGCCACGCCGCCCTGATTGCCCCCTCCTGCTCGAGTTTGAGAAGGGCGGGGTAGAGCGTGCCGTAGTTGAGGCTCAGGCGGTGCCCGCTCGTCTCCTCGATGCGTCGCGCAATGCCGTACCCGTGGCAGGGCCCAAGCACATCGAGGGTGCGGAGGATCATCAGGGCGAGCGTCCCCTGCTTGACGTCGAGTCGTGAAGGAGGCATGGATCGTCGTATGGGATGGCCATACCACGCTAGCTCTCCTTCTATGGGAAAACAATAGGGGCGCGACTCGCGTCGCGTCCCGGTGGTGATGAGCCGTTCGTGCGCGGGATGGGGCCGCGCCGAGGCGCGGTGGGGAGCCGCGCTCAGGCGCGGTGGGGGGCCGCGCCGACGTGCGGTATGCTGCCGCTTCGCTACTGCAGCGTGAGCACCACGAGCGAGTGCGGAGGCAGGGTGACGGTGAGCCGTCCACCGGCGATGCGCGCCGCCGTGAACGGCGCGGGTTTCACCACCTCGGGTTGCTCGAACGAGTTGTGGCTGGTGATCGCCGGCCCAGTCAGCACCCGCCCACTCACGCCGGTCGCCGAGAGCCCGCGCAGCTCGACCGAGACTTCGCGTGCGCGCTGCGCGTCGACGTTGCTCATCGTCAGGTGCACCACGCCGGAACGGTCGCGAGAGGCCGAGGCGCTCACGGCCCCGATCGAGTCGCCACCGAACGTGTACTGGCCCGCGTCCATCGCCGCCAGCGGCAGCAACACCGCGTCCTGGTGCACCGTGTACATCTCGAACACGTGATACGTCGGCGTGAGCACCAGCTGCGATCCTTTGGTGAGGATCATCGACTGCAGCACGTTCACCATCTGCGCGATGTTTGCCCCGCGCACCCGGTCGGCGTGACGGTTGAAGATGTCGAGCGACGTCGAGGCGACGAGCGCGTCGCGCATCGTGTTCTGCTGGTAGAGGAAGCCGGGATTGGTCCCCGGTTCCACGTCGTGCCACATCCCCCATTCACCCACGATGAGTGCCACGCGCTTCGCCGGATCGTACTTGTCCATGATCGAGGCGTGGCGCGTGATGTACTCGTCCACGCGGCGCGCCTTCTTCATCGCCGTGAACCACTCGCGCTCCCCGAACGCCGTCGCCGAGCCCTTGTTCGTCCAGTTCCCGACCAGCGTGTAGTAGTGCATGTCGAGTCCGTCGATCATCCCTCCGGCCTCGCGCATCATCACGTCCGTCCACGTGTAGTTGTCGTCGCTTGGACCAGTCGCAATGCGGAAGGGACGCGTCGAGTCATTGAAGGCGCGCAGGAATTCGGCGAAGCGCCGGTACTGGTCGGCGTAGAATTCGGGGCGCATGGCGCCGCCGCACCCCCAGCTCTCGTTCCCCACGCCCCAGCGCCTAACGTTGAAGGGCGCGGAGTGTCCGTCGGCGACGCGCTGGTCGGCGAGCGCGCTCCCGCCGGGATGATTCAGGTACTCCCACCACTCCGCCATCTCGCGCGGATGTCCCGTCCCCACGTTGCCCACGACAAACGGTTCGGCGCCGATCCGTCGCATCAGCTCGAAGTACTCGAGCGATCCGAATGAGTTGTCCTCGACGACGTTCCCCCAGAGCGTGTTCACCATCTTGGGACGCTTCGCCGCCGGTCCCACGCCGTCGCGCCAGTGGTAGTAGTCGGCGAAGCAGCCGCCGGGCCAGCGCACATTGGGGATGTGAAGTCGCTTGAGCGCCTCCACGACGTCATCGCGCAGGTGCCACGCACCGCCGGCATCCTTCGTCCACACCCCGTCGTAGATGTCGCGCCCGAGATGCTCGGCGAACTGCCCGTAGATGTGCCGGCTGATCGTATCGCGCCCGAGATCGGCGTTGAGGATGAAGCGGGCTGGCGCCGATTGCGCGCCGGCGCGCGCCGACACGGCGACGAGCGCCGCCGAACAACAGGTCCTGAGCAGGCGAGACAGCACGGTTCGGGAGGGGTGAAGGGGGTACGCGAGTCGCGCGGGGTGCGGCCGCCCGCGCGTGCGGGCGACGCGAGACGTTACGGGCGCCCGAATGATGACGGAAGGGTACGACGCCTGTGGTAGCGCCGGCGCTGAAACCGATCGCGGCCGTCGACGTACCGATGGCAACAGGAGGAAGCGCCCATGGTCGACCTGCTCCGCACCGCTCAGCACACGCTCCGTCGCTTTGCCCGGACTCCCGGATTCACGCTCGCCACCGTGGGGACGCTCGCCCTCGGGATCGGTGCGAACACCGCGATCTTCAGCGTGATCAACAGCGTCCTGCTCAAGCCGTTGCCGTACGCCGAATCCGAGCGACTGGTCGGACTCTGGCAGACGGCGCCCGGCGTGAACATCGAGAATCTCAACGCCTCGATTGCCGACTATGTCACCTACGAGGACGAGTCGAAGACGCTTGCCGACGTTGCCCTTTGGACGGGCGACGCGCTGACGGTCACCGAGGTCGGCGATCCCGAGCGTGTCGCGGGGATCATGGCGACGTCGAGCCTCTTCCATGTCCTCGACATCCGCCCCGTTGCAGGGCGCGCCTTCGTCGCGAAGGACGACGCCGTCGGCGGTCCCGACGTCGTGATGATCAGTTACGGCTACTGGCAGCGGCGCTTTGGAGGCGATGAAGGCGTCATCGGACGTCGCATCACCGCCGATGGTACGCCGCGCGAGGTGGTCGGCGTCTTGCCGCGAGGCTTCTGGTTCATGGATCGGATCGTGGACGTCGTGACGCCGCTGCGCATCGACCGCGCGGCCATCACGCTCGGCGGCTACAACTTTCAGGCGATTGGGCGCCTGAAGCCTGGTGTCACGCTCGATCAGGCGAACGCCGATGTCAGGCGCATGATCGACCTCGAGATCGGGAAGTTTCCTGCGCCGCCCGGGATGAGTCCGAAGATGTTCATTGACGCGCGAGTTGGGCCCAAGGTCCGCGCACTGAAGGATGACGTGTTAGGCGACATCGGGCGCAGCCTTTGGGTGGTGATGGCGACGATCGGCCTGGTGCTCCTCATCGCCTGTGCGAACGTGGCCAATCTCCTCCTCGTACGGAATGAAGGGCGCGCGCAAGAGTTCGCCGTGCGCGCCGCGCTGGGAGCCGGGCGTGGGCGATTGGCGCGCGAGATGATGGTCGAGAGCCTCACGCTCTCGCTGCTGGGGGGAGCGGTCGGTGTGGCGCTGGCGATCGGTGCGGTGAAGCTGGTGGTCGCGATGAGCCCCGGGCGCCTCCCGCGCCTCGACCAGGTCTCGGTCGACGGCACGTCGATCTTGTTCACCCTCCTCTTGTCGTTGCTTGCGGGCCTCGCCTTCGGCGCGATCCCGATCGTGCGGCACGGCGGCTTGCGCGTGCAGGCCGCGCTGCGGAGCGGGGGGCGCAACGCGAGCGCTGGTCGCGACCGTAACGTCGCGCGCAACGCACTCACCATCGTGCAGGTCGCCCTCGCCGTCGTCCTGCTGATCGGCTCGGGACTGATGATCCGCACCTTCGAGTCGATGCGACAGGTGCAACCGGGATTCCGGCAGCCGGCGACGCTCGAGACGTTCCGACTCTCGATCCCGCAGTCGGTCGCACCTAACGACACAGCGATGCGAGTGCTGCAGCAGGCTATCGTGGACCGGCTCGCCGGGATCCCGGGCGTCACGACCGTGAGCATGATCGACGGGCTCCCGATGACCGACTGGCAGTCCCAGGATCCGATCTACGCGAGCGACCGCGAGTATGACGCCGACAAGATCCCGCCGCTGCGCCGCTTTCTCCGCGCGGCGCCGGCAACCTTCAGCACGCTCGGCACGCCGCTGATCGCCGGTCGCGAGTACGAGTGGAACGACCTGCATCAGGAACGTGCGGTCGTCATTGTCGGCGAGAATGTGGCCCGCGACCTGTGGGGATCTGCGCAGGGAGCGATCGGACAGCGGATCAGGACGAATCCGACCGATGCGTGGAGCGAGGTGATCGGCGTCGTCGGCGATATCCGTCACGATGGAGCGGACCAGCCCGCGCCATCGACGGTGTACTGGCCGCAGCGCTATTCACGCACGATGTCCTTCCTCGTGCGAGGGGATCGCGCCGGCTCCAATGCCTACGTCGGCGAGCTGCGCCGGGCGGTGTGGTCGGTGAACGCGAGCCTCCCGATCACCGACATGCGCACGATGCAAGAGGTCTACGACAAGTCGATGTCGCGGACGGCGTTCACCCTCACCCTGCTCGGCGTCAGCGGCTTCATGGCGCTCCTGCTTGCCGTCGTTGGGATCTATGCCGTGATCTCCTACACCGTCGCGCAGCGCACGCGCGAGATCGGGATCCGCATGGCGCTCGGGGCGCGAAACGATTCCCTCAAGCTGATGTTCGTCCGCCATGGCCTCTTGTGGGGAGGGATCGGCGCGGCGGCGGGGTTGGTGGCGGCAGGCGGCTTGTCGCGCCTCATGTCGGCGCTCCTGTTCGAGGTCAATCCGCTCGACCCACTCACGTATTCGGTCGTGGTTCTCGGGCTGCTCGGCGCGGCGGCGCTAGCGAGCTATCTCCCGGCGCGGCGGGTCACGCGCATCGCGCCGGTCGAAGCGCTGCGGTCGGAGTAGGAGCGCGGACGGGAAACTTCGAACGGCGGGCGATGCGTGCGCCGGCTACGGCCGACGCGCCATCGCCCGCTCGATTTCCTCGGCGGTGTAGGGAAGGGCAGCAGTCAGGATGCGGTAACCGTTAGGCAGCACCTCGACCAGGTCCTCGAGGTAGTAGCCGTTCCCGCCGACCGCGAACATCAGCTCGTACGCGACGACCATCCCGGCGCGCAGTTCGGTCATGTTCCCTTCCGCGTCATCGAGCCCCGCGCCGTGCATCTCCCACGCTTCGATTCCCGTGGGGCCGAGGAGCACTTCGGCCGCTCGCTTCCCCTCGGTGGTGCGCATCGTCGGCTGCAACGCGCGCACCCGCCCGAGTGCCTCGCCGAACACGGTGTCCACCTTGGCTCCATCGCGTACCTTCTCGAGCCCGGCCTTGTAGGCCGCGATGAAGAGATTCCACGCCTCGCGCTGCCCGGGATCGAAGCGACCGCTCACCGGCGCGGTGCGACCGACGTCGCCCATGTACTGCGCATAACGACACCCTACGTCGACGCGAACCAGTTCCCCCGCCTGCATTGCGCGGTTGTGCGAATCGTAGTCGACGAAGGCATCGAACAGGTCGGTGTACACCGCGTGCGGTCCCGACATCGCCCATGGCCAGAACGAATGCACGCCGCCGTCGGCGATACACGATGAGACCACGCGCGCCTCTATGTCGCGCTGCATGCGCCTGGGCGCCAGCGCGCGCATCCCCGCGAGCATCGCGCGCCCGCTCATTTCCCCGACCCTCGCCATGATGCGAAGCTCGGCCGAATCCTTGATCGCGCGCATCGGGCGCGTGAGAGGGATCGCCGTTTCGACTTTTCCTGTGTAGCCAAGCTGTGCGAGGTAGCTCGACCAGCGCGCGACTGTCCGTGCCATCGGGAGCGGAGCGCGAATCGCGCCACGGGCGTCGGTGGGCGATACGAGGATCGACGTCCAGCTCGACCAACGCGGCGTAAGCCAGGCGGCAAGCGAATCGATCGAATGAACGGAGTCGACGCCGGTTCTCCGCGCCGACTCCACTCCGGGACTCGGCTGCCAGCGGGTGAGCGTCGGGTCGGGAGCGGGGACGAAGAGATGCGCGCTCCCGGTACTCCCATCGAGCGCGAGGACCGCGCCGACGAGCGCCGAGAGGCCGCTCAAGTACTGGAAGTCGGTCGCCTGCTTGAAGCCCGGCTGGTCGTCGGTCATGTACGAGAGCGCCGACGGGACGAGGAGGAGACGCCCCTGCAGTTGGCGTAGCGCCGCGGCGCGCCGCGCGCTGTACGCCGTGGCCGGAACATCCTGCGCCGAAGCAGGTGACGCAGCGGCGAGCGATGCAGCCGTCAGCTGCAGCGAAATGACCAGGAGCGCGGCGAGGGAGCGTCGTGGCATGTGCGGCCAGGATCAGGGTGACGTGCTTGACGTACGGAGATTCGGGGGCGCGAGAATCTGCCAAAGAGGGCTCGGGTGTCGCAACGCGCCCCCCGACCCCCGCGTATCTTCTACGGTCGTCCGCTACCGTTGCCTGCTTCTCCTACCCACCACGACGCCTCTCCACTCGTGCTCGTATTTCGACGCTCCCTCGCCTCCGTGGCGCTCGCTGCCGCCGCGCTCGCCGCTCCTGGCGCGCTGCAAGCGCAGCACCAGATGGCGGGGATGAATCACATCATGATCCCCGAAGGCGCGAACTACACGGTTGCCGACGTGGAATTCATGCAGGGAATGATTGCCCACCACGCGCAGGCCATCGTGATGTCGAGGATGGCCGAGTCGCACGGCGCCAACCCGAGAGTGCTGCGCCTGGCAAACAAGATCGACCAGTCGCAGGTCTCCGAGATCCTCATCATGCAGCAATGGCTGCGAAGCAATGGCCAGTCCGCGCCCGACACCTCGTCGTGGCGCACGATGCACATGACGGGGATGCTCACCGCCGAGCAGATGAAGGAACTCGACGCGTCCAAGGGCGTCGCCTTCGACCGCGCCTTCCTCACCTACATGATCATGCACCACGAAGGGGCGCTCACGATGGTGAAGGACCTCTTCGCCACGCCGCGCGCCGGCCAGGAAGTGGACGTGAACGTGTTCGCCAATGACGTCGTCACGGTGCAGACCGCCGAAATCGGCGCCATGCGGCAGTTGCTGTCGCAGTTACCCGGTAATTAGGCCACCTCGAATTTTCCCGGAGCCCCTCAAGATGCATCGTGCCACCAGGGCGGTCGCACTCGTCGCGACCGTCGTTCTTCCCTCGCTCCTCGCCGCGCAGACCTATCCGAGCACGCAGGACCCGCGCAGCAAGCTCAAGCCCGGACGTCTCGACGCCGGCGTCGCCGAGCGCAACATGCGCCTCGTGTCCTTCACGCCGAAGGCTGCGGCGTTCGATACCGCACGCGGCCTGACCTTCATCAACTCGGATCTCGCCTTCGGTGGACACTACGTCTATCAAGGCAATTTCTCCGGTTTCACCGTGTGGGACGTGAGCGACGCGACCAAGCCGAAGATGGTGTCCGCCGTTTCGTGCGTCACTTCACAGGGCGACCCGTCGATTTACGGCAACCTCCTCTTCATCTCCGCCGAAGGGGGAGGGAATCGCAATGACTGCGCGAAGGGGGGCGTGAAGGATCCGAAGGATCACATGGCCGGCGTGCGCATCTACGACGTGTCGAACCCCGCGTCGCCGCGCCTCGTCAAGAATGTGCAAACGTGCAAGGGATCGCACACGCACACGATCATTCCGTCGCCCAAGGACAAGGGCGTCATCTACATCTACGTCTCCGGGAGCCAGGGGGCGCGCCCCGAGACGGAGCTCGCCGGCTGCAAGGAAGGCACCGATCCGGCCGACGAAACAAATTCGCTCTTTAGGCTCGACGTGATCAAGGTGCCGCTCGCGCATCCCGAACAGTCCGAGGTCGTGACCGGTGCGCGCATCTTCACCGGACTCGGTGCGGCGCCGCGTGCCGCCGGACGCCCGGTGCGTGAGCGTCCTCGTGCCGCGGGCGAGCCTGCGCCGATGCCAACCGGACCGCGCAACTGCCACGACGTGACTGCGTATCCCTCGGCCGGTCTCCTGGCCGGCGCCTGCGGCAGCTACGGACTGTTGGTCGACGTCTCCAATCCGGAAAAGCCGATTCGCCTCGACGCGCGCTCCGACACGAACTTCTCGCTCTGGCACACCGCCGTCTTCAGCAACGACGGCAAGAAGGTGGTCTTCACCGACGAGTGGGGGGGCGGCACGTCGCCGATGTGCCAGGCCAACTCGATGATGGAGATGGGTGGCAACACGATCCTCACCATCGACCCCAAGAAGAAGTACACACAGCACGCCTATTACAAGATCAACACCGCGCAGAGCGCCGAAGAGAACTGCGTGTCGCACAACGGCGGGCTGATCCCCGTGCCGGGGCGCGACCTCATGGTGCAGGGGTGGTACCAGGGAGGCGTGAGCGTGATGGAGTTCTCCGACCCTGATCACCCGCAGGAGCTCGCCTACTTCGACCGCGGCCCGATCAACGCACCGGTCGGCGCCGACGTCCCGCTCACGCCCGAAGAGCAGGGGCGCCGCGGCGGGCGCAACTCGATCGGCGGGTCGTGGGGCGCGTACTATTGGAACGGGTTGATCTACTCGTCGGAGTTGGACCGTGGCTTCGACATCCTCGAACTCACGCCGAGCGACCAGCTCTCGAAGAACGAGATCGAGGCGGCGAAGCTCGTGCACTTCGAGCAGTACAACCCGCAGAGTCAGCCGAAGATCGTCTGGCCGGCGGCCTTCCCTGTGGTGCGTTCGTACGTCGACCAGCTCGTGCGCAACAACGGACTTGCGTCCGCCCGCACGACGGCGATCAACGCGGCGATCGACGCTGCCGAGCAGGCGAACGGCAAGGCGCGCCGCGATGCGCTGAATGCCCTCGCCCGTGACGTCGACAAGGACGTCGCCGGCGCCAAGGATCCGGAGCGCGTGAAGATGCTCTCCGCCGCAATCAAGGACCTCGCCAAGGCGACGAAGTAGTTCGGCACGCGCACAAGAACGGAGCCCCCCGGATTCATCGCGAATCCCGGGGGGCTCTGCGTTAGGCGAGTCGCGGCGTGCTCAGGTCTGCGAGACGGCGCAGGCGACCGCATACGTCACCTTCGGGTTGGTGATGTCGCTGTGGTTGGTGATCGACCCGTTCCCGCCGTCGAGGTTGTTCACGAGGTCGAGCGCGAAGGTGTACGGGTCGCCCACCTCATGCACGTCCTGGTTGTTCGCCTCCGGCGTGCGCTGCGTCCCGTTGCGCCCGATCCCGCCGTACTGATCGTTCGCGTCGCCGACCGCCTTGGTATTGTCGCCGGCCAGGCGCGACGAGACGGAATAGGCGATGCCAACCACCGTGTCCTGCACCGAGAAGGTGGAGATGAACGGCCCCTTCACGACCTGCTTCTCGATCACGTCGCGGAAGAAGCCGCGACTCCCCTTGCCATTGTTCGGACTCAGTCCGTAGTGCGAGAACGCCGCCTCGAGGAGGTTGAGCGAGTCGGGCTGCACGCGCGGGTCCGCCGAGAGCGCCTTCGCGGTCGCCGCCATGCACCGTCCGCCGAGCGAGTGCCCCACGAGATGCACGCGCACGTTGGGGTGTGCCGCCTTGAGGGTGCGCACCGCCGGCGCGACGCCATTCGCCCCCACGGAGCCGGAGCGATTCTTCATCATGTACCAGGTGGTCATGTTGAGCACCTGGCCGGCCTTTCCGCCTAACGTCTTGAAGAAGCTCCCGAGCGACAGGACGCGACCGCCGCCCCCGGCGCCCCCGCCGTGCCCCAACGACATCACGCCGCCGTCACCGTCGCTCTTCTCGATCGGGAGGATGATCGGCGACCCCATCTTGGCGAAGAGTTCCGACCCGCTCTGCGCCTTGACCTCCGCGAGCCCCTCGGTCGGATCGGGTTCCGCATCGTCAACGAGCGAAAGCAGGAGGGAAACGAACTCGTCCTGCACCCCCTCGTCCGAGAGCGTGCCGAGGAGGGCGATCGCCTTGTCGACGGTGGCGCGTTGTTCGGGGCGCACCTGGTGGTCGCGAAGCTCCTCGAGTTCCTCGCGTGTCGCCGTCATGTCGGAACTCGCGCCGTGCCCAACGCCCTGCACGTTTCCCCCTTCGTCCTCGGAGATCCCCTCAGACCACTTCTTCGACGGCCAGAAGATCCCGCCAGCCGCAAACTTCCGCCCCGACATCCGTCCCACGAGCTCGGGGCGGGTGAGGTGCGCGCTGAAGTTCGCGAGAAAGTTCTTGTAGAGCGTCCGCGCCTCGTTCTCGTCGTTGCGGAAACCGTGCGCGATGAGGATCACGTCGGTGACACCGTTCGCCCCCACGTGCGCCACGAGTTCGTCGAGCGCCTTGGTCTTGGGATGCCCGTCGGTGTCGTGATCGAGGGCGATGAAGTCGAATCCGGACAGCGTTTCCATGAATACGTCTCCGCTGGTGGGAGTTAGATCGCTTGCGGCGCTTACACCGCTTGCAGGACCTTCATCAAGTCGAGCAGTCCATTTCCCTGAAACGTGACTTCGCGCCCCAGGTCGATGGCGTTGGCGAGAAAGAGCGCCTTCACGCGCTCCGGTTGTCCGATGAATTCGGTGCGCACCGAGAGGAAGGCGGCGAGCGCGCCGGAGACGTGCGGCGCAGCCATGCTGGTCCCGGTCTGCTCGCAGTAGAGTACCTTCCCGTTCTCGGGAGCGCGGTCGAACGTCGTCGGATTCGGCTCGACGGCATGCGCCGTGGTGCCCGGCGCCGGCGGGTCGACCGGTGCCGCTGGTGGCGCGCCGTTATCGAACGTCACTACGCCATAGCGATCCTGCTCGTCGCCAGCAGCGCAGGAACGAATGCGTTCGCCGGGCGCCAGAAGGTCGGGCTTGCGCCGTCCATCGCCGGTCGGGCCGCGCGACGAGAAGTACGAGACGCCGTACGTGTGCGGCATGTCGCGATGCGTCGAACCGACCGTGATGGCCAACTCCGCATTGCCGGGATCGGTGATGCTCAGGGCGTTGTAGCTGTTCTCTTCCTTTCCCGAGCCGCTGATGTACGACGAGTAGCCGCTGTTGCCGGCGGAGACGACGACCGCCACGCCCGATTTCACGAGCCGGTTCACCTCGGCGCAGATCGGGCTCTGTCCGCAGGCGAACCAGCGCGGGTCGAACTCGTAGCCAAGGCTCATGTTGACGCCGTGGATCAGGATGCGCTTGCCATTCTGGTTCCACCGCTGGATGTCGTCGATGGCGCGCAGCACCCAGCTCACCTTGCCCTGTCCCTTCGTCTGCTTTGGACCGTTGGGGCGCGTTTCGTTCCCCTTGAGCGTCCGGTCCGCGATGACCTTGAGGCTCACCAGCTTGCAAAGCGGGGCGACGCCGCTGATCGACTTGAGGTTCTCGCGCTGCACAACGACGGTATCGGTCTGGGCGCTGATCGATTCGTCGCGGACCTCCGTCCCGACGACCGCGAGACCATCGGGTTGGTCGCTGGTCCAGTAGCCAGCGATGATCCCCGCCACGTGCGAGCCGTGACCGAGTCGGTCTTCGAGCGCGCTCCCGGATGTCGTGGGCACCGGGGCTGGTGGCGTTGCGTTGGCAGCCGCGGCGACCGCCACGGCGAGTCGCTCGTCACCATCCGGTGTGTAGTCGCGATGCTCGATCGGTTCCGCAACCGCAAGCGTGGCGATGCGTCCATGAAGGCTCGTCTTCTCGGCGAAGTGCGCGTGCGTCCCGTCGACCCCCGAGTCGAGGACGGCCCAGAGGATCCCCTCGCCAACCGCATGGAACGAGCGTTGCGCGGCGTCGGCCTTCACCGTCGTGAGCGAGCGGGTGAGCGTTACGGCGATGTCGCTATCCTCCCAGATGCGATACACCACCGCCTCGTTGCGACGGTTCTGGGCATTGAGCGCCTGCGTCTCCGCGGCGAGTTGCTGGATCTGTTCCGCGTTGAGGCGACCGAAGACGTAGTTCGAGACGGCAGAGTAGGGAATGTGCCACTCTTCGGCGCGCCGCTTCACTTCGGCGAGCGCTCCCTCCATGCCGCCGCGATAGAACTCGTTGAGCGAGATGATGACGTCGAACAGGTCGTCTGGCTGTTCGCGAATGTGCGTCAGGAGCGGCTCGGTAATGATCGAGCGCAGCATGTTGCGCCGCAGCTCGCGGCGGGCCGTCTCCGCCTCGCTTGCATCGAATTGGCTTGTCTTCGATTCGCTGGTAGTCGCCGACGCCTTGGCCTTGACCGACTCGACCGACTCGGCCGACTTGGATGACTTGGACGACTTCTTCCGGCTGGGACGTGAGCTGCCTCCCGCCTTCGTCGATTCGCCTGGTGCGACGGGCGAAGGTGTGGAGTCTTTCGCTGGGTCAGTCGACTTCCGCTTCTTGCGTGCTGCCATTCCATCCTCCGTTCGAACTTCCGGCTGCCGGTGCGGTGCCCGCGTGGCGCATCACGCTGCCGTCGGGAGGTCGCAAATGAAGGGGATCGGCGTGCAATGCGTCAAGGGTCGTGGCGCGCGTGCTGCACATCGCGCCCTCGCACGCGCCTCGCCCTGGAGCGCAAGCATGCCTCCGTCCTGCAATGGATCGTTGGGTACTCATTGTCGGCCGTCGGAGCCTCTATGGGGTACCGACGCCTCAACCCTCGCGACAATTGGGGCACGTAGTGGCTCGTTGACTCTCTCCGCCCCGTCCGATAGCCTCCCGGGACCACTGCGTGCCTGACGAGCCCCCGCTTCGAACCTCTGAACAGATGTCCAGCCCCAGCAAACGATTCGAACGCCCGGGACTTCGCGCTTCATCCCTCACGCTCCAAGTCCCGCGCACGAGACGCTGGAGCCATCTCCTTCTCGTGCTCCCCCTCGTCGCGCTGGGTTTCGCAGGAAGGCCTCTTGGTGCGCAAGAGCGAGAGATCGCGGAGCGTCGACTACTGCCGAGCGCGGCAGCACGATGGTCCGAACCACTCTCCGACATTTCCGGTGTGCGCGAACTCGCCGATGGCCGGGTCATCGTCCTCGACACCAAGGAGCAGCGGCTCGCCCTCGTCGATCTCGTCGCCGGGACGTCGCGCCCCATCGGAGCGAAGGGGAAGGGGCCGGGGGAATTCAGTCGCGCACTGCGACTCGTGGCGCTCCCTGGCGACTCGACCATCGTCGTCGATCCCGGCGCCGGACGACTCCTCGTCCTGGGGCCGGACGGCGCGCCTAACGGCGTGATCACGACGTTCGGCGAGACGGCCGCCGCTGCGGGATTGGGGATCACCGCGGTGCGAGACGTCGATCTCGTCGGCGGGATCTACTTTCAGGGGCGCGTCGGAAAGATGACCGACACCGGATTCGAGCAGCCCGACTCGGCGCGTCTCCTGCGATTCGACCGGCGCTCGGGGCGTGTCGACTCCCTCGTGAACGTGGCGATTCCCACGACCAAGGTCACCATCGCTCGATCGGGGGGAAAGATCACGTCGGTGAACATCGAACGTCCGCCATTCAGCGTGGGCGACGAATGGGCGGTCGGCGACGATGGGCGCGTCGCGGTCGCGCGCCGCTCGCCGTTCCGACTCGACCTGATCCCTCGCGACCTTCGCACGATGCGCGGCCCGGAGGTTACGGCTGCCGAGCGCAAGGTGGACGACGCGGACAAGTCCGAGTACCTCGCCAATCGCGAGGGGGGAGCGTCGATCGATCCGGCGACGCTCGAGTGGCCCGAACGCATGCCGATCTTCCTCCCGGGGGCGGTGATCACCGTGCCGAACGGGGAAACGTGGGTCCGCCGCACCGCGACGGTCGATGAGCCGGCGCGGCGCTACGATGTCTTCGACGCCACGGGCAGGCGGGTGGCGCAGGTGGTGACCGCGGCGGCGCAGCGCATCGTCCTCGTCACGGCGCGCGGCGTCTATGTGGCGCGGTCGGACGACGATGGCCTGCAGTACCTCGAACGCTTCGCCCTGCCGCGTTAGGCGACCGTTTTCCGCCTCACGATTCCGCCAACTGCTGCGCCCGGAGCGCGAGCTCCATCGCCATGAAACAGTGCGCCTGCGTCATCGCCGTTTCGGTGCGCGCGAGTACGTCGTCGACCAGCTGCCGGCCGTACGGCAGGTCGACCGCGTGGCAGTCCTCGTAGCGCACCCCCTTCGCGTCGACGATGAAGAGGTGATCGCCCCCGGGGCGACCGGCGATGTCGACGTACTTGCGCAGCTCCATGTAGCCATCGGTGCCGAGTATCGTGAGGCGTCCGTCGCCCCAGGTCGGGAGCCCCGCCGGTGTGAACCAATCGAGGCGGATGTAGCCGCTCCCCCTGTCGCTCCGCAGCGTGACGTTCCCAAAGTCCTGAAAGCCGGGGCGGTCGGCATGGTGCACGTTGCGCACCTCCGCCGCGACGATGTCGACCTTGCTCGCCCCGGTGAAGTGCAGAAACTGGTCGAACTGGTGCGAGCCGATGTCGCAAAGGATCCCGCCGTAGCGCTCGCGCACCCAGAACCAGTCGGGGCGCACCGGTGGATGAATGCGATGCGGACCGGTGCCGATGGTCTGCACCACTTCGCCAATCGCGCCCGCGCGCACGAGCTCCGACGCGCGCACCGTCGCGCGGCTCTCCAGTCGCTCGCTGTACAGAATCGAGTAGATGCGCCCCGTTTCGCGTTGCACTCGGCGCAGTTCCGCCAGCTGCTCCAGGGTCGTCGCCCCGGGCTTGTCGGACATCACGTCCTTCCCGTGCCGCATCGCGCGGATTCCCAATGGGGCGCGCTCCGCGGGGACGATCGAGGTGAGGATCAGCTGAATCGACGAGTCCTCGAGGATCTCACGCTCCTCGCGAACTCGTGGCACGTTAGGGTGACTCTTCGCGAACTCCGCAGCGAGTGCGTCGTCGGCCGCGTGAAAGGCGACGAACTCTCCTCCTCCCCTCCGCACTGCATCCACCTGCCCATGAATGTGCGCGTGGTCGATCCCGATGACCGCGAAGCGAAGGCGCGCCTTCGCGCCGGCGCGCGTCGATACGCGACTCGCGCGCGGCAAGGCAGACGCCGCCGCCATTCCAGCGGCGCCCAGCAACAGATCCCGTCGGCTCATCTCGCTCATCACCTGCTCTCGCTGTGAATGACTGCGCCACATCGAACAGACGTCGATGCCCACCACGTGCGCGAGTCGGAATCGGCGCCTTCGACCTAGCGGAATATCGGAGTCATATTATGATCTTGCCACCATGCTGAACCCGCTGGTATTGCTCGCGTTAGCCATGACGTTGGTGATCGGCGCCATCGTTGTGCTGCGCCTCAACGCCTTCCTCGCGCTCATCGGCACCGCGCTGGTCATCAGCCTCCTGGCCCCGGGTGAGCCGGCGGAGCGCGTCACGCGCGTCGCCGATGGATTCGCGCGCACCGCCGGATCGATCGGGATCATCATCGCCCTCGCAGCGATCGTCGGCGCCGCGATGATGGAGAGTGGCGCCTCGGACCGGATCGTCAATGCCTTCGTGCGACTCCTGGGCGAACAGCGTGGTGCGATCGCGCTCGGCGCGACCGGGTTCGTCCTGTCGATCCCGGTCTTCTTCGATACCGTTTTCTACCTCCTGGTCCCGCTTGCGCGCTCGATGCACGCCCGAAGCAGACGGCATTACCTGCGGAACCTCATGGCGATCGCCGGCGGTGCAGCTGCAACGCATACGCTCGTCCCGCCGACGCCCGGCCCGCTGGCGGTGTCGAGCGCGTTACAGGTAGAACTGGGGACGATGGTGATCGTCGGGCTGGTCGTCGCCGTTCCCGCGGCGATCGCCGGTCTCTTCTTCGCCTACTGGGCCGACAAGCGGATGCCGCTCGACCCCGCACCGCTCGATCGCCCGCCGGTGGAGGAACGCGCCGGCGCCGTGCGCAAGCCAGTGTCGTTAGGTGGCGCAATCGCCCCGATCCTCCTTCCGGTGGTGCTGATCGCGGCGAATACCGTCGCCACTGCGCTCCACGCCGACGCGCTGATCCCGTTTACCTCGGTGCTCGGGAATCCCAACGTCGCCTTGCTCCTCGCGACCGCCGTCGCGATCGGACTCTACGTGCGCGCGCGTGGCGCATCGCGCATCGAAGTAGGGTCGCTCAGCGAGCACGCGCTCACATCGGCGGGGGTCATCATTCTCATCACGGCCGCCGGCGGCGCCTTCGGCGCCACGCTGCAGGCCGCCAAGGTAGGCCCAGCGATCCAGGCACTCTTTCCCTCGATCGGTCCGGGAGCCGGCTTTGCGCTTCTGCTGCTCGCCTTTGGAATCTCGAGCCTCATCAAGATCGCCCAGGGATCGAGCACGGTCGCGATGATCACCACTGCCGGAATGCTCGGTGCTGTGGTGACTGGTGCCGCGCTCCCCTTTCACCCGGTATACGTGGCGACCTCGATCTCCGGCGGTGCGCTGGTCGGTGCCTGGATGAACGACTCCGGCTTCTGGGTCTTCTCCAAGCTCGGCGGCGTCCCGGAACGCGCGACTTTGCTCACCTGGACGCCGATCGCCGCCGTTGTCGGCACGACGGCGTTTGTCACCACGTTGCTGCTCGCCTTCCTCCTCCCGCTTCGCTGATGCCGGTGACCGCGCACTGCGCGTCAGAGCGCCTCCCGCGAGAGCTTCCCGTCGACCAAGCGCCAAATGCCGAGCGGGTTGGCGTTGCGCAGCGCTTCTGGGAGAGCGGCGTCCGGAAAGCCCTGGTAACAGACGGGGCGCGCGAAACGGGAGAGCGACGCGGTTCCGACCGACGTGGTGCGCTCGTCGGTCGATGCAGGGTAGGGACCTCCGTGCTGCATAGCCGGACTCACCTCGACGCCCGTGGGGACACCGTTCAGGATGATGCGCCCGACCTTGCGTTCGAGACGCGCCACGAATCCCGCGTGCGACGACAGCTCTTCGTCGTTGGCAAAGATCGTGGCGGTGAGCTGCCCTTCCATCGCGTCGACGATGCGATCGAAGTCGGCGACGTCGCCCGTGGAGATGAAGACGCTCGCCGGACCGAAGATTTCCTGGCGCAGTGCATCGTCGCTCACGAACGACTCTGCATCCGTCGTGAGCAGCGTGGGAGCCATGCGGAGCTCGTCGTCGCGCGCCGAGTCGCTCAGAGCGCCGGCCGCGCGCGCCTGCGCGATTCCATCGCGATACGAGCCGGCAAGGCGCGCGTAGAGGGGGACACCCGGCGCGATTCCTTCGAGCGCATCCGCGAGTGCGTGTCGCAGCGCCTCGCCCCCTGCCGTGGCCGGAGCAACGACGACGCCGGGATTCGTGCAGAACTGCCCGACGCCAAGGGTGATCGACTGCGCGAGCGTCTGCGCCAACTGTTCGCAGCGGTCGCCCAAGGCCGAGGGGAAGACGAACACGGGATTCACGCTCCCCATCTCGGCGTACACAGGAATCGGCACGGGACGCGCAGCCGCGGCGTCGAACAGCGCCCTCCCGCCACGCAGCGAGCCGGTGAAACCTACCGCACAAATCTGCGGGTGCTGCACCATCGCCATCCCCACGTCGTTGGACCAGCCGTGGAGCATCGAAAAGATCCCCTCCGGCATTCCGCTCGTAGCGATCGCACGATCGATGGCCTGCGCGACCAACGTCGACGTTCCGGGCTGCGCCGGGTGCGCCTTGTAGACGACGGTACATCCGGCACCGAGCGCCGAAGCGGTGTCGTTGCCCGCCGCCCCGAAGGCGAGCGGGAAGTTGCTCGCCCCGAACACCGCCACCGGTCCGATCGGGATCAGCATGCGACGCAAGTCCGGGCGCGGCGCCGGCGTGCGAGACGGATCGCCTCGGTCGATGCGCGCTTCGAGCCACGTCCCGTCATCGACCGCGTCGGCGATGAGTCGCAGCTGGTTCACGGTTCGCGCGCGCTCTCCGTCCAGGCGTGCGATGGGAAGCGCCGTCTCGGCGTGGGCAGTCGGCGTCAACACATCGGCAGCCGCATCGATCTCTCGCGCGATCGCGCGCAAAAGGTTCGCATGCTCCCGCGCCGGTCGCGCGCGATACGCAGCGAACGCGTCGTGCGCGCGCGCGACGGCGCGTGCCACGTCGTCGGCGGTCGATTCGGAGAAGGGAGGCCCGATCTGCGCGCCGGTGGCCGGATTGATCGCATGGAAAGTCTTCATGGACGCGAATGGTGCGCCGCATGAGGGGGAAGCCGCAAGCTCCTTCGCTCGACGCAGTCCTCGGGAGCGCCGCTGTGGTCGAGGCAGGGCGCATCGAGGGACAAGGGGGGAGCGGTCGCCTTCCGCTCACCCCGGTCCTCCTGCGCTCGGCGCCGAGCGGCGACCTCTTCGGCCTAACGCAGAACGTTGGGATGGGATGGAACGCGTCCGCGCTCGGCGGCCCGGAGTATGTGATCGTGAGTACCGCCGGCGGGATTCGCGCCGAGGACGGGACCCCCGTCGCGTTAGGCTATCATACCGGGCACTGGGAGATCGGACTCCTCGTGCGCGAGGCCGCAGAGACGCTTCGACAACGTGGCGCGATCCCGTTCGCCGCCTTTTGCAGCGACCCGTGCGACGGACGCACGCAGGGGACGACGGGGATGTTCGATTCCCTCCCATACCGGAACGATGCGGCGATCGTGATGCGTCGTCTCATTCGTTCGCTCCCGACGGCGCAGGGGGTGCTGGGGATCGCGACGTGCGACAAGGGGCTCCCGGCCACGATGCTCGCCCTCGCCGGCTGCAAGACGATGCCCGGGGTGATAGTGCCCGGCGGAGTCACGCTTCCAGCGACTGGTGCGGAGGACGCTGGCCAGATCCAGAGCCTTGGCGCGCGCTTCTCGCACGACCTCATCTCGCTCGACTATGCCGCCGAGATGGGATGTCGCGCGTGCGGATCGTCGGGGGGCGGGTGCCAGTTCCTCGGGACCGCGGCAACGTCGCAGGTTGTTGCCGAAGCGTTAGGCATGGCGCTCCCGCACAGCGCCCTCGCCCCGTCGGGGGAACCGTCGTGGACCGAGCTGGCGACACGCTCTGCGCTCGCGCTCCTGCGACTCCACGCGACGGGACTCACCACCGAGGGAATCCTCACCGACCGATCCATCGAGCACGCCATGCTCGTGCACGCCGCATTCGGCGGATCGACGAACCTCCTCTTGCACATTCCGGCCATTGCCCACGCGGCGGGGCTCCGCGTCCCGACGGTCGACGATTGGATCCGCGTGAATCGTGCGACGCCGCGACTGGTCGATGCCCTGCCGAACGGTCCCAAGGGGCATCCGACCGTTCAGGTCTTCATGGCGGGGGGCGTCCCCGAAGTGATGTTGCAGCTGCGACGCATGGGGCTGCTCGACACGTCGGTGCTCACGGCGACCGGTGACACGCTGGACACCACGCTCGACTGGTGGGAAGAGAGCGAGCGCCGCCGCGCCGCGCGCGCGCGGCTTTCCGCAGGGGCGCAGGTGGATCCGGATCAGGTGATCATGAGCGCCGATGCCGCGCGCGCCGCGGGGCTCGCGAGCACGGTCGTCTTTCCGGTCGGGAACCTCGCGCCCGAGGGTTCGGTCATCAAGGCGACCGCGATCGACGCGTCGGTCATCGGCACCGGAAACGTCTATCGTCATCGTGGACCGGCGCGCGTCTTCACCGACGAGCGCGACGCGATCGCCGCGGTCAAGGGCGGCGATGGGCACGTCGCGATTGCACCTGGCGACGTCATCGTCCTCATCGGCAATGGGCCGATGGGTACGGGGATGCAGGAGACCGCGCAGATCACCACGGCGCTCCGCTACCTCCCGTGGGGAAAGCGAGTCGCGCTCATCACCGACGGGCGCTTCTCGGGATTCTCCAGTGGCGCCTGCGTAGGGCATATCGGTCCCGAAGCGCTCGCCGGTGGCCCGATCGGACGCGTGCGCGATGGCGACGAGATCGAAATCGTGATCGATCGCGAGTCGCTCAGCGCATCGCTGTCGCTGGTTGGGGCAGCCGGAAGCGCCCTGACCGAGGACGAGGCGCGGGCGCTCCTCACCTCGCGTGCGCCGCATCCCACGCTCGCGCCGCGCGCCGAGCTCCCCGACGACACGCGGCTCTGGGCGGCGCTGCAGCGGGCGAGTGGAGGAACCTGGGCGGGGTGCGTCTATGACGTGGAGCGCATCATTGCTGCGCTGAACGCGAGACCCGCTGTCGGCGGAGTGGCAGCGACTGCCGAAGACGGTGCACACCTACACCAGCAATGAGGATCGCGTGAAATTGCTGCGCACCGAGATCGGGGTGGTGATCGCGCACCACGGTGGCTACGCGCGGCTGGACGAGTCGTGGGATGCGCTCATGCAGCGTGACGATGTCCTCACATTCCTCGCGCAGCAGGCGGAGCGCGCCCAGCCTTGGAGCTCCGAGCCGAACGCACTGGCGCCTGTCTCTTCGCAGGAGGTATGGGCGGCCGGGGTGACGTATCTGCGGAGTCGCGCCGCTCGCATGGAGGAGTCGCGAGATGCCGGCGGCGGATCGTTCTACGATCGCGTCTACGATGCGCCGCGCCCCGAACTCTTCTTCAAGGCGCAGGGATGGCGCGTGCGCGGCCCCGGTGACGACGTGCGCATTCGGCGCGATGCGAAGTGGAGCGTGCCGGAGCCGGAGATTGCGATCTGTGCCGACGCGAGCGGGCGCATCGTGGGCTACACCATCGGCAACGACATGAGTTCGCGCGACATCGAAGGAGAGAATCCACTGTACCTGCCGCAGGCCAAGTCGTACGACGGTTCGTGCGCGCTCGGCCCGGCGGTCCTGCTCGTGGAGTCACTCGCACCGGAGACGCAGATAACGATGCAGGTGCAACGCGACGGCGACACCGCATTTTCGGCCGTGACCGAGTGGGCGCGCATGAAGCGCACACCGCGCGAGCTGCTGGACTGGCTCTACCGCGAGACGTCGTTTCCCTACGGCTGCGTCCTGCTCACGGGAACGGGGATCGTCCCGCCCGACGATTTCACGTTGCAGCCGGGCGATACGATCACGATTAGTGTCAGCGGCATCGGAACACTCACCAACACGGTTGGAGCAGCGTGATGACTCCCTCGTGCCATCGCCGCTCGCTGTCGCGACTCGGCGCTCTTGCAGCGCTCGCCGTCACCATGGTCACTCGCGCACCGCTACTGTCGGCCCAGGCGTATCCTTCGGTGACTCTTCCGGGGACGCAGCTGCGCACCATCACGTCTCGTGAGACCGGGCGGAGGTACGACATCTATGTCTCGAGTCCGGCGCGGACAGCGGCAAACCGCGGACAGCGCTTCCCTGTGCTGTACCTGCTCGATGGACAATGGGACTTCAAGCTCCTCGTCTCGATCCAGGGTGGGCTCAAGTACGATCGCTACCTCCCCGACGTGATCATCGTCGGCATCACGTACTCCGGCGCCCGCGCCAACTACGACTCCCTGCGCGCCGTCGACTACACGCCAGTGGCATCTCGCGTGAATCCGGGGTCGGGTGAAGGCGCGAAGTTCCTCTCGTTCCTCGAGAAGGAGTTGATGCCGTTCGTCGAGCGCGAGTATCCGGCCGATCCGGCGCGCCGCGGGCTCATGGGCAATTCGCTCGGCGGGCTCTTTGCCCTCTATGCGATGTTCACCAAGCCACAGCTCTTCTCGGGTTACGTCGCTGGAAGTCCCGCGGTGGTCTACGCGAGTGGCGGATCGTACGTGCAGGAGGCGGAGTACGCGAAGACGCACACCTCGCTCCCCGCGCGCCTCTTCATCTCGGTTGGCACCGACGAGCCGCTCGTCGCCCCCGTGAAAGCGTTCATCGATAGCCTGCGAAGCCGCAACTATTCCGATCTCGTGCTGGAGACACGCACCGTCGCCGAGGAGCGTCACTCCGGCAACAAGCCCGAAGCTCTCAACCGGGGGATGCGATTCTTGTTTCGCGATACGACCGCTGCCGCGCAGCCACACGCACCGATCACCTTGGGCACGATCGAGCGCCTCGATCCGCGTCTCGACGCACTCGTTCCGCGCGACGCACGCTTCGAGGTCCTCGCCGACGGCTTCGACTGGTCCGAAGGACCGGTCTGGCGAAAGGACGGAACGCTCCTCTTCAGCGACGTCCCGCAAAACACGATCTACCGATGGAAGGAAGGGGAGGGCGTCTCCGTCTTCCTGCGTCCGTCGGGACTGGCCGGCTCCACTCCGCTCGGCCGCGAGTTGGGGAGCAACGGCCTGACGCTCGACGGCGACGGCGCGCTGATCATCGCCGACCACGGGAATCGGCAGGTCGCGCGCCTCGTCGAACCCAAGTATCACAAGGTCACGCTCGCCGATCGCTTTCAGGGCAAGCGCTTCAACAGCCCAAACGACGTTGTCGTCAGGCGCAACGGCGACGTCTACTTCACCGACCCGCCGTACGGGCTCGCCGGACTCGACGCCGATCCAAACAAGGAGCTGCCGCACAACGGGATCTACCGTGTCGCAGCGAACGGAGAGGTCACCCTCCTGGCGACGCAGACGTTCCCCAACGGACTCGCCTTCTCCCCCGACGAGCGCACGCTCTACGTCGCGAACTCCGATCCGAAACACGCCGTCTGGATGGCGTACGACGTGAAGGGTGACGGGACGCTGGGCGCCGGACGCGTGTTCTTCGACGCCACGCCGATGGTCGGCGACGCCAACCCCGGACTCCCCGACGGGATGCGCATCGACGCCAAGGGAAATCTCTTCGCCACGGGCCCCGGCGGTATCCTCGTCTTTGCGCCTGACGGCACGCACCTGGGCACCCTTCGCACGGGACAGCCGACCGCCAACTGCGCGTTCGGCAATGACGGTTCGACGGCGTACGTGACCTCCAATCATCAACTGCTGCGCATCCGCCTGACGACCACGGGGAACGGCTTCTGATGCGACGGCTCGTCGCCTGCGCGGCGCCGGTGGCATTCTGCGTCGCCTGTGCGAGTCCGCCGGCAGCACGAACCGGCGCATCGAATCGGAGCGTCGCGAGCACCTCGCTTCGCGATGCGTACCGGGGCGCATTTCTTGTCGGAACAGCGGTGAATGAGGCGATCGTCTCGGGGGAGCGACAGCGCCGCTGCGCGGATCACGGCGGAGCAGTTCAACACGATCACTGCCGAGAACGTGCTCAAGGCAGCGCCGATCAATCCGTCGCCCGGTGTGTGGAATTTCGCCCCCGCCGACGCTTATGTGTCGTTCGGCGAGCGGCATCACATGTTCATCGTCGGACACACGCTGGTCTGGCACAACCAGGCGCCTGCGTGGTTCTTCCAGGATGCCTCGGGGCAGGCGCGCTCGCACGAGGCGGTCAAAGAACAGTTGCGCACCCACATCGAAACGGTCGCATCGCGCTACGCCGGGCGCATCCACGCGTGGGACGTGGTGAACGAAGTCATCGACAACGATGGGTCATACCGCCCCACCTTGTGGGTGCGCGGTGTCGGCGATGGCGATGAACTCGTCAGGCTCGCCTTCACCTATGCGAGCCGCTACGCCCCAAACACCGAGCTGTATTACAACGACTTCAACGCCTGGCGTCCGGCCAAGCGCGACGGCATCGTTCGCCTCGTGCGCATGCTCAAGCGCGCGGGCATCCGCATCGATGGCGTCGGCATGCAGGGGCACTGGGGACTGAACTACCCCAAGCGCGAATACATCACCGCGGCGATCGACTCGTTCGCCGCTGCCGGTGTGAAGGTGATGATCACCGAACTCGACGTCGACGTCCTCCCGCTCACCAGGGAAGGGCAGATCATCGGAACCGGGATGAGCGACCCACAGTTTCAGCTCGAGGAGTTCAAGGCCTTTCTCGATCCGTATCGCGACGGACTCCCGGCGGACGTCGATCGCGCCCTCGCCGAGCGCTATCGAGAGCTCTTCGAACTCTTCTACAGCAGGCGCGCCAAAATCTCCCGCGTGACTTTGTGGGGCGTGCACGACGGAATGTCGTGGAAAAACGGCTATCCGATTCCGGGGCGAACCAACTACCCGTTGCTGTTCGATCGGGCGCGGCGGCCGAAGTCGGCGTTCGAGGCGGTGTTGCGCGTGCCGGCGCGATAGCGAGCGGTGAACGGGTGACGTAGGAGCAAACGGTCGAGGATCGGATGGCGATCGACATTGGTGGGGGATGGCCGGTCGGACGGCGCGACTTCGTTCGCTATGCGGTGATCGCCGCCGGCGCGCCCAGGCTGCTAGGGAGGATGAACGCAATGGAACAACCGAAGCTGGGCGTTGCGCTGGTGGGACTCGGTGCGTTGAGCACCAACCAGATCGCGCCAGCATTGCAGAAGACCGAGCGCTGCCGTCTCGCCGGGATCGTCACCGGATCGCCCGAGAAGGCAGCGCGCTGGCAGGCGCAGTACGGGGTTCCCGCGCGTTCGACCTACAGCTACGACACGATGGCGCGCATGGCCGACAACCGCGACATCGACATCGTGTACGTCGTCACGCCTAACGCGCTGCACGGCGAGCACACCATCGCGGCGGCGCGCGCGGGGAAGCACGTCCTGTGTGAGAAGCCGATGGAGGTGACGACCGAGCGTTGCCAGTCGATGATCGATGCCTGCAAGGCTGCGAATCGACGCCTCGCCATTGCCTATCGCTGCCAGTTCGAGCCGCATCACCTCGAATGTGTGCGCCTCGCGCGCGAGCAGGTGCTCGGCCCCGTTCGCCTCATCGAGGGAGGCTTCGGCTTTCCGATCGGCGATCCCAGGCAGTGGCGACTCAAGAAGGCGCTCGCCGGCGCTGGGCCCATGTTCGATGTCGGGATCTACTGCGTGCAAACGGCGCGAATGATCACTGGGGAGGAACCCACGTTCGTCGCCGCGCTCGAGGCCAGGACCGATCCGCAGAAGTTCGCCGAGGTCGAGGAGACGGTGACCTTTCAGCTCTCGTTTCCCGGTGGCGTGCTGGCCAATTGCGCGACGTCATACGTCGCAGGGATGAACGAGTTCACGGTGCGCGCGGAGCGCGGTGCCTTTGGGATGCGTCCGGCGTACGACTACGTTGGGAATCGCGGCTTTCGAAGCGACGGTCAGCCGTTCTCATTCCCGTCGATCGACACCATCGCCGCTGAGCTGGACGACTTCGCACGCTGCATCACGACCGGAGCGCCGAGCCGCGTTCCAGGGGAGGAGGGGCTGCGCGATGTGCGGATCCTCCTGGCGACGCTCGAGGCCGCGCGTACCCGGCGCGTGATCGCGTTAGGGTAGGCGCGTACGACGGGCTCGCGCAGCGAGTACGCGACGTCAGGTCTCGCGCGCCCCCTATCAGCGCCGCCTCGACGGTCGCATGTTGGTGCGGCGCGCAGCGCTCGTCGTTCGCTTCCCCCGACCGGAGTCTCTCGTGGACCGCCCTCCTCTCCCGCGTCGTGAATTCGTCCGTCGTTCCGCTACCGCCCTCGGCGCCCTCTCGGCGTCGAGCATTCCGGTCGGCGCACAGGATCTGCACGAGAGTGGAGCGCCGACCAATATCGCGCCGTCAGGCGCAACGCCAGCGCCGTACACCGGCGTCTACGAAGGGGCACGGCTCAATCGTGTCGCCTTTCCGATGGGAGGGATCGGGGCGGGAATGATCTGCCTCGAAGGGACGGGCGCGCTCTCGCAGGTTTCGATCCGAAATTCGCCCGACGTCTTCAACGCGCCGTGCGCCTTTGCGGCGATCGCCGTGAAGGGAGCGACCCCGCTGGCGCGCGTGCTCGAAGGGCAGGTCCCCGGATGGAAACTCTTCGGGATGCGCGACGCAGCGACCGGTGTGCCGGGTAGTTCCTACGGCCTGCCGCGCTACCAGCGGGCCTCGTTCGCGACGCGGTTCCCGTTCGCGACCGTGAGCCTCTCCGACGATGCGATGCCGTTGACGGTGCGCATCACCGGCTGGAGTCCGTTTGTCCCGGGAGACTCCGACAACTCGTCGCTCCCCGTTGCGGCGCTGGAGTACGAGTTCACGAACTCATCGGGCGCCGCGGTCGAGGCCGTGTTCTCGTTCAACACGAAGAACTTCCTTCCGCTGGAGAACGGGGACCGGCACGCCGTGCGTGCAGCGGCGAATGGCTTTGCGCTCTGGACCGCAGGGAAGGCGGACGAACCATGGAAGGAAGCGTGGTTCTCTGCCACGACTTCTGACGCCGGCGCACTGGTCAATCACGCCTGGTTCCGCGGCGGGTGGTGGGACCCTTTGACGATGGCGTGGAAGGATGTCGCATCGGCGAGCGCCATTGCCCGCCCGCCGATTGCGTCCGGCGAGCCGTCGCCAGGCGCAACGCTCTTCGTCCCGCTGACGCTGGCGCCAGGCGCGAAGCGCACGGTGGTGGTGCAACTGGCGTGGTACTCGCCGCGCACGCGACTCCGGCGGGGGACCGATCCGGCCCAGGCGCCATCGGCGGGAGCGACCGACGGTGCGTCGCTCCCGTCCTACCAACCGTGGTATGCCGGGCGCTTCTCGTCGATCGATGCGCTCAATGCATATTGGGCAAGCAATTACGCCGACCTTCGCGCCCGCAGCGATCGTTTTGCCACTACCTTCTACGATACCACGCTTCCGCCGGAGGTGGTGGACGCCGTTGCTGCTAACCTGGCGATCCTCAAGTCGCCGACGATCCTGCGTCAGGTCGACGGACGGATGTGGGCGTGGGAAGGGTGCGAGGACGCGGTGGGCTGCTGCTCGGGGACCTGCACGCACGTCTGGAACTACGCGCAGGCGGTGGCGCATCTCTTTCCTTCGTTGGAGCGCACGCTGCGCGAGACGGAGTTCGGTCCCTCGCAGGATGAGCGCGGGCATCAGGCCTTTCGTACCGCACTCCCCATTCGCCCGCAGGTGCACGATTTCCACGCTGCGAGTGACGGACAGCTCGGCGGCATCATGAAGGTGTATCGCGACTGGCGCATCAGCGGCGATACGGCATGGCTTCGCCGCATGTGGCCCGCCGTCAAGGCCTCGCTCGACTACTGCATCGAGACCTGGGACCCCGCGCACAAGGGGTGGTGCGAAGAGCCGCACCACAACACCTACGACATCGAGTTCTGGGGGCCGGACGGGATGATCACCTCGTTCTACCTCGGCGCGTTGCAGGCGGCGGTCGCGATGGGGAAAGCGGTCGGAGCCGATACGGCGATCTACTCGTCGTTGCTCTCGAAAGGGACGCGCCTCGCCGAGTCGGAACTCTTTGATGGTGAGTACTTCATCCAAAAGGTAGAGTGGAAGACGCTGCACGCGAGCCAGCGCGCCGACCAGGACAAGCTCCTCGGTCTGGCCGACTACTCTCCCGAAGCGCGCGAGCTCCTCGAGCGCGAAGGTCCCAAGTACCAGTACGGTCGCGGTTGCCTCTCCGACGGCGTGCTGGGGAGTTGGATGGCGCTCGCCTGCGGTGTCGGTCAGGTGCTCAACGCCTCGAAGGTCGCGAGTCATCTCACGAGTGTCTATCGCTACAACCTCAAGCACGATCTCTCGCGCTATCCAAACCCGCAGCGCCCGAGCTACGCCAACGGCGCCGAGGGTGGGCTCCTCCTCTGCACCTGGCCAAAGGGCGGTGAGCTTTCGCTCCCGTTCGTCTACTCCAACGAAGTGTGGACGGGGATCGAGTATCAGGTGGCGTCGCACCTCATGCTGATGGGGCACGTCGACGAGGGACTCGACATCGTCCGCACCTGCCGCGACCGCTACGACGGTCGTGTGCGCAACCCCTTCGACGAGTACGAGTGCGGACACTGGTACGCGCGCGCTCTGTCTTCATACGCGCTCCTGCAGGGGCTGAGCGGCGCGCGCTACGATGCGGTGGAAAAGGTCTTGTACCTAACCCCATCGATCCGTGGCGACTTCCGCGCCTTTCTCTCCACCGCCACCGGCTACGGAACGGTAGGCGTGCGAAACGGGATGGCGTTCTGCGACGTGGCGTCGGGGACCATCGAGATTCGCGAGACGCGCTTCGTTCCGCGCGCCTGACGCGGCCTGTCTTCGGCACCCGTGGGCGGCTAGTCCGCGACGATCCGGTGCGTAGGCTGAGGTCGCCCCGGTGCGAAGGCACCGAGCCGCTCGATCGTCAGCGACCGCCCTTCGTTCCAGTACGGGAGTGCGAGCACCGTTTGCACGTCGTGCTCGAGCAGCTCGGGTTCCGACTCTGCGCGCAGGTTGACCAGGATCGTCCCCGCGCGCGTTGGCCGGTCCAGAGTCAAGGAGAATTCCGGGGCGCTTCCCTCGCGCGCGACGTGCACTGCCGCGATGCCACCGGCCGTTGCTGCATCGGGCGTGAACGAGATCTTGAGATGGGCGATGCGCGCACCGTGCACGAGAAGGCGCGACTGCAACGCGAGCGCGAGTTCCATCAGCAACCCGTTGGCGTCGAAGTCGTCGCTCGATGCACTCCGCAAAGAAGCGTTGAGCCAGCCCAGCCGCGCTTCGCCACCGGCATAGCGTTCGTAGTCGATGTCGAGGGACGTGGACGTTGACGCCCTCCCGAAGAGGAGTCGGTCGAGCCACTCCCGCATGTGCATCCCGTCATGCGCCGATACCGCCAACACCTCGGCGCGAGGATAACGGTCGGCGATCGCATTCCCCACATCGTTCACCAAGACGTCGCTGAGCGCGTCGCACTTGCTCAGGACGATCAGTTCGCTCTCCTCGAGCTGCTTGCGATAGATGTACGACACGTCGTCGTCGGGCGGTTCGGCCCCGGCGAGTCCGAGCACGGCGCGCGCTCGGACCGGATCGACCACAACGCTCAGCGGTCCGACGGAGAATCGCTCCCCATGCAGTTGACGCATCGGGGTAGTGACCGTCGCGACGAGATCGGTGCAGCTCCCCACGGCTTCGGCGAGGAAGAGTTCCGGCGCCAGGTCACTCGTCAGGCTTTCGGCGGCGTCGAGCAGTGCGTCGAAGCGACAGCAGAAGCACCCGCCCGTGACTTCTCGCGCTTCGAGACCGCAGCGTCGCACGACCTGCGTGTCGACCAGGTCAACGCCTTGATCGTTGGTGACGACCCCCACGCGGATCCCCATGTCCATCGCCAGCGCGGCGAGGTGACGCATCGCCGTTGTCTTGCCGGCGCCCAGGAAACCGCCGAGGACCGCGAAGTGGGGAGTTCCGGTCGGCATCTGAAAGGGGACTCTCGTTAGGGGCGACGCGACGGGCGGGCGATCGGAGCGCGCCGCGTGGGAGCATGCACGCGTCGCCTGACGCTACTCTATCTCTCGTGAAGACACTGCGCGAGCCGCTACTCCTCGTCTGCCTCAGGCGAGCGGTCGGTCGGGAGCCGTTCGATCCCCTCTCGATCGACGCGCTCGAGTGCATCCTCGATGCGCATACCCGCAATCTCGAGCGCTGGTGCGATCTCGGCGAGCGGCGCGAGGACGAATGCGCGGTTGAACAGCTCGGGATGGGGGAGGGTGAGCGTGCTATCCGAGCGCGTCATCGAATCGTACGCCAGCACGTCGATGTCGATGGTGCGCGGCCCCCAGCGCGCGCCACGCACTCGCCCCAGATGCCGCTCGACCTGCAAACACCGCGACAGGAGATCGTGCGGCGTGAGCGTCGTGAAAACGAGCGCGCAGGCATTGATGAACGCGGGTTGGTCTTCCTTTCCCCACGCCGGCGTGCGGTAGTCGGATGAGAGCCGCATCACGCGAAGCGATTGATCCTCGAGCGCCGAGAGTGCGAGCCGAATCGTCTTGCGCACGTCGCCGAGATTGCCCCCGAACGCGAGGTACGCTTCCACCTCGCCGCGACGTCGCGGCGTCGCGACATCGCCAGGCATCACGAATTTTGTACGTCGGGAGTAGCTCGGTGTCGCTCGATCTCGACCGACACGCCGTCGATGATCGCCGGAATGGCTGCCGATGGTTTGTCGATGCGCACGACGATCGACGCGATGCGTGGCAGGCGGTCGAGCAGCGCGTTGGCGATCGACTCCGCCAGCGCCTCGAGCAATTGGAAGCGCTGCGAGGTGGCGATCTCCGTGGCGATCTCGCACATGGTGACGTAGGAAACCGTATCCTCGTACCGATCGCTGCGTCCCGCGACGCTCGAGTCGACGCGCGCGTCGAGCCACAAATGGAAGCGCTGTCCGAGCGACGCTTCGGCGTCGTACACCCCGTGATAGGCGTAGACGGCGAGATTGCGAACGATGATGCGATCCGTCATGGGAGCGCCGTCGATGATGGTGCGGCCGAAGCGTTTCGCATGGCCTCCGCGATCGCGTCGGCGACGCGCACCCCTTCGACGTGCGCCTGCACGTCGTGTACGCGAACGATCTGCGCTCCTTCGAGCACTGCGGCCACGTTCGACGCAACCGTGCCATGCAGGCGCGCGGCAGGGTCGTGCGAAGTGCCCGTGAGGTGGCCGATGAAGCTCTTGCGCGAGGTGCCGATCACGATGGGAAAGCCGAGCGCGCGAAGGGCGCGGATCCCCGCGATCGCGTCCAGATTCTGCGTCAGCGTCTTCCCGAATCCGATCCCCGGATCCAGGAGGATCGACGAGTCCGGGATTCCGGCGGCGCGCGCGATACCTAGCGAGCGCTCGAACCAGCGGAGCATGTCGTCCACAATGCGTAGGTTCGCATCGATCGATTCGCGATTGTGCATGACGATGACCGGAACCGCATGCGACGCCACGACGTGCGCCATGTCCTGGTCCCGCTGCAATCCCCACACATCATTGACCATCCGTGCACCGGCGGCGATCGCGCGTTCCGCGGTTCGCGCCTTGTAGGTGTCGATCGACACCGGAATCGTGTGCCCCGCCGCGACCCGCTCGATGACCGGAACGACGCGCGCGATTTCCTCGTCCGCATCGAGCGGAGTCGCTCCCGGGCGCGTCGATTCTCCCCCGATGTCGATGATGTCGGCTCCCTCGCGCACCATCGCCGCGGCGCGAGCCGTAGCCGCCTTGAGCGCGTCGAAGCGCCCACCGTCCGAGAACGAGTCCGGCGTCGCGTTGAGGATCCCCATCACCAGCGTGCGCTGGCGCAGGGAAGGGAGGAGCGCATCGATCGACGGTCTCACGGCATCACTCCGTGCTGCAACTGATGACGGCATCCGGTAGTTCGCTAGCAAGTTGCATCGAATACGACGCAGGGTCGACTCCTCCCGCATCGTCCCCCAGCTTTGGAGTGAACGTTCACGCGCCCAATCTACGCAGGGAGCCTTTGTACATGGACAACCCTCACAAGCCCGGAGTCGTCATCTTCACTGGAAACGTCAAAGGGCTGACGCGCTTCTACGCGGGTGTCGCGCTCCTCGAGCACGTTGGTGGAGATCGCACGCACGCGATTCTGGAGTCATCCACCTTTCAACTCGTGGTGCACGCGATTCGCGGCGAAGGAAAGGTCGAGGTCCCGCCCGTCGCGCGCGAAGATGGCTACATCAAGCCCTTCTTCCCGGTGAAGAGTCTCGCCGAGGCTAGGGCGCGCGCGCTCGAACTCGGCGGTATGCTGCGACCGAAGTCCGCGGAGTGGGAGGCGCGGGGCTTTCGTGCGTGCGACGGCGTCGATCCCGACGGAAACGTGATTCAGTGCCGGGAGGATGTGCCGTGAGCGAGCACGACCAATCGTTGATCGCGCACGAGGCTGCGTACCTTCGTGCGGCGCTGCTCGTCGGACTCGTCCATGAAGGCGACGTCTCCGCATGGGCGCAGGGGCGTCTCGCGCACCTCGATGCCTCGACCCGATCGGCGATGCAGCTCACCGATCTCCTGATGTCGGAGGAGGCGCTCAGCCCGATGCGCGAGGCGCTGCGCCCGCTCGAGGGGAGCGTGGCGCCCGCGCGACTCTCGGCGGTCCTGCTCGCCGGAATCGCGGTCGACGACGCGCTCGTGTCGCGTTCGGTCGCCGACCGGCTGCGCGTGCTTGGGCTCTTGCGACGCGAGTTCGTGCTCGCGCCTGAAATCGTGGCGGCGATCAACAGCTTCATCGAGCGCGCGATGCTCGCAGAGGCGCAGGTGCGGGGATCGCGCGCACCCGACGCAACAGAACTGCAGAGCTGGTTGCGAGCGGTTGCACCGACGACGTACTTCCGGTTTGAGTTCGCGTCGGGTGACGAGGGAGCTGCGTTCGTGGCCGCCGTCAGCCGCACGCTCGCCCGCGTCCGCACGATTCGCTCCGCCGAATCGGCGAGTGGGGCAGCATGGGTCGCTGAAGACGGCGGGCGCCTCGTCGTGATGCTCGCCGAGGGGAGCTGGCGACTGACGGTTCGCGAGTTCGCGCCGCTTCCGATTGTCAGTCGAATTCCGTCGCTCTCGCTCCCTGCGCATGCCGTCCTCGCGCTCGACGAGCGAACGGCGGAGCCGCTCGGTCTCGAGTCGGCGGCGGCGCTACTGCCGCATTGAACCGATTCGGCGTCCGCTCGGTTTGCTGCCTGCATTGGCATCGAATCGGCGTTCGGGTCGGCATTTCGGCAGGCGAAAGGGCGCCCGTCTGGTGGAGACTGGCGTTGCGGTAGAGCTCGGAATCGCTCCAACGCTCGCGGCGGCGCGCGCGTAGCGCTGCATCGGCCCGTCCCCATGGCGATGCGCGCGGGCTGTCGCGCCGGGTCGGCGCACGCCTCGTCACGTCGTGACGCGTCCCGTGGAACGATGCCGCTGCATCGCCCCTTGACGTTGCGCAAAATTGTATACAGTTGTGTAAACGTAGCTGGCTACAGTTCAGTTCCCCGCACACGGCCGGAGAATGCCCATGACGCACCCCCCGTCGAACTCACCCGTCCCGTCACCTCGCAGGCGCGCGCTGCGGGGCCTCGCCCTCCTCGCATCGCTCGCGCTCACCGCGCCCCCTGTCGCCGCGCAGGACGGCACGATCGCCGGCACCGTTCAGGTCGAACGCGCGCTGCGCCCCCTCGCCGGCGCACAGGTCACCGTCGACGGCCAGCCCGGAAAGGAAGCCGTCACCGATGCGTCCGGCAGGTTTCGCATCGCTGGTCTGACCGGCAGCACCGTCACGATCAACGTGCGCGCGCTCGGATTCCGCCCAGTCAGCCAAAGCGTCGCCGTCGGCGCGTCCAACCTGCGCATCCTGCTCGCCGAACGTGCGATCGAGCTCAACCAGGTCGTCGTCACCGGCACCGCGGGCGGTGAGCAGCTGCGATCGCTCGGAACGTCGGTCGCCAAGGTCTCCGTCGCCGACGTCGCCGCGCAGACCGCCGTACCCTCGATGGACGCACTCCTCAATGGTCGCACCCCGGGCGTCGTCGTTCTCCCGGGCACCGGTCAGATCGGTTCGGGCGCGAACATCCGAATCCGAGGGATCGGAACCTTCTCGCTCTCGAGTCAGCCGCTCGTGTATGTCGACGGCATTCGCGTCAACAACGCCACGGGAAGTGGGCTCTCGGTACAAGCATTCGGTTCGGGCGTCATCTCGCGCCTCAACGACTTCGACCCGAGCGAGATCGAGAGCATCGAAGTGCTCAAGGGACCGGCGGCGGCCACGCTCTACGGCACCGAGGCGGCCCGCGGTGTCATCAACATCATCACCAAGAAGGGTGCGGCTGGCGGCACCAAGTACGCATTCCAGATGCAGGGGGGGAACAACTGGTTTGCCAACTCCGAAAAGCGCATCCCCACCAACTATTGCATCCTCCTCTCCGCGACGGAGTGCACCAACTCCAACGCCACCGCCGGAGAGCTGCTCGCATTCAACGCGGCACAGCAGGAGATCGATCGCGGCAAGCCCCTCTTCCGCAACGGCGACATCCGCAACTATGCGGCGAACGTGAGCGGCGGGACCGCACTCTTCCGATTCTTCGCCAGCGGTGAAATGCAGAATGCCGAGGGCGCGGAGCGATTCAACAGTCGTCGCCAGACGAGCGTCCGCACGAACCTCAACATCACGCCCAACTCGAAGGTCGACATCGCGACCAGCATGGGCTACATCAACAGTCGCACGCGCCTCTCCTGCGAGGGTGGCTGCGGCGGAATCATGTGGGAGTCGATGTACTCCAACCCGGCGAACCTCCCGCAGTTCTGCGGCGGCGACGTCGGCTGCACGTACGTACGCGGCTTCCAGAGCACCCCACCAGAGGCCTACGACCCCTTCCGCCTGGAGCAGGGGCTCAACCGCCTCACCGCGAGTGCGACGCTCCAGTACCGCCCGTTCTCCTGGATGTCGCACCGCGTGGCGATAGGGACGGACCTCAACTACGAGGACAACCCCGAGGACCTCAAGTACATCACGAACGACACGATCGCCTACTTCTGGGGGGCGAGTGCGCAGGGCTACCGCTACCACAACCAGCACCAGGCCACCTTCAACACGTACGACTACACGGGAAGCCTCAACTTTCAGCCCTTCGCCTCGCTCTCGTCCAAGACGTCGTTAGGCGTGCAGTACTACACCAAGCAGGAACAGTTCATTCAGGGTGAGGGCGACTACTTCCCGGCACCCGGGCTCCAGACCATCTCCTCTGCTGGCCAAAAGGTCGGATTGCAGGACGGTTGGTCCGGCAACAACACACTCGGCTACTACGCGCAGGAGCAAGTCGGGTGGAAGGATCGGCTGTACCTCACCGGTGCCGCGCGCGTCGACAACAACAGCTCCTTCGGCAAGGACGTGTCGTGGGTCGTCTACCCCAAGGCGTCGCTCTCCTACGTGGCGAGCGAGGATCCATGGGTGCGCGCGCACCTGCCGAACGCGATCAACTCCCTGCGCCTGCGCGCAGCGTTCGGAGCGTCGGGGCAGCAGCCCGCCCTCAACACCGCGTTGCAGACGCTGAGTCCCGTCGCCGGACCTAACGGCCAGGGGATCCTCACGCCCAACTCGCTCGGTAACCTGAACCTCAAGCCCGAGCGCGTCGAAGGACTCGAACTCGGCTTCGAGTCGGGGTTGTTCAGCGACCGCGTCGGTGTCGACTTCACGTACTACCACGACCGCTCGCGCGACGCGATCCTCGCGCGCGGCGTCGCGCCAAGCAGCGGCTTCGGCTCCAACAATCAGTTCTTCAACGCGGGACAGATCACCAAGCAGGGGATCGAGCTGGGGATCAAGACGCAGATCATCTCCCAGCGCGACTACTCCTGGGACGTGAACTTCACGATCGGGACGCACTCGTCGAAGATCGACCAGCTCAACGGGCGCGACACCACGATCGACAACGGGTCGTACTCGCACCGCATCGGCTACGCCCCCTTCGACTGGTTCTCCTACAAGGTCCTGAGCGCCGACTACGATCCGGCGACGCGCAAGGCGATCAACGCCATGTGCGACAACGGGCAGGGACAACCGATGCCGTGCTTCAACGCGAGCGGCGGAATCCAGGCACCGAAAGTCTACCTCGGACACTCGATCCCGACGGCCGAGGGCTCATTCACGAGCACCTTCCGTTTCCTGCGCAACTTCTCGCTCTACGCGATGGCCGACTACGCGACCGGCTATCGGCGATTGGACAACAACCTCCGCATTCGCTGCCAGATCTTCCACACCTGCAAGCAGTACCTGGAGCCCGACAAGGCGGACCCGCGCACGCTGGTGCAGATGCAGTCGAACGGGACGCTGCGAGACTTCGTCATCAACGACTCGCGCTTCGTGAAGCTGCGCGAGGTCTCGATCTCCTACGACGCCCCGCCCACGCTCGTAGGGCGCGCAGGCGCCAAGAGCGGTGGGATCACCGTGTCGGCGCGCAACCTCGCGACGTGGACGCCGTACACCGGGCTTGATCCGGAGAGCGAGTTCGTGGCGGGATCGCCGGTCAACGTCGACCAGGCGCATCTCCCCCAACTCGCCGCAGTAGTCGTCACGCTTCGCCTGACCTACTGACGCCTCGACTCCAGACCAACTACTGACTCATGACTCTCATGACACCCATACAGAGAAGGGCTGGCGTACGCACTCCGTCGCGCACGCGTGCGTGGCGGTGGAGCGCACGGTACGGCGCCGCCATCGTAGCTACCCTGTCCCTGCTCGCCGCCTGCAACTCGAGCGATCTCCTGGACGTCGAGACGCCGGCCAACGTTCCCGTCGACATTCTCGATGATCCGACCAACGCCAACCTGATGGTCAACAGCGCAATCGGTGACTTCGAATGCGCGCTCGGCTCCACGATCGCCGTGGAAGGGATCATCAGCGACGAACTCGCCGACGCGCAGCTCGGCGCCGCGGCTTGGCCGTACGACCGACGGGATGCCAACACGCAGACCAACGGTTCGTACGGCACCAATCCGTGCTCAAACAACCAAACGCCGGGGATCTACAACCCGCTGTCGACCGCGCGCTGGGATGCCGATCACGCCATCAAGAACTTGACGGCGTGGACCGACGCACAGGTTTCCAATCGTGGAACGCTGCTGGCGAAGGCGAACTTGTACGCTGGCTTCTCGTACTCGCTGATCGGCATGTCGATGTGCTCGGCGGCGTTCGACCTCGGCCCCGAAGTGCAGCAAGCCGCGATCTTCCCACTTGCGGAGGCGCGCTTCACGTCGGCGATCGCCGCGGCGCAGGGAGCGGGCGCTACGGCCGTGCTCAATGCGGCCTACGTTGGGCGTGCGCGCGTGCGGCTCTTCCAGGGGAACAAGAACGGCGCAGCTGCCGATGCTGCCCTCGTCCCCTCCGGCTTCGTGCTCAACGCGGCCAACGACGCGACCGACAATCGCATCTACAATCGCATCTTCTCGATCACCGCGCAGTCTGGCTTCTACACGGTCGAAGGCTTGTCGCGCGACTTGCGCACGGAGAATGGTGAGCTCGATCCGCGATCGGCATCCACCCAAACCAGCACGCGTCCTGCCGATGCGCGCTCGGTGATCTACGTCCCGAACAAGTACTCGACTGGATACGCGGCTCCGACGCGGGTGGCCAGCTATGTCGAGGCGCAGCTCATCCTCGCCGAGGCGCAGGGCGGACAAAGCGCCGTGACGATCATCAACGCGCTTCGTGCAGCTGTCGGCCTGCAACCTTACACGGGAGCTACCGATGCTGCCTCGATCCAGGCACTGATCATCGGCGAGCGTCGTCGTGCGCTCTTCGTCGAAGGCTTCCGCAACTACGACATGCAGCGCTTCAACGTCCCGTTCAACCCGGCGGTCGGCGAAGCATTTCCCATCAAGGGTGGGACGTACGGCAACACGAGGTGCCTCCCGCTTCCCGACGTGGAGCGCTTCAACAATCCGAGTATCAACTGAGCGAGCCCCCACGTAGTACTTGCTCGGCACGCGGCGGCTCCGGTGCATTCGCACCGGGGCCGTCGTGTATCTGTGGAGTGACGACGCACATTCCGGAGCAGCAAACGGCGAAATGCGGAACTCCCCCCCGCGGGAGTTCCGCATCTCGTCGTACCGATTCGATGTTGGAGCTTCGTGGCCTCGGCGCGCTCATCCGCACGCCGCCGCCGCGCTCGACGAACTGTCTACTGGAGCGTGTGATAGAAGGTGAAGACGACGCCGAAGTCGTTGGAGATGATATCGGAGATCGCCTTGCCGCTCATGTCGATCGTCGCCGGCGGAGGAGTGTTCGGGAAGTTGAGTCCGTAGTGCGCTTCGATCGAGGAGATCTTGTACCTGCCCGCCGGGTCTTCGCGTACCCATGCGGTGTAGCGACCGTACGTGGTGGTGGGTACCGACGCGAGCCACGTGCAGGTACCACCCGTGATGTTCTTTGTCACGCCGCTCTGCACCACGAGGTTGGTGGCGTTGTCCGTGATGCTCCACTTGTAGATGAAGCCGTTGATCGGATCACCGACGTCGGGGCAGACCCACAGCTCGCCCGGAAAGGTGTTGAAATCGTTCTCGCTCGGATCCCCGGTGTGTGCGGCAACCGGCGCGACCGCCAGCGGCGCGCGCGCGGGAGCGGTAGCCGAGTCACTACATGCGGAGAGGAGTCCGACGACTGCGATGGCGGCCGAAAGGCGCGCCCAGGAGTGGTACTTCATGGTGTGATCCTCCATCCGTGGAGAAATGAGATTCCTTCCGTGGAATCGTGCGATGAACGGCGAGGTGCTCCCGGATCTCCATCCGCCCGGTCGTGCGAATGTGGAGGCGGCAGATTTCCGTTGGTGCGGCGACGATGTGCAGATCCGCGACGATCGCCGCTTCCGAGAATGGGAAAGACGCGACAGGATCTGGTACGGGAACGGCACCTCCGGCTGCGGCGACTTTGGTGAGAATGGCTCGTAGGAGCCGCGGTGCTGCGAAGTCGCGTCGACCACCTCCCGCCCGTGGTGCGACGGCGTCCAGCTCCCTCCGACAGCGCGCCGAGCCGTCGGATCGACCGTGCATCGTATTGTGACCTATATCACGCAAATGAGGTGCCGTATCTCACAGGACAGTGCGTCGGAGGGCAGCGTCGGTAGCCTGACTCGCCGGTCGGTGGCCGAATCGGGTTGACGGGGACCAGGGAGAGAATCGGCTGCCTAACGACTTTCCCGGCACTCGGCCGCGCGCAAGTTGTGAGAAGGCGAAGGGATGCGGCGCCGATGTCTCGCGTGGCGGTGGCACGCCGCGGATCCGAGGTGACGTGCGAAAAGCCCTAACCGGCGAGAGAACCCGTTGTGGCGCCGATGCCGTGCCGGTCGTCTCGCGGGTGATGCGCGGGCGACACGTGTGGCGATTTCGCGACGACGCACGACTCCAACGATCTGTTGGATGTGCAATTGTTGGTGCGCGCAGCGTAGTGCGATCGATCGTCAGCAATTGCCGATGCGCGGAGCGGGCGGACGATCTGCGTCAACGCGCATGAGCGATGTCGCAACCCGCTTACAGATGTTAGGTGCAGGATCGGGATTGGCAGGCTCGAGCATGAACGCGCGCCATAGGCGATCGCGCGGCCTTGGGCTCGCAGCGGATAACTAGCGTCCGGGTCGCGCCTTCGAGCGTGACAGAAAGCTGAGCGCGACCAGCGGCAGGGCCACGCCCCAGCCAATCCATCGAGCCCGCGATTCTCCAAGCATCACGTGCAGGGAGAGGAAGGCCGACGCGATCGCAACCGTGATCATCATGGCCGGCCAGCCGAATCGAAGAAATGCCGCGAAGCTGATGCGCGTCCCGTCCCGCTCCGCGAGTCCGATCGTCGTGACATTCGCTGAGGCGCCGACGGCGGTACCATTTCCCCCGAGGCACGCACCCAGTGACAGTGCCCACCAAAGGACCTGCGTGTCGCCAGGGAGGGTGCGCGAAAGCGCGATCACGATCGGGATGCTCACCGCTACGTACGGGATGTTGTCGATGAAGGCGGAGAGAATCGCGCTGACCCAGCAGATGAGGAGCGATGCAAAGAGGAGCGTCCCAGCATCACCGAGCGAGAGGGCTCGACGCGCAACGTCGATCACGTCCTCGAGTCCGTGGGCAATGGTGGCGATGAGCCCGGTCTCCACTGCAGCACCGACCACGATGAAGAGGAAGAAGAAGAAGGAGAGCGTCGGCCACTCGATCTCGTGCTCGATCACGTGCAGGATGCCGTGCGTGCGCTCGTCGTGCGTCGGCTGGTGTCGGCGGAGATATAGCACGTCCTGCACGGTGAGCGCGGCCGCGGCGCCGATGAGTGCGGGGACCGCGGGGGGCATTCCGGTCATCGCGTGCGTGAGGAAGCCAACGAGGATGAACAGGCAGATTCCGGTCATCCAGCGAAGAAGCAGCGGATCGGTAGGGGAGGGGGGCGTCTGGGCGATGAACGCTCCCCCCGGCGGGCGCGCCGAGTCGAGCGCGTCGCGGTAGTACCACGCCGAGAACGCCTGTATGGCGACCATCATGACCAGTACGGGGGCCGTGAGCGCTTCCAGGAAGTCGAGAAAGCTCAGGTGCGCTCCCGAACCGATCATGATGTTCGGCGGATCACCGATCAGCGTCGCGGTTCCACCGATGTTCGAGGCGATGACCATCGGGAGGAGGATCGCAACGGGCGAAAGTCCAAGTCGCGCGCTCATTCCGGTCGCCATCGGTGTCACGAAAATCACGGTCGTGACGTTGTCCAGAAATGCCGAGGTGATGGCCGTGAACCATCCGACGAGTCGCTGAACTCGCCGCGGCTCTCCCCGTGCGCGATTCATGATCGTGCCGACGGCCCAGGCGAAAAACCCCGTCGCCTTGAGCACCGCCACCACCGCCATCATCGAGGCGAGAAGGAGGAGGACGTTCAGGTCGATCGCCGTCCACGCCTGCTCGAACGAAATGAGATGAAACGGCGTGAGGTACGTGATGAACCAGAGCAGTGCCGCGGCGCCAAGCACGATCAGGACGCGGTGCGCCGCTTCGCGAGCCAGCAGAATGAAGAGGAGGACAATGACGACGCCGACGATCCCCTGCGAGACCGGATCGGTCGTGCTCTGCGCGCCCACCTCGAGCGCACGCGCTTGCAGCGGCGTCAGCGCGAGCAGGAGCGGAATCAGGGGCCGCGAAACCAGACCGAAAGCGCGCAACACACGCGGGCTGCAGGCGAGAAGAGTGAGCGCCAACCCTGACGTGTCGGCCGGCGCTCGCGGTCGAAAGTACGATGAGAAATTGCGGCGCGCGGCGTTCGAGCGGGAGGGGGACGCATCGCCCCGCCTCACGCACCATTCGTCCCCGAGCCCCTTCTGGGCGAACACGCTACTGCGATCTTTGCGCTCATGAACCGCACGCCGACTTTCCTCCTCCTTGCCTTGTCGACGCTCGCCGTCGGCTGCTCGTCGGACTCACCGGCAGAGCATTATGGCTTCGTGACGCTCCTCGGACGCGACACGGTCGCGGTCGAACGCGTCGCGCGATCTCCGCGCCACCTGGTAGCCGATGGCGTCGATCAGTGGCCACTCGTTCGGCGCCGACACACCGAGTTCGAGTTCGGCACCGACGGCAAAATCAAGCGCATGGTGATGGACGTCAGCACGCCGAGTGGGAGTACGCCCGCCGAGCGCGCCCGACGAATCACCGCCGACTACTCGAGTGACCGCGTGAAGATCTCCATTCGCGACTCGAGCGGTGTGCGCGACACGAGCTTCGCCATCGGCGACGCGCTCGCCGTACCTCACGTCTCGATGATGTACAGCGTGATTGAGATGGAGATCGCGTACGCGCTCGCGCATGCGGCCGTCGGTGCCGACGGCAAGCATGCCGACGGCACCTTCAGGCAGTACTATCCCGATCGCGACATCGGTCGGAGCTTCGCGCTCCACCGCGGCGTCGTGCATCCGGTCGGCAACGGGCGTGTAGAGCTTCGCCACGACTGGTTGTCGGGGACGGGCGACGTCACGGTCGACAGCGCCGGTCGCATGCTCACGTACTCGGGGAAGCGCTCCACCTACCAGGTGCAGGTCACCCGCACCGACTCGTTAGTCGACGTGGAGGGGATCGGCAATCGCCTCGCCGAGCGCGAGGCACAGCGCGGGGCGGCGCAGCTGAGCGTGCGCGATACCACGCGCGCCTCGATCGGATCTGCCTCGTTGACGGTGGACTACGGCCGTCCGCTCGCGCGCGGGCGCCAGCTCCTCGGCAACGTCATCTCGCTCGATCGGGTCTGGCGCACTGGCGCCAACGCCGCGACGCAACTCACCACGAGCGCACCAATCTCGATCGGCGGACTCGCCGTGCCCGCTGGTACGTACACTCTGTGGACCGTCCCGCATCAGAACGGCGCGGATCTCATCGTCAACAAGCAACACGGACAGTGGGGGACGCAGTACAGCAAGGGAGAAGATCTCGGCACGGTCGCCCTCAAGACCGAGACCGTGGCCGACACGGTCGAGAAGTTCACGATCGCGCTCGATCCGGCGACCGCGCGAAGCGGGACGCTCGCGCTATCGTGGGGGACCTTTCGGTGGACGGCACCGATCGCCGTTCCGTAGAGAACGAAGTATCGGGGGCAGAGCGCTGGCGCGTGCGGTCGCGCTCGGGCAGCACGCGTAAGGAAGGGGTGGCGACATTCAAACCGTCGGGGCATACATAACTGTCTTATGTATGACGACCGCCGTATGATGCGCCCACCTCACCCCTTCCGACCGTGGCCGACTCTCCGATCCGACTCCTGAAAGGGACGCTCGACGTCCTCATTCTTCGCACCCTCGGCTGGGGGCCGGCGCACGGGTACGCGATCTCACGGTGGATCCGCCAGTCGTCGGGAGACGACCTGCAGATCGAGGAGGGGGCGCTCTATCCCGCGTTGCGCCGCCTCGAGGAACGCGGCTGGGTGACGTCGCGATGGGAGACGGCGGACTCGGGGCGCGAGGCACGCGTCTACGAACTCACGACCACCGGTCGGAACGCGATGCGGAGCGAGGTGGCGGCGTGGCAGCGCTACGTGGCCGTCTTCGCCCGCGTCCTCGACGCGCGCCCGCGAGGGTCCATCGCATGAAACGCGACGAGGACGACCTGCCGATGTCGCGCATTCCCCCTGTAGACGAGGACGTGCGCCGCGAGCTCTCCTTTCATATCGACGCACGCGCGGCGGAACTCGAAGCGCGCGGGATGCCTCCCGAGCAGGCCCGTGCCGCCGCGCGCAAGTTCTTCGGCGACGAGGCATCCGTCGAGGCAGAGTGCCGCGAGATCGAGACGCGTAGGCGCGCCAGCCGCAAGCGCGCGCGCAAGTGGGACGACTTCCGGCAGGATGTGCGGCTCGGGGCACGACTCCTCCGCCGTTCGCCAGGCTACACACTCGCAGCGATCGCCACGCTGGCACTTGGCATCGGCGCGAACACCGCCGTCTTCTCCCTCGTCGATCGCGTCCTGCTGCGCCCGCTCTCCTTCCAGAACGCCGAGCGCCTCGTGACGATGTTCGAGCGGCACGAGCAAGGATGGGGGAACTTGGCCTACGCGACGTACCTCGAATTGCGCGACAATGCGCATTCGTTCGACGCGATCGCGCAGTACGGATCGGCAAACACGACGTTCGTCGGTCGAGATCGTGGGATGACGGTGAGCACCGGATGGATCTCGCGCGATTTCTTCAAGGCGTTTCCGCTACGCCCCGTGATGGGGCGACTTCCGCTTCCCGAGGAGTACGTGCTCGGGGCCACACCGGTCGCGGTGGTGAGCCACGCCTTCTGGCGCGACGAGCTGGGGGCGCCGGCATCGCTCGACTCGGTACGCCTCCGGGGTGACAAGGAGCTGCACGTCGTTGGGGTGCTCCCTCCCACGTTCGACTTTCCGGTGGGGACGCAGGTCTGGGAGCCGATGGAGCTGGACGAACAGTCGAAGAGCCATACGGCGCACAATTGGGAAACGATCGGTGTCCTCGCGCGCGGGATCACGCCGCAGAGCGCGCAGCGTGAGCTCGACGAGCTCCTCGGTCGCATGAACACGCAGTACTACCCGGACTTCGACGCCGTCGGCGCGACGGTTACGCCGCTCCAGGATGCGATGACCGCATCGTCGCGCACGCCGCTCTACCTCCTCCTGGCAGCGTCGGCAATTCTCTTGTTGACGGCGTGCACCAACCTGGCGAGTGCGAGCCTCGCGCGCGGAACGGCCCGCGGGACGGAGCTCTCGGTACGATCGGCGCTCGGCGCGACGCGCGGGCGCCTGGTGCGCCAGCTCCTCACCGAGGCAGTGATCCTATCGCTGCTCGGGTGCGCCGCCGGACTCGCGCTTGCGGCGCTGACGCTCAAACTGCTCGCGCCGTTGGCGCCGCCCGCGTTGCACGTGACGGACGTGGCGATCGACGGGCGAGTACTCGTCTTTGCGGCGGTAGTGGCGATCGTGACGGCGCTCCTCTTCGGGCTCCTCCCGGCGATGCGCCTCTCCGACTCCGGTGCGCGCGTGGTGATTCGCGGCGGAACGCGAGGGACTGCAGAAGGGGGACGTCTCCGCATCTGGAACGTGCTGGTGTCGGCTGAAGTGGCAATGGCGGTCGTGCTGCTGTCGGGATCGGCGCTCCTGCTGCGCTCCTTTGCTCTCGTCCTCCGCACCGAGCTCGGATTCAGGCCGGAACAGGTGACGGCGGCAGCGGTCGACCTGCCGCAGTCGACCTACGACCGAACGACGGGAACCATCGCGGCCTTTCACGCTCGCGCCCTGGCCCGGATCGCCGCGCAGCCGGGCGTTGCGGCTGCCGGCTTCGTCAACCTGGCGCCGTTGCGCGGGAGCTTCCCGAACGGGGCGATGGAGGTGGAGGGGAAGCCGCACCTCCCGCGGGGGCCGTTCAGCGGAAGCTCGGTGTATCGCGTGATCGGGGGGGATTATTTCGCGGCCATGGGAATCCCGCTCAGGCGGGGGCGGGTGTTCGGACCGTCCGACGATGCCAAAGGGGCGCCGGTGGTGGTCGTGAGCGAGGCCTTCGCCGAGGAGCAGTGGCCCGGCGAGGATCCGATCGGGAGGCGCGTGCGGCCGTACGGGATGGACGCCGACGGCGAGCCCTGGTGGGTGGTGGTCGGCGTGGTCGGCGACGTGCGCGCCAACTCGGTGACCGACCCGTATCGGGCCACGTACTACTTCGACTACCGCCAGCGTCCGGCGCATCGTTCGGGGTTCGTGACGTATGTGGTGCGCTCGCCCCTCGAGGAGGGGAGCGTCGCCACGCTGATCCGGCGCGCCGTCGCGTCGATCGACCCGCTTGTGGCGGTGGAGAGTACGCCGTATGCGCGATTCGTCGCCGAGTCGCTCGCGGACCGGCGCTTCACGATGCTGGTGCTGGGCGCCTTTGCGTTGGTCGCCCTTCTGCTATCGGTCGTTGGTATCTATGCCGTGGTGGCGTACTCCGTGGCGCAGCGCACCCGCGAGATGGGGGTTCGCCTCGCGCTCGGTGCGACGCCCGGGGGGCTGCGCACGCTGGTGCTGCGCGGTTCGATGGGGGCGGTGATCCCCGGTCTCCTCATGGGGCTGGCGCTGAGCGTGGCGCTGTCGGGGGCGCTGCGCTCGCTGCTGTACGGCGTCACGCGGTTCGATGTGCTCTCGCTCGGTGCGGCGGTAATACTGCTCGGTGGAGCGGCTCTCGTCTCGGTGCTGATCCCGGCGATGCGGGCGACGCGGGTGGATCCGATGTTGGCGATGCGCGCTGACTAGCGGTCTACTAGTCCTCTGAAGTCGAGAAGTCGAGAAGTCGAGAAGACGAGAAGACGAGAAGACGAGAGTTGTGTGGGCGCGAGACTCGGGTTTCGCTCTGGCGTCTCGCACCAGTCGGTACTCAATTCCTTCGAAGGTTCATTGCGCGCGGAGCGCTCGGACCGCGCGTCTTCACTCGGAGGAATAAATGGCGGTGACTGCTGGGGAGATCGTTAAGCAGCTGGAGAAGCTGGGGCAGCCGTCCTACAAGAAGATCCTGCTGGCGCACGGGGCGACGGAGCCGGTCTTGGGCGTCAAGATCGAGGAGCTCAAGAAGATCCAGAAGAAGGTCAAGGACGACCACGATCTCGCACTCGCGTTGTACGACACCGGGATCTACGACGCGCAGTATCTCGCGGGGCTGATGGCCGATGACGACCGGATGACCAAGCGTGACCTGCAGCGCTGGGCGACGAAGTCCAACAGCTCGGGGATCAGCGAGTACACCGTCGCCTGGGTTGCAGCCGACGGGCCACTGGGATGGGAGATGGGGCTGGAGTGGATCGAGTCGCCGAAGGAGTTGGTGGCGGCCGCCGGTTGGGCGACGCTCGGCGGGGTGTGCAGCGTTACCGACGACGAGGAACTCGATCTCGCCGCGCTCAAGAAGCTGTTGCAGCGCGTGGAGAAGACGATCCACAAGCAGCCGAACCGGGTGCGCGCGACGATGAACAACTTCGTCATCCAGGTGGGGGCGTACGTCGCGCCGCTCACCGCGGTGGCCGTCGCGACGGGGAAGGCCATCGGGCCGGTGTTCGTCGACGTGGGGGGGACGGCGTGCAAGACGCCGTTCTCGCCCGAGTCCATCGCCAAGATCGAGAAACGCGGGAGCATCGGGAAGAAGCGGAAGACCACGAAGTGCTGACAGGCGCCGGCGCGCGGAGATACTTGCCATAGTCAAGTAAGTGGCGGATCTTGGCAAGCGACACACCAGCGTCAGGGATTCGCATGCCGCCGATCGCGCCGTACATGCCAGGAACATTCGTCGACTTCGAGGGGGCGATCCTCCGCCACGACCGCGGGGACGACTGGCGCCCAACGGGCTTCGCGATCGATGCGGGCGCCACCGACGTCTTGCGCCGGCACTGTCACATTTCGGGCATTCGCATGCTCGACGCGATTGGGCGGCAGCTGGAAGAACTCGCCGCGACGCGCTTTCCGGGGGCGCCGCAGCGCGAGGAGGCGCGCGCCTTCGTCGAGCAGTCGATTGCAGCTGCCGGCGATGCCGGCGCGGTCGGCGTGTGGTGGTACTACCCGTGGCTCCAAACGGTCGTCCATCTCCTCGCCGAGGACGACTTCCGCGCGGTGATCACGAATCGCAACCAGGACAAGCTGACCGCCGAGGAGTTGCAGCTGCTGCGTACGAAACGGATCGGGGCGATCGGGCTCTCGGTCGGGGGCGAGGCCGCGGTGACCGTGGCCCAGGAGCACCTCTGCGGGGAGATCTGGCTCGCCGACTTCGACGGACTCGACCTGTCGAACCTCAACCGACTTGGCGCAGGCGTCGATGAACTCGGCGACAACAAGGCAGTCATCGTCGCGCGGCGTATCGCGCGTCTCGATCCCTACATTCGCGTGCAGATCTTTCCCGAAGGGGTGAACGAGTCGAGCGTCGAGGCGTTCGTCGGAGAGGTCGACCTCGTGCTGGAGGAGTGCGACAGTCTGCCGATCAAGGGACTGGTACGAGAGGCCGCGCGTCGGCTTGGGATCAACGTGCTCTATGCGGCCGACGAGCGCGGCTTCGTGAGTGTCGAGCCTTACGCGAACGAGCCGTCGCTCGCTCCATTCCTCGGCGGCGTGCCTGATGCCCACCGCTCACGCGCCGATTTTTCGTCGTCGCAGGAGTTCTATCGAGCGCTCACGGCATGGCTCGGCGGGTGGGACGCGATCTCCCTGCGATCGCAGGAGTCGCTCGCCGCGATAGGATCGCGCCTCTGCGGCTATCCGCAGTTGGCCAGCGAGGCGCGATTCGCCGCGGGCGTCGTCGGACATATCGCGCGCCGTCTCCTGCTCGGCGAGCGGGTGGCGCCGTTCCAGGGGCATCTCGACCTGGACCGGTTCATCGCGAACGTGCCCGGCCGGTAGCGTCTAGTGACTCGCCGTCGCCGGCTTGTCGAGGCCTAACGGGACAAAGCGCCCTGCGTCGATCGCGCCCGGCGTGAGGCGGTACACCGTGACGCCCGAGGGCATCGGCATCGCTGGGGAGCCCGCCGGCCCGACGACGGCTGCCGCGAGTTCGAAGCGCGTAGCGATCCCTTCATATCGCAGTCGCTCCGGGGCGTGCATGTGTCCGCCGAGTGCGATGGGATAGGGGTGCGGCTTCACGCGCGCGAGTACGTCGGCGGCGTTGGAGACGGTATGCCGGTACGCCGACACGCCGTTCACGGTGATGATCGATGGGGCCGGGGGGCGGTCCATGTAGCCGTTCACCGTCTCCATCGACGAGTAGAACGGGATGTGATTGAAGGTGACGACGGGCATCGTCGCCGGAATCGCCGCGAGGTCGCGCGCGAGCCACGCCAGCTGCAACGAATCGACGTGTCCGTAGTACCGCGTGTCGTCGATGTCGACCGTGTTGAGGCCGACGAAGTGGACGCCGTTGGTGGTGAACGAGTAGTAGTCGGGGCCGCGGAAGTGGTGATACATCGCCCGCCCGTAGAGCGGGTGATCGGCCGCGACGTGCGAGAGATCGCGCTCGATCGCGAAGTTCTCGTGGTTGCCAGGAACGGTCCAGAACGGTTGCCTGACGAGTGCGGCTTCCTCGTTGAACATCCGGTAGTACGACGTCGCCTCGGCCTCTCCCACGCGCAACGCGTCGCGCACGAGATCGCCGGTCACGATGACGAAGTCGGGGCGCACGGAGTCGATGATCGCGCGCAGGCGCTGCGTACGCGGGCGCGATGCCTCGCTGATGTGCGTGTCGGACGCGTGGATGAAGGTCATCGCGCGGGGGTGCGGCGCCGGCACGAGGGGAAAGTCGGCGACCTGCGCGGCCGATGCATCGAGCGGGTGGTAGAACGGCGCCGCCGAGCGATAGCCGTCGGCCACGCTCACGAAGACGAGCGCCGAGCGCCCCGTGGAGCGAAGGGTGTACCCGCCGTCGGCGCCGGTGACGACGACCTGGTCCTGGTCGGAGACGGCGACACCCACGAGCCCCGGTTCGCCGGCGTCGCGCTTGCCGTTTCCATTGCGGTCCGCGAAGACCGTCCCGGAGATCGTGCGGTCGATGGGGATGTGAGCGGGTCGCGGAGAACTCGCGCCCGTCAGGAAGGCGAGCGAGGCGACGAGGGGGACAAAGGGGCGGGAAGGGCGCATGTGCCGCTTGGAGTGGGGGGCGAACGCTCCCCGATTCTGTCCCCGCGTCGCGCGCTGCGCCAGACAGCGGGGACGAAGCGGGTGGCGGATGCAACGAGATAGTGCACGAGCCGCGGCGCTGGTAGTTTCGCCGCACCCCAATCGAGCGGTGCCATGACGATCTCTCGCCTGCCGTCCCGTGGAAGGTTGCCGCGGCTCTTTCGAGGAGCCCTCGCTCTCACGTGGCGCGCGCTCCCGCTATGGTTCGCGCTCGCCTGCTCTTCGCTCGGCGCGCAGTCTGCGACGTCCACGGGAGCCGATCCGCTCCTGCGTCCCGCCGACGGGGAGTGGCGGAACCACGGGCGCACGTACGACAACCAGCGCTACTCGCCGCTCACGGAGATCGACCGCACCAACGTCGCGCGCCTCGGCCTCGCGGGAATCTTCCAGCTCAACGTCGACCGGGCGCACGGGCTCGAGACGACGCCCATCGTCGCCGACGGTGTGATGTACGTGACGACGTCGTACGACAACGTCCTCGCCTTCGACCTGCGCACGCGCAAGCGGTTGTGGCAGTACGAACACAAACTGGGGACAGCGATCTTCTGCTGCGGGCCGGTCAACCGCGGGGTGGCGGTGGCACGGGGACGGGTCTTCCTCGCCACGCTCGATGCACATCTCGTTGCCCTCGACGCCGCGACCGGGAGCGTGGCGTGGGACGTCGTCACGCATCCGGCCGATTCGGGGTACGCGCACACCGAGGCGCCGCTCGTCGTCGACGACAAGGTGATCGTGGGCGTGGCGGGGGGAGAATATGGAATTCGCGGCTCAGTCTCGGCGTACGATGCGTCGAGCGGCGCGCTCGTCTGGCGCTGGTATGCGATCCCGTCGCCCGAAGAAGGCGGGTGGTGGGGGAAGTGGCGCACTACCACGTCGTCCGGCGAGAAGCTCCCGCGCGACATCGCGGCCGAAAAGCGCGACTCGGCGAAATTCGCCGATGCATGGCAGCAGGGCGGGGCGCCCGTCTGGACGACGCCCGCCTACGATCCGGCGCTCAAGCTGATTTTCTTTGGCGTCGGGAACCCATCGCCGAGCAACGACGGGGAGCTCAGGCCGGGCGACAACCTGTACAACAATTCGACCGTAGCGCTCGACGCCCAAACGGGGAAGCTCCGCTGGTACGACCAACACGTTCCGCACGACTTGTGGGACTACGACACACCAAACCCGCCGGTGCTGGCGCGAGTCGGCGGACGCACGGTGGTGATGCACTCCGGGAAGATCGGGTGGACCTACATCTACGATGCCGCCACCGGCGTGATGATCCGGCGGTCGCAGGCATTCGTCCCGCAGAGCAACCTCTTCGCCGCGCCGAACAAGGAAGGGGTGCTGGTCGCCCCCGGCCCAGCCGGGGGCGCCAACTGGCCGCCGTCGTCGTGGTCGCCGCGCACCGGCCTCCTGTATGTGAGCGCCACCGACCTCCCGATGATCTTCACCCGCGAGCCGCAGGAGTACAAAGCCGGGCAGCTCTACATCGGCGGCGGGATGGAGCCGCCCAAGGAGCTCGTCCCGCGCGGGACGCTCTCCGCCATCGACCCGGCGACCGGGCGCATCGCCTGGCAGGTGAAGCACGACACCTGGCTCTGGGGCGGGACGCTGGCGACCGCGGGCGATCTCGTCTTCATGGGCGATCCCTTGGGCTACCTGCACGCCTACGATGCGCGGACCGGGCGCGAGCTCTGGTCCTTCTTCTGCGGCGCTGGCGTCGACGCGCCGCCGATCTCCTATTCGCTCGACGGGAAGCAGTACATCGCCGTTGCGGCTGGCGGGAGCCGCTATGGGGACCTCAAGGGGAATGCGATCTTGCTCTTCGCGCTTGGAGGTCCGGGCGGCGGTGCCGTGCGTCCACCGACGCCGGCGAGCACCGCCGCGAGGCCCAACGTCGAGGCGCCGCTCCGCTCGTCAGGCGCATACGCCGAGTTCTCACCGCTGCCAGGGACGCGCGTCGGGGAGTTCATGAGCTACGACAGCGCGAGCAAGGTCGTGCACCTGCGCATGATTGGCGGGATGGGGGGCGTGCAGGGAGGGATGTCGTTCAATGGCAAGCACGATGGCGGGGCGACCGTGTCGATCCCCGTCGGCTGGAGCGTGCAGCTGCAATTCTCGAATGCCGACAAGGTCCCGCACTCGGTGCTGGTGATCCGCGACTCGTTGCCGCTGCCGGCGGCGCCTGCCACGCCGGCGATTCCAGGGGCGATCGGGACGCGGGTGGCGAGCGGGATCACGGCGCGCGATGCGGCCGACAACCTGCGATTCACGGTGCGCGAGCCGGGGCGGTACCTGATCGTGTGCGGGGTACCGGGGCACGCGGCGAGCGGGATGTGGATTCGGCTGGTGGTGGAGGGGGGGCTCGTGAGGCCGGGGTATCGGTGAGCGACACTTCGCTGGGCGGGTTGGCCTAACGAAATGCGCGCCACGTTCGGTGTCGCGCTTGTCGTAGATGCTGTTGACTACGTGCTCTTGAACGGAGGGCGAGGGATTCGAACCCCCAAGTCCTTGCGGACGCCGGTTTTCAAGACCGGTGCAATAGCCATTCTGCCAGCCCTCCCTACCACAGAACCCTAACGAGGAGCTGTCCCCAAAAACGCCCCTCCTCAGAGCTCCGCGAAACTACTTCTTCGCGATCGACTCCTTCGGCGCCACATCCAGCGGCACCGCCGGCTTCACGTCCCCCGCAGGCGGTGACTCCGCCGGCAACCCGTCGAAGTTGAAGAACTCGTCGATCTTGGTCGCCTGCGCCACACGCCGCGCCCCCTGTAGCGCCTTGGCCGCCTCCTGCGGATAGCCAGAGGCTTGCAGTACGTCGTGCATCATGAATCCGGTCGAAACGTACAATGCCGGAATGCCGACCGATGCCTTGTCGGGCCATCCGCCCTTGTTCACGAACGATTGCTGCCCCTGGAACACGTCATCCCACAGCTCCTTCGAACGCTGCACGTCGACCCAGCCCTCGCCCGCGACCAGAACGGTGTCGCGCGTCTGCATGGGGATGTGGTCGAGGAGCTTCCGAGCGAGTCCCTGCGTGATGAGGTACGAGTCGAGGCCCAGTTCACGTCCGTAGCTCCCCGAGGTGCGCGACAGGTAAATCGACCGCCCGGGATTGTCCTTGATCATCTGCAGCACGAAGTAGTCAGCACGCGTGAGGACGCGCGGCGGAATCTTCGTGTGGATCCCGTGCGCATCGAATGTCACGGTGTCGCGCAACTCATAGTACAGCTCGACCTTGTCCGCCTCGTCCATCGTCATCTTGAGCGGCGGCCCCGACGGCTTGGTCCACGTTCCGTTCTTGTAGATCGACGGCCCCTTGGCTGCGTCGTACGGACGCACGGGGTTACGGATCAACTGGCGCGTGTACCAGTCGGTGTTGAGCAGCGAGGTGTTGGCGACGACCACGTCCTGCCGAATCCCCTCCACCTCCTGTGCATACCAGAGCGGGAAGGTGTCGTTGTCGCCGACGGTCACCAGGATCCCGTACGGCTCGACGGAATTCAACAGGTCGTGCGCGAACTTCGCGGTGGTGTCGTCGCCCTTGCGCGTTGCCGCGCTCCAGTTGCCCACGAGCGGGAAAAACGCGAGGAGGAGCACAGGAGAAGCGATGGTCCAGCTCCCCTTCTTTGGGAGTTCGAGCACCTCCTTCCCGACGCGCACGTTCTCGCTCCCGATCAGCGCGGCGATCGACTCCCACACGAAGGCGAGCCCCAGCGCCGCCCAGACGGACCACGCCGAGAAGCTCCACAAGTAGAAGTAGTCGCGGTCGCGCACCTCGCGTTCTATCGCGTCGCCCAGGTCCTGCGCCTGCGAGTAACCGTACCTGAAGTTCAGGTACTTGATGAGCACGAATGTCATCGTGAGCATCAACGGCCCGAAGAACCAGAACGATTGTCGGTCGCGTTTCCAGTGGACCCAACCGCCGAAGAGGCCGAGGACCAAAAAGAGCGCAGCGAGGACGGCCTGCAGCGTCTGGTGCTGCCCGTACGGGTCGCGCCACCACTGCCACTTGAAGTACATCCAGTACATCGCCACCTGCGCCGGATACACGCGGTTGGGATCGTTGGGATCCGGGGCGCCGTACTGTCCGCGGTTGAAGTTGTACATGAACCGATCCCACGTGACCTTGTCGAAGGTGCACGCGGCAGTCAGTTCGGTCTTGCAGGCGGTCGGCTCGCCCTCGGCGATGGCGGGGAAGTACGCGGCGCGAATCGGCTGGGTGGCAAACGGCGTCATGCCGAAGAGCACCGCACCGACGCAGGCGAGAATGAGCTTCCACCGCAGGATCGTCTTCGGGCGACGCACCATCACCGCGAACGCGGCGGCCGGCGCGGCCAGGAAGCCGGCCATGTGGTTCGAGAACCCCAGCCCGAGCAGGTAGGCGATCAGGACGAGGAGCTTGTCGGCCTTGGATCCATCGGGTTCGTCGCACCAGCGCACGGTGAGCCAAGCGACGACCGCAACGCCGACGAGCGCCACCGTGTACACCTTCTCGTTCACCACCGACTGCGACCAGACGGTGAACGCCGTCGCACCGATGAGCGCCGCCATTCCGCCGCCCACGATGCGCTGCCACCGCTCGCTGAACCAGCCCACCAAGACTCGCTCGGTGATGAGGAACCACATCGCCGCCGACGCCGCACTGCAGAGCGCCGCGAGGATGTTCACCCGCATCGCCACGGTCGGTGCGATGGGGAGGATCGAGAAAACGCGCCCCAGCAGGACGAAGAGCGGATTCCCCGGCGGGTGCGGAAGGCCGAGGATGTAGGCGGCGGCGATGTACTCGCTGGTATCCCACATCGCGGTCGACGGCCCCAGCGTGAAGAGATACAGGATGAAGACGAGCGTCCCGGCTATCGCGGCAGCGAGATAGGACGGACGGTAGTCGAGTTCTTGCGCCGGCGGCGTTGGCTGCGAGGGCATCGGGTCGGACGGGAAACGGGCGAAAGGGCGGCGGGAGTTGTCGTCGGCCGACCTCCGGCCTCCCCCGATCCAGCCGCGAAGGATACGCGTGCGGCTACCCTCGTGGAAGCCGAGCGGTCCCTGAACGGAACTCTCGCAGCCCTATCTCCCGTCCCCCGTCCCCCGTCCCCCGTCCTGTTTGCCTAGTGCCTGAAGAGGCGTTGCGCAGTAAACACCATCGCGATCCCCTTCTCGTCGGCCGCCTCGATCACCTCGGCGTCGCGCACCGATCCCCCCGGCTGCACGATGGCAGTCACCCCTGCCTCGGCGACCTGGTCGATCGAGTCGCGGAAGGGGAAGAAGGCGTCGGAGCCGAGGGCCGACTTGGCCGGGTCGTGGCCGAGCGAGCGCGCCTTGTGGACGGCGAGGAAGGAGGCGTCGACCCGTGACATCTGGCCGGCCCCGATCCCGATCGTCGCGCCGTCACGCGCGAGGACGATGGCGTTCGACTTGACGGAGCTCACGGCGCGCCAGGCGAACAGCAGATCGGCGCGTTCGGCCGCCGTCGGGGCGCGGCGGGTGACGACCTTCCAGTCCCCCTCGCCTAACGACGAAGGGGGGCGGTCCTGCACGAGGAAGCCGCCGCGCACGCGCTTGAAGTCGAGCGCCCCCGCCTGCCACGCCGCGCGCCCCTCGAGGACGCGCAGGTTCTTCTTGCGCCCGAGGATCTCGACCGCCGCCTCACTGAACGACGGTGCGACGATGCATTCGACAAACAGCGAAGAGATCGCCTCGGCCGCCGCGTCGTCGACCGGGACGGTGAAGGAAATCACGCTCCCGTACGCCGAGACCGGGTCGCAGGCGAGTGCCTTCTTGTAGGCTTCGAGCGCGCTATTGCCGACGGCGAGCCCGCACGGCGTGGTGTGCTTGATGATCGCGCAGCACGGCTGCTCGGCGAACGGATCGGAGGCGAGGAGCGCTCCCTCGAGGTCGAGGAGGTTGTTGAAGGAGAGTTCCTTCCCCCCTTTCTGCACGAGCCCTGCGAGCCCAACGCCGGGGCGCTCGAGATAGAAGGCTGCTTCTTGCCCGGGGTTCTCGCCGTAACGCAACGTCTGTTTGCGGGTGAGCGCGACGGGGAGCGTCTCGGGGAAGCGGTCGCCGCGCTGCCGCGCGAACCAACTCGTGATTGCCGCATCGTAGGCGGCGGTGTTCGCATAGACCTTCTCGGCGAGACGACGGCGCAGCGCGACGTCGTCGCCGCCCCCCTTGATCGCCTCGAGCACCGGCGCGTAGTCAGCCGGATCGCTCACGACCCAGACGGCCGCGAAGTTCTTGGCCGCCGAGCGGAGCATCGAAGGGCCGCCGATGTCGATGTTCTCGATGACTTCGTCGGGGTGCACGTTGGGGCGCGCCGCCGTCTCGCGAAACGGATAGAGGTTCACGCACACCAGGTCGATCGGCGCGATCTCGTGTTCGGCGATCGCTGCCATGTGCTCCGGGAGGTCGCGGCGCGCGAGAAGCCCGCCGTGCACCGCCGGGTGCAACGTCTTCACCCGCCCATCCAGCATTTCGGGAAAGCGCGTGACGTCCGACACGTCGCGCACTGCGAGCCCTGCATCGCGAATGGCGCGCGCCGTTCCGCCAGTGGAGAGGAGTTCCCACCCCATGGCGGAGAGCTCCTTGGCGAAATCGACCAGGCCGGACTTGTCGGAAACGGACAACAGTGCAGTAGGCATGAGCTAGACGGAGAAATGACGAGAAGTGGCGCGGCGGGCGGATGCTCAGCCCAGCACGGCGCGGATGCCCTCCACCGCGCTCCCGGGATCGGAGCGGAGGGAGAAGTGGGTCGGGGCGAGGTGGGCCGGCGCGCCGTGCACGCGCCCGTCCTCACCTAACGAGATGACGCCTTCGGCGAGCTGCTGCACCACGCGCGGATAGAGCGCGTGCTCCACCGCGAGGACGCGTTGGGCGAGCGAGGCGGCGCTGTCGTGCTGGAAGACGGGGACTGGCCACTGGGCGATGATGGGGCCGTGGTCGTACTCCTCGTCGACGAAGTGCACTGTTGCGCCGCTCACTCGTGCGCCGCGGGCGATCACCGCCTCGTGCACGTGGTGCCCATACATCCCCGCACCTCCAAAGGCCGGAAGCAGGGCAGGATGGACGTTGATGATGCGCCCGCGATACGAGCGCGTCACTTCCGCCGGGACGAATCGCAGGTAGCCGGCGAGGACGACGAGGTCGACGGCGTGGCGCGCGAGGAGCGAGAGCATCCCCGACGTTCGCGTTTCGCGATCCATCGCCGCCACGGCGATTCCGTGCGTGCGTCCGCGCTCCAGCGCCCCGGAGTCGGCGCGGTCGCTCGCCACGAGCGCGACCTCGCCCGCGCGGTCGGCGCCGAGCGCTGCGAAGTGCTGGATGATGGACTGGAGATTCGACCCGCCCCCCGAGGCGAGCACGGCGATCTGCTTGCGCATGACGCCGGATTGTAGCCGGACGCTGCCCGGGGAGTAAGTGTGCGCGCGCTTCACCCGAACGAGCTGCGCCAGAACTCTACCGCCTCGGCGAGCGAATGACGCACAGCGGCATGCGCGCGCGCCCACTGCACGTCGCCGATCGGCGTCGCCTCGGAGGGAACGAGCACTCCCGTGCCGCCGAGTTCGAGACCGGGCTCCACGTCACGACGCTTGTCGCCGACGAAGAGCGAAGCGGTGAGGTCGATACCGTGCCGGTTCGCCGCGCGCAGGAACATTCCTGTAGCTGGCTTGCGGCAATCGCAGAGCCCAGTGAGGCTCGGGTAGTGCGGGCAATGCAGGGTGTCGTCGATGCGTGCGCCACGCTCGGCGAGGAGCGCTTCCATGCGATGTCGCGTCGCCTGGTATTGCGCCTCGGTGAGCAGCCCCTGCGCGATCCCGCTCTGGTTGGTGATCACGATGACGAGGATGTTGCTCGCGTTGAGCGCGGCGATCGGGGCTTCGACGTCGGGGAGGAGGCGCACGCCGTCGGGATCGGCGAGGTAGTGCGCGTCCTGGATGATGGTGCCGTCGCGATCCAGGAAGGCCGCGCGCTTTGTCGCGTGAATCGCTCCCGACTTGCTCATGCGTGGGCGCCATGTGTGGCGACGCTCGCGAGTGCGCGCACCAGGGCGTCGCCGAGTGCTGCATCGAGCTGCGGCGGGACGGAGCGCAGGTCGAGGAGGAGTCGGTCGCGCTCGATGCGACCGACGATGGGAAGATCCCCGTCGCGCAGCCGTGCGTCGAGCGCGCCGGCGCTCCCGCTCAGGGCGATTGCAGCCGACGGGATGCGCGCCGAGGGAAATGCGCCGCCGCCAACCGTCGCCTCGCTCTCGACGACCTCGAAGGGGATCGCCTGCGCCGCGAGTCGCGCCCCTAACGATTCGGCGCGGGCGCGCAAAAGCGAAACCGGCGTTGTGAGCAGCGCGAGTGCGGGGATCTCGCGAAGGGCGCGCTCCGGTTCGCGGTAGAGCGCGAGCGTCGCTTCGAGTGCGGCAAGCGTGAGCTTGTCGACGCGCAGCGCACGGCAGAGCGGGTTTCGCCGGCAGGCATCGATCGCCTTGGCACTTCCTACGATGATTCCCGCCTGCGGTCCGCCAAGGAGTTTGTCGCCGCTCATGAGGGTGAGCGTCGCCCCTTCGCGCACCGCGTCGCGCGCGATGCGCTCGCCGGCGAGGCCATGGGCGGACAAGTCGATCATCAACCCGCTCCCGAAGTCGAAGAGGAGCGGGACATCGGCTTCGCCAGCGATCGCCGCGAGGTCGCGCAACGAGGCCTCGGCGACGAAGCCTTCGATCGTGAAGTTGGAGCGATGCACCTTCACCAGCGCCCCGGTCTCTGGCGAGACGGCGGCGCGATAGTCGTCGGGGTGCGTGCGGTTGGTCGTCCCCACCTCGCGGAGCGTCGCTCCGCTTCGCGCCATGATGTCGGGGACGCGGAAGCTTCCGCCTATTTCCACGAGCTCGCCGCGCGAGACGATCGCTTCGCGGTCGCGGGCAAAGGTGTTGAGCGCGAGGACCAATGCTGCTGCGCAGTTGTTGACAACGATCGCGTCCTCGGCGCCCGTCAACTCGCAGAGGAGTTGCACGCAGTGCACGTAGCGCGAGCCGCGACGCCCGGCGGCGACGTCGTACTCGAGGTTGGAGGCGCCGGCGGCAGTGCGTGCGATCGCGTCGAGCGCGACCTGGGCGAGCGGAGCGCGCCCGAGGTTGGTGTGCAGCACGACGCCCGTCGCATTGATCACGGCGCGGAGCGAGGGACGTTGCAGCCGGCGGAGTGCATCGGCCACGCGTTCGTCCCACTCCGCCTCGTCCATGGGGGGCGCCTGCTGTCCGTCGCGGACAGCGGCTACCGCGGCGCGCGCCGCTTCGGTGAGCACGCTGCGCGGCGTTCCTTCACCGAGCGCACGCACGGCCGGGCGCTCGAGGAGCGCGCCGACGGCGGGGAGGGCTCGGCGAGTGTCGGTCACGGCCTAACGATTCCGCGCGATGGCGATGGTCGGAGCGCGCGCCGGTCGCTCGATGGGCGACCACGGGAGTACCGCGTTGGCGCGCCGATTCGTCCCCGCCGGAAACGGCGTGCCGTCTGCGCCTTGTCGACGCACCGTATCGCGCACCGCCGACGTATCGCGCGCGCGCGACGTGTCGCGCCGTGCGGTCGAGTCGCGTCGCGTGCGTGCGCTGTCCGCCTTGGCTGGCGGTGCTTTCGGCGTCGTGACCACCCGTTCGCTGGTACGCGTGCGCCGGAGCAGGGTGCGCATGTCGATCGCGCGCAAGCGGTAACTGGTCTGCGGCTTGAGCGGGTGTTCGAGGCGCAGATAAATGTCTGTCGTTGGCGCGGGGACGCTTGGTTTGGGCGGTGGTTCCTTCTCGGCCGTGTCGCGCCCGGCGAGGACGTTGGCCAGCCGTTCGATCTCGCGGCGGGGCGGGGGGGCGCGGCGCCCGGGCGCCTGCGCGGCCGGAGGAGGCGCGGCTGCGGCCTTGATCGAGTCGGCCACCCGCAACGAGTCGGTAGTCTTCGCGCGCCGAAGCGAATCTTCCACCGCCTTGGTGCGCGCGGCATCGTCGCGTTCCTTTTCGTAGTCGCGCCGCGAAAGCGCCTGCACGATGCGCACGACCGACGAATCCTGCGCCTTGAGCGAGAAGTGCGTGGTATCGACGACGAACGAGGTATCGAGCGCGCGATCCATTACCACGCGGAGCGTGAGCGAGTCGGCGACCGTCACAGTCTGGATTCCCGCGCCGATCGTGTCGTGCACGAAGGCAAGGATCTCGTGGCGGGATGAGTCGGTCAGGTTCACCGTGACCGTGTCGAACATCTCGCGCGGATCGAGGAAGCGATTCTTGTTCTGGTCGATCGAACCGCGCAGGAGAAATCGACCGGTAGGAAGGTGCGCGAGGTCGAAGCGCCCCACCGAATCGGCGATGGTGATGTAGCGCGCCGAGTCGCGCGGAGTGGGGAGCGGGAAGGCCTCGATCACGGCGTTAGGCGCGGCCTTCTCGGCGATCCAGTCGAAGACGATGCCTCGGATCGCGCCGGTCGCGATGGTCGGGCCAGTGGAGAAGACGAGTGTGCGCCCGACCGTGTCGACGTTCCCCTGCAAGTCGGTGAGCCCCGGGAGCATGCGCACCGTGTAGGTCGTCGCCGGCCTGAATCCACCCGGCGGATGCACCGAGATCGAATTGCGATGCCACGACAGGCGCGTCACGCCGTAGCTCGGAGAAATCAGGAAGAGCCCGTTGAGGTCCGGCGCACCCTGCGGACGCTCGCTCACCACCTTGTCGAAATCGAAGGTGACGTTGCCGCCCGCTCGCACGTTCACGGCATTCGTGTCGGGGCGGAGGCGCGCAATGCCCGGCGAAATGTCATCCTCCGGGCCGCCGGGCGGCATGCTCGCCGACGCGCAGCTCCACGCCGCCGCGACGATTGCCAGGCGAACGATCGGACGCCATCGGCGCCGCCACGCCTCTCGCGCGCGCGACGCCGACTCCTCGTTCACATCCGACATCAGCGTCACGACCCGCACAGCGAGGCGACCTTTCCGGCCAGCTGTTCGCGTCGCACCGTCCACTCCTGTTCCTTTCGACGCTCCGCCTCCACCACTTCGGGCTTGGCGCGCGAGGTGAAGTTCTCGTTCTGCAGTCGAGCGCGCAGCCCCGTGAGCTGCTTCTCCAGTCCTTCCAGTTCGCCCTTCAGTCGGGAGCATTCCTTCTCGAGGTCGATGGCTCCCGCCAGTGGGAGCACGATCTCTGTACCGTCGGAGAGGACCTGGTGTGCCGCCACTCCGGCAGGTGCCGCATCGACCACCGTGAGCGCACAGCGCGTGAGGCGCTCGATCATCCCCGTCTCTTCGGCGAAGATCGCCCGCGCACCGGCCGATGGAATCACGAAGCCCGACAACTGCTTTCCCGGCGTGATGCCATACTCGCCGCGAAGCTGACGAATGGCCGCGACGCCTTCCACCACGCGATCGAAGGAGGAGGGATCTCCCGGATACTCGGTCACCTGCGGCCACTGCGCCGTGGTGATGAACGTCCCTTCGGCATGGATCGGGAGGCGCTGCCAGAGCGCTTCGGTCACGAACGGGACGATGGGGTGCAGGAGACGCAGCGCCTGGTCGAAGGTGTGCACCAGGACGGCGCGCGCCACGTCCCGATCCTCTCCCGGCGTGGTGAGGCGCCCCTTCACCGACTCGAGGTACCAGTCGGCGAGTTCGTTCCAGACAAAGTTGCGCGCCGCCTCGGTGTACTCGTTGAGGCGAAGCCCGGCGAAACGCTCCTCGTCGCGCCACTGCGTCCCTGTAGGGCGCGCCGGCCCCAACGCGGCATTGCAGGCCTCGATCGCCGCATTGAGGCGCCCGAGGATCCACGCGTCGGCGCGCGTGAAGTCGTTCTGCGGGATGTTGGGAAGCGCCAGCACCGGATCGTCCCCAACGTTCGTGAGCAGGAAGCGCCCGATGTTCCAGAGCTTGGTCACGAAGTTGCGCCCCGGGCCGAACGAGCGCTCGAGATCCTTGGGGTCGAGGATCGTGTCGGCGCCGAGTCCCATCCCGGCAACCACCGTGTAGCGCAGCGCGTCGGCGCCGTAGAGCGCGACCACGTCGAGGGGATCGATCCCGTTGCCTAACGACTTCGACATCTTGACGTGGTTGGTGTCGCGCACGGTGCCGTGCAGGTACACCGTGCGGAACGGCGCTTCGCCCATGAACGCGTACCCCGTCATGATCATGCGCGCGACCCAGAAGAAGAGGATCTCCGGCGCCGTCACGAGGAGGTCGGTCGGATAGAACGACTTGAGGTCTGCGGTGTCGTCGGGCCAGCCGAGCGTGGAGAATGGCCAGAGCCCCGACGAGAACCAGGTGTCGAGGACGTCCTCGTCCTGGCGCACGGTCCCCGAGCACGATGGGCAGCGCTCGACGTCGTCGCGCGAAGCCGTCACCTTGCCGCAGGCGTCGCAATACCACACGGGGACGCGGTGCCCCCACCAGAGCTGGCGCGAGATGTTCCAGTCGCGAATTCCTTCGAGCCAGTTGATGTAGACCGCCTCCCACCGCTCGGGGAGGATGCGCACCTCACGCTCGCGCACGGCGCGGAGGGCCGGCTCGGCGAGCGGCTTCATCTTCACGAACCACTGCTCGGAGAGGCGAGGCTCGACCACCGTTTCGCAGCGGTAGCAGCGACGGATCGAATGCGGGTGCTGCTCCACCTTCACCAGGTGCCCTTCGGCCTCGAGCATCTTCACGATCGCCTCGCGCGCGGCGAAGCGGTCCATTCCGTCGAGCGCCGCGGGAACGCGATGCGCCGCGTCGGAGAATTCGGTGATCTCGCCGCTCGGCGTCATGATCACCGGCATCGTGAGATTGTGCCTGCGTCCGACCTCGAAGTCGTTGGCGTCGTGCGCCGGCGTGATCTTCACCGCGCCGGTGCCGAACGCCGGATCGGAATATTCGTCGGCAATGATCGGGATCTCGACGTTGGCGATCGGGAGCATCACCGTGCGCCCGATCAGGTCGTGGTAGCGCGGATCCTCGGGGTTCACGGCCACGGCCACGTCGCCGAGCATCGTCTCGGGGCGCGTCGTCGCGACGGTGATGTAGCGCGGCTCCTCCGACGCATGCGCGGCGGTGATGGGGTAGCTGATGTGATAGAGGCGGCCGTGCACGTCGTGGTGCTCGGCCTCCTCGTCCGACAGTGATGTGAGGCAACGTGGGCACCAATGGATCACGCGATGCCCCCGGTAGATCAGGCCGCGCTCGTACAGGCGCACGAACGCCTCGCGCACTGCACGCGAGAGTTGGTGCGAGAGAGTGTACGCGGTGCGCGTCCAGTCGGCCGACGCGCCGATCGCCTTGAGCTGCGAGAGGATCGTCCCGCCGGTCTCGGCGACGAACGCCGATGTGCGCGCGATGAAGGCGGCGCGCCCGACGTCGAAGCGCGATTTCCCCTCCTTGGCGAGCTGCTTCTCGACCACGTTCTGCGTGGCGATGCCGGCGTGGTCGGTGCCGGGGACCCAGAGCACTTCGTCGCCCGCCATCCGGCGCCAGCGCACCAGCACGTCCTGCACGGTGTTGTTCAGGCCGTGCCCCATGTGCAGGACGGCCGTGACGTTCGGGGGCGGAATGACGATGGTGAAGGGATCGCGATCGCCGGCGGCACGGCGCGAGCGCTCGGCGTGCGCGGTAAAGACGCCGGCCTCCTGCCACTGCGCGTACAGCTCAGGCTCGGTCGTCGTGGGGTCGTACGTCGGGGGGAGTTCGGTGGTCGACATGGGGGCGAAATGTATGCGGAAGGTGGAGCGGAGGGAGAATGCGATGAATGCACGAAGGGCCGCCTGACAGGGCGGCCCTCCGCGTATTGCCGGAATGAGAGAGCGTCAGGCCCCGTTGGCTCGTACGTCGCTTACGACGCGCGCTACCTCGCGTACCGCCACGTCGCGTACGGCGACGTCGACGACCACCCGCTCGACCCCCGGGACGGCAGCGGCCACGCGGCGCGCAATGCGCACGTCGCGCTCGCGGCGCACCCACCCAGTGAGCTCCGCCACGCCGTCCTCGTCGACTGCGATCTGGAGCGCGCGCTGTCGAAGGACGGGGTGCCGCCTAAAGGCAGCGAGCACCGCCTCCTCGAGTGCCTCCGGCGTCATCGTGTCGACCCGCTCGTCTTCCTCGCCGTCGTCCAACTGTTCGTCGTCGTCCTCGTCGAGTTCCGACGGGTCGGCGTCGAGGTCCGCATCGAAGTCGCTATCGGCGACGATCTCCTCCTCGTCCTCGTCCTCGAATTCCTCTTCGTCCTCGTCGACGTCGTCCTCGAACTCTTCCTCGTCTTCCTCGGCGCTCTCGATCGGCTCGTCATCGTCGTCATCGAGGCCCGCGGCGGCGCGCTCGAAGTCCTCCACCTCGTACTCGTCGAGGTCGGGATCGAGGCGGCGCTCGCTGTGAATTCGGCGCGGGCGGTGCGCACCGCGAGAACGGCGCGGCTTGCGCTTTTCGGTCAGGAGAGAAGCGATGATCTCGTCGATCCCGATGCGGTCGAGCAGGACGGAGAGCGTCTTGGACGGAATCGCGGAGCGAAGTATCGCGAGCAGGGGCGAACGATTGCGCGTAAGCGCGCGCCGGATCCCGCGCCACCCACCATAGCGATGGGCGACCACGGCTCCCGCGAGCAGGCCGCTCACCACTCCCGCTCCGATGAGGAGCGCGCGGCCGGATTCGTCGTCGTCGTCCTGGTATCGAACCATGTTCTCGAGGCAGGTTTTCGGGGCTCGCGCGATCGACTCGCGCCTCGCCCCGTAGCATCAACTCACTGTCGTACGATAACTTGCGCGCCGTGAATTCGCGATCTGCGCCACCGGCGCCGCCCGAGCAACCCACTACGTCGTCTGCGCGCCTCCTGCCGTGGATCGCGGTGGCGCTCGCCGTGATTGCCGGAGTCGCGCTGGCGTTCCTGTACGGTCCGCGCATTACGCCGCTGATCGACGGCATCCGTTAGGCAGCATCCACCCCACTGGGCGACGCAGGTTCCGGCACGGTGCCGAGATCGCGTGTCGCGTTCATCACCATTCGCTCGCACTCCGGTCCCATGTCCGCTCCCCTCGTCCTCACCCTTCCCAATGGCGACACCCGCGAGGTCGAAGCGGGAACGCTCCCGCGGGACGTCGTGGCGTCGATCGGCCCTCGCCTCCTGCAGGCCGCGATCGCCGTCTCCGTGGATGGCGAGGTCCAGGACCTGATCACGCCGATCCGACGCGGCGGGGCCTTTCGCGTCCTGACGGAGAAGGATCCGGAATCGCTGGCCGTGCTGCGCCACTCGGGGGCACACGTCCTCGCCACGGCGGTGCGCCGCCTGCGCCCCGACGCCAAGATTGGCTTCGGTCCGGCGATCGACGATGGCTTTTACTACGACTTCGAAGTCGATCACCCGTTCACGCCCGAGGATCTCGCCTCCTTCGAGGACGAGATGCGGAAGGTCGTGGCCGAGAAGTATCCGTTCGTCCGCGAGGAAGTGGATCGCGCCGAGGCGAACCAGCGCTTCGCCGACGATCCGCTCAAGCTCGAGCGCATCGCCGACCTTCCCGAAGGCGAAGTGATCTCGACCTACACCGACGGGCCGTTCATCGACCTGTGCCGCGGGCCGCACGTCCCCGACACCTCGTACCTCAAGCACTTCAAGCTGCTGCATAACGCGGCAGCCTATTGGCGCGGCGACGAAAAGCGTCAGCAGCTGCAACGCATCTATGCCACCGCCTTCTTCAAGAAGGACGAGCTGGAGCAGCACCTCTTCCGCCTCGAGGAGGCGAAGCGGCGCGACCATCGCGTGCTCGGCAAGGCGCTCGACCTGTTCATGTTCCACCCGGTCGCGCCCGGCGCCGCCTTCTGGACCGATCGCGGCACCACGATCGTCAACACGATCAATGAATTCCTCCGCGAGCTGCAACGAGAGGACTACAAGGAGATCAAGACCCCGCTCCTCTTCAACAAGGCGCTGTGGGAGCAGTCGGGGCACTGGGGGAAATACCGCGAGAACATGTTCCTCGTCCTCGACAACGAGACGGGGGAGCACAACATGTCGCTCAAGCCGATGAACTGCCCGTCGCACTACGTGCTCTACAACAGCAAGAAGCACTCGTACCGCGAGCTCCCGCTGCGCTTCAATACCTACGACGTGCTGCACCGCAACGAGCTCACCGGGGCGTTGTCGGGGCTCACGCGCGTGCGGCAGTTCCAGCAGGACGACTGTCACATCTTCCTGATGGAGTCGCAGATCGCCGAGGAAGTGCATCGCCTGATGCAGTTCATCCTTGGCTACTACCAGACGTTCGGGCTCACGGCGACGGTGAAGTTCGCGACCCGCCCGGAGACGCGCATCGGAACCGATGAGATGTGGGACCGTGCCGAAGGGGCGCTCAAGGCGGCGCTCGAGGCGACGGGGATGCCGTACGCCCTCAAGCCGGGCGACGGCGCCTTTTACGGCCCCAAGATCGACTTCGACGTGACCGACTCGTTAGGGCGCGCGTGGCAGTTGGGGACGATCCAGCTCGACTACGCGGCCCCCGAGCGCTTCGACATGTCGTATACCGGCGAGGACAACACCACGCATCGCCCGGTGGTGATCCATCGCGCGGTGAGCGGATCGTTCGAGCGCTTCATGGCGATCCTCATCGAGCACTTCGCCGGTGCCTTCCCGGTCTGGCTGGCGCCCGAGCAGGTGCGCATCCTCCCGATCACCGACGACCTCGCGCCGCAGGCCGAGGCCGTGACCGCGACGCTGCGCAAGGCGGGGATCCGCGCCACGATGGACGCGCATAACGACACGCTCAACTACCGCATCCGCGACGCCGAACTGCACAAGGTCCCGTACATGGCGGTGCTCGGGAAGCGCGAAGCCGAACAGGGGACGCTCGCCGTGCGTATGCGCGGGGCAGGGAAGAAGCAGGAGATTCTGTCAATCGACGACTTCGTCGCGCGCGTGCAGGAGCAGATCCGTACGCGCGCGCTCGACCTCGCCTGACCGCGTGAGCCGTCGGCCGCACCCCCTCGTGCGACTGACGGGCTCCGCGCCCCCTCTCCAGCGAGCGAACGCCATGCGCTGCGCGCTGTCTGGCGGCACGATCGACCAATGACCGAGTCGCACGGCTCGCTGCTGCGCGTGCTTGGCGTCGGCTTCGGGGTCGCCGTCATCGTCGGCGGCGCCGTGGGGGTCGGTATCCTGCGCACTCCGGGCGCGATCGCCGGGATGCTGGGGAGCCCCGGACTCATCCTCCTCGCGTGGGCGTTAGGCGGGAGCTACGCGCTCCTGCAGGCCAACAATCTCGCCGAGCTGGCGACTGCCGTTCCCAGCTCTGGCGGGCCGTACATCTTTGCGCGCCGGGCGCTCGGACCGTACGGCGGTTTCGTTGTCGGCTGGGCCGACTGGCTCTCGCTCGTCGTGGCGATGGCCTACCTCCCGCTTGCCTTCGGTGAGTTCGCCGCGCGCCTGGTTCCGGCGCTCGCCGGGCGTGAGGCACTCGTCGCGGTGACGGCGCTCCTCGCAGTGCTCGCGCTGCAGCTGCATGGCGTGCGCACCGGGAGCCGCCTGCAGGAGGGGATCGCCATCCTCAAGGGGGCGGCGCTGATCGCCTTCGTGATCCTCTGTTTGTCGGCTCCATCGGCGCCGGAAATCGCGCCGGTTGCACCTGGCGGAATGACGCCGGGCGCCGGATCGTCGGGACTCGTTTCATTCGCTGGGGCATTGCAGCTCATCATCGGGGCGTACGGCGGGTGGTATGCCGCTGCCTTCTTCGGCGGCGAACAGCGCGATCCGGCGCGCGGAATCCCGCGCGCCCTCATCATCGGCGTCATCTCGATGACCGCGCTCTACCTGGCGATGAACGTCGCGTATCTCCGCGTCCTTCCGATGCCGGAGTTCGTCTCCAGCACGCTCCCTGCCGCAAGCGCCGTGCAGCGGGTTCTTGGCGGGAGCGCCGACCGCGCCGTCACCGCGCTGTCGATGCTCCTCCTCCTCGGAATCATCAATGCGATCAGCATGATTGCCCCGCGCGCCCTCTTCGCACTTGCGCGCGATGGACTGTTCTTCGAGCGCGCGTCTGTCGTGAATGCCGGAGGGACACCCGCCGGCGCCACGGTGATCACCGTAGCGATCGCCTTCGCGCTCGCCTTCACCGGTACCTTTGCGCGCCTCTTCGCGCTCACGGCGTTTCTGATCATCGTCGTCGACGCAACGAACAACGTCTCGCTCCTCCTGCTGCGCCGCCGCGAGCCCTCGCTCCCGCGCCCGTATCGCGCAGTTGCTGCGCCGGCGTCGACGATCGTGTCGCTCATCGCCGCGCTCGCACTCCTCGCCGGCTTCATCGCCAGCGATCCGCGAACCGCGGCGATCGCCGTCGTCTTCATCGCCGCGAGCTACCCACTCTTCCGACTGGCGACGCGCTCGCAGCGAGCCGCGCGGGCGCCCTGATCTCACGCCGAACCCACGCCCTCATGAGCGTCGTCAATCTCGCCGACAAGTTCTCGCAATTCGACGATCACTGGCATCCTCGGATCGTCGGCGCCCTCAACGGACAGCTCGTCAAGGTCGCCAAGCTCCTCGGCCCATTCGACTGGCACTTCCACGCTGGCGAAGACGAACTCTTCCTGGTGATGAAAGGAACGCTGCGCATGGAGCTGCGCGATCGCACCGAGGTCATCGGGCCGGGGGAGTTCTATATCGTCCCTCGTGGCGTCGAGCATCGCCCGGTCGCCGACGAGGAAGTGCATGTGGTGCTCTTCGAGCCCGCCGAGACGCTGCACACGGGCAATGTGGTGACCGACAAGACGCGCACTACGCTCGACTGGCTCTGACGCGCGCGAAAGTCGTCACCCACCTTTCGCCCTATTCCGGTGTCGAAGCAGCACGAGTTGTTTCCCCTCATCACGATTGGATGAAGACCGCTGCACGGAATCGACGCGCCTCGCTCGCCACGTGGTCCACGCTGCTCGCGGCGTCGGTCACGGCGGGGTGCCTGACGACTCCACTCAAGCTCACCCCCGACGACTCTCCCGTCGTCCTCTCGCAGCAGCTGATTGCTGCACCCGATCCCGGGATGCGCGGGCCGCTCGCGGTGAAGACGCTGTACTACGGGAGCGGGACCGACCAGCGGCGCCCCGAGTTTCGCGACTCGGTGGCGATTCGCACGGCCACGGTCGACGGGAGCAAGCTCGCCGGCCCCCCTAACCCGGAACAGGGGAAGATCCGCAAGAAGTACTGGGGGTTCGACTTCACCAAGCTCCCGGTCAACGGGCGAGTGTGGTATCCCGAAGGGGCTGGCCCGTTCCCGCTCGTGCTCATCGTGCACGGCAACCACAGCATGGAGGAGTACTCCGATCCCGGGTATCGCTACCTGGGGGAGCTCCTCGCCTCGCGCGGCTTCATCCTCGCCTCGGTCGACGAGAATTTCCTCAACGGCTTCATGCGCGGGGAAAACGACGCGCGGGGCTGGATGCTCCTCAAGCACCTGCAGGCCTGGCGCCGCTTCAACGACTCGACCGGCTCGCCGCTCCAGGGAAAGGTCGACATGCACCGCATCGCGCTCATGGGGCACTCGCGCGGCGGTGAGGCCGTCGCGGTCGCCGGCGCTTTCAATCGGTTGTCCCACTATCCCGACGACGCGAACGTCAAGTTCGACTTCGACTTCGACATCAAGTCGCTCGTCGCCATCGCCCCGGTCGACGGGCAGTACACGCCGGCCAACAAGCCGACACCGCTCAGCAACTACAACTACTTCCTGATCCACGGATCGCACGACGGTGACGTCTCGAGCTTCTCGGGGCTCGCGCAGTACGAGCGCATTCGATACACCGGCGACTCGTCGTACTTCAAGTCGGCGATCTACGTCTATCGCGCCAATCACGGCCAGTGGAACACCGTCTGGGGGAGCCTCGACGGCGGGAAGCGGAGCGCGCGCGTCCTCGATATTCGCGGGCTGATTTCACAGGCGGACCAACGCCGCTTCGCCGAGGTGTACATCACGGCGTTCCTGGAAGCCACGCTGCGGGACAAGCGCGAGTATCTCCCGATGTTCCGCGATCATCGCGTGGCCGGCCACTGGCTCCCGAAGACGATGTACATCACGCGCTTCCAGGAGAGCTCGTTCCACGCCGCCGCCAACTACGAAGAGGATGTCGACGTGACCAGCGGAAGTGTGCCCGGCGTGACGCTCGAGGGCGATTCGCTCGCCACGTGGAAGGAGGCGGTGATCCCATACCGCTGGCGCGGGAGCGACCAAGGGCACAATGCCGTGACCATTGGCTGGAACAACCACATCGCCGGCGATGACACGACAAAGCTCGGAAAGCCGGCGTCGTACAGCGTGACGATCGACGACTCGCTCCGCAGCGCGTGGCGCGTCGACGGCGGGAGTTCGCTCGTGTTCTCGCTCGCCCCTACCGACGCCAAGCCGGGACCGCGCTCCCCCGCCAAGGACAGTACCAAGGCCACGGGCGACTCGGCGGCAAAGAAGGCACCAGCGCCCAAGCCCAAGCCGAAGCCAAAACCCAAGAAGGACGCCGAACGCGACAGCATCCCCATGGACCTCTCCATCGAGGCGGTCGATGCGGCGGGGCACGTCGCGCGCGTGCCGCTTTCCGGGTACGGCGTTCCGCGTCGTCCGCTCGAGGCGTTCGTCTACCGCCGAGCCGGCCGCGACAAGGAGCGGTTCGCCAACACGTTCGAGTACGTGCTGCAGACCTATACGATCCCCCTCGCCGACTTCGTTCGCGCGACGCCGGGCTTCGACGCATCACGCCTGACGACCGTTCGGTGGCGTTTCGATCGCACCGTGGCTGGGACCGTCCTCCTCGACAACATCGGCTTTGCCAGGATCCCGGCGGCGTTCGACGTTCCGGCTGGCGGGATGAAGCCGTGACGCGTACTCACTCGCACTCCGCACGCATGGCGTCGCTGCGCCCCTCCTCGTTCGTGATTGCGTTCGCGCTCGCCCTCGCGCTCTCGGTTCCTGCGTGCACCGCGCGCGCGCAGCGCGATCACTATGCGCCGCTCGTGTTGCAGCTCCCGGCGAGCGCGCGCACCATGGCCATGGGGGGCGTGACCATGGCCACCCGCGACGTCGACGCCGTCTTCGGCAATCCGGCGTTGGTCGGCGGGAACAACACGCTGTCGCTCACGGGCTCTCGCTATCCGGGCGCCGCGACGGCCGGGCAGCTCGCTACTGCGATGAATGTCGGCAAACTCGGGATTGGCCTGGGGGTGAGCATGCTCGACGCACCCACGACGACGGAGCTTCCGCCGCTACAGAGTCAGGTCCTCCTCGACGACGAAAGCTTTGCCCGACCTGGCTCCAGCCTTGCAGCAACGGTCGCCGCGTCCTTCAACTGGAAGGGGTTCCGCTGGGGCGCTGCGGGCAAGTACGCGGAGGAGCGCGCGTACTTCTCGCGCGGTGGGACGTACGCGGGCGATGTCGGCGTGACCAAGGACATTCGCAACGGGAGCATCACCACCGGGCTCGCGGTGCAGAACATCGGCACGCCGATTCGTGGCAGTGGCGTCGGCCGCAATCTTCCCACGCGCGTTGCATTCGGGATCGGACGCAGCGGCTATGGGCTCGGGAAGTGGTTCGACTTGGGCGGTGCCGCGAACTTCGCAGTGCGGCGCGACGGGCGCTTCGTTGGGTCGGGGGGCGGAGAGCTGAGTTATGTCCCGATCGAAGGGGTGTCGCTCGCGCTTCGCGGCGGCGTGCGTGCGCCGGAACTGCACGCACAGCAGCCGATCACGGCGGGCCTTGGCGTGATGCTCGATCGTGTCGCGCTGGACTACGGGTGGGAGAGCATGCGAGGGGGCGGGGGGGCGCACCGGATCTCGATTCGGTTGCGCTAATCGAACGGACCGGCGCGACGGTTCCGTTGTTGCGCCGCGCGACCCGCGGTTAGCTTTGACGTCTCCCCCCCAATCGGGCGGGACCGTCCCAAGCCGTCGCCTCCATGACCGATACATCGCGAATCCCCGTCATCGTCTCCGCCGCGCGGACGCCGATCGGCAAGTACCTCGGCGCCCTCGCCTCGCTCAGCGCCCCCGAGCTCGGCGCGATCGCGATCCGGGCCGCCCTCGAGCGCTCCGGCGTCCCCGGCGATCAGGTGAACGAAGTCATCATGGGGCACGTGCTCCAGGGCGGGACGGGGCAGGCGCCGGCGCGGCAGGCGATGCTCAAGGCCGGCGTCCCGTCGTCGGTCTCCGCGGTGACCATCAACAAGGTCTGCGGCTCGGGGCTCAAGTCGGTGATGCTCGCCGCCCAGTCGATCAAGGCTGGGGACCACCAGGTGATCGTGGCGGGCGGGCAGGAGTCGATGTCCAACGCGCCGCACTACCTCTACAACTACCGCGGCGGCGTGAAGATCGGCGACCAGACGCTGGTCGATGGCATGATCAAGGACGGGCTCTGGTGCGCCTCGTGCGGCGTGCACATGGGGAGCCACGCCGAGTACACGGCCAAGAAGGGGAAGGTCTCGCGCGAGCGGCAGGACGCGTTCTCGGTCGAATCGCACAAGCGCGCCGTTGCCGCTCAGGAAGCTGGGCGCTTCGATGCCGAGATCGTGAAGGTGGAGATTCCCGGTCGCAAGGGACCGACGATCGTTGCGGCTGACGAGGGGCCTCGCAAGGACGCGAGCATCGAATCGCTCGCCAAGCTGCGCCCCGCCTTCCCCGATGCCGGCGCCGACGACCTGACCGTCACCGCCGGCAACGCTTCGTCGCTCAACGACGGTGGCGCCGCGCTGGTCGTGACGTCCGAAGCGTTCGCCAAGGCGAACGGCCTCAACATCCTCGCCCGCATCGATGCCTACAGCACCGGAGCGGTCGACCCGCGCGACCTCTTCTTCGCCCCGATCACTGCGGTCGGCAACCTGCTCAAGAAGACCGGTACCTCGATCCGTGACTACGACCTGATTGAAGCCAACGAGGCATTCGCCTCGCAATCCCTGGCCGACGCCGACGGACTCGGCTTCGACCTCTCGAAGGTCAACGTCAACGGCGGCGCCATCGCGTTAGGCCATCCGATCGGGGCGAGCGGGGCACGCGTCCTCGTAACGCTGCTGCACGCGATGATCGATCGCGGAAAGTCGCGCGGTCTCGCGACGCTTTGCCTCGGCGGCGGCGACGCGGTCGCGCTCTCTGTCAGCCGCGACGCCTAGGGCGCAATAGTACTCGAGCGCCCCATGTCTCCTGCCGCGGCGGACGAGTCCCGCACGGCGCCGCCGACCGGCGGGGCAGGGGGGCGGAGCGCGGAAAGGATCTCCCCCGGTTGGCGCTTCGCCGTGTTTGTCCTGGCGAGCTCCGTCGGCTTTCTCGCCAGCCGGGTCATTCTGCCGCCGATCGCCTATCGTTTCGAGCTCCTCTCCGGTCTGCGCCTCCCGACCTACGTCCTGACGCTGTCCATCGGGCTCCTCGTCGGGCACTGGTGGACCTTCCGTCAGGTGCAGCCCGAGGGGTGGCGCTTCGTCTCGCTCGGGCGCGAAGCGCTATCGTGGCGCGCCGTCGCCGGCGGAGCGCTCCTCGGTGCCGCGGCGGTCGGCGTCCCGTCGCTCCTCCTGCTGGGGATCGGTTGGCTCAAGGTCGAACCCATGCCGTCGGGGAGTATCGGCGCGACCGCGCTCCTCACGCTCCTGCTCCTCGTCCCTGCGGCGCTGTGGGAGGAACTACTGACGCGCGGTTACGTGCTCGCCCTCCTGCGCGAGCGCTTTGGCGCGCGCGTCGCGATCCTCACGACCGCCGTGGGCTTCGGGCTCTTGCACCTGGAGAACGCCGGCGCCACCGCGCAGTCGATCGCGCTGGTGACGCTCGCCGGGATCTTCCTCGGCACCATCGTCGTGGCGATGCGGAGTCTCTACGCCGCATGGGCCGCGCACGTCGCCTGGAATTTCGTGATGGCTGGCGTCATGCACACCGCGGTGAGTGGGCTCGGTCTTGGGACCCCGAACTATCGCACCATCGACGCGGGGCCCGATTGGGCGACCGGGGGGAACTGGGGCCCCGAAGCGGGACTTTTCGCCGGCGTCGGAATGGTGCTGGCCACGTACTTCCTGTTCCGGCGCGGATCGCGCCCAAGGAGCTGAACGCACATGTCCGAACGGATTGCCGTCATTGGTGCTGGGCAGATGGGGAATGGCATCGCCCACGTCTTCGCACAGAGTGGGTACGAGGTCGGGATGATCGACGTCTCCGCTGATGCCCTCGCCAAGGGGCGCGCCACGATCGAGAAGAACCTCGATCGCCAGGTGAAAAAGGGGACGCTCGACGCCGCGGCGAAGGACGCGACGCTCGGCCGCCTGACGACGGCCACCGACATCGGATCCATCGCCGACGCCGCGCTCATTGTCGAGGCGGCGACCGAGAACGTCGACCTCAAGTATCGCATCTTCGGCGACATGGACCGCCTTGCAGCCGACGGCGCCATCCTCGCGACCAACACCAGCTCCATCTCCATCACCGACATCGCCGCCCGCACCAAACGTCCGGAGCAGGTAATCGGGATGCATTTCATGAATCCCGTCCCGGTGATGCAGCTCGTCGAGGTCATTCGTGGGCTCGCGACGAGCGACGAGACCACCCAGCGCGTCCTCGCACTCGCCAAGGCAGTCGGAAAGACTCCGGTGGAAGTGAACGACTTTCCCGGCTTTGTTGCCAACCGCATCCTGCTGCCGATGATCAACGAGGCCGTCTTCGCGCTGATGGAAGGGGTGGGGACCGCCGAGGCGATCGACACGGTAATGAAGCTCGGGATGAACCATCCCATGGGCCCCCTCGCCTTGGCAGACCTCATCGGCCTCGACACCTGTCTCGCGATTCTCGAGGTCCTGCACACCGGACTTGGAGATCCGAAGTATCGTCCGTGTCCGTTGCTGAGGAAGTACGTGGCGGCCGGTTGGCTGGGGAGGAAGAGCGGCCGCGGGTTTCACGTGTATGCGTAGCGCCACGCAACCTCTCGTCTTCTCGTCTTCTCGTCCTCTCGTCTTCTAGAAAATGTCGTGGGCTCTCATCCCCCTCACCGAAGAACAGCGCGCCATCCAGCAGACGGCGCGCGAATTCGCCAACGCCGAGCTCTCGCCGCACACCGAGCAGTGGGACCGTGAGGCCTTCTTCGATCGCTCCGTCGCCGACAAGCTCGGCGCGTTAGGCTTCCTCGGCATGCTCATCCCCGAGGAGTACGATGGGCTCGGGCTCGACACCTGCACCTACCTCGTCGCGCTCGAAGAGATCGCCGCGGTCGACGCGTCGATCGCGGTGCTCATGAGCGTGCATAACTCGCTTCCCACCCAGATGCTCCTGCGCTACGGCAACGAGGCGCAGAAGCAGCGCTACCTCAAGCCGATGGCGCGCGGTGAGTGGTTAGGCGCCTTCGCCCTTTCCGAGCCCGAGGCCGGGAGCGACGCCGCGTCGCTCCGCACGCAGGCGGTGCGCGACGGCGATCACTACGTCCTCAACGGAACGAAGGCGTGGGTGAGCGCCGGCGGACACGCCGACGTCATCCTCGCCATGGCCCGCACCGATTCGCCCAGCGATCGCAAGGGCGCGCGCGGCATCTCGACCTTCATCGTCACTCCCGACATGCCCGGCTTCTCGGTCGGCAAGAAGGAGGACAAGATGGGGCTCCGCGGCTCGGAGACCGTGCAACTCGTCTTTGATGATTTGCGCGTTCCTGCCGAGAATCTTCTGGGACAGGAGGGGATGGGCTTCGTGTACGCGATGCAGTCGCTCGACAACGGGCGCCTCGGCATCTCCGCACAGTCCATCGGCATCGCGCGCGCGGCACTCGAGCACGCGGTCGCCTACGCCGCCGAGCGCAAGCAGTTCGACAAGCCGATCAAGGAGTTCCAGGCCATCCAGTTCAAGCTCGCCGACATGGCGACCAAGGTCGCCGCGTCGCGTGCATTGCTCTACGCCGCCGCCTCGGCCAAGGATCGCGGACTCCCCATCACCCAGTTCGGCTCGATGAGCAAACTCATGGCCAGCGAGACCGCCATGTGGGTCACCACGCAGGCCATCCAGATCTTCGGCGGCTACGGCTACGTGAAGGACTACCCCGTCGAGCGCCTTTTCCGCGACGCCAAGGTGACCGAGATCTACGAAGGCACGTCTGAAATACAACGCATCGTGATCGCCAGGGAGCTCTACGCCCGCTCCTAGCGAATCATCCCCGCCGCCGC
>JBGAHX010000081.1:0-17677 GCA_044225935.1 Gemmatimonadaceae bacterium
GCGCGCCCCGCGACTCGAGGCCGAAGGCATCGCCTACGTCAGTGCGCCGGTCTTCATGAATCCCGACGCGGCGCGCGGCGCAACTGGGCTCATGATGGTCGCCTGTTCCCAGGCGCGCTTCGACGCGCTGCAGCCGCACCTCGTGGTGATGACGGGCGACCTTTGGTACGTCGGCGAGCGCACGGACCTCGCCGCCAGCTACAAGCTGATGGGGAACGCACTCCTCCTCGCGATGGTCGGCGCCCTCGCCGATGTCTTTCACCTCGCCGACGCGATGCACGTCGACCGCGAGAACGCGTGGCTCCTCTTTTCGCGCTTCAAGACCGAGAACATCCTCCCCATTCGCGCGCGGAAGATCCTGTCCGATGACTTCACGCCGAGCTTCGAGTTACAGACCGCACGAAAGGATGCCCGCCTGATGCTCGAGTCGGCCGGTGAGGAGCCGGTGCCGATGTTGAGCGCCGTCGCCGCGCGCATGGACGCGCTCATCGCCAAGGGGTTTGGCGCCGACGATCTCGCGGTGCTGGCGCGCAAGGGCGCCTGACGGGCAAGGAACGCGGCGCGCCTAACGCCCCACGCGCAGTGAGACGTACACCCGGCGCCGCGCCCCCGGTTCGAAGAAGCGCCCGCGCGTCGCGTTGGTGACGATGTTGGCGGCGTAGGCGCGGTCGAACAGGTTGTCGACACCAAGCACCGGCTGCACCCGACCACCCGCAAGCTGCGATGCGCCGATGCGGGCGTTCCACAGGACCCACCCGGGGGCGAAGTTGACGTTGGCATCGTCGGCCGCCGTGCGCGCCCCCTGCTGCATCTCGACCGTGGCGAATCCCAAGCGGCGGCGCGCGGTGGCAAACAGTGACGACGAGAGCGGCGCCACGCCGGGGACGCGCTTCCCGTCGAGGCGCGTCGTCCCGACCAGGTAGTCCTCGTACGTGTAGCGCAGTGTCGAGACGCTCCCTCCCACGTCGAGCAGGCCGAGCGTGGTGGAGGCCGACAGCTCGGCGCCTCGGCGACTCGTCTCGCCGGCATTGCGGTAATAGCGACGCCCGCCGCTGTTGGGAATCTCGAAGGGAATCAACTCGTCCTTCGTGGCGATCGAGAAGAGCGCGACGTCGACGAACACGCGCTGCGCCACGATCCCCTTCGCCCCAAACTCCAACGTGCGCCCGCGTTGCGGCTGCAGGTCGCGGTTGAGCCCCGCCGATCCATCGGGGCGGTTCGCGAGCTCCGTCGTGGTTGGCGTCTCGAAGGAACTCGCGACGTTCGCATAGACGGCCAGCGCCGGGCGCGCGCGCACCGACACACCAAGCATCGGCGTGAATGCCGACATCGTTCGTGACTGCACGGCCCCACCCACCGCGTACGTCGCGTGGTAGTCGCGCACGCTGAAGGCCGTCTGGTCGCCGCGCAGCGTACCCGTCACCGTGAGGAAGGCGCGGTTCACCTCGCCGCGCGCGAAGACGCCGGCGCTCCCGACCTTCTCCAGCTGGTGGATCGACTCGACCCCCTGCATTTGCGTGGTTGGGCAGTTGGGGAGCTGCGGGAGCGTGGCGATGCCGGCGCAGTTGGCGAAGTTGCGCCGGTCGTCGCGTTGCGACTGCACGTCCGCACCTAACGACACCCGCCACAGGTGCTGGCGCGCCATCCCGCGCTGCTCGAGCCGCGCCGAGGCGCCGAGCGTGCGACGGTCGAAATCGACGATCGCGAAGGGCTGCGGGTTGTTCAACGAGCGCCACCCAGTGAAGAGCGTCGCGCTCGCGCTCCCGCTCTCCCAGCTGCGGTCCCCAATCAGCGACAGCAGCTTCTGCCCCACCGCCTTGCTCGCCTTCTTGCGGATGTTCTGCGAATCGGCAACGGTCGGCACGGTGCGCAGTTCCGTCGCGGTCACCGCGCCGGGATTCTCCGCGCTCGGCGCATCGTACCAGGTGAACTGCGTGCGCAGCGTGCCGGCATCCCCACGCCACGCCGCATCGCCGGTGAACGCCGACGAGCGAAAGGCGGAGTAATCGCGCGGCCCGTCGCCGTCGTTTCGCGACGCAGTCGCGCGCCAGCCGAGCGAGCCATCACTCCCCGAACTCGACGCGGACCAGCGAGACGCGTCGGCATTCGCGACGTAGCGCAGCGACGGCTCGAATGCGCGCGCGGGATACGGCTCGCTCTTGAGGTCGAGCACACCGCCGGAGGCATTCCCGTAGAGCGCACCTGCCGCCCCACGCATGACTTCGGCACTCCCCACGCTCTCCAGGTCGACGAAATCGACCGCAGTCTGTCCGTCGGCCTGCGTGAGGGGGACGCCATCGCGCGTCACGCGCACCCCGCGGATCCCGAACGCCGAGCGAGACCCGAAGCCGCGCACAGCGAGGCGGGGGTCCTGCGTGGGATTGTAGCGATTCGAGACCGAGAGTCCGGGAATATTGAAGAGCATCTCGGTAAGCGACGCGCGCCGAATCCCGGCGCGCCCCGAGTCGACCGAGAGTCGCGAGACGCCGAATGGGAGGTCGAGCGTGGAGCGGGATGATTCTCGAGTCACGGTGACGCGCACCGGCTGAAGCGCGCGCACCCGCGTCGTGTCCTGTGCGCCGAGGGGCGCCGGCGCGGGGCACGCGACAAGCGCGCCCAACGCGGCCAGCGTCGCCACGATCTTCGGCAAGCGGTCCGAGGTATCTTTGGCCACCGGTCCTATCCTTTCTCCGCGCCTTCGGGAGGTCAGTCTGCGCGCTCGTCTCGTTCGGCGAATCCGCGCGATGGCAATCGTATCGCACCGCGCATCAACGCGATACGCCGCGCTCGTCGGCCTCGGGGTAACGCTCGCCCCACTCGTCTCGCTGGGCTCCCCGTCAGTCGGGCGCTCTCGTTCGGGGTCAGCGCCGGCGACCGCCTACCCGGGCGCGCACGACATGCACCTCACCTACTCGCGCGTGGAGGTGACGGGAAACCTCGTGCGCTGGCGGGTGCGCCTCTTCCGCGACGACCTCGAGAGAACGTTGCAGACCTTCTCGCACCGTCCCAAGCTCTCCGCCGCGACTCCCGAAGGTGACTCTGCGTTTGCCGCCTACTTCAACGCCAAGGTCAGGATCGTCTCACTCGGCACGCCGCTGGCCGGCAAGGTCGTGGAATCCGGTCGCGACCCCAGCTCGCCGGAACCCGAGATGTGGTGGTACGAGCTCGAGCTTCGCGCCCCGGCCCCCATCCGCTCCCTCTCGGTCAACGTCGCGCTGCTGTTCGAACACTTCAAAGACCAGCGAAATGTGGTTGCCTTGACGAACGGGTCAGGGATGCGGCGAATCTCTCTCTACTTCGCGGTCGGGGACACGAGCGCCAAGGCAATAGTTTTCTGAAGACGAGAAGACGAGAAGACGAGAGCCCGCCCCCCAATGGTTCTTCTCGTCTTCTCGTCTTCTGATTTCTGAAACCTGCCTTCCCGGCTTACCGCCTGTCAGAAATACAGTCGACAGGCTCAGAGGTAGCTCAATTTGGCGACTCGAAAGTGGCCCACCCCCTGCCTCTCCCTCCCTCCGTGCGAGTCCCTCGCGCATCACCGATTCACTTCATGGAGGCATTCGTATGGTTACCATCACGCCAATCAACTCGATGCTCGATCGCATGGTCACCCTCGGCCGGGCCATGGATCAGGCCTTTGTCACTGGCAGCGCCCCCGATTCGGTCGGCAAGACCGTCGCGCAGCCCGCGTTCGTCCCCGAGCTCGACGCCTGGGAGACCGAAGGCGAGTACGTCGTCCAGCTCGACCTCCCCGGCGTGAGCGCCGAGTCGGTCGACATCAACTTCGAGCGCAACACGCTGAGCATCCGCGGCGAGCGCCAGCGGAGCATCCGCGCCGCCGAGAAGGGGGAGACCCGCGTCTTCTTCGCCGAGCGTGACTGGGGAACGTTCACCCGCTCGCTCCGCTTCCCGCAGCATGTGGCCGGCGACGGCATCTCGGCGAACTTCGACGCCGGCGTGCTGACGGTCCGCATCCCGAAGACCGAGGCGGCCAAGCCGCGGAAGATTCCGGTGACCTCGGCTGCGGCCGCTGCGCCGAAGCAGGTCGAAGGGTGATCGCGAGAGGGCTCGCCATGCGCACCCGTATGATCGAGTGCTAGACGCACGCTGATCGCTCCCCACGTTCGGGAGATTTCCGACCGGGCGGCGCGCACGCGCCGCCCGGTCGTCGTTAGGCTCGGCCGAACATCCGATGGAGCGCTCAGCCGAACATCCGATGGGCGGATTCGCCAAGGACTCGCACATTGCCCTCCGTCACCCGGCGCGACCCAGCGCCACTCTCCGTGCGAGGCTTTCCGATGTCCGACTCCACTCCTTCTCCCTCCGCTCCCGCGAGCATGCTGCAGACACTGTCCGACGACCTCGCGGGTGCCGTCGCCAAGGCGTCCCCGTCGATGGTGGCGATCCACGCACGTCGGCGCATTCCGTCGAGCGGGGTGATCTGGCGTCCGGGGATCGTGGTCACGACCCACCACACGATCCAGCGTGAGGACAAGATCACCGTCACCCTCACCGACGGGACGACGGTCGGCGCGACGCTGGCCGGGCGCGACCCGACGACCGACGTCGCGGTCCTGCGCCTCAACAGCGAGGTCGGGGTTCCGTTTGCGCGCGGCGCGGCTCCCGCGCGCGTCGGACAGCTGGTGATGGCGTTAGGCATGCCGGGGTCCGCGGTGACCGCGGCGCTCGGCGTGGTGAGCGCGGTCGGTGGCGAATGGCAAACGTGGCACGGCGGGCGCATCGACCAGTTCGTTCGCCTGGACATCGCGATCTACGACGGCTTCTCCGGGGGCGCGGCGATCGACGCGAGTGGCCGCCTGCTGGGGATCAACTCCTCGGGACTTGCCCGGGCGTCGGCGATGACGATCCCTCTCGCCACCGTGGAACGGGTCGCCGAGCAGCTCCTCGCCAGCGGGCGCGTGCGACGCGGCTACATCGGGTTAGGGGTGCAGCCGGTGCGTCTCCCCGGCGGCGTGGTGACCGCGCACTCGCTCGGCGCCGGTACTGGGTTGATCGTGGTCTCGATCGAGGAGGGAGGGCCGGCGCACGCGGCCGGGATTTCGTTAGGCGACGTGGTGATCGCCTGCGAGGGACGGACGACGTCGGACCCCGCCGACCTCCTCGCCGCCCTGACCGGGGACCGGATCGGAACGCCGATCGCGCTGCGCATCCTGCGCGGCGGCACACCGTCGGACGTGGCAGTTACCGTGGGAGAGCGCCAGCGGCGCACGGAGGGATAGATGCAGACCATGACTGGAGCCGGACCGGCGATCGCTGCCGGACTCGAGCTCGATGCACTCGCGGCACTCGTGCGCAGCTATACCGTCGAGCTGCGCGGACGCTCGGGTCCAACGACCGGGAGCGGCGTCGTGTGGCAGGCCGATGGGCTCATCGTGACCAATGCGCACGTCGTGCGCGACCAGCGCCCGATCGTCTCGACGGCGACGTCGGGTGAGTGCGAGGCGCGCGTGCTGGCAGTCGATCCACGGCGCGATCTCGCCCTCCTCTCCATCGACGCCTCGGACCTTCGCGCCGCCCCGATCGGTGACGTGGAATCGCTGCGCGCCGGCTCGCTCGTCCTCGCCCTCGGCCACCCGATGGGGGTCGCGAACGCCATGTCGCTCGGCGTGGTGCACGCGGTGACCACCAGGCGCCGAATGCCGCGCTACATCGCCTCGGACTTGCGACTCGCCCCGGGCAACTCCGGAGGCCCGCTGGTCGATAGCGCCGGACGCGTCGTCGGGATCAACGCGATGATCATGGGTGGGCTCGGTGTCGCCATCCCGAGCTCGGTGGTGCGCCGCTTCCTCCACGACGTGTCGCGCAGCGGGAACGTCTCCTTCGCCTCACCGCTCGCCGCGTGATCCGCCTCGCGCTGGCCGCCCCCTCGGCCATGCTCCTCGCCGGACTCGAGGCGTTGGTGATGCGCGATGGCGCATTCACCGTCGTCGAACGTGTCGCGCATCTCGACGACGTCGCCGAAACGCTCGAAGGAGCCGACGTCGACGTCGTGGTGGCGGTCGTGGATGTACCGTCGCGACTCACACTCCCGGCGGCGTCGGACGGTGACCCGGTCGCACAGCGCTGGATCCTTCTCCTCGACGGCGATGCCGATGTCGTCGCCGAGTGGGTGAGGCGCGGCGCGCGCGCCGTTCTCCCGCGCGACGCCGAGGGGGAGGAAATCCTCGCGGCGATCGATGCGGTGCACGCGGGGCTGGCGGTCGTGCCGGCGAGCGTGGCGGACGCGCTGACCGCCCGCGCCGCCCGTGGTACGGTGCGGCTCACATCGGCGCCCACCACCGAAGCCGCCCCCCTCTCGCCCCGCGAGCGCGAGATCCTTGCCCTCCTCGCCGAGGGGATGGGAAACAAGATCGTCGCCGCGCGCCTCGGGATCTCCGAGCACACGGTCAAGACGCACGTCGCGTCGATCTTCCAGAAGCTTGGCGCCGACACGCGCGCCGAGGCTGTCGCTATCGGCGCGCGCACCGGCCTGATCCTGCTCTAGCGCAACACAGCAGGACGAGGGGATGTTCATCGGGGTGATCGCCCCCCGGCTTCAAACCCTCGCCGAGGGGGGACTGTCCCACCAAGCGTCCCCCCATCCCGATACGACCATGAATCGTTCTCTCGCTCTTCCCGCGATCGCCCTGTCCGCCGTGGCCGTCGCTGCCATTCCCGCGATGGCCCAGCAGGTCCAGGGGCGCAACGATCGCGTCTTCACCACGAGCGCTCCAGTGAGCTCTGGCGGCGACGTGCGCATCTTCGCCGGCTCCGGCGACATCACTATCACCGAAGGCTCCGGAAGCAACGTCGAGTTCAGGGCGGAGAAGGACGACCGCCGCGGACGCATCGACGACGCCGGCTTCATCGTCCTGCGCGGAGGCGACGGCGTGACGATCTGCGCCGTCTACGACGAGGACGACGAGTGCGACACCGACGGGCTCCGCAGCCACTCGCGCTCCGGGTGGAACCGCGGGCGCCGCGACCGGGTGAAGCTCACCATGACGGTGACCGTCCCTCGGGGGACGCGCCTTCGCACCTCGAGCGGCAATGGCGATGTGTCGGTGTCGGCGCGCGTCGCCGAAGCGCGCGTCTCGAGCGGGAACGGACGGGTGAAGGTTTCCAAGGTGGCCGGGCGCGTGGACGTGTCGTCCGGAAACGGTGAGGTCTCGGTAGACGACGTCGGCGGCTCGGTGAGCGCACGCTCCGGAAATGGCGACGTGACGATCGGGACGATCAACGGGCCGGTCAACGCGTCGTCGGGCAACGGTGACGTGCGCGTCTCGATGGACCGCCTCACGGGGAACGACGACATGGAGTTCAGCTCCGGCAACGGGCGGATCGAGGTCGTGGTCCCGTCGGACTTCTCTGCCGAAGTCGAGGCACACTCGGGGAACGGGCGCATCTCGACCGACTTCCCGATCACCATCCAGGGGAAGCTGACGCCGTCGCGCCTCCGCGGGACGATCGGCAACGGCGGGCGCCGCCTCCGCATGTCGACCGGCAACGGATCAATGGAAATCCGCAAGAAGGCGTAGCTCATGGTGTAGAGCGCGCGGATGGGGGCCGAAACTCGAGGTGAGGCCATTTTCCGGAGAGTCTCGTGCCCCATCCAACGCCTACGCGCCCCTTCGCCGCTCGCATCGAACGTCACGTTGAGGTTCGGCTCAAGGACGTCGACGCCGATCACCACTTCATCAGTTCGCAGTCCGAGACGATCAACGTCAGCGATCACGGACTCCTGATGGAGGTCCCATCTGCGCTCGACGCCTGCGTCGGGCAGGAAGTCGTGGTCTCCCTCCATTGGAAAGACGGGGAGTTCGAATCGCCCGGCGAGATCGTGCGCTTCGAGAGCCCGTACTGGCGCGACGGAACGAGCAGTGTGATGGGAGTGCGCCTGGACAAGGCCATCCCGCCGGCGCTCCTCGCGGCCACGCCGCCAACGCCATAGGTCGGAGCGCAGCTTCGTCGTTAGGGGAGGGAAGCCGCCGCCACCGCTCCCCCGCGCGACATTCGCAGGCCGTCCCGTTGCATCGGGGCGGCCTCTTTTCGTTTGGGACTATCGGTCGCCGGGGTACGATGAGGATCGCCTGCACGTTCCGCCGGCACCCACACGGGCGAACGGGCGGGGCATGCGTTCATCGCGACTTCATGACGCGCATCCTCAATCCTGCTATGTTCTTGCGAGCAGCGACGGGGGGGGAGCGGGGCGTGCGCTACCGCACGGACGCGGCGATCGCCGCCGAATAGGATCATCAATCCAGGTGCCGGCACGGGCGCGCGCCACCTCACTCGTCCCAGTTGCACCGCATGAGCTCTGTGGTCACCCCTCCGTCTGTCGTCATCACCGCTCCGAGCGCGCCGGACTCTGGTGCGCCCGTTTCGGCGCGTGACAGCGCGCCGTCGCGTATCGACGGGGGAAAGCCTGCAGACTATCGGAATACCGGGATTCTCCCCGCGCACATTCCGGGGCTCGACGCCCTTCGCGGCTTTGCCGTCCTCCTCGTGGTGGCTCGACATGCGTCGGCGGTCCCGACGCCGGAGAATCCAATCGCCGCGTTCGCGATCGAAGGGATGCGCGCCGGCTGGATGGGGGTCGACCTCTTCTTCGCCCTGTCGGGCTTCCTGATCACCGGGATCCTCCTCGACACCAAGGGGACGCCGGGGTACCTGCGCAACTTCTACGCGCGACGCACCCTCCGGATCTTCCCGCTTTACTTCACCTTCCTCGCCGCGCTCTTCATCATCGGCCCGCTCACGCCGCTGGCGCATAACGAGGACTTCCAGACGGTCCGCGAGATCCAGGGGTGGCTGTGGAGCTACCTCACGAACGTCTTCATCTCGTGGAAGGGAGAGCTGGCGGTCCCCTTCCACCTGTCGCATCTCTGGTCGCTCGCGCTCGAGGAGCAGTTCTACCTCGTGTGGCCCTTTATCGTCCTCGCCCTCCCTGCGCGCGCCGTGCTGCGCGCCTGTCTGGTACTTTCGGCGGCCGCGGTGGCGCTCCGGGTCGGGATCGTTGCATCAGCCGGTTGGGGGGTGGACGCGGCGTACATGCTGATGCCGGCACGACTCGACGCCCTCCTGCTCGGCGGTGCGCTCGCCTGGCTCGTGCGAGCACCTGGCGGGGTCGCCCGCATCCGTGCGCTCGTGCGCCCGGTGACGTACGCCGCGCTGGCCGTGCTCGTCGCGGTGCTGGTGACGCGCGGGAGTGCGCGCAACGACCCCTACATGCAGGTTGCAGGCTATCTCTCGCTCTCGCTCCTCTCGGTCGCGCTCATCGCCCGGGCGATTCCGCGACTCGCCGGCGACGGCGCGCCGACGCGCTTCCAGCGCATCGTCGCCAACCGCCAGATGCAATCGATCGGGAAGTACAGCTACGCGATCTACATCTTCCAGTACCCGGTGATCCTCGTCCTCGAGACGCTGATCGAAACGTACGCTCCCGCCGCGCTCGAGCAGGCGCCGCTCGCGGTCGCGCTGGCGGTCTTCGTCGTCGCGTCGATCCTCTCGATCGCCGCCGCTCGCCTGAGCTGGATGCTCCTCGAGGGACCGGCGCTCTCGCTCAAGCGCTACTTCCCGCGCCGCACCGTTACCCGTCGCGTCGCCGCCTGACGGCGCGACCGCGCGGGGGGCGAGTCGGCAGGGGGCGCACACGCGTTAGGCAGCAACGCACAAGGCAAGAACGCACGGCACCAGAACAAGCGCTCACTCGTCACCAACCCCCGCGCGACGCTTGCCGAACGCGAGCACCAGTGCGCTCGCCACGATGACCGTCGCACCGAGCAGTGTCCATGGCGACGGGCGCTCGTGCAGGACGAGCGCCCCCCACGCTCCCGCAAAGACGATCTGCAGGTAGCCGGTCGTCGTCGCGCGCACGGCCGACTCGGCCTGCAGCCCCCTGGTCATGAAGATCTGGGCGAGCTGCGTGGCGCCACCCACACCGAGGAGGATCAGCCATTCGACCGGCGTCGGCATCAGCCAGTTGGAGACGGCAAAGGGGACGACCGCGGGAAAGGTGACGAGCGGGAGATAGAAGACAATCACGCTCGGGTGCTCACGGCTCCCCATCTTGCGCACCGCCGCGTACGCGGCGCCGCTGCAGATCGCGCCGAACAGGGCGATGAGGACGTCGCGCTGTGCATAGGTCGCCGCCGCGGTCCCGAAGATCGCGGCCGGGCGCGTGATGAGCACCACGCCCGCCATCGCCGTCATCAGGCAGAGCACCTCCCCGGTGCGCACCCGCTCCCCGACCCAGAGCGCGGCCAGGATCGTGGCGAAGATGGGGTTGGTGTACTGGATGAGCGTCGCCTCGCCTAACGGGAGGTGCACCAGCGAGTAGTAGAAGCAGTTGATCCCGATCGCCCCCAGCACGCCGCGCGCGAGCAGGAGGCGGCGGTTGCGGCCGAAGATGCTGGGGAGTTGCGCCTGACGGACCCCCCAGTACGAGAGCGACAGCGTGATCGCCGCGCGCACGAGGACGATCTGCGACGACGGAAGGCGGCGCCCCGCCAGCTTCACCAGCAAGCCCATGAGCGCGAACCACCACGCCCCGATCGCCATCGCCCGGATGCCGGGCGAGACGAGCGAGAGACGCGGAACGGGAGGGACAGCCTGGGCGGAGGCGCTCATGCAGGAGAGTTAGCCGCTCGCTCCGTCGCCCGGGATGATCGTCCCGTGGTGCGGGCGCCTCGGCGCGCGCTCCGCGTCGTCGCCGTCGTCGCCGTCGTCGCCGCCATGCCCCGCCGGGAGGCCGCGCAGCAGCAGGAATCCGACGAGTCCCGCCACCGACGACGAGGCGAGCACCGCCAGCTTGGCCGCGTCGAGCGACGCCGCGTCGCGGAAGGCGAGACCGGCGATGAACAGCGACATCGTGAAGCCGATCCCGCCCAGCCATGCAGCGCCCTGCAACGCCCGCCAGTCGACCCCCGCCGGCAGCGTCGCGATCCCGGTGCGCACCGCGAGCGCGCTGAACAGCGAGATCCCGGTCATCTTCCCGACCACAAGGCCCAGCGTCACGCCTAACGCCACCGGGCTGTCGAGCGCCGCGCCGATCCCGGTGAGGGGAACGCCGGCGTTGGAGAGCGCGAAGAGCGGCATGATCCCGAACGCCACGAGCCCGTTGAGCGAGTGCTCCAGCTTGAGGAGCGGCGCGTTGACCGCGCTCACCGCCACGTCGAGTGCGTCGAGCGCTTCCTGCTGCCCCTTGCTGGTAATCACCAGCAAGTCGCCCGTCTCCTCCCGCTCGAAGTCATCGAGCAACTCGTGCGCGCGCGCCGAGAACTCCTCGGCGTTGATGCGCGAGTCAGTCGGGATCGTGAGCGCGAGGAGGACGCCCGCAATCGTCGAGTGAATTCCCGACTGCAGGAAGAAGAACCAGAGCAGGATCCCGACGAGCATGTATGGCGTGAGATTCCCGACCCGGCGCCAGTTGAGGACGATGAGGATCGCCAGGCACACCCCCGCGCCGGCGATCGCCGTCCAGGCGATGTTCGCCGTATAGAAGATCGCGATCACCAGCACCGCGCCCAGGTCGTCGACGATCGCCAGCGCGGCCAGGAAGACCTTGAGCCCGAGCGGAACGCGGGGGCCAAGGAGGGCGAGAATTCCGAGCGCGAAGGCGATGTCGGTCGCCATCGGGATCCCCCAACCGTGGATCGCATCCGAGCCGCGCGCCACCGCGACGTAGAGAAGCGCGGGGACCACCATCCCGCCGATCGCCGCAACGATCGGAAGCGCCGCCTGCTTGGGCGACGAAAGCTCGCCGCACCGGATCTCGCGCTTGATCTCCAACCCCACGAGGAGAAAGAAGACAGCCATCAGCGCGTCGTTGATCCACTCGTGGAGCGAAAGCGTGAGCGGACTGTCCACGAGACCGACGGAGATCTGCGTCTCCCAGAGATGGAAGTACGAGTCGCTCCACGCCGAATTGGACCAGGTGAGCGCGATCGCGGTCGTGAGGAGGAGGACGATCCCGCCCAGCGAGCCGATGCGCGCGAACTCCTGGAACGGGCGGATGACCTTCCGCACGATTCTGGGAGCCACCTTGGTAATGGGTACTGTCATCGACCGGACCTGCACGCGGGACGCGCCACCCGACCATCGAGCGGCGACCTGACGCAACTTATTGCGCTGCAAAAGCGAGCGGACCCGCCGCCCCGCGCGGGAACTCCTCAGCGCCATTCGCCCTCCGTTCACGGTCCGTCCCCCGCGAGTGCCCCTCGTTGGCGCAGCGCTGGCGCCACTTCGCGACGCGCGCCAGAATGCCCGTCTGCCAAGAATGCCGGGCGGCGCACACACGACCGCCCTCTCCATCGCCGTTCACCTGCCGGAGTACGCCGTGATTTCCATCCTGCGCCCCGTCCCCCGCCACCACACGCGCCGAGCCCTCCGGCTCGCCGCCGCGATCGCGCTTGGGGGCGTGACGACCGCGTCTTCGATCGCCGCGCAGCGCCCTGCCTCGCGCCCGGTGCGCGCCGACTCTGCGTCCGCGACGCCTTTCACCGCCGAGGCGTTCGCCGGGCTCAAGGCGCGCTCACTCGGACCGGCGATGACGTCCGGGCGGGTGATGTCGATTGCCGTGCACCCGACGAACCCGGGGATCATGTACATCGGGACCGCGTCGGGCGGGTTGTGGAAGACCGTCAGCGGCGGCGCGAGCTGGGAGCCGGTGATGGATCGCGAGGGATCGTACTCGATCGGCTGGGTCACGCTGGACCCGAAGAATCCCAACGTCGTCTGGGTCGGGACCGGCGAGCGCAACTCGCAGCGCTCGGTCGCCTACGGCGACGGGGTCTACAAGTCCGAAGATGGCGGGCACTCGTGGAAGAACGTCGGGCTCAAGGAGTCCGAACACATCGGGCGCATCGTCATCGACCCGGAGAACAGCGACGTGGTATACGTCGCGGCGCAGGGACCGCTCTGGAGTTCGGGGGGCGACCGCGGACTCTACAAGACGACAGATGGCGGGAAGACGTGGGCGCAGGTGCTCAAGATCTCGCCCAACACCGGCGTCAGCGATGTCGTCATCGATCCGCGCAACCCGAACGTCCTCGTCGCCTCGGCGTACCAGCGGCGCCGCCGCTTCTTCACGCTGATCGACGGCGGACCGGAGAGCGCGATCTATCGCACGAGCGACGCGGGAGCGACGTGGACCAAGGTGAACACCGGGCTCCCGGGCGAGGAACTCGGGCGCATCGGGCTCGCCATCTCGCCGCAGAATCCCGACGTGCTCTACGCCAACGTCGAGGCAGCGAACCGCAAGGGCGGGATCTATCGCTCCAGCGACAACGGCGTGACGTGGGCCAAGATGTCGGACTTCAACCAGGGGGCGATGTACTACGGCGACGTCTTCACCGACCCGCACGCCTTCGACCGCATCTACGTCCCCGACGTGCTCTTCCAGGTGAGCGACGATGGCGGGCGCACCCTGCGCGCGTTAGGCACGCGGGCGATGCACGTCGACAACCACGCCATCTGGATCGACCCGGCCAACGACGATCACATGCTGATCGGCAACGACGGCGGGCTCTATCGCTCGTGGGACGGCGGGAAGACGTGGACCTTCTTCGAGAACCTCCCGCTGGCACAGTACTACGATGTGGAGGTCGACAACGCCCTCCCCTTCTACAACATCTACGGCGGACTGCAGGACAACAACTCGATCGGCGTCCCGTCGCGCACCAAGTCGGAGCACGGGATCCTCAACTCCGACGTCTTCGTGACGCAGGGGGGCGACGGCTTCACCTCGCGCGTCGATCCCACCGACCCCAACACCATCTACGCCGAGTTGCAGCACGGCGTCCTCGTGCGCTTCGACAAGCGTACCAGCGAGCGCGTAGGGATCCAGCCGCAGGAAGCCAAGGGCGACGTCCCGTTCCGCTGGAACTGGGACACGCCGCTCATCATCTCGCCGCACGCACCCAAGCGACTGTACATGGCGGCGCAGTTCCTCTTCCGGTCCGACGACCGCGGCGACTCGTGGCGCAAGATCTCGCCCGACCTCACCCGTCAGGTGCAACGCAATGCGCTCGAGGTGATGGGGAAGGTGTGGGGGGCCGACGCCGTGGCCAAGAACACCTCCACCGCGCTCTACTCCAACATCAGTGCCATCTCGGAGAGCCCGAAGAAGGAGGGGCTCCTGTACGTCGGCACCGATGACGGGTTGATCCAGGTGAGCGAGGACGGCGGGACAAACTGGCGGAAGTCGGGCGCCCTCCCGGGCGTTCCCGCCGATGCCTATGTCGCGCGCATCAAGGCGTCGCAGCACGACGTCAACACCGCGTACGCGGTGCTCACCAACCACCAGAACGGCGACTTCAAGCCGTACGCGCTCAAGACCACCGACGCCGGGCGCACCTGGACGTCGATCAGCGGCGACCTCCCCGCGCGCGGCTCGACCCACGCCATCATCGAGGACAACGTCGACCCGTCGCTCCTCTTTGTCGGCACCGAGTTCGGCGCCTACGCCACGCGCGATGGCGGCGCGCACTGGTTCAAGCTCGCCGGCATCCCCACGATCGCCGTGCGCGACTTCGCGATCCAGACGCGCGAGAACGACCTGGTCATCGGCACGTTCGGGCGCGGACTCTACGTGCTCGACGACTACGCACCGCTCCGCACGACCACGACCGCGACGATTGCCGCCGCAGCCACGCTCTTCCAGCCGCGCGATGCGATGCTATACGTCCCCACCGCGCAGTACGGCGGGCGCGGGAAGGCCTTCCAGGGCGAGATGCTCTACGGCGGCGACAACCCGCCGTACGGCGCGGTCTTCACCTACCGATTGAAGGACGGACTCAAGTCGCTCAAGCAGAAGCGCGTCGATGCCGAGAAGGCGGCGGAGAAGGCGGGGAAACCGATCGAGTATCCGTCAAACGATGCGCTGCGTGCCGAAGCCGAGGAGGAGGCGCCGTCGATCCTCCTCACGATTCGCGACTCCGCGGGGGCGCCGATCCGCGTGATCACCGGTCCGTCGGGGAAGGGCTTCCAGCGCGTCGCCTGGGACTTGCAGCTCCCTGCCCACGTGCTCCCGCGCGCGTCGAGCGCGCTCGAGGAGCTCTTCGACAGCGGGCCGAGCGGTCCGTACGTCGTCCCCGGGCGATACAGCGTCACGCTCTCGCAGCGCGTCGGTGGAGTCGAGACTCAGCTGGGCGGTCCGATGCAGTTCCAGGTGACGATGGAGCCGGGATCGCCCGTCACGCTCGCCGACCACGCGGCGCGCGGCGCCTTCCAGCAACGCCTGCAGACGTTGCGCCGGTCGGTGGCCGGCGCCGTCGAGCTCACCTCGGCGACCGGGCAGAAGCTCGACCAGATTCGCCGCGCGCTCGATCTCGCCCCGGCGGCTCCCAAGCAGCTCGGCGAGCAGGTACGGAGCTTCCGGCAGCGCCTCAACGCCATCTCACGCGAACTCTCCGGCGATCGCGCAGTCGGGAGCAAGGGCGATCCCGAACCGACGTCGATCGCCGAGCGGGTGAACGGGATCAGCGGCGAGCAGCAGCGCACTCTGGGACGCGCGACGGGGACGCACGAGGAACAACTCACCATTGCCAGCGAGCTGTTCGCCGTGCAGCTGACGGCGCTCCGGCAGCTGGTCGAGACCGACATTCCCGCCCTGGAGCGCGAGGTCGAGCGCGCCGGGGCACCCTACACGGCGGGTCGCATTCCCGGGCGATGAGAACCGCCCGCCCTGCGCGTGGTACAATCGGCGTTCCCATTTCCAATTCGCTGCACTGACGCACGGAGGTTTCGCATGCGATCGCACACGTCAGCACGACCGTTGGACCGGGTGTTGTTGCCGATCGTAGCCCTCATCGCCCTCGCGTCGGTCGCGGCTCCCTCGTCGCTCGCCGCCCAGCGGGGGCCAGGGACTCGTGCCATGCTCCCGGGGATGGACGGCCCCATCCTTCTCGACACGATGGCCCTCGCCGTCCCCATCGCCGGCAATCGCGATTCGATCTTCGCGGCGCTCACGACCGTGTTCAATGAGCTCAAGATCCCGGTGCAGCTCAACGATCCCAAGCACAGCCTGATGAACAACCTGAACGCCGACGTCTCGCGCCGACTCGGCGGGCAGCCGATGTCGCGCTACATCGATTGCGGGCGCGGCTTCTCCGGCAACAACGCCGACATCTATCGCATCACCCTGGCGGTGACGGCGTGGATCGATCCGACGGAAGGCGATCCGCAGCGGTTGATGGTGGCGATCGCCGCGAGCGGGCGCGATCCGTCGGGGAGCCACAGCGCCTACACCGTCTGCACGTCGCGCGGCGCGCTGGAGAAGCGGATTGGGGAGCGGGTGCAGCAGTTGGCGGGAAAGAGTTAGGAGAAGACGAGAAGACTAAAGGGCAGAAGACGAGAAGACGAGAAGACGAGAATTGAGATGAACGTTTCGGATTGGGATGCGCGGTTCGCTGCTGAGGAGCTGCCGTACGGAGTTGAGCCGAACACCTTCCTCGTCGAGGAGGCGGCGCGGCTCTCGCATGCGAACGTCCTCTGCATCGCGGAGGGGTATGGGCGGAACGCCACCTGGCTCGCGGCACAAGGACATCGGGTGACGGCGGTCGAGCAGTCGGGGGTGGGGATCGCGCGGGCGAAGGCGCTCGCCACCGAGCGTGGGGTGCAGGTGGAGTGGATTCAGGGGGATCTCGAGACGTTCGATCTCGGCGATTCGCGGTGGGATGCGATCGTCTCGATCTTCGTCCACCTCCCGCCGGAAGTGCGCGCCGACGTGTACGCGCGCGCGGTGCGCGCCCTTGCACCTGGCGGCTTGATGATCGTCGAGGCGTACTGCCCGGCGCAGCTGGGGTTTCGTACTGGCGGGCCCAAGGATGTGGCGCTCCTGCCGACGCGTGAACTCCTGGAGCGAGAGTTGGCGGGGCTGGAGTTTCTCGTGGCGCGCGAGCTCGAGCGCGACGTGAACGAGGGGGCGCTGCATCACGGGCCAGCGGCGGTGGTGCAGGTGGTCGCGCGGAAGTAGGGCGGCGCCTGGGTCACCAGGGGGCGAGGGCGACGTATGAGAGGCGCCGTAGAGCTTACACGGGTAGGCCGTGCTCGTCGAACCGCACCAGTTCCGCCACCGGTCGCAGATCGAGCACTGGAAGTCTCGCGATTCGCGCCTGCACGCGGCGAACCTTGGCCACGATGCTCGGACGAGTGTCTATCGTCACGCGATGCAGCGCGTCTCGCAATGCGTGTCGGATTGCGTCGGTGATTGGTTGACCGGTTGCAGCTGCAAGCGCGTGAGCCAGCCGTTCAATCTCCGGAACTCTTATCACAATAGACACTATCGTTCAGTACCTCGTTCGTATGTGCGGGTGTATTGCGCTTCCGCCGAGCCAACTGCGTTCAACCCGCCAGGATGACTGGGCGGCTCACCTGCCCAGTCGTATCCCAGCAGACACGAGCAATGTGTGGATGGGGCTTAGCCGTTCACCGTCGCTGTAACCCGGCGTCAGCCGACCGACGTAGTCCACGGCTTGAATCGTTAGGCGACGACGCAGCATTGGAAGCGCCGCCTCGATGCCGAAGCGCCAGACACCGACGCGTTGACGCTTCGCCAACCAGTTGCCTATATCGCCCCGTACTTCCGTTGCTTGGTAATTGTAGGCACCACTACCTCCCCCAACCGAAATCGACACACAACGCGCGCGGCATGCCACCGCAGGCGAGATCGCGAGAG
>JBGAHX010000144.1:0-2294 GCA_044225935.1 Gemmatimonadaceae bacterium
GGTCGCGAGCGGCGATGGCGCGATCCTCCGGGGAACCGTGCTGGCATACCTTGCGTCGAGCGTCGCTATTCTTACGAAGACGCTCGCGATCGCACGGCGGCGTACAGCGGCACCGGCCGAGCGGGGATCACGCCGGAAGGGACTTGCGACGAGATGCGCCAGCTCGGCGGCATCCGAGGGTGAGAGCGTCTCGGCACGCTTGCCGAAGTACGACTGCGCGGCTGCGTCGACGCCGTACTGGTTGCGACCGAGGAAGACGGTGTTGAGGTACAGTTCCAGCACCCGGCGCCGTCCGTACTGTCGCGTCACGTGAAGCGCCAGGATGGCCTCGGCCTTCTTGCCGCGCCAGGTATGATCGGGCGGCATGCGATTCCCGCACAACGACCTCGCCAGCTGCATGGCGATCGTGCTCGCCCCGCGCGGACGCCGGCGATTCGTCGTGACGTTGTCGCGCAGCGCGGCGAGGACTCCGACGGGATCGACTCCAAGGTGGTACCACTCCATCATCCGCCGGTCTTCCACTGCAATGAACGCCTGTGCGACGTGCACCGGCAGACGCCGCAACGGGACATAGCGACCGAAACCGGGCATGGTGCGACCACCTGCGGTCAGTGGCACCGAGGCCCGTTCCCAACGCGCGACCTCGGCGTCGATGTCGCACGCTGCAACGGTACTGTACGGCCAGACGGCAACACCGACGGCGATCACTGACGCGAGGAGCGCAAGCACCACCGCCAGGCCTATGTGGACGGTGATGCGCGGATGGAGTCGGAGTAGCGACCGGGTGAGATCGGAGAGCACGCGCCGACGCATGGTCTAGTACGACGGGGAACGATTCGTCCAGCGAACCTCCGCCCCTCGCGAACTTGTTACCTGCACATCCGGCGCCCGCGACGCGGTCGCCTGCCGAATCGGCGTCACGTTGTCAGGCACTCGACCGCTCGCCGATCCCGCGATCGCGCCAGCGGGGTCATGGGATGGGTGTGACGCATCGGCGAAGAAGCGCGGCGGATCCCCCCGGTACCGTGCATGAACCAGCCGATAGAAGCGTACGCGCTCACGAACGAGATCGATCACTCGCTCTTCGAGCTGTTCGAGCACCTCCTCCAGCCGCGCCACTTCGTCGAGCAGTGCGTCGCGTCGGGCGCTGGATCGGCGCATGGCGCGGGTCCCGCTGGCGTAGCCCCGACGCGAGTCCGCACCGAACGCACCGACGAACACCGCTGTCGTGAACAGGAAGATGTTCACGACGAGAAACAGCCGGTAGGTCTGTGCGGGGCTCAAGGTCGGTACCGCCTTCGTCCCTTCGGATATCGGCGCGCGTGACGCACCGATGGTGTTGAGCGGGTGAGTGCTCTCTGCCTGCGATAGCACGCTTTGCATTTCAAGTCGAAGTCCCGCACTCGCGATCAGCATCGCCAGCACGACGGTGAGCAGCACACCCCACGCTACCACGCGATTCCGAGTCCACCGTTCCTGGCGGAGTTGGGTCCCGAACACGTCGGCAATGAGCGGGAGCCCGACGCCAAGCACGACGGCCAACGCAAGAGACGTGAACCCCTCCTCGCCAAGGGTGTCGAAGGCATGCTTGTTGAACCAGGCTTCGACGGACGCGAGCGCGAGCAGCGCCGGCCAGCTCACGAGGGGTGAGAGCCGACGGTCGGTGGTCAGCTGCTCCGTCGAGCATGGAGCCGTGATGTTCATCACGAGCTCCGTGGCCCGGGTGAGCGCCTGCTCCGCGTGCTGCAACTCGCTGCGCACTGTCGACAGACGCTCCGATGCCCGCCGCGCGAGTCGGCGCAGGGCCAAGCGCCCGCAGTCCACGATCAGCCGCTCCGTCTCGGCCGGAGCGCTGCTGTCGGTGGCGGGCGTGCGGCGACGCGCGTCTCGCCATGCGTTCCACCAGAGTCGCGTCGAATTGAGGACCAATCCCAGTCGGATCATGGATACGACTCCTCAGGTGCGCTGGAAGGAAGGTTGTCGAGCGTCGCGTTCCACGAGCGCACGGTGGCGCCGAGCGCCGCGAGGTACCCCCGCCAGAAGCGTTCGATGGCGCGGCTGGTGCTGGTGGCGATGACGCCACCTGCATACACGACGTGGACCTGCGTACCCTGCCACGCGCGCATGCCTTCATCGTCGAGCCAACGGTCGAGCTGCGCTTCCATCGCATCGCCGTCGGGCGCGCGGTGCCTGAAGTCGAGCCCCTCGGACTCCTCGATCATGTCGCTCATGACGATCACGTGCCGGTCACGGGTGGCCATCGCAAGGCGCCGCGACGCGGTCGCCAGCGTTTC
>JBGAHX010000082.1:0-17397 GCA_044225935.1 Gemmatimonadaceae bacterium
AGTGCGCGCTCCGCGACCGCGCGATGCTCGAGGTGGATACGGTGGCGAGCTGTAGCTTCGACGTAATCGGCAAAGGCGTGGTCGGCGTCGCGGCGGATCAGACGCCGACGATCCGTTGCGGCCGCAAGGTCGGCGTCGGCGGCGTGATGTGCGGCGCGTTCACGCGCCCCGCGGGCTCCTGGAGCAGGAAAGGTCTGCCCGAGACCGACCATGATCATCTGTCCGTCCCCGACGGCGTAGGGGCGCGCAATCGGAACCTGCCAGATCTGCACCATGGCTTCGGGCGGAGGGAGGCGGCCTTCGGCGTCGGCAGCGAGGCTCGTCGCGTGGGCGCGCTCCTCGGCCGCGCGCACGCCCGGATGGTGACGGACGGCTGCGGTGAGGATGGCTGTTCGGTCGACGGGCCTGCTGAGTGCGTCGTCTTGCGCATTCGCAGGCCGAGACTGCGCGACGATGAACAAGACAGTGGCTGCCGCGACCTGTCGTTGGATGCGACTCATCCCCGATCTCCGGGGTGGTTGTTCGTTACGATTGAGGCTCTTCAAGATGCGTCTCCGTACACAGCGCCTCGATGCTTTCGAGCGCCTTTTGGGCCTGGACGACGAGCTCTGCGTGCTCTTCCTTGGCACGCTCGATCAGCTCGCGTGAAATCGCGTGGCGCACTTCCTCCGGCGACGAGCCGTACGGGTTCGCCCAAGCTTCGCGGAGCGCCTTCGTTCGACGGACGAGGACGGCGGCTTCGCGAACGAGGCGGCTACCGGCGCGGTACGGACCGCGGTCGTCTTCAGCAAGCCTTGCTAACGCGCGCACGCTGAGTCCGTCCTCGACCACTTTTCGCAGCAGCTCCTCGCGTAGGCGTCGCTGCGAGACGGCGCTCACCCCGACGCGGTGCGACCAGGAGAGCGGGTGCTCGGTGACTTCGCCTCGTTGGAGCCACTGCGCGAGCTCCGCCGCAGTCCAACGGCTCGCAACCTGCGCGAACCGATAGAGCGTTGCTTCGTCACGGCCCAGGGCGGCGGCGAGCAAGCCAACCGCTTGCTTGCCGTACTTGCGCGGCTCGCCCTTGACGGCGGCGACGATCAGCCCGATCGCATGGCGAGACTCGGCTGTCTCCGGACCTGTTCGGAGCAGATGGAGAATGCGCTTGTACTCGCGACGGAGCGACGCGTTCATAGCGTCGACCGCCCGCTCGACCAGGCTCATGCAGGACCTCGACTCGACACGGCGCGCTCACGCAACCGTGCAAACTGCGCGTTACGGGGTTCGAACGGCGCACGCAGGCACGGACTCACGCGAGCGGCGCCCGCGCGAGCCGAGGCGAGTCACAGATGCAGGACTTGCAGGCGGGCGAGTCGGTTCGGGAGGCGTTACGGAAACGAGCGCCGTTCGGAGCGCAACGACAGCGGACGCGTCCCGCACGGGACTGACCTTGTCCGCGTCGGGCGGAGCAGCTTCCGGCAGTGCCGTGACGAGCATCGTCCGGCAGCAGCACGTGCGGCGGACTTCCGGCGTCTCGGTCTTGTCCTTCTCCGCAGGGCAACAGCACGCCGAAAGGATCTCGTTCGTGAAGTTGCAGACGAGCACTTGCCGAGCGCCGCGTCCGAGGGCGCAAACGACGGCGAGCAGCACGAGGAGGCGCGCCGCGCGCTGCGCGAACCATCGAAGAAACTTGCGCGGGCGCGGGCGGATCACGACGCGCGAACGATAGCGCCACATTGCCAACGAGCGCAACGCGTCGTGCCTCACGGAGCCGCCTTGCCTGTCGCACCCGCTCATCGCACGAGGACCAGACGCTCACCGGCGCCGTGTCGACCGTCATTCGCGATGACCTCGAGACGCAGAATCACCCGTCGGCCGCGGGCTTGGTTGCCGTCCCGGATCAAGTTTCGCATCGCGGCATGCGTTCGCGATGCGTCGCCGGCAGGATCGAGCCGAGCCGCAACCGCGGAAGGATCGCCGGCGAACGCTCCGTCCTCGAAGCGCGCGTAGAGATTGATGCGCACGTCCTGGACGGTGGCGTCACGAACCTTCACCGCCGTCCAGACATGCCACCCGCCTTGCATTCCATAGATCAGATCGACGGGATCTCCGTCCGCCAGCGGCACGTAGTCGGAAGCGCCCGTACCGACTTCGACCAAGAGCGTGGGTGACGTGTTCGGAACGGGCGCGAGCTGTGGCCCCGGATCGTTCGGCGCGCAGCTGCCGCCAGAGAGCGTCGCAAGAACGAAGACCGAGCAGGTGAGTCGCGCGGTCCGGACGATCACTCGAGCGTCTTCAGACCCGCGAGGATCTCGGAGACGTCGCTCGTCGTCTTCTTCAGGATCTTCATCGTAGCCAGCTCGACAAGATACGCCGTCTTGCGCTGACCGAGCTTTCCCCTCGCGCGGAACTGGACGCTGTCCGGATCGCGGAGGACGGTGAACGGGATGTCGAGACCTTTGACCCAGGAATCGAGGTTGGCTTTCGTCGCCACGTCGTCGGGGGTGCTGCCCTCGACCATGATGTCGACGAAGATGGCCTTCGCGGCTTCCTTCGGGTAAGCCGCGACCATGTCGCCGAGCGCAGCACGGCAGATGCCGCACCAATAGGCCGAGAGGTGGATGACGGCGTACTTGGGCTCGCCCGCCTTCGCGCGAACGTCGGAGAGCTTCAGTGTCGAGAGCTCACTGGCGGTGGCGAGGCCGGTGGTCTCCTTGCGGAGATGGCCGACGAACTCTATGTCGCCGAGGGTCTGCCCGACGTTGACGCCGTACGGACCCTCCGGGTAGGCAGCTCCAGTCGGCGTACCCTCTTCGGAGGGCGGTTGCTCCGTCGGCTGTTCGGTTCCAGCCGGTGCCGGTGCAGTCGTCGTCGTGTTCGAGCTGCACGCCGTGACCGATAGCGTCGCCGCCATCACCAACGCGCCCATACGGATTCCGACGCCCATTCGCCCCGTCTACCGCGCGGTTCGAATGCTGTCCAGGTACGAGGGTAGAAGGGGCCCGTTCTCGCGACGTCCCAAGAATCCTCGCGACGCCGCGACTTCGAGAACCTCGTGTGGACGCGTGGCTGGCACGACGCTAGATCACGGCTGCTCGGATGGGTCGCGCCGCACGGACACACGCGTTTCTCGTTATCGCCTCGACGGCGGTCGCATCGTGTTCGTCCTCAACCGAGAGCACCGCGGAGTCATCCTTCGAGGTTGGCAAGACCCTGCCGGAGCTCTCGCTCGTCGGTTACATCGACAGGAACAAGGACGGCAACCTCGCAGGCGATGAGCACGGCGCACTCCGACCCTCGGACGTCGCGAAGACATATCCCGAGGCGCAGCTCCTTCTCGTCCACGTGGCCTTCGAGTGGTGCAAGTACTGCTGGATGGAGACCACCGACCAACTGGCGTGGGTGAAGCACTACGGCAGTCGCTTCATGTCGATGCAAGTCATGGTCGAGGATCGCGACGGACGCCCAGCGACGCGGGCGCTCCTCGACGGCTGGATCCAGAAGCACAAAAGCTCACTCCCGACGGCAGTCGAGCCGGAAGCGACCCTCTTCGCCCGGTTTGGGAAGAGCGCGACGTACATCTTGATCGACCCCAAGGATGGGATGAAGATCCTCGCGGTTGGCGCCGGTCCTCCGCAGTTCGAGATTGTCCGTCAGAAGCTGCGAGAGCGTCTTGGTCCTCTCCCACCGAGCACAAACACGGAGTAGCGAACGATGAAGGAAACGATGAGCAGAGTTTTCGTCTTCGGCGCTTTCGTTGGAGTCGTCGGAATGGGATGCAGCAGCAGTTCCGATTCCTCGCAGGATGCTCCCAAGCCGCTCGGCAAGGAGTACGACGCGAATGGGTGCATCCCCCAGTCGAGCACCGGGGAGATCGAGCCGGGAGCGATCTGCGTCCACACACTCTCCGCGGCGGTGAAGGATCTCAATGGCAATCCCATTCCGGAGCTGGTCACGACGGCTTGCGGCAGTGGTTGCACTTATGGCAAGACCGACGCCAACGGCGTGACGCGCATGGACGTGCGCCGCTACATGAAGAGCCCTGCGCTCATGCTTCACGGCCGCTCGAAGTGGGCGAGCTACTATTCGCGCTTCGACGCGGCGGGAACTGTCGACAAGGGGCAGCTTCTATTGCCCGTCATGCCGTTTGATCAAGGCGTCGAGCTGCCGCAAAACGGCGATGCAAAGACGGTCTCGTTCTCGGACGTGACCTACCAGTTTGCGGCCGGCACCGAGGTCAAGATCGACCGCATCGAGCTCGAGGGCCCTGACGAGCAAAAGTTCCGAGCCATCAGCGTGCCGCTCGACAAGTCACCACCCTTCGTCGCCGAGGCTGGAGGCAACTTCGCCGCGATCTACGCGCTCACGCCGTTTGGAACGAAGATCAAACCCGGGGCGACGGTCACGCTCGCGAACACCGCGAAGCTTCCAGCGGGTGCAGCCGTCGAGCTCTTCCAACAAGCGACTAGCCTCGACAACAGCCATGGTCCCTTCGGCGGATTCAGCAAGGTCGCTGATGGACACGTGAGTGCGGACGGCGCCACGATTCGAACGGATGACGGACAACTCGTGACCCAGATCAGCTGGCTCGGCGTGCGACTGAAGGGCGCTGCGCAGTAGCCCTTGGTCTCGAGGTCGATGTGCCCGTCTGAGTGGAACTAGCCTCAGGACGATCCGCGGCGTGTGAACCCGTCGCGACGTCGCGGAGTGGCATTCGGAGCGCCTGTCCTGCGTTCATTGTCCGGAGATAGATAGTTCGGTTGGTTCGGTCGGTCCCTCGCGGCGTACGCCGCAGTCTGGAGCGTCGCACCCGGTCTCGGACGGGCACTGGGGACCGTGAGCTACACGCAGCTCGGCCGCGTCCTTGGCTCGCCGTCGGTGCCGTTGGTCTCGCCGCTGCACCGCTCACGATGGCGGTCTGCGTGCTGCGAGTCGGCGCGCCGCGCCGTAGATCGCTTGCGGAAGCCGCGGATCAGTATTCGCTCGCCACCTGAGAGACGATCTGGGAGAGAAGATGGCGTGGTCCGTTGCGAACGAGCGACACGGCCACGAGAAGCCCGAGCAGTATCAGGGCAACCACGGACCACATGCTCCCGTCGATTGTGCTGGGATGTCCTTGAAGCCCCGGAGGAGCGAGCGCATCGAAGACGAGCCCGACGCCTACGGCAGTCGCTATGACGGCGGAGACGAACCAGATCGCAGAAACACGCCCGTGCTGCCGCGCGACGCGACGAAGAGTGCTGACGTTCGCGGTGGGCGCGGTCAACATGAACGCGAGCGCCGCGCCCGGCGACACACCCCGCTCGATGAGTAGCGCTGCGAATGGGGTCGCGCCCGCGGCTCCGACATAGAACGGCATTCCGGCAAGGGCCCAGAGGACAACGACGGCTTCGTGGGGGATCGCGAAGCCGAAGATCCTTGCAAGCGGCGACGCCAGCGTCGCCGCCGCAAGTCCCGCGATCAGCCACGCTCCGGCGTAATCGACGGTCTCGAGAACGGCGACCGGGTTCCAACGCAATCGAGGTCGTGCGGGTCGAGGATCATCGACGCCGGGTTCCGGGACTCCCACCTGCCGTGTGGCTCCGAGCGCTGCGAGGCCGGCCATCATGAGAATCCCCGTGCAGCGCGCCATGGTCAGCACGGGCCCAAGGAGGCCGAACGTGAGAAGGATCGTTGCTGGACCAAGCCCAGCCGCGCTCACGAGCACAGCGATCGCCACAGGCCCCCGAACGTTTCGGGCGATGAGCCTGTCGTAGAGCGGGCGCACACCGCATGAGCACACGGGGAGGAACGGAGCGAGGAGCGCGGCGCGGACCACACCGATGACGCCCCCGCCTCGTCTCGCGATCGCGGCCAACGAAACGTCGCCGACGAATCCGGCCGCCAAGCACGCGGCGAGCAGCCACGGAGCGCTGGCGGCGGCCGCGTGGAGGAAGACTCCGCGTGCGTCACGTGAGCCTTCTCCAGCCTCTGCAGGCAGCAGGACGACAGTCAGGAGGCCAGCCGCCGCGCCGATCGCCGCTGCGAGGTGGCCTCGCCCTTTTGTGTGCGCGCTCGCGGAATGCGCCGAGGCGTGAGAGGTTTCATCCGACGCGAGCGCCTCACGCTTCAACGGCGCGGTCTCGTGCGGATGGTCGTGATGGTGTTTCCACGCGGTTGCACGAGGCGCGTGGTGCAGGACGACGTGGAGCACCGAGCCGATGGCGACCGCTTGAACGACGGCAGCCGCGACACCTGTCCCAATGACGATACCGAAACGGCCGGCAAGGAGACCGCACGACGTCGCGAGTCCGAGTCCCATCAGCGCGATGATCGTCCGCGGCGTTCCCCACGCGGGGCGCAAGAGGGTCCACGCTGCGACGCCTTCAGGGATGCGATGCACGAGGACGGCAAGCGCGAGCGACCCGGCCCCCTCTTGCGCCAAACCGAACCCGTCGATGACGCCATGGACCGCCAGCCCGGCAAGGACGAGCCCCGATCGCAGGCGAGCTTCCGCGCCTGGCCCGGCGTCGAGGGCACGGTGCTCGAGCAGCATTGGACCGAAAAGGCCGGCTACAGCTCCCGAAACGGACCAGAGACCACCGACCGCAAAGGACTCTGGGAGAACGTGAAAGAGCGCGATCCCCGCGAGGGCGACGACAACGAAGCCATCGGCAGCGTCGAGTGCCCAGCGCCGCGACCGGCTGAGCGCCACGAGCGCCGGGCCAATCGCGAGCGCGGCCAGGCTCGTGAGCAACAGGAACATCCGCGCGTCGCACCGTACCCGCCTCGAAGCGCTCCGCGCAACGCCAACCTAGGGAACTTCAGGGCGAAACGCTGCGCACGGCCGCGCGGTGGCCCGGATGCTTGGTCAGATGAATCTTGACGTCGTCCTCGGCAAGCTCGGGCATCTCGTGCGGATCGCTTCGCCACGGTGCATGTCCGGTGTCGTTGCATTCCGCGTAGTAGTGCTTCTCCCCGCTCGTCGAGGGCGTCACCGCAGGTTTGCTGCACGCGGCGACGACCGCCGCCACGGCGACTGCGCTGGCGAGGAGGCACTTTCGATGGTTCACGTTCGGAGACGTTAGCACGCGGCGGAGACAGGGAACCACGGCCGCCTGGCGCTACAGACCTTCGACGAGTCGGGCGAGCTCGCGTCGCTGGTCTTCGTTCAGTCGTTCGCCGAAGGTGCGTAGAAGCGCGACCTCTTCACGCGCGTGCGCGGCGTAGGCTTTCTCGAAACGTTCAAACAGCGCGGCGCTCATGACCGGGTCGACCCCGCCGCGATCGACCATATGGGTCAACCGGACGAGCGAGCCGCAGACGATCTCGTGACCGCTGAGGAGCGTCTCGATCGCCTCGGTGGCATCGGGGAAATGTCGTAGCAGATACGGAAAGAGACCCTCCTCCTCGCGAGCGAAGTGAACCAGAAGCTCGTCGCAGAGAGACTGGAGACGGACGCGCAGGACGAGATTCCGCTGCGCCGGTCCCCGGTCCTCCGCGATCAGCGCCTTGACGTTCGCGACGGCCTCGCTGAAGGCCGTGTGTTCGTGCTCGAGACCAAGGATCGTGTCCGCCACGTGACCAGGCTATGTTCGGGGCGTCTTACGAAGACGTCAACGGCGCCAGCCCATTTCGGTCACGCGAGATCCGTAGGCGATGCCGCGTGAAGCACCGGAGGATCGAACATGCCACAATGGTGAGGCGTGAGGTGCACGCTCATCGGCCTTCTCCTCGGCGTCTTCGCCCTCGGGTGTCGCTCCGAGGAGCCACCGCCGGACTTCGCCGATCCGGACGTCCGGGCGCTCGAGACCAACCCTGACGGTGATCCGTATCCGAGGGACAACCTCGGCGGTCGTCCTCGCCGTACGTCGACGCGGGGCGAGCGCATCCCGAACTTTGCCTTCCAGGGCTACCGCGACGGCGATCGTTCACGCGGCCTCGAGACGATTTCACTCTCGGAGTACTACGATCCCGCGCAGAAGCGGCACAAGGTGCTCCACCTCCTTGCCGCCGCAACGTGGTGTGCGATCTGCTCGAGCGAGCTCGAGGCTGCGGTGAGCGTCAAGGAACCTCTCGCGGTGGAGGGCGTCGTCTTCTTCGAGGTGATCGTCAGCGGCGCCGCACCCGGGAAAGGACCATCGCTCACCGAGGTCGATGAGTGGGTCTCTCGACACAAGGCGAACTTCTCGGTGGGCATCGACGTGCGAGCTCGCCGCCTGGGAACGGTTGGCGTCGATCCGGCGGCCATGCCGCACGACATCCTCATCGATACGCGAACGATGGAGATCCTCGACTCGTCCGTCGGCGCGCCACTCGACATCGTGAAGTACGTGCGCGAGGGCTTGCGGTGGGTGAGGGATAATCCGCCATCGTATTAGCTCCGCTCGACTCGGCGATGTTCGGCGCAGGCGCGCCGTGCACGAAGAAGCCGCAGGCCGTTCGCGATGACGAGCAGCGACGCTCCCATGTCCGCCGCGACCGCCATCCAGAGCGTCGCCCACCCGCCGACGGCGAGAGCCACGAAGACACCCTTCGTCGCCAGCGAGAAGGCGACGTTCTGTCGGATGACGGAGACTGTCCGTTTCGCGAGCGCGATGACGAACGCGAGACGTCCGAGATCGTCACCCGCGAGCGCCAGATCAGCCGCCTCGAGCGCCACTTCCGTTCCGGCCGTCCCCATCGCGGCGCCGAGCGTCGCCGCGGCGAGCGCGGGTGCGTCGTTGATGCCGTCCCCGACGAAAAGGACGCGACGCCCGTTCGACGCGAGAGCCTGCACGGCTTCGACCTTCTGATCGGGGAGAAGCCCGGCGCGCACGTCATTGATCCCGACGCGCTTTGCCACCGCGCGCGCGGTCCTCTCGTTGTCGCCGGTGAGGAGGAGGAAGTCGTCAATGCCCGCGCGGCGTAGGCTCTTGATGGCTGCGGCAGCGCTCGACCGAACTTCGTCGGCGACGGCGATGGCTCCGACGAGTTCGTCGCCGATCGCAACGAGGACGACCGTGTTCCCTTCGCTCTCCAAGGTGTCGATCTCGGTACGAACTGTCTGGAGATCGCAGCCGAGCTCGCGGACGAGCCGTTCGTTTCCGACATGGACGATCTGGCCATCGAGCTCGGCGCGTGCGCCGCGTCCCGAGAGAGCGACGAAGCGTGTGGCGCGCGGGACTGTAACGTCGTGCTTGCGTGCATGCGCGACGATCGCGCGCCCGACCGGGTGCTCCGACGAGCGCTCGACCGCCACAGCGCCGCGCAACACCTCGAGCCCCGTACGTCCGGCAAATGGGAACACGGCCGTAACGACGAGATTCCCGCGCGTAAGGGTGCCGGTCTTGTCGAAGGCCACCGTTGTCAAGCGTGCGGCGGCTTCGAGATGTGCGCCGCCCTTGACGAGCACCCCGCCGCGAGCCGCCGCCGCGAGGCCGCTGACCACCGAGACCGGCGTCGAGATGACGAGCGCGCACGGACACGCGACGACGAGCATCGCGAGGGCGCGGTAAAGCCACGTCGACCATGGCCCGATCGAAAGAAGCGGAGGCCCGACCGCGACGATCATGGCAGCGGCGACCACCGCCGGCGTGTAGACGCGCGAGAAACGCGCGACGAACGTTTGGGAGGGCGCGCGCGTAGCTTGGGCCGCCTCGACCGCCGCGAGGATCCGCGCGAGCTGTGTGTCCTCGACGTGATGCGTGGTACGGATCTCGAGCGCGCCCTGGCCGTTCAGCGTGCCGGCGAAGACGCGCGCGCCTTTCGTCTTGTCGACGGGAACCGATTCGCCCGTGATGGGTGCTTCGTTCACAGCAGAGTCGCCCTCTACCACCGTGCCATCGAGTGGGACTTTCTCTCCTGGCTTGACGAGCACGGTCTCGCCCACGCGGACTTCGGCAACCGGTACGCGCACCTCGCGACCATCACGGATGACGTTCGCTACCTTTGGCGTTAGGCGCACAAGACCGCCGATGGCGCTGCGCGCCCGTTCCATCGCGTAGGCCTCGAGCATCTGCGCCACGGCGAACAGAAACATGGCCGACGCGCCCTCTCGCCAGTCGCCGATCGCCGCGGCACCGGCCGCTGCCGTCGTCATCAACACGTGCATGTCGAGCGTCCGCCGTCGCAATGCCTGCACCGCGCGCGGCGCCACGAACCACGCCCCAAAGACGATGGAAGCCGCGTAGAGCGACACAGTCGGGAGCGCTCGGAGACCGAGCACGTCGAGCGCGACGCCGCCGCCGAGCGCGGCCCCGGACGACAGCATCGCGACGAGGCGTCCGCGCGCCTTCCAGAAACCGTCGCGTTGGATCGCGGCCCCGACAGGGCGCGCCTTCATGCCCGTCTCCGCAACCGCCTTGAGGACTTCGCCCTCCCGCACCGCACCTTCGATCGTCAGCCGAGCGCCGATGACATCGACGAAGACGCTCTCAGCGCCGCGAACGGCGCGGACAGCGCGATCGATTTGACGAGCCTCTTCCGCGCAACACATTCCCTCCACGATGAACGTCTGCCGTGGACCGTTTGCCGGTGCGGGCAGCTCCGGCGCTCTCGACAAGGGGATGGCGCGAACGGTGACGGCCTCCTCTCGCGCCGGGTCTAGGGCCTCTGCCTTGGTGGAACAGCCGGGGTCCGAGCAGCACTCGTCTGCTCGCGGCTGGCTCAGGGGCAGTTTCCGCATGCCAGAGCATGTAGCGCGGCTCGTACGGCCGGTCACGTCACGCGGGAGGCTCCACGATTCGCTGGTCGGGCGGTGCGAACACCGCGATCTCGGTCCCTCCCCGCGGCGAAGCGGTTCATCCCCGCCTGCGGCGAGTCGCGATCGCGGCGAGCGTAAGGAGCACGCCTTCGGCACATCCGAAGGGGGCGTTCGACGTCCGGCAACCGCTACCCTCGTTCGAAGCGCTCTGCGTCTTGGCGTTGGTAGCTGTCGAGCCCGCGTCGTCCTCGGCGACGGCCCCCTTCGAGAGCGTGATGTCCGCGCACTGGTAATAGATGTCGTCGCCGTCTCCGTAAGGAGGCTTGTCGGTCATCACCTGAATGACCTGCAGCGTGCAGCGGTCACACTCGACGTCGGGGAGCGTGACTTCCTGCGTGTAGATCTGCGTCCCGCTCTTATCTTTGATGTCGTCGACGAGCACCGTCGGCGCGGTCTTCAGGTCCGTGAAGCTCTTGGGATCGACGAATCCGTCCTGGCCATCCTCGTCGAAGCTGATGCGGAAGTGGCCGGTGTGGCTCACCGTTTCCTTCCACTGCACCGAGATCGTCTCGCCTGGCTTGAAAGTGGTCACGGTCGTGCCGCGCTTGTCTCCAGCGACGCCGCACGGGCCCTCCTTCAGTTCCGAGGTCCGAGGCTTCGGCGACATCAGCGCGATGTGCGCGTTGGCGTCGGGCGCGAAGGCGACGACGGTGAGAACGGCGAGGATGCCGCGAATGGACTTCACCTCTCGATGATACCCTTCCGCGCAGCAGCGCAAGGACGTCACTGCGTGACCGCTCCCGAACGCGGTGTATCCTCGGCACCCCACCTTTTCCGGCGACCTTGAACGTTCTCAAGCCATCTCCATCATGAGGGTCGATCCCGCGCCTGCTCCCCGGTCGCGAACAGCAACTTCAGGGAAGCCCTTCAACCGCATGAAGACCCGGCGCGCGCAGCAGAGAATGCCGCGCGAGCGAGAACTCACCGAGCTCGTGAGCGTCTTCTCGGCGCTCGACGACTGGACGCGCCTGAAGATTGTCTTCGCGCTCGCCGCTGCAGGGGAGCTGTGCGTCTCGGATCTTGCGCTCGTCGTGGGGATGAACCTGTCCGCCATCTCGACGCAGCTGCGCCTGCTTCGTGGTCTCGGCGTCGTCTCACGACGACACGAAGGCAAGATGGTCTTCTATTTCTTGCGCGGCACGAGCGTCGCCGACCTGGCGAAACGCGCCCTTCGCCACATCACACGGGGCTGAGCAGACCGTCAACGTCACCGAAGCGCTCAAAGGGGGAAACGTAGGGTCCGATCACCGTCCGCGAAAACGCGGCCGACGTCGCGTACGATGGCGGCGTTGCGCTCACGGTTGCGGCTCTCCCTCGTGCTCGTCGCAGTTGCCGTGCAGCCGATCGCGTCGCGCGCGAGAGCGCAACCGTCGCCGGAGCCGCCCGGCGAGCACGCACCGACGGACACGGCGGATCAAACGCAGCGCAGTGCAGATCCGCAAGCATTGCCGCCCATCGACGAGACGCAGCCCTCCGGCTCGAACGTCCTCACCCCGCCCCAGAGGGACATGCCGTCGAGGCCGGTCGTCTGGCGGGCGGAGTGGCCTCGGTTTGGCACGGCCGATTGGATCGTCACCGGCGCAGGTGCCGCGACGGCCATCGCGACCGCGATCATCCCGCCGCAATCCAAGCACGTGTACGGCGGCGCTCTCTTCGATGAAAGCGCTCGCGACGCGCTTCGACTCAAGAGCCCGCAGGCTCGCTTCAACGCGCGCGACGCGAGCGACGTCATTCTCTCGCTCGAGGCGACGTGGCCGTTCTTCGTCGACGCGCTCGTCACGACGTGGTGGTTTCGCAACAGTCGAGACGCCGCCGCGCAGATGGCGCTCGTCGATGCTCAGGCGCTGTCGATCGTCACGGCGATCCAGGGGGCGACGAACACTCTCGCGAGCCGCGAGCGACCCTATGGCCGCGCGTGCGGGACTGCCGACCAGCCGGAGCAGACGGTCGAGTGCGAGGGGAACGTCCGCTACAGGAGTTTCTTCAGCGGGCATGCCGCGTTCGCGTTCATGAGCGCCGGCCTCATCTGTACGCACCACGTTCAGCACGGCCTCTTCGGCGGGGCGGCCGACTCCGTCGCCTGCGTCGTCGGCTACGCGGGCGCGGCCGCCACCGCGACGCTTCGCGTGATGGGAGACATGCACTACGCGACGGACGTACTGACGGGCGCGGCGGTGGGCGCGATCGTCGGCATCGCCGTTCCGCTCTTCCACTACCGGAACGCCAACATGGTCACCGAGCCCCGGACGGGTCGCGCGCAGACGATCGACGTGAGCGTGGTCCCAGTGGGCGCCGGTCTGGGCTTCGGGGGCACGTTTTGATCCCGCGACGAGCATGGGCCGTTTGCGCGAGCTTGGCCCTCATGCTCTTTACGCGCGTAGCGCGCGCCATCGACCCGGGCGTGTCGCACGAACCCTCGGCCGACCCACCGCTGCCGCCGGCTTCACCGTCCGACGATCTCGTCGACTACCGTTCGCAGCGTTGGTGGAACGCGGGCGAGTATCGCCCGTTCCTTTCGTCGACCGTCGACGTGGGATGGGTCTACCTGCGCCCGCGACTATCCGCCGGCTACGGCAAGCCTTTCCACGCATGGGCAGGCGTCGACGTGAATCCCGTCGTCTCCGGCAACGGTGCCGGTGCGTACGGCGGTCTTCGGTTCGTCCTTCCGCGCCTCGACGTGCGCGCCGGCGCCAGGTACGTCTACTCGTTCAACCGCGAGTTTCTCAACCCTCAGCCGAGCTACGACCGGCTAGACCTTTCCTCGACGGCGGCTGGCTTGCCCGCCCGTGTGGTGACGTACGAAGTCGAGGCGGAGTTCTCGTTGCCTGGCGGTCCCGGAGACATCATTGGCCTCGGGAGCCTCTCGTACGTCCACAATGTGCCGCCGAACATGTATGTCTTCGAGGAGACCCTGCGCGTCATTGTCGACCCGCCGCTCGTGTGGCGCGGACGCGGCGGCTACGTGTTTCGATTCGGAACTTATCGGCAGCACTCGATAGGCGTGGTCGCTGACGTGCTGAACGTGCCTGCGCGCCATGGCGACACGACGGTCCGCGCCGGGCCCGTGCTCAGGCTCGTCCTCAGCCGCCATCTCGAGGTCCGCGGTAGCTTCGTTCCGACCATCCTAAGTCCGGACCGACTGGGTCTGACCGGAGGCGACTTCACTGAGCTCGGTTTCCGCTATCGTTGGGCGACGGAATGAACTCTGGCGGGGAACGCACGGTTCGCGCGATCGGCGACCGCCATGCGAATCATGACCCGCGTGACCGCACGGGTTTTCCGGAGCCTCGGCGGACCTCCACCCGCACGCCGGAATCATCGTCTCGTGCCCGTGCGCCTCGATCGGGTTCGCAATCGCGCTTCTTGGCCGCCTCGGCGATGACGATGCGCAGAACCTCCGCGATCGTGAGTGCCGCCGCCGAAGCGCCTCGGCGTCTCTTCTCGTGGGCGTGGATGGCCTCGAGTTGAGCGCGCTCGAGAGAACCGAGACGCACGACGTACTGGATGGAACGCGGCGTCGGACGCAGGGGTTTCATCGCGAACCCCGATCGCTAGCACCTTCTACGCATCGTGCACCGCGGACGCGCGCCCTTCGTCCACGGTAAGGCGCGGTCGATCGCCGTCATGGACGCGCGTTAGGAACGTGACGGCGTCGCACCGGGAACGGGAAATACGCCAGGCATGTAACTTGCTCAGGGCCCGGCCCGCATGCGAAGGAATGCGGTTCTCGCCTTGGCCCTCGCCGTTGCAACCATGGCTTGTTCGCCGTCGGCTCCTCCAGAAGCGGAGCGTTCGGCGGCGGTGCGCCAGGCCGTGATCAAGGGGACGGCCTCCGACGCCTCACAGGACGCCGTCGTACTCCTCGTCCACTACGATCCGCAGAACGGCGGGTTCGGACAGTGTACGGCGACGATTCTTGGACCGAGCGTGGTCCTCACCGCGCGGCACTGCGTTTCGGAGACCGATCAGGGAAGCGCTTGTTCGGCCTCAGGCAAGGCGCTGGACGGCGGGCGGATCTACTCGGACCACAAGGCGAACACGATGTACGTGTTCAAAGGCGCGCAGCGTCCGAACTTCCACGGCGACATCAAGGCGGACGGCCGGGGTGCCAAAATCCTCCACTCGGGTGCGAAGACCCTCTGCGATCAGGACATCGCGCTCATCCTCCTGGAGAAGCCCATCGCAGCCGCCCCCATCGCTTCGATCCGACTCGACGCGCCGCCGACGCCGCGCGAGATCATGACGGCGGTAGGCTGGGGCGTCACGGACAAGACCGAGTCGCCGAACGTGCGGCAGCAGCGGAGCGGGATCCGCATCGAGAAGGTCGGACCGGTCGAAGACATGCCTGGCGACGCCGTCGGCAAGAACGAGTTTCGGGTCGGCGAGTCGATCTGCTCGGGCGACAGCGGTGGTCCCGGACTGGCCGCTGAAACGGGCGCCGTGCTTGGCGTCGTCTCCCGAGGCGGAAACGGAACGGAGGGTGATCTAAACGATCCGTCTTCCCAGTGCGTCGACGCCTCCAACCTCTATACGCAGGTCGCGCCGTTCAAGGATCTCGTCCTCAAGGCCTTCGACGAAGCTGGAGAGGAGCCGTGGCTCGAAGGCGGTCCCGACCCTCGCAAGGCGAAGTTCGGGGAAGAATGCGCCGGGGCCGAGGACTGTCGCTCGAACGTGTGCGTCGAGGGGAAGTGCTCCGAAGACTGTTCGAGCAGCACCTGCCCGGACGGTTACGAGTGCGCGTCGAGCACCAACGTGTGCGTCGTCAAAGCGCCAACGCCACCGACCAACAGCGCGGGGTCGTCGAGCGCCTCCGTCGGAAGCTGCGCGCTCGGTCCCGTGGGCGCTCGTCGCGAAGGATGGACCGTCTTGCTCGCATTGATGGCGGTCCTGCTCGCGTCACGTCGCACACGCCTGGCAAGGTCCCGACCGTCGCGCGTTCAGCGGGCGGCGCGGGCGGCTGGGGCGGTTGCGAGCCGCTTCTCTGGGGAGTAGGGTTTCGAGCCGGCAGCGGGGCGACCCCACGACGCGAAGCTCCGAGCAAGTGCGTGGCGACTCTCCGACGGGGAGTCAGCCCCTCCCCCTCACGCCTTGCCGGTCGTCCGGATCGCCCCGCTGCTTCTTCCTTGAGGCCCCCGTGATCTCCTCCGTGCCCCATCAACGTCGGCTCTCAACGTTCGTGTTGGTCTGCGGCCCGGTCGTTCTCGGCGCGTGCGGTAAGGACGATGTGGCAAACAACGGCGTCAACGACGTTCTCAAGGCATGTGAGATCCGAGCCGCCTGGAAGAGCCCTAGCGCGGAGAAGTGCGGACTCTGCCAGGCCGCGGCGCCGCGGCCCCCGTGTGGTTGCGAATCGTTCGCCGGCTTCGACGGCGTCTGCGCGGCGCAGGGAGACGCGCGCCGCGCGGAACCGTCGTGCACGGAAGCCCTCGATCGGTGCGAGATCAACTGCCGGTCCAACTGCGGCTGCGTCGAGAGCTGTTACGCGACGGCGCAAGAATGCAAACGCGTCTCCGCTGCGCGCGACGGATGCGTCGCGGAGACGTGTGCGAGCTACTGCAACTGACGACGGCGCCCTCGGAGCGGACCATCTCGGCCGGGTTCGGGTCGGTCGCGGCCGTGCTTTCGCTTGGAACTGCGGACGCGGGATGCTACACGACTTCATTACGTGGTGAATTGATGGATCCTCGGGCAGAAACCTCCTCCGTTGGGCACGGCCGGAGTTCTCGGCCGAGTGAGCCAGCGCGTGACCGCCACCGCGATCCTCATGGTCATGAACATGATCATCACAGCCACGAACACGCGGGGCACGCCCATGACGACGACGCGCACGTCGGTCACGGCCATCACCACCACCACGCTTCGACTCGCGCGTTCTCAATCGGCGTCGCGCTGAACATCGCCTTCGTCGTCGTGGAGCTCTCCGCGGGCGTCGTGGCGAAGTCGATGGCGCTCGTCGCCGACGCGGCGCACAACTTCGGCGACGTCCTCGGCCTCCTGCTCGCGTGGGGCGCGGCGCGGCTCGCACTCCGCAAGCCGTCCGCCCGGCGGACGTACGGCTTGAGGCGTACGACCATCCTCGCCTCGCTCGCGAACGCGGTCCTTCTGCTCGTCGGCGTCGGCGCCGTAAGCTGGGAGGCGATTGGGCGCCTCCGTGAAGGAGGTGAAGTGAAGGGCGGCGTTGTCCTCATCGTCGCCGCTATTGGTGTTGTCATCAACGCCGGATCTGCGCTGCCGTTCTGGCGCGAGGGAAAGACCGACGCAAATCTCCGCGGAGCATTCCTTCACCTGATGGCGGACGCAGCGGTCTCGTTCGGTGTAGTCATCGCCGGCATTCTCATCGTCCTCACGCACTGGATGTGGCTCGATCCCGTCGTCAGCCTCGTCGTTTCGATCGTGATCCTCGCGGGCACGTGGTCGCTTCTGAAGGGCTCGCTCGATCTCGCGCTCGATGCGGTTCCTGCTGGCGTCGATCCCGAAAAGGTGCGGACGTTCCTCAGCGGGCTCGAAGGCGTGCTCGAGGTGCACGATCTTCACATCTGGGCGATGAGCACGACGGAGACTGCGCTGACCGCGCATCTCGTGATGAAGGACGACGCGTGCCATCCGGCGTTCCTGCGCGACGTCGGTCGCACGTTGACGAAGCGGTTCAAGATCCACCACCCGACGCTGCAGGTCGAACCGCCCGACGCGCCGGA
>JBGAHX010000083.1:0-17386 GCA_044225935.1 Gemmatimonadaceae bacterium
CTTGAAGCCGGCGAGCGCTTCGGTGCGCTGCGGTTGCGAGCGATTCCCATGGATGCGCTCGGCCGAGATGTCGTGCTTCGCCAGGAACTTCTGCAACCGGTCGGCGCGGTGTTTCGTGCGCGTGAAGACGAGCACTTCCTGCATCTCATCGCGCACGAGAAGCTGCAACAGGAGGTTGGACTTGAGGTCCTGCGCGACGGGATAGACGGCCTGGGTGATCCCGATGGCCGGCGCCGCCTTGCGCTCGAGGTTGATCGTCGCCGGGTTGCGCAGCATTTCGTGCGCGAGCTGCCCGATCGGCCCGGGCATCGTGGCGCTGAAGAAGAGCGTTTGTCGCTTGGTGGGGAGCTGCTTGAGAATACGCCTGATGTCGGGGAGGAAGCCCATGTCGAGCATGCGATCCGCCTCGTCGAGGACGAGGAACTCGATCGAGGCAAGACTCGCGTAGGAATGCTTGAGGTGATCGAGGAGGCGCCCAGGCGTGGCGATGACGACGTCGACGCCGGTGCGCAGCGCGTGCTCCTGCGGCCCCATCCCCACGCCGCCGAAGATCGCCGCCGAAGTCACCGGCGTGTGCACGGCGAGGTCGTTCAGGTCCTCGTGGATCTGCGCGGCGAGTTCGCGCGTGGGAGTGAGGACGAGCGCACGCGTCGTCCCGCGCGGGCGGGCGAGCAGGTGGTGAACGATGGGAAGGAGGAAGGCGGCGGTCTTGCCGCTTCCGGTCGCGGCGCAGGCGAGGAGATCGCGCCCGGCGAGCGCGTGCGGAATCGCGTCGGTCTGGATCGGGGTCGGACGAACGAAGCCGAGTTCCTTGAGTCCCTTGAGCAGGGACGCGTCGAGGGCGAGCGAAGAGAACGAAGGGGTGGTCATGTGGTGTCGTATCGGGACGCGCGCAGGGCGCGGCGCGCGCGCAATCGGGCGCGCAGTTCCTCAAGCTCGCGGGTCGGGGCGTGGATTGCCATGCCCAACGGGTATCGGATGCAAACGGAGGAGTGGCGCACGCGGGGCACTCGACGTAGGGTAAGGAAGGTGCGTCGCGCGCCCTGGCCCGCCTCCCAACTCCTCTTCCCATGAAGAATCCGTCGGAATACGAGACGATGGCCAAGGTCGAAGTGCTCGACGACCTCTCGCACGATGTCGAGATCCTGATGGAGGCGCACGAGTCCAAGCGGGTGCTCTGGTTCCCGAGCGACCTGCTCAATCCCGAGCCCGACACCGACCCCGACGAGTTCGTTAGGCAGCTCCGCCGTCGCGCCGAGGGAATCTCGCTCCCCGCCCGCGTCGCGCTCTGCCTCAACACGCTCACCGAGGAAGGGCTCCCGCACTTCCATCGCCTGATCTCGCAGTACCTCGGCCCGGACTCCATCTGGTCCAAGTGGAATAATCTCTGGACCGCGGAAGAGGACCGGCACGGCGCGATCCTGCACGATTACACGCGCGACTCGCGCATCCTCGACAATCCGGTCATGGAACGGATGCAGTTCGAGTACCTGCGCGCCGGCTTCGAGCCGTCGTGGGACAAGGATCCGTACCGCGTCTTCGTCTACACGTCGCTGCAGGAGCGCGCGACGCAGGTGAGCCACGCCAACACGGGAAAGGTGGCGAGCGAGCACGAGCCGCTGATCGGCGAAGTGCTCTCGAACGTGGCCAAGGAAGAAGCGCGTCACTACGTCTTCTATCGCTCGATCTTCGAGCGCGTCCTCGCGCGCGACCCGAATCGCGCGCTCGAGTCGGCGGCGACAATCATGCCGTCGATCGACATGCCGGGCGTGAACATGCCGCACTTTCGCGAGATGGCCGACGTGATCCGCCGCGCCGAGATCTACGGGCCGCGCGACTACCTGCGCATCGTCCAGGACGTGATCAAGTACTGGGCGATCGATACGCTCGAAGGGCTCAACGAGGCCGGGCGCAAGGCGCAGGAGAAGATCATGGCGATCCCGGCGCGCCTCGAGCGCGTCGCCGACATGATGGAGTCGCGCTCACGCGCGAAGACCTTCTCGTTCGCGGTGGCATTCGCCAAGGAGTTCGACATGGCGTAAGGAGCAGCAGGGTGCGCTCGCTCACGCAGTCGTCAGGTGCAAGAAGATCGAGGGAGACCGAACATGGTCTCCCTCGCGGTTTCTGCGAGGTTGTTCGGTTGACGGACGCTACGACCAGTGCTCTCCGGGGATGTAGGTCCCGAACGTCCACATGGTCCCCTCGGGATCGCGAGCGGTGTAGTCGCACGACCCGTAATCCGAATCCTTGAGCGGAAAGAGCACCTCGGCGCCAGCCGCAACGGCGCGCGCGTGGTGCGCGTCGGGATCGGCGACGTATACGCAGACGCCCCCCGTCGCAGCGCCGAGCTCCGCGGGTACACGCTGCTTTCGCTCCGGCATCGAGGACGACACCATGATCACGCTCGCGCCGAGCGTGAGTTCGGAGTGACGTACCGTTCCGTCATCGCCCGGGACGACGAGTCGACGAGTGAAGCCGAAGGCGCGCTCGAGCCAGTCAAGCATCGCGGGGGCGTCGCGGTAGAAGAGGACCGGGACGACGCCGGTCGGGAGGGGACGCGGCGGCGCGGCGTCAGCGTTCGCGGATGATTCGGACGACATAACTGAGTCTCGTGGATGAGGGGACTCGTCTATCCTACCATCGCTCGCGCGCAGCGTCTTGTACGAATGGGAAGTCGGCCTCCGCGGACGCGTACCTCCGCGATCCCCCGCGATCCCCCGCGATCCTCCGCGTTCTCTGCGTTCTCTGCGTTCTCAGTGTTCTCTGCGTCCTCTGCGTTCAAATCGGCGCCAGTTCGCGCGGGCTAGCAAAAGACGTTCAGTCGCCGACGACCACCGCCCCGAACGTCGGATGCCGCGTGGCGAGGTACGCCGACGGAGAGCGCCCGGTGAACTCGCGGAAGTCGCGATCGAAGTGCGCATGATCGTAGTAGCCGCATTCCTGCGCGACCTGCGACAGCGACGCGCCGTTCGACGACACCAACCGGTCGACGACGTGATGAAAACGCAGGATGCGTCCCATCGTCTTGGGCGTGAGTCCGGTCTCCTCGCGAAAGCGCGCGGAGAGGTGCCGCCGGCTGCAACCCGCTTGGGCGGCGAGTTGGGCGACGCCGGAGCGACCGTGCGAGGCGCTGAGCGCCGACCACGCCGACGAAACGACGTGCGATGGTCGACGCGCGCGCTCGAGGCGCCGCATCCAGAACGACTCCAACTCGGCGAAGCGCGCCTCCCACGTCGGCGCGTGGTACAGGCGCTCGGTCACCTCGTTGAGTTCCTTGCCCAGGACGAGCGAGAGCGGGACCGAGCGATTGACCAGCGGCTCCAGCGGCATCCCCAGCAGCTGCAACGCGCCAAGCGGAGTGAGGTTGCACTGCACGCACTGCGAAACGCCGAGGGCGTCCACGTGCACGAACGAATCGTAGAGTCCGGCGACAAAGCTTCCGAGCCATTCTCCGCCGGTCCGGTCACGCGGATCGCTCACCCGGTACGGGTCGCCAAAGTTGAAGATGCACACCACGCCGGGGTGCGGGACCTCGAGGCGCGTCAGCACGCCGACGTTGCGCTCGACACTCCCCGCATACGTCCCCTGCACGAACGGCCGAAGCGCCGGTGAAGGTTCGCCAAGCGCGAGTTCCCATTCGCCGAGCGGCGATGACATGCGATGCACGCGAATGGGAGACCTCGTGGGAGCAGCCATGGGCGACGTGACTAGGTCCTGAGCACGGTATCCGGCGCCACCCGCGCCGCTCGACGCGCCGGCATGAGCGCGCCGGCGATCGCGACCAAGGCAACGAGGACCGCCGTCGCCCCGAGCGTCACGACATCGAACGCTCCGATGCCGAAAAGAAGGCCGCGCAGCGCGCGCGCCGCAAGGAGCGCCAGCGGAAGCCCCACCACGAGCCCGGCAACGGCGAGTCGCGTGCTCCAGCGCGCCACGAGCGCGACCAGTGTCGCCGGCGTGGCGCCGAGGGCGAGTCGCACACCGAACTCGGTGAGCCGCTGCTGCACGCCGTAGCTCACCACACCATAGAGTCCGGTGATGGCCAGGAGGAGCGCCGCGCCGCCTAACGCGCCCAGGAGGATCGTGTTGGCGCGCTCGAGCGCCTGCGAATCGCGCAGGCGCTCGCGCATCGAGCGCACGTCGTATAGCGCGAGCGTCGGGTCGACGCGCGCCACCGCCGAGGCAAGCGCGCCCTGCATCGCTGTCGCCGACTGCGTGGAGCGCGCGACGATGTTCATCTCGCGCCCACTCCAATCCCAGATTTCTTCGGGCGTCTGTGGAAGGGGGATGAACAGCTGCGGCTGCGGATCGTTGCGGAGCCCCGAGTCGCGCGGGTCGCGCACAACGCCGACCACTTCCCACGGATACGGCGTCCCGGTAGCGTCGCGGAAGGGGGAGCTGGTGCCGGCGATGCGCTGGCCGATCGCGTTGGCTTCGATCCCGAGCCGGCGCGCGAGCCCCTCGGAGATGACGACAGCGCGCGGGGCGTTCGCCCCATCCGCATCGGAGAAGTCGCGCCCGCGGATGAGCGTCATCCCCACCGAGGTAAAATATCCTGGCACCGTCAGCCGCAACGCGACATTCACCTCGGCGCCCGCGCCGCGTTCGCTCCCGACGACGTAGAAGCCGCTTCCGCCGCCGCTGTTGCCGTCGAGCGGAATCTTGGAGGAGATAGCCGCACGCTCGCCTAACGCTTCGCGCACCGACGCGAGGATGCGCGCATGGCCGGCCTGCACCGCCGGCGCGCCGGGATAGCCGCTCACCGGAAGGGCATACCGCGCGGTGATCACGCTGTCTGAGGAGAAGCCCGGAGCGACGGCGCCGAGGGCGGCGGCGCTCCGCACGAGGAGCCCGGCGGCGAAGAGGAGGACGACGGTCACGGCGAGTTCGCCGATGACGAAGGCGCGACGCCAGCGTTCGTTAGCCGCGCCGCTGCTCGTCCCGCGCCCGCCGTCCTGCAGCGCGCCGCGCAAGTCCAGCGCGGTGGTACGCCACGCCGGGACGAGTCCGGCCAGGAGCGCGGCCGCGAACGTGAGGAGAGCGGCGACGGCGACCGCGGTCGCATCGAGGTGCACGCGGGCGATGCGGGGGAGCGTGGGGGGGAGGATCGCGACGAGCGCCTGGATCAGCCAGGTCCCGAGGAGGATCCCAACAGCTCCCCCAATCACGGACAGCAGGAGGTGCTCGGTGAAGAGCTGCCTGATGAGTCGCCCGCGCGAGGCGCCGAGCGACGCACGGAGCGCCATTTCGCGGGCGCGTCCGGCGCCGCGGGCGAGGAGGAGGTTGGCGACGTTCACCGCGCCGATCGCGAGGACGGCGAGGACCGCGAGCAGGAGGAGCGCGAGACGGTCGCGGAATGGCGCCGTGAGGTAGTCGCCCAGGGGCTGCACCTGCGCGCGTAGCGGGTGCTCGCTCCGGTCCGGTCGCGCGTCGGACGACGTGACGATCGACTGCAGCTCCTGCTCCGCGCCCGCGAAGGTGGCGTTGGGGGCGAGGCGCCCGACGACATCGAGGAACGGGGTGATGTTGGTGCGCAGCCCGTCGGAGAGGCGGTCGGGGATCCAGAAGTCGCTCGCGTCGCTGACCACGTCGGCCGACGGTGGGAGGATGCCGACGACCGTGCGTGCCGTGCCATCGAGCGTGATCGACTTCCCGACGATGTCACGATCGCTGCCGAACTGCCGGCGCCAGAGCGCGGAGCCGATGACGACCACCGGCGCTGCACCGTTTGTGTAGTCGCGTGCCTCGAGGCGGCGCCCGACGGTCGCGGGGACGTCGAGCGTCTCGAAGTATCCGCGCCCGACAAGAAGGCCGTTGAGCCGAGCCGGAAGCTGTTCGCCGGTGAGCGTGACCGCGGCCGTGCGTACCGTCGCCAACGCTTCGAAGCGGGCGGCCCGCTCCTCCCAGGCGAAGTAGGTGGCCGGACTCACGCCGGTGCTCCCCTCGTCATCGCGCGTCGTCACCCAGACCACCTGCTCGGGAGCAGGGACGTCGAGCGGGTGCAGGACGACGGCGTTGTAGACCGAGAAGAGGGCGGTCGACGCGCCGATGCCCAGGGCGAATATGCCGATCGAGAGGAGGGCGAAGGCGCGGTCGCGGAGGAGCGAGCGCGCCGCCAGGCGCACGTCGCGCACGAGATCGCGGAGTGCACTGGCGCGCGCCTGCGAGGCGTGATGTGTGCGATCGATCTCCAGACATTCCGATCGAAGCGACGGGACGTCGCCGAACAACCGCAGGGCCTCTGCGCGCGCCTCGGCCGGCGAGAGCCCGCGCTGCTCGAGTGCGCGCGTGCGCATCTCCAGGTGCAACGCCATCTCGTCGTCGAGGTCGCGCACCAACTGCCGCTTGCTGGGCGGGAGGCGAAAGCGGGCGCTCACTCAGGCCGGCTCCGCCGAGGTCTGCGCCATCGCCTGGGCGACGGCGGCGACGTAGCGTTCCCAGGTGGACTGCTCGGCGCGAAGCGCGCTGCGTCCTTTTGGAGCGAGCGCGTAGTACTTGGCGCGGCGGTTGTTCTCGGAGACGCCCCACTCCGGCTCGATCCACCCGCGCGCCTCGAGGCGGTGCAGTGCGGGGTAGAGCGTCCCCTCCTCGATCAGGAGGTGGCCCCCGGTGGACTGGTTGATCCACTCGGCGACGCCGTACCCGTGTCGCGGTCCCCAGGTGAGCGACTTGAGGACGAGGAGGTCGAGGGAGCTGCGGAGGAGGTCGGCGTCTGAGGCCATGAAGGGAGCGGGACGGATTGTCCTGGGTCATGGGGCAATTCGCGCGTCGGGTTTGAGGCGGCGGCCTTCCCCTTGGCACGCAAGGGAAGGTGCGGGTGTTCCCCTTGTGTGTCAAGGGGGAGGGCAGAGGTCTGAAGACGAGAAGACGAGAAGACGAGAAGAGCGAGCGCGTCTTCCTGTGTGGACGCGCGGTTCGGGCGAGTGCGATAGGCGTGCTGGTCGTGCTGCTGGCGCGCTAGCTGTGCGACTCGCTTTCTCGCCCTCTCCCTGCAGCCCGCTGTTTGGCCGTCGACAAAAACCCCGGCTCCAACTCCAACAGGTTCGAAATCTTCCGCGTGAGATAGTGCTCGTGCTCGTCGACCGTTCCGTCGGCGAGGACCAACCCCCACATCACCTCGGCGAGCACCATCTTCTGCCCGACGTCGAAGTGCTGCTGCAGGATGTTGGTGTAGCGGAAGTGATCGATGGAGTTGGCGCGCTCGCCCTCGGCGGCGTCGATCAGCGCGCGGACACTTTCGATCGGGAGCGCAAAGTGGCGCCCCATAGTCTCCTCGAGGTGGCTCCGCTCGTCGTGGGTGAACGTGCCATCGGCGTAGGCGACGTCGAGAAGAAGGACGCATGCCGCCAGGTGCACGGGATCGACCGCGCCTTCACCGCCGGCATGTGCGGCACCTCCCGCGCCTGCATTCGCATCGCCCGAGCTGTGGGCGGCAGAGCTCTCACCACCCACACCCAGGAGCGACTTGATCTTGTCCAGCAACATCTCCTTCGCTCCCTTCTACTTTCCGTGTTTGGCGTGCCACAACGCCAGCACTTCCTTCTCGCGCGCCGGGTCGATCCCAGCGCGCAGCGCCGCCTGACGCTCAGGCGTCTGCTCGTGATAGTAGGTGAGCGTGTCGCGCGCGGTGTCGGCCAGCGGGCGGAAGGTGAGCCCCGCAGCCAGCGCTCGCGCGATGCTCCGGCGCATGAACCCGGCAGTCTCGCCGCGCGGCGGGATCCAGACCGGCATGTCGCTCCACGGGCGCACCTTCTGCTCGGCGAGGAAGTCGGCGTCGACGAACGTCAGGTGCGCGTCGGTCACCATCACTCCCCTAATCGCACCAAGCATCTCGGCGATCGACAGGTACGATGAGGGGCCGGTCGCGTTGAACGTCCCCACGGTCTCCTGCTCGCAGCAGTGGATGACAAACTCCGAAAGGTCGCGGGCGTCGATGACCTGCGACGGGTCGCTTGGCGTTCCCGGCGCCAGCACCTCGCCGCCGCGTTGCAGCCGCACCGGCCAGTAGGTGAAGCGGTCGGAGAGATCGCCAGGGCCGACGATGAGCCCCGGGCGAATGATGGTCGTGTGCTGCTCGCCGAAGGCCTTCTTCGCCTCCCCTTCACTCAGCGCCTTGAGCGGTCCGTAGTACTTCGCGCGGTCCTCGCTCTCCGGTTCCGTGGTGGTCGCGAGCGCCGCGGTCTCGTCGGCGTCGGGGGTGTCATTCGCCGCGTAGGTCGAGATCGTGGAAATGAAGACGAACTGCTTGGTGTGCCCCTTGAGTACCTCGCCCGCCTGGCGCACCCAGCGCGGGATGGTCGTGGGGTTGTCGATCACCACGTCCCACTCCTTCCCCTTGAGCGAGGCGTAGTCGCCGGTCTGTCGGTCGCCTTGCAGCTTCTCGACGTCTGGGAAGAGCCCGGGATTCGTCTTGCCGCGATTGAAGAGCGTGACGGTGTGCCCGCGCTCCTGCGCGTAGCGCACCTGGTGCGGCCCGATGAAGCCGGTCCCGCCGAGGATGAGAATGCGAAGTGGCTTGGGCGCCGCGGGACGGATGCCGCGCACGCCGAGTGGAAGCGCGCTCGGAACGGTCAGCGCGGAAGCAGTGCGGGTCGAGGAGAGCCCCAGCCCGAGTGCACCGCCGGCGAGTGCGGTGGTGCGAAGGAAGTCACGACGATTGGAAGACATGGGCGAATCCGCGGACCGGCGTTGAGGGAGGAGCGTAGGGGGGCGGCGTGGGTGCGACCGTGGCGCAATATGGGACGCGGGGCAGACGTCAGGGAGAGCGCGCCTCGCGCGTGCCCTCGGAATAACGAACGCGACTTGGTGACGTCTATCGAAGAGGGGCAGGGCGACATGTCGTGCCCTGAACTGCGTGCGAACGACTGCGGGACGCGTTTTCGCGATCCGTGCCGTATTTCGGTAGCGTTCACGTCGAGCGTCGTACACTGGGTGCGAGGCGCGCGAAGGTCGATGAGCGTGCACGAGGACGATCGGTGAGCGAACCAACATCGGGAGGGCGCAGGACACCGGGTGACCGGCGCACGGGGACGAGTCTCGATACTCCCGCGACGCCGTCGAGCGGCGAGCGTCGCGTGGCGAGCGAGATCGAAAGCGTTCTCCGCACTGCCCTCGCCGATCGCTACGCCGTCGAACGCCTGATCGGTCGCGGCGGAATGGCGACGGTGTATCTCGCCCGCGACCTCAAGCACGAGCGCCGAGTGGCGCTCAAGGTCCTCGATCGTGAACTGGGCGCGGTCCTCGGCGTCGAGCGCTTCCTTGGCGAGATTCGCGTCACCGCCAACCTGCAGCATCCGAACATCCTCCCGCTCTTCGACAGCGGTGAGGCAGACGGGCTCCTGTTCTACGTCACGCCGTTCGTCGAGGGCGAGTCGCTGCGCACGCGCCTGTCGCGCGAGCGGCAGCTCCCGGTCGACGAGGCGGTGCGGCTGGCGGTGGGCGTGGCCAGCGCGCTGCAGTACGCCCACCGGCAGGGGGTGATTCACCGCGACCTCAAGCCCGACAACATCCTGCTGCAGGAGGGGCAGCCGCTCCTCGCCGATTTCGGGATTGCGCTCGCCGTGTCCAACGCCGGCGGGCATCGCGTCACGCAGACGGGACTTTCGCTGGGGACGCCGCAGTACATGTCGCCGGAGCAGGCGACGGCCGACCAGTACGTCGACGGGCGCTCCGACATCTATTCGTTAGGCGCGGTGCTCTACGAGATGCTCACCGGCGATCCGCCGCACACCGGGAGCACCGCGCAGGCGATCATCGCGCGCGTGGTCACGGAGCGTCCGCGCCCGGTGCGTTCGTCGCGCGAGAGCGTGCCGCCATACATCGCGGCGGCCGTTGAGCGCGCGCTGGCCAAGATCCCCGCCGACCGCTTTGCTTCCGCGCAGGACTTCGCCGAGGCGCTGCAGGGGCGCGGGTCGACGCTCCTGCTCCCTGCGCACCATGTGGAGCATGACGGCGTGGCACGACGCGGGCGCGATCCGGTGCGCTACGCGTTAGGCGCGCTGGCGCTGGCGGCGACGCTCACGGCGGGATGGCTCTGGCGTTCGCGACCGGTGATCGTGCCGCACTCCCCGGTCCGTTTCACGCTCGACTTCCCGACGGGAGAGGGGCCGATCGACGGGTTCGGGGCGACCTACGCCGTCTCCCCCGATGGGCGACAGATCGTCTACAGCGGACGTGCAGGAAACGGCTCGGTGCTGTACTCGCGCCCGGTGGACCAGCTCACGGCGACGGCGATCGACGGGACCGAGGGCGCCACGCACGCGGTCTTCTCTCCCGACGGGCGCTGGCTGGCGTTCAACACGCGCACCGAGCTGCGGAAGATTCCCACGGCCGGCGGTACGGCGTCGACGATCGCCACCGGGATGCGCGTCGCCCTCGGGATGACCTGGCTCGGAACCGAGCGGGTCGCCTTCTTCGACCGCGGATCGCTGATGGCGATCCCCGCCACGGGGGGCAACCCCACCACGCTGATTCGCGCCGGCGCCGATGAGGGACTCTTCCGCGCGTGGCCGGTCTCGTTAGGGAACGACGCAGTGGTCTTCGCGCAGTGGCAGCGCGACTCGACCGCGAGCGCCATGTTGATGCTTGCCGATGTCGCGAGCGGAGCCGTGACCCCGCTCAACGTCGCCGGAGCCCGCCCGCTCGGCATGATCGACAATGAGCTGGTCTACGCATCGGCAACAGGGACGCTGATGGCGGTCCCGCTCGATGCGAAGCGCCACGCGGTGAGCGGCGAGGCCGTCCCGGTGCTCGATGGCGTGTTGGCGTCGCCGATGAACGCGGTACGCGCCGCGCTGTCGGCAAACGGGACGCTGCTGTACGTGCGCGGCTCGCGCGATCGCGAAGTGGTGGAAGTGGGGGCCGGTGGTACGACGACGCCACTCCCGCTGCGCGCCGGTCCGTACACGCATCCGCGCCTCTCACCCGACGGCAAGCGACTCGCCGCCGTGCTCGAGCTGCAGGGGAGCCAGGAGCTGCGGGTCTTCGACCTCGCGACCGGGGCGGCGATTATCGTCGGGAGCGGCCCTCGCGTCTCGCCGCCCACGTGGAGTCGCGACGGCCGCACGATCATGTACGGGACGGGGGGGAGAGACAGCGTCACCGTCTGGCGTCGCCCCGCGGATGCCAGTGCCCCGGCGGAGCTGGTCGCTGAACGGCGCGGACTGTTCGGTCCCGGGGAGATTTCACCCGACGGTCGCTGGCTCCTGTACGGTCGCCCGCCGCGCGGAAACGAGCAGTACGGCGGGCTCTGGTACTCCTCGCTGGGCGCCGATTCGACGTCGACGCTTCTCCTCCAGAGCAACGGCTCCCCGGTGTCGGCGCGTTTCTCCCCCGACGGTGAGCGGGTGGCCTATGCCTCGGACGAGAGCGGGCAGATGCAGGTCTACGTGCGTGACTTTCCAGGTCCGGGGGGCGCGGTGCAGATCTCACCCGACGGCGGGACACAGCCGGTCTGGTCGGGAGACGGGAACCGCCTCTTCTATCGCAACGGTGGGACGGTCTTCGAGGCGACGCTCGAGCCTGGGCGCAGCCTCGCGGTCAAGTCGCGCCGAGTGCTCGTGGGCGACGTAGACGGGCTCCCGGCGCTCACCGACGTGGAAGCTGCCACCTCCGGAAACCGCGTGGTCGCACTGCGCGACGCAGGGCGTGGACCTACCGTCGTGATCGTGCACGACTGGTGGGAAGAGCTGCGTCGCCGCCTCCAGATCCAGCGCGCCAGCTGAGCGCCGCCGCGGCTGGTTACGTTTCGGTGTGACGAGCCAGCGCGAGAATCGAGAGGCACCGAGGAGAGCTGTCGCCGCCAGCGAGACGCGATTTCAGGCGTTCGTGGTGACCGCTCCCGGGCTCGCTCCCCTCGCCGCCCGCGAACTTTCCTCCCTAGGAATCGACGCGGGGGAGATCGAACCGGCGGGAGTCCCCTTCGAAGGGGGGATAGGCGACATCGCGCGGGCGAATTTCGAGCTGCGCACCGCGAGCCGGATCCTCGTACGGGTAGACGAGTTTCGCGCCTCGAACTTCCACGAGCTCGAGAAGCGTACGGCGCGCATCGAGTGGTCGCGGTGGCTCGCGCCCGGTCGCGAGATCTCGCTCCGCGTCACCTGTCGCAAGTCGCGACTCTACCACTCCGGAGCTGTGGCCGATCGTGTGGGCGCCCAGCTCGTGAACGCGGGGCTCAACCTCTCCCTGCGCGCGACTGGCGCCGCCAACGGCGAGGATGACGACGGCGATGACGCAGGCGAATCGCAGCTCCTCGTCGTTCGCATCTTCCAGGACCGTTGCACCATCTCGATCGACAGCTCGGGCGAGCTGCTGCACCGACGCGGCTATCGACTCGGCGCAGGAAAGGCGCCGCTCCGCGAGACGTTAGGCGCGGCGCTGGTGCTCGCGTCGGGGTGGGAACCGGGAACACCGCTGGTGGATCCGTTCTGCGGATCGGGGACGATCGCGATCGAGGCGGCGATGATCGCCCGACGACTGGCTCCCGGGCGCATGCGCCACTTTGCCTTCGAGCGATGGCCCGGCGTGAATGCCAAGGTCATGACCGAATTCCGAAGGGCGGCGGCCGCGCGCGAGCTCGCGTCGGCGGAGACCCCGATCATCGCCAGCGACCGCGACGCCGGGGTGATCGCCGTGGCGCGGGAGAACGCCGAGCGAGCCGGCGTCTCGGCGGATATCGACTTCTCCGTGCGCGCGGTTTCGTCGATCGCGGTTCCCGAACGCGCGATGCCGGCCGGCGCGGTGGTCACGAATCCCCCGTACGGCGTGCGCGTGGGCGACGCGGGAACGCTGCGCAACCTCTACGGGCGAACGGGCGATGTGCTGCGCGGTGCTTTTCCGGGGTGGCGCGTCGCGATGGTCTCGTACGATCGGCGGTTGGTTGGATCGCTCAAGTTGTCGCTCGAGGAGCGCGTGCGAACGAATAACGGCGGGCTGGCGGTGTCGTTCGTCGTCGGCCGTGTCCCGGCGCTGCCGCCGGCGCGCTCCTTCACTGCCCCTACTGACTCGATCGGTTAAATTCCTTCTCCATGTCAAGCGACCCTATCACTGGCGTCTATAACGACGCGTACATCGCCGAGGTCTTCGAGGCCTTTCAGCGCGATCCCTCCTCGGTCGACGCCTCGTGGCGGCAGTTCTTCCGGATGGCCCAGTCGCTCGGCGGAGGGGGCGGCGTACCGCTCGAGCCCCTGACGCATGAGTCGCTGGCGCACGAGACGGCGCACGTGGGGACCACGACCGTCGACCGGTCGGTGCTGCGCAAGGTGGCCGGCGCCGCGGCGCTGGCGCACGCGATTCGCCAGTACGGGCACCTCGACGTCCAGCTCGACCCACTCGGCACACCGGCGTTAGGGGCCATGGAGCTCTCGCCGATCTTCCACCGCATTACCGAGCCTGACCTCACCGAGGTTCCGGCGTCGGCGCTTGGGCTCCCCGGCGAGACGGCGGCCGACGGGACGCAGTGGCTGCGCGGGATCTATTCGTCGCGCATCGCACTCGAGGTCGGGCATCTCGAGGAAGAGGACGAGCGCGAGTGGTTCCGCCAGGTGATGGAGCACGACGGCCTCCCGATCGCGATGAGCGACGAGGAGAAAAAGGCGGTACTCGAGCGCCTCACGCAGGTCGACGGACTCGAACGCTTCATGGCCCGCGCCTGGGTCAACATGAAGCGCTTCAGTCTCGAGGGGACCGACACGATGGTGCCGATGCTCGACGCGGCCATCAACGAGGCATCGCGCATCGGGACCAAGGAAGTCGTGATCGGGATGGCGCACCGCGGGCGCATCAACACGCTCGCCCACATCCTCGACAAGCCTTACACGAAGATCTTCAATGAGTTCGACGGGAAGCACGCCAACCACGCGCACAGCGACACCGGCGACGTGAAGTACCACCTCGGCGCGCAGACCACCAAGCACTTCGCCGACGGGCGCGCGGTGGCGGTGCAGCTCCTCCCCAACCCGAGCCACCTCGAGGTCATCAACCCGCTGCTGATGGGCGTGGCCCGCGCGCGGGTGTTGGCGTTAGGCGGGAACGAGACCTCGGTGCTCTCCATCGCCATCCATGGCGACGCCGCCTTCCCCGGCGAGGGGATCGTGGCCGAGACGCTCAACATGTCGAAGCTCCCCGGCTACCGCGTCGGGGGGACGCTCCACATCATCGTCAACAACCAGGTCGGCTTCACCACGAACCCCAACGACTCGCGCTCCACGTACTACGCGAGCGACCTGGCCAAGGGGTTCGAGATTCCGATCGTGCACGTGAATGCCGACGACCCCGAGGCGTGCGTCGCCGCGGTGCGGCTCGGCATCATGTACCGCGCCGCATACGGGAAGGACTTCCTCATCGACCTGGTGGGCTACCGCCGCTGGGGGCACAACGAGGGAGACGAACCTACCTACACGCAGCCGGCGCTGTACGCGCAGATCCGCAACCACCCGACCGCGCGGCAGTTATGGGCCACGCGCCTGATCGCCGAGCACGTCGTCACCCCCGACGAAGTCGAGGCGATGGACAAGGCGCAGCAGGATCGATGCGACGAACTTCTCGCCGAGTCGCGCTCGGACGCGCCGATGCTGACGGCGGAGTTCGAGACGCTGCGTCCCACCCCTTCGTCGATGCCGGCGGTGCAGACTGCGGTCCGCGGCGAGACGCTCGTCGCGCTCAACGAACGCCTCCTCACCTGGCCGGCCGAGTTCACGCCGCACCCGCGTCTCGCGCGCCAGCTCGAGCGGCGCCGTGAGGCGATGGGGGAAAGTGGCGGGATCGACTGGGGGCACGCCGAGGCGCTCGCTTTCGCCTCGCTCGTGTCCGAGGGGATCGACGTGCGCCTCTCGGGACAGGACGCCGAGCGCGGGACGTTCACCCATCGTCACGCGGTGCTGAATGATGTGACAAACGGCGCGAAGTATACGCCGCTGCAGCACATCCCCAACGCCGGCGGCCGACTCGAGATCTACAACTCCCCGCTCAACGAGATGGGGGTGCTCGGCTTCGAGTACGGCTATGCCACCGCGTCGCCCGACGCGCTCGTCTGCTGGGAGGCGCAGTTCGGTGACTTCGCCAACATGGCGCAGCCGATCATCGACCAGTTCATCGCCGCCGACCGCGCCAAGTGGGGACAGGACTCGGGGCTCTCGCTCCTCCTCCCGCACGGCTACGAAGGGCAGGGACCCGAGCATTCGTCGGCGCGCCTCGAGCGCTTCTTGCAGCTGTGCGCCGAGGGGAATCTGCGCGTGGCCTATCCCTCGACGTCGGCGCAGTACTTCCACATCCTGCGGCGTCAGGCGAAGCTCCCGATCAAGCGCCCGCTGGTGCTCATGCAGCCCAAGAGCATGTTGCGCCTGGCGGCGGCCGCGTCGCGCCTCGAGGACTTGGCGACCGGGCGCTTCATGCCGGTGCTCGACGACCCGAACGTGGGGAACCGCGAGGACGTGACGCGCCTCGTCTTCTGCACGGGGAAGTTGTACTACGACCTCGTGGGGAGCTCGCACCCGGCGCACCTCGCGGTCGTTCGCGTGGAGCAGCTGTATCCGTGGCCGCACGAGGACGTGTCGCGCGTGGTCGATCTCTATCCCAACATCGCCGAGATCGTGTGGGCGCAGGAAGAGCCGAAGAACATGGGGGCCTGGAGTTACGTGGCTCCGCGCCTCCGCGCCTCGGCCGGCAACGCCCTGATCATCCGCTACATCGGCCGCCCCGAGCGTTCGAGCCCGGCGGAAGGGCATGCCAACTCGCACACCGGCGAGCAGGCGCGCATCGTGAGTGATGTGCATGCGGAGCCGATCGTACCGCGACGCTTCGCGGCGCGGTAGGCATTCTGTGAGGTTTCAGTTTTCTGAAGACGAGAAGACGAGTGGGTGATACGTAGTCGAGTGGGATAGAGTGACGGGGGCGACCTTAAGGTCGCCCCCGTTTCTCGTCTTCTGAGAACTCAAGACTCAGAACTCAATCCCGTCTTCTGACGACTCCTGACTCCAAACTCCTACTCCGTATCGAGAAGACTTACACTGTGCCGGCTCGCGGTCGGGAGAGCAGCAGTCCGACCGCCACCACTGCAGCGGCGCCGATCAGGTTGTGCCAGAGAAACGAGACTTGCGGCAGCCCGAACGATACCGCACCTACACAGGTCATGCCGGCGATGAGGCCGACGAATGCGCCGAGTGCCGTGGCGCGCTTGATCATTGCCAGCAGGAAGACGCCGAGGATCGAGCCGTAGAAGAACGAACCGAAGCGGTTCACCACCTCGATCAGCGAGCCTAACGTGGCGGTCGGGGCGTACCCAGCGTCGATAGAAGTCGATCACGGTCGCGGTCGACAGCGAGTTGAGCTCGGCGGCAATGCTCGACATGGCGGCGGCGAAGACGGCGGCGATGAAGAAGCCGGCGAGGCCGATGGGGAGTTGGTCGAGGACGAAACGCGGCATGATGTAGTTCACGTCGCGCGCCGATTCGCCGGTCACCTCGCCCGCTGTGTTGATCGCCGCCTCGCGGATCGCCGTCACGCGATTGTCGGACTCCCTGAAGGCGCGCTCGGCCTGCGGCTCGGAGGCGTCGTGGCGCGGGGTCGCGGCCAGTTGGCGCGCGGCGTCGCTCCGGGCGCTCACGGCCGATCGGTAGTCGGATTGCAGCTGGGCGTATGCCTCGGGGCGCGCCGTCTCGACGCGCTGCTCGTGCGCCGGATTCCAGAGGAGTGGCGGTGCCTGGAAGAGATAGTAGACGAAGACCAGGACGCCGATGAGGAGGATCAACGCCTGCAGCGGGATCTTCCAGTACGCGCTCATCAAGAGCGAGCTGCGCGCCTCGGGAACGGAGCGCGCGGTGAGGTAGCGTTGCACCTGGCTCTGGTCCGTCCCGAAGTACGACAACATCAGGAAGGTCCCGCCGAGGATCCCCGACCAGAAGGTGTAGGTCTTGGAGAGGTCGAAGGAAAAGTCGAACGGCGTCATGCGCCCCACCGCGCCGGCGACGCGGAGGGCGGCGTCGGGGGAGACGGGGAGCTTGACGATGAGGACGACGACGATCGCCACTAACGATCCGGTGATGATCACCATCTGCTTCACGTCGGCCCAGGTCACCGCCTGCACGCCGCCGATCATCGTGTAGATCACCGTGGGGATCCCGATGAGCGCGACGCACCACGGGAGCGGCCAGCCGAAGATCGCCGAGAAGACGACGGCGGGGGCCGCGATGATCGTCCCGCACGACATCCCGCGCGAGACGAGAAAGAGGAACGAGGTGAGCGAGCGGGTCTTGGCGTCGAAGCGGCGCTCGAGATACTCGTAGGCGGTGAAGACCTTGGCGCCGTGCAGGAAGGGGACGAGCGTCACGCCGAGGATCACCATCGCCAGCGGGAGCCCGAAGTAGAACTGCACGAAGCGCATCCCGTCGGT
>JBGAHX010000011.1:0-152910 GCA_044225935.1 Gemmatimonadaceae bacterium
CTCCTGAGCCGTCACAACCGTCGTCCGATCGGAGCTCGCGTCACGCTCACGCGCGACAACCTGCAGGTGCGCGAGATCTATCGGCACCTCAAGGACGAACTCGGCTTTTGGGAGGTAGGGTTCGCCCCGGTGACGACGAGCTGGAAGCGCGACTACGCGATCGAGGATGAGGGCTTCGAACAGATGCTCAACGAGTTCCAGGAACTCGCCGCCGAGTATCTCGAGACGTCGTTGCAAGGGCGACACCACGGATTCTCCAACGTGCGCGATACGCTCGAGGAGATCCACAAGGGGGTCGCCAAGGCCTATCCGTGCGGTGCAGGGCTCGGCCTGCTCGGCGTTGCAACTGACGGGGACGTCGCGCTGTGCCACCGCTTCGCCGGTTCGGATTCGCACAAGCTCGGAACGGTGCAGGGCGGCATCGACCACGACGCGCAGGACGACTACCTGCGCCGGCACCACATCGACAACAAGACCGATTGCCGCACCTGCTGGGCGCGGTCGTTGTGCGCCGGCGGCTGCTATCACGAAGCGCACACGCGCTACGGTTCGACCGAACAGCCCAACCTGCACTACTGCAACTGGATCCGACGGTGGAGCGCGACGTGCCTCGAGGTCTACGCAACGCTTGCCGCGCGCCGCCCCGAGTTCCTGCGCCAGTTCGACGCCTGACGAGACGCTCCCCACCCTTCCGATTTCCATCGCGATGCGACACCTGAAGGCCGTGAACCGCAAGGCACGCCACATCGAGGAGCTGCACGACGCTCCCGACGTGGTGGCGCTGCAGGGAACGCAGGGACCGCGCGTCCCCGAAGGGCCGCACATCCCCCTCGGCTGCTCTTTCGTGTTTGCCCCCGGGTGGGAAGTCGACAGCACGGGGTCTACCGCAGGGCTCTGCCAGCCCGTCGAACGCGACCTGTACGACTGCTACATCACGTGCTTCTGGCCGATCCACGTTCCGGACCTGTACAACCACGCTCCGGACTGGACCGCGAAGTGCGCCGCCGCGCAGCAGGACTGGCGCAAGATCGACCTGATCTTCCCGTGAAAACCCAACGACTCCGTGCGCGCATCGCTCGCAGCGCCGCGCACCTGTTGCGCGAAGTCGTCGCGTGCACCGCACTGCTCAGCGTCGCGCCCGCGCGTGCCGTCGCGCAGCAGGCGTCGGGCGGCGACGGGACGATCTACTACGGGACATACGACAAGAAGGTCCTCGTCATCGACGAGGCGACGATGGCGGTGCGCGACTCGATGCCGGTCAAGATCGGGATCCCCATCGGGCTCACGTTGTCGACCAATCGCAAGACGCTCTACGCCATCGATCCGGCCTTCGAGTCGGTCGAGATCTTCGACCTCGCCAGCCGCAAGAGCACCGGGACGATTACGCTGAGCGAAGGACGCACGCACGTGCGGATGCGCGGGTTCAATGTCGATCCGCTCGATCGCTTCGCCATCCTGCTGGTGAAGGTGGCCACGCGTCGCGCCGATCGCTGGGAGATCGGGAAGTCGACGCTCCTCCGCTACGACCTCGCCAAGCGCGCCGTCACCGACACGCTGCAGTGGCCCGATGGCAAGGAGCGCGAGTTCGCGCAGATCCTCTTCTCTCCCGACGGCGCCTACCTCTACTTCTTCACTGAAGAGGACGTCCTCGTCTACGATGCCCAGACGCTCAAGCAGGTCGACAAGTGGGACCTGCAGCGCTCCGTTGACGATGGCTTGGGGAGCTGGGACTTCGGCTTTCCCGAGAGCCTCTACGATCGCGAGGGCTTCTCGACTGGGCTCTTCCGCACCACGGACCCGGTGAACCATCGCAGCCTGATGGGAGTGGCGACCGTCGATCTCGCCAAGCGCACGGTCGATTTCTACTCGTTAGGGCCGAGCGAGCCGATCTCCTTCGCGCTCGCCCCGGGGCGCGAGCGGGCGTACGGGATGCGTCGACAGACCGGCAACTACCAGTTCTGGTCGTTCGACCTCGCCAACCGGCGGGTCGACCAGCGCGTGGATTTCGAGGGAAGGCCGAGGATGGGACTGACCGTCAGCACCAACGGGAGCCAGCTCTACGTGCACACCGCGGGCGCGACGATCGACATCTACGACGCGCGCACGCTGACGTATGTGCGAACGGCGACCTTCCGCGCCGACATGACCGACGTCATCGTCGTACCGAAGTAGCGAGGGCAGGACCGTGCGTCGTGCGTTGCGCTATGTGCTCCCGTATCGTGGGCAGCTGGCGCTCGTTGTCGTCCTCTCGCTGGTGAGTACCGCGCTCTCGCTGGCGCAGCCGTTCCTCTCCAAGGTCCTCGTCGATCGCGCCCTCCTCGGGCGCGACCTCGGCGCGCTCGCCTGGACGGTCGGTGGCTTCCTCGCCCTCACCGGCGCGTCGCTCCTCCTCAACATCGTGAGCGGGTTGCGCTACACCCGCGTGTCGGCCGACATCCTGTTCGACATGCGCCTCGACGTCTTCCGTCACCTGCAACGGTTGTCGCCGCGCTGGTACACGCGCACGCCCCTCGGGCAGATCGCCTCGCGCATCAACAGCGACATCGCCGAGATCCAGCGCGTGGCGGCGGAGGTGGCGCTGGCGTGGATCGGCCAGGTCGCGTATCTCGTCGGGAGCATCGTGATGCTGATCCTCCTCGACGTGCGCCTCTTCCTCGTTGGTCTGGCCGCGCTCCCGCTCGCGTTGTGGGCGATGGTCGCATATCGAAGGCGCCTGGAAGGAAAGGTCGCGATCGTGCGGGACCACAGCGCCGGAGTGGGGACGTTCCTGATCGAGGCGTTGCAGGGGATGAAGCTCCTCGTGTCCCACAATGCGCAGCAACGTTCCGAGGACGAGTTCCGGCGGCGCAACGCCGGGTTTGTCGATGCGCTCCTCGCAATGCGACGCCTGACCTACCTCTCCGGCGGCCTCCCCGGCGTCCTTCTCGCGGTCGGTTCGGCGGGCGTCTTCCTGTATGGTGGTGCGCAGGTCATCAACGGGGCGATCTCCATGGGGACGCTGGTCGCCTTCGCCGCCTACCAGATGCGTCTCCTCGGTCCCATCCAGGGACTCATGGGGATCTACGCCAGCATCGCCTCGGCGCAGGTCTCGCTCACGCGTGTCCATGAGATCCTCGATGCGCCGGTGGACGTCGAGGAGCCGGCTAATCCACTCGAGCTGGCGCATGTCGAGGGGCGCGTCGAACTCGTGGATGTGGCCTACACCTTTGGACGCGCGGCCGTACTGGACGGCGTCTCCCTGCAGCTGGCGGCCGGCGAACGGGTGGCGATCGTGGGCGAGAGCGGCGTCGGAAAGTCGACCATCGCTGAGCTGCTCGTGCGACACACCGACCCGCAACGCGGCTCGGTCACGCTCGACGGACTCGACCTGCGGACGCTATCGCTCGCCGCATTGAGAAGGCAGGTGCTCGCGGTCGACGGCGATCCCTTTGTCTTCCACGCGTCCCTCGCTGCCAACCTGCGTGTTGCCGCTCATGACGCCGACGAACCCTTGCTACGGCGTGCGCTCGAACTCGTCGGACTCGGCGCCTGGCTCGCCACGCTTCCCGATGACATGTCGACCGTCGTAGGCGAACGAGGGCGCGCGATGTCGAGTGGTGAACGTCAACGGCTGGCGCTCGCCCGAGCGATCCTCGCCGATCCGCGCGTCCTGATCCTCGACGAGGCGACGAGCGCTCTCGATCCGTCGACCGAAAGCTCAGTGCTCGCGGCGATGGATGATTGGCTCGCGCGGCGAACGGTCATCTTCATCACGCATCGCCGTTCCGTCGCGCGCCTCGCCCCGCGCACCATCGTGCTCGAAGGGGGACGAATCGTCGCTGACGCCCCAACCGACGATGTACTCGCCGCCCCCGTGGGACGCATGCTCGACGCCGTTCCCGCACCGGCCGAGCAGCGGCGATGACACGTCTTCTCTCGCTAGGCGCCGCGCCCCTCGCAGGGCGGACCGGCGCCGGTGTTCGCGTGGCCGTCATCGACAGCGGCGTCGCCGCCGGGCACCCGCACGTTGGGGACGTGGGGAAGGGGACGGCGCTGGTCGGCGAGGATCCGCACGACGTCGCCGATCGCATCGGTCACGGCACCGCCGTCTTCGCGGCGATCCGCGAATCGGCGCCGGGGGCTGAACTGATTCCGGTGCGCGTGCTCGATCGCGGGCTGGCGACGAGCGCTCGTCTCCTCGCCGAGGCGATCGACTGGGCAGTCGTCGCGAAGGTGCAGGTGGTGAATCTGAGCTTCGGGACGACGAACGAAGAGCACCGCGCTCGATTCGCGCTCGTGCTCGAGGCGGCGCGCGCCGCGGGGATCGTCGTGGTGGCCCCGCACTCGCAGGACGGGCGCGCGCTGTACCCCGGCTCGATGCACGGCGCCGTTGGCGTGGTGGCCGACGCCAGTGTGCCGCGCTTCGCCGTTCTACGTATTGCGCCTGACGCGACGCCTGCAGAGCCGAACGCACCGTTAGGCCCCGTTTTGGCGGCCTCTCCTTATCCGCGCCCCATCCCCGGCGTCCCGGTCGACCGCAACCTCTCCGGCGTCTCCTTCGCCGTCGCCAACGCCACGGGCGTCATCGCCCGGGCACTGGAAGCCGGCGCCCCGTGCGCCCCAGTCGACGCACTCCTCGCCTGGATCGAGACCCACTCGCTGCCTGATACGAGCCGAGCCGACTAGCTTGCAGCAGCGCCGAATCCAGCGCCCCCAGCTCTCGTCTTCTCGTCTTCTCGTCTTCTCCAGACTTATGCCCTCGCCCGACGTAATGGAAAAACTCGTGTCGCTCTGCAAGCGACGCGGCTTCATCTTCCAGTCCTCCGAGATCTACGGCGGGGCAGGTTCGGTGTGGGACTACGGTCCGCTCGGAGTGGAGCTCAAGAAGAATCTCAAGGATCGCTGGTGGCACGCGATGGTGCGCGCGCGGAGCGACATCGAGGGGCTCGACGCGGCGATCCTCATGCACCCTCGCGTGTGGGAAGCGTCGGGGCACGTCGCCGGCTTCACCGACCCGATGGTCGACTGCAAGGCGTGCAAGGCCCGCTTTCGTGCCGACAAGCTCGAGGACGCGCAGTGCCCGCGAAAGCCGAGCAAGCACCCCGGCGAGTTCGCCGATTGCGAGCTGACCGAGCCGCGCAACTTCAACCTGATGTTCAAGACGTTTATGGGGCCGCTCGAGGAGTCGGCGTCGGTCGTCTACCTGCGCCCCGAAACGGCGCAGGGGATCTACGTCAACTTCCTCAATGTGCAGCAGGGATCGCGGCAGAAGGTCCCCTTCGGCATCGCCCAGATCGGGAAGGCGTTCCGCAACGAGATCACCCCCGGGAACTTCATCTTCCGCACGCGCGAGTTCGAGCAGATGGAGATGCAGTTCTTCGTTGACCCGCAGTCGGATCACATGGAGTGGTTCGAGTACTGGAAGGCGCAGCGGATGGCCTGGCACCGTTCGCTCGGACTCGACGAGGCCCGCCTCCTCTTCCACCAGCACACGCCGCAGGAACTGGCGCACTATGCGCGCGCCGCCTTCGACATCCAGTTCGACTTCGGCGGAACGTTAGGCTTCCAGGAGATCGAGGGGGTGCACCATCGCGGCGACTTCGACCTGTCTCGGCACCAGGAGTACTCGAACAAGCGGCTCGAGTACGCCGACCAGGTGAACAACCGCCGCTACATCCCGTTTGTCATCGAGACGTCGGTGGGCGCCGATCGCACCACGCTCGCCGTGCTCACCAACGCGTACCGGGAAGAAGCGGTCCCCGGCGAGGACGAGGGGCGCGTCGTGCTCGGACTTCTCCCGGCGCTCGCCCCGATCAAGGCCGGCGTCTTCCCGCTGACCAAGAAAGAGGGGATGCCGGAGTTCGCCGAGAAGTTGGCCAACGCGCTCCGTCCGCACTATCCCGTCTTCCTCGACGAGAGTGGCGCGATCGGGCGGCGGTATCGCCGGCAGGACGAAGTCGGGACGCCGTACTGCATTACGGTCGATGGACAGACGATGACCGACGGGACGGTGACCGTGCGCGACCGCGACACGCTTGCCCAGGAGCGTATCGCGGCCGACTCAGTGCAGCGCTATCTCGACGAACGGGTGCGCTGACCGCTACCAGCGACGCGACAGGCCAACGCCGAGGAAGACCGATCGACCGTTTCCTCGGCGCTTCATCTGTGAGCCGAGGCGCGCGTCGAGCTGCAAGTCGTCGTTGACGGAGAACGTGACACCGCCATTCGCGAAGTGCGAGCGCTCGGCGCCGTCGATGCGCGGATAGAACCCGAAATACTCGACGTACGATCCGAGCCGGTCGCTCACGCCAACACCCAGCGAAGCGCTTGCCGACGGCTCGCCGAAGCGTCGTACGCCGTCACTGGTCCACGCATAGTTCACGTTGGACGAAAAGGCGACCCGTTGCGTGAGGCTCCAGGCGCCGGTGACCTTCACTTCGGGTTCGAGGGAGGAGGAGCGAAACGCCGAGGCGCCGGTCGGGAACGACGAGCCGACGATGACGGCAACGGCCGGTTTGGGCGAGCCGGTCTCGCCTCCTCCCACGAGCTTCACCTTCGCTCCAACGGCGATATCCTCGAGCCCGTGCTCGGTCGCGCCGGCGCGCCGTTCGATGGTGTAGGAGTTGAGCGCGACGCGTAGCTCCGATCGCGTCGAAAGCCCGATGCGAAAGAGCGCCTCGCCGAACGACCCGGCTCGCGCGTCGCCTTCGTGTGTGTAGGTCGCCCCCGATTCCAATTGCACGAGGGCGCGGGGGACGGTTTCGGAACTTTCGGTGAAGTCGGGGCGATCGGTAACGAGCGGAGCGACATTCGAGCGCGCGACCGATGCACACGCCGCAAGCGTGAACATCGGAGCCGCACAAACGGCGGCGGCGACGAGGGGGGACATGCGCCAAGGGGTGAAGGTGAGGAGAGGGGATCCTCAGGCGCTCCGACGATACGGCGTCGCAACCTCGCGCTGCCCCCCCGGGGTGACCGGGCGAGCTCGATCGTCGCAAGGATGCGCACCGCGCGCTCGGCGCGCACGCGCAGGGAAATGTTGGCGATTTCTACCGAGATGAACAGGGATTCATGCGAGAATCCCGGGATCGATTCGACGATCAGCTCCCCGGCGACCCGTCCCCCTGAAAGACGCGGCTCTGGCGGATGTCGGTCGCATCGATACGGGAGAGTTCGCTCGCGGCGATGTTCCCGCCGGCAGCAACCAGGCGACTGGCCTGCCGGAGCTTGGCGCGATCGAGCGCGTTGCGCACCGAGCGTGCGTTGGCGAAGTGCGGCTGCTGCATGCGCAGCTGCAAGTACTCACGCAGCGCCTGACGAGAGCCTTCGTCGGTCTGGTACTGCTGCGCGGACAGGAGCAGCTGGGCGATGTCGAGCAGTTCCTCGAGGCCGTAGTCGGGGAAGTCGATGTGGTGGGCGATGCGCGAGTGGAAGCCGGGGTTGGAACCGTAGAAGGTTTCCATGCGATCGCGATAGCCGGCCAGGATGACCACGAGGTCGTCGCGCTGGTTCTCCATGACCTGCAGGAGCATCTCGATCGCTTCCTGGCCGTAGTCGCGCTCGTTCTCCGGGCGATAGAGATAGTACGCCTCGTCGATGAAGAGGACGCCTCCCATGGCCCGTTTCACGACCTCCTTCGTCTTGGGGGCGGTGTGCCCCACGTACTGCCCCACCAGGTCGTCGCGCGTCGCCACCACGAGATGTCCCTTTCGCACGAAGCCGAGGCGGTGGAGGATCTTCGCCATGCGCTGCGCAACGGTAGTCTTCCCGGTCCCGGGGCGCCCGGTGAACGACATGTGCAGGGTGGGGCGTTCGGTGGCGAGCCCCGCCGCCTCGCGCAGCTTTGCCACGAGGAGGAGCGAGGCGATGTCGCGGATGCGCGCCTTGACCGGGGCGAGCCCCACCAGCTCGCGGTCGATCTCGTCGAGCAGCTCCTGGATGCGCGACTCGCGAAAGGCAGCGCCAAGATCGATCGAGGCGTCGGTCGAGGGTTCCGTCATGCCCTAACGAGTGTGCCCATACCGTTCACCCACCGGAGCGTCCGTTGCGTAGGCGACCGTCGAGTACCGCACCTGACGATCCGCGCCTTCCTCGCGCACGAGTCGGAATCCCGGCTCGTGCGACGGGCGCTGCACGATGAACGAGAGCGCCGTCGTCTGGCGCCCCGGCGAGCGATCGTAGCCGCTGACCCGGATGTAGTGCTCGGGGTATCGCTCGCGGCAGGCGCGCAACTCGAGCATCACACCCGATGCGTCCTTGATGTCGAACATCGGAAGTCCGAACATCTCCCAGTAGGTGTTCCGCGGATGCGGATCGTCGGTGTACTCGATCGCGATCGGCCAGTTGTGGTCGAGACAGTACTGCACCTGCGCCGTGATCTGGGAGTCGGAGAGATCGGGGAGGAAGGAGAACGTTCCTTGAGTGATGCGCATTCTTCTAGAAGACGAGAGGACGAGAAGACGAGAAGTGTTGGCGTCACGACGGCGTGACTACAGCATCCGGCACATCCGTGCTCGAAAAATCGAACGTGATGTCCTTCCAGATCTCGAGTGCCTTTCTGAGCGACGGGCTCCACTGGGCGGCGCGGGCGAGGATGTCGGGGCCCTCGGCGAGGTAGTCCTTCCCCTCGTTGCGCGCCTGGATCATCGCCTCGACTGCGACGCGGTTGGCGGTTGCGCCCTCGGCGATGCCGTCGGGGTGGCCGATGGTGCCGCCGCCGAACTGCAGGACGACATCTTCGCCGAGGTAGTGCAGGAGCTGGTGCACCTGGCCGGCGTGGATGCCGCCAGATGCAACGGGCATCACCGCCGGGAGCGAGGCCCAGTCCTGGTCGAAGAAGAGCCCCATCGTGGGATCTGCTGCGACCGTGTTGTCCCTGAGCGTGTGGTAGAAGCCGCGCGTCGTATTGGGGTCGCCCTCGAGCTTGCCCACGACGGTCCCGGCGTGGATGTGGTCCACTCCCGCGAGGCGCATCCACTTGGCGATCACGCGGAACGACACGCCGTGCGTCTTCTGTCGCGTGTACGTCCCGTGCCCTGCACGATGCAGGTGGAGGATCACGCCGTTCTTGCGGGCCCACCTGGCCATGGACTGGATCGCCGTGTAGCCGATGGTCAGGTCGATCATCACGATCACGCTTCCCAGCTGCTTGGCGAAGTCGGCGCGTTCGTACATCTCCTCCATCGTCCCGGCGGTGACGTTGAGGTAATGCCCCTTGATTTCGCCGGTCGCTGCCTGCGCTTTGTTGACGGCCTCCATGCAGAAGAGATAGCGGTCGCGCCAGCGCATGAAGGGCTGCGAATTGATGTTTTCGTCGTCCTTCACGAAATCGAGCCCGCCGCGCAGCGCCTCGTAGACCACGCGTCCGTAGTTGCGCGCCGAGAGCCCGAGCTTGGGCTTGGTCGTCGCGCCTAACAAGGGACGTCCGTACTTGTTGAGGTATTCGCGCTCCATGACGATCCCGTGCGCCGGTCCTTGGAAGGTCTTGGCGTAGTGCGGCGGGATGCGCATGTCCTCGAGGCGGAGCGAGCGAAGCGCCTTGAAGCCGAAGACGTTGCCGATGATCGACGACGTCAGGTTGGCGATCGACCCTTCCTCGAAGAGATCGAGGTCGTAGGCGATCCAGGCGATGTACTGGTCGGTCCCCGGAACGGGGTCGACGCGATAGCACTTGGCCTGGTACTTCTCGTGCGCCGTGAGTCGGTCGGTCCAGACGACGGTCCAGGTCGCTGTCGACGACTCGCCAGCGACGGCGGCTGCCGCTTCGATTGGATCGACCCCCTCCTGCGGCACGAGGCGAAAGGCGCAGAGGATGTCGGTGGGCTTGGGCTCGTAGTCGGGGAGCCAGTAGCCCATCTCGGCGTACGGGGTGACGCCGGAGGCCCAGCGATTCCTGGGGGCGCCGTTGTCGAATTTGGAGGGAGATCCCGCCATGTGGTGGTCCTCGGGGCGAAGAGCGGCGGGCTCATGTGAAATATTTCACAAGCCCAGCGCGAGTCTACGATTCGCTCGAGGTGCCAACAATCGCCGAACGGTGGTCGAGTAATGGAGACAGGGCGGGGACCAACCCGCCCGTTGGAATAGGGGCGCTCGTCCGCTCGCGTGCTGACGTCTACCGCCGCGATGTCTCCCGCGCATCGTGCACGACGCGCCCGCCGAGCAATGTCATGACACTCGTGGTCGCGGGAAGCTGGTCGGGGGGTACGGTGAAGAGATCCTGCGAAAGCACCGCGAGATCGGCGAGCAGACCTGGCGCCAGGATGCCGCGATCCCGCTCGGCGAAGGCCGCGAATGCTGCTGTCCGTGTGTAGGCGACCACGGCCTGCTCTCGCGAGAGCGCCTCGGCCGGCACGTTCGGGTGCAAGGTGGCGAGCATGACGTTGAGTCCGGGCTCCACCGGTCCGTCGCTCCCGATGGCCAGCGTCACGCCGGAGTCGAGCAGCGAGCGCATCATGTCGGTGCGTCGGAGCCGGTCGCTCCCCCAGCGCGCATTCATGATTGGGGGGATGGCCAGGTGTGCCGGATTCTGCACGACGATGACGCCAAGCGTGCGGAGATCGGCGAGCTGGTCTCGCCCCAGCGCATCGGCATGCTCGAGTCGAGGGCGTAGCGAGCGCCAGGCGCTGTCGGGTGCTTCGGCGCGCATGGCGGCGATCACCAGTGCGATCGTGCTGTCGCCAACCGCGTGAAGCATCGGTTGCTCGCGCCGGGTGAGCGCGTCGCGCAGGATGACACGCAGGGTATCGAACGGGAAGTTCGCACGACCGTGCCATCCCGGGCGATCGGCGTACGGCTGTCGCATGAGGGCGAGGCGTTCGATCGGCGTTCCGTCGAGGATCCACTTCACGCCGGAGATGTGCATCGTTGGAGCAAGCACCGTGTCGGAGCCGCCGACTCGCCAGTCGTTCGAGACGGTCGTGCGACCGGCCGGGAGCGGGAGGCGAATCACGCGATGGCGTGCCCCCATGACGCCGTTTCGGCGTACGACAGCCCGAGCCATCGCAAGATCGTACCCGCCGGCCATGTCCTGCACCGAGGTGATCCCCATCGCGAGCATTCGCTCGCCATAGCGCTGTACCGATCGCGCGAAGAGCGAGTCACCGCGCGCCATTCCCAGTCGCCGAAGCGTCGCGTACACAACGTATTCGTCGATGCGGCCCGTGAATCGTCCGGCGGTGTCGCGCCCCAGCCAACCGCCTAACGGGTCGGACGCGTCGAGGAGCCCGGTCTCGCGCATCGCGCGGGTGTTGAGAACTGCGCCGTGTCCGGACCATCCGTTGATCCACACGAAGTGATCGGGGACGACCGAGTCGAGCACCCATCGCGTCGCACGAGGATCGGAGAGCACCTGTCCCCCGACGCTCGACATCAACCAGACATCCTTGGGGATTCGCTTCGCGACCGCGGCGAGCGAGTCGAGGAGGAGCGGGAGCGAAGGGTCGGGTGTCGGTGACGCATCGACGGAGACGTCGACGGAGCGTGGCCCGGACAGGCCGACGTGCGCATGGGCGTCATTGAACCCCGGGACGACGGTCCGCCCTTCCAACGCGATTCGGCGGGTCGTCGTCCCAGCGAACCTCTCGATCTCCGCGTCGCTTCCTACCGCCAGGATGCGCTCCCCACGCACCGCGATCGCCTGCGCCCAGAGGCGCGTCGAGTCGCTCGTGAAAACCTTGCCGCCGGTCAGGATGATGTCGGCAAACGTCCCCTGTGCCGCCACGTGCGTCGGGAGTGCAAAGGCGGACAACGCGACGAGAACGCGAGTGAAGCGAACAAGTGATGACATCGTTACACGTGGGGAGGGGATGAGGGAGGCGGCAAACGTTCGGTCGCAGCAACGTTGCCTCTCGTCTTCTCGTCTTCTCGTCTTCTCGTCTTCTCGTCTTCTGCCCTTCGCGACTACCTCCTCGGCGCCCGCTCCCGCAGGTACACCGCCACCGCCTCGGTCCGGTTTCCCACGCTCAGCTTCATGTAGAGGTTCTGCAGGTGAAACTTCACCGTGTTCTCGCTCACCCGGAGGCGGCGCGCGATCTCGGCGTTGGTCGCCCCTTCGGCGAGGAGCGCGAGCACCGACTCTTCGCGCTCCGTCAGCTGCCGCGGATCGGAGTTCTGCGACTTGCCGAGCAACCAACGCTTGGCAGCGATCGGGAAGACGAGCTGTCCCCGATAGACCTGTCGGATGGCATCGACGGTGTTGCGCGGCGGATCGGTCTTGAGGGCGTAGCCATCCGCGCCGCCGTCGAGCGCCGATCGCATCGACGTCCCGTCGCCGTACGCCGACAGCACGAGGACACGCACCGGGATCTTCTCGGCGCGGATGCGCTCGAGGCAGGCGAGTCCGCTCATCGTCCCCATCTCGAGGTCGAGGACCACGACGTCGGGCTTGTGCGTGCGCAGCAGATCCATGACCTGCGCGCCGTCGGTTGCCGCCCCGACGACCTGCATGTCGGGTTGCGCATCGAGGAGGGAGCGCAGCCCTTCGAGCACGAGTGCGTGGTCGTCGGCGAGCAGAATGCGGAGGCGGGAAGTCGAAGTCATAGGACGTCGACCTCCACCGTGACGCGTGTCCCTTCACCGGGGACGCTGGCCAGGTCGAACGATCCGCCAACCATCTCGACGCGATCGCGCATTCCGCGCAGCCCGAAGTGTGCCTCGCCGAGTGCGTCGGTGGTGTCGAAGCCGGCGCCGTTGTCGACGATCTCGAGGCGTAGGCGCTTGTGTGCCCCGCTGGGGACGGATCGCAGCGAGACTTCCACCTTGCTCGCGCCGCCGTGACGATAGGCGTTGGAGAGTCCCTCCTGCAGGATGCGATAGAGCGCGATGCGCACGGGGAGATCCGCGGCGGGGAGGTCCTCGTCCGACTCGAGTGCGATCTGCGTGTCCGTCAGGTGCTCGTGCTGCAGGAGCAACTCGTCGAGGAGCTGACGAAGCGGGCGGTGCTCGAACTCCGGGGCGCGAAAGGCGCCAATGAACGAGCGCACTTCGGTGAGCCCGTCCTCGAGGAGCTTGCGGATGCGATCCTTGCGTAGGCGCACCTCCGGATCGAGGTCGGGCGACCGATCGAGCGCCGACTCCATGAGATCCACCTGCGAGAGGGCCGCATACATGTGCTGCACCGGGCCGTCGTGGATGTCGAGGAGGATGCGTTGCAGCTCCCACTCCGTGATGGCGAGCATGCGGCGCGATGCGCCGACCTCGCGAGGGCCTGGCTCCAGCGATTCGTGCGACGACGACATCACGTGCAACGACTCCATGGTGGGCAACGTCCGATCCGTACGCACCCCGTACGGCAGCGCCGCAGCACGGCGCCAGGCCGAGGTGCGAGCCTGTCGCCACAATGTGCGCTCTCCTCGCGCGTCGTGCGAGGGGCGAAGCGACGGTTCTTCCCGGGCGTCCGCGCTCCGCGTAGACGGATGGCGCGCTGCCAGCGCGCTGCAGCCGGAGCCCGTCCGATGCATCGGGACAAATTGTTTAACGCCCTGTAGTGGTCCTCGTGGCGACTCGCTAGGCTTGGAATCTCGCCCCTACCCGCCAGCCAAATGCCCGACGCGACATCGATCACCGACGATCCGCAGCTGCAGGAAGTCCTCGAGCACCTGCAGGCGCTCATCCGACTCGACACCAGCAATCCTCCGGGGAACGAGATCGAGGTGGCGCGTTACCTCGACGACGTGTTCAAGGGGGCGGGGATCGAATCGTGGCTCGACGAGCCGGCGCCCGGGCGCGCGTCGCTGATCGCCCGCATCCGTGGCGATGGATCCGCGCGCCCGTTGCTCCTGATGGCGCACATGGACGTGGTGGGCGTGGATCCCGCCGACTGGACGCATCCCCCGTTTGGCGCCGAGGTGCACGACGGATTCGTCTACGGGCGCGGGGCAATCGACGACAAGGGGATGCTGGCCTGCAACCTCGTCGCCATGCTGCTCGTTAGGCGCGCGATCGACGAGGGAGGAGCGCTCCCGTCGCGCGACCTCATCTTCCTTGCCACCTCGGACGAGGAGGCCGGCGGTGTGCATGGCATCGACTGGGTGCTCGCGAACCGCGCCGAGCTGCTCGATGCCGAATTCGCGCTGAACGAGGGAGGGCGTGTTCGGGTGGTCGACGGCAAACCGCTCTATGCAGCCGTGCAATGCGCCGAGAAGGTCCCGCACAACGTCATCGTCACCGCGCGCGGACCGGGAGGGCATGCGTCGATCCCGCTCGCCGGGAACGCGATCGCCCACCTCGCAAATGCCATCGCCCGCATCGCGGCGCACCAGGAGCCGCTCGCGCTATCGCCGGTCACGCGTGAATTCTTCCGCGGGCTGGCCGCGCTCTGGCCCGACGCGGCGCAGCGCGGGGCGATGGCCGACCTTGCCTCGGACGATGCGGCGCGCGTTGCAGCTGGCGCGCGCGCGATGGCGGTACTCCCCTCGCTCGACGCGGTCCTGCGCAACGGGATCTCGCCGACGTTGGTGAGCGGCGGGACGCGCTCGAACGTCATCCCGCCGCACTGTGAGGCGACGCTCAACATCCGCACGCTCCCCGGTGTCGCCATCGAAGACGTCGTCGCACGCCTGCGCGGCGTGATCGACGACCCAAACGTCACGTTGCGGGTGCGGGCGAGCGGCGACGACGCCCCAGCCTCGGCCATCGATTCGCCGATGTTCCGGGCGATCGCCGAGAGCGCCGCCGCGCTTGCCCCGGGGCTCGTGACCGTCCCCTACCTCTCGACAGGTGCGACCGACTCGGCGTCGCTGCGCAAGGCGGGGATTGCCTGTTACGGCATCCTCCCGTTCCCGCTGACGCAAGGCGACGAGGATCGCATGCACGGCGCCGACGAGCGCGTGAGCCTCGATTCGCTCGCCTTCGGCGTGCGTCTCGTGCATGGCGTCGTGACGCGCACGACCTCGCAACACCCACCCACGGAGAGCTGACACATGCCCACCGCCGTCATCACCGGTGCGAGCAAGGGGATCGGGCGCGCCATCGCCCTCCGGCTCGCCCCGCAATACGAGATCGTCGCACTCGCCCGTCCGAGCGCAGCGCTCGATTCGTTAGGCGCGGAGATCGCTGCGCGCGGCGTATCGTGTACCACGCGCCCGGTCGACCTGCGCGACCCCGCCGCGATCGCCCGCGCGCTCGACGGCGTTCACGCCGACGTCCTCGTCAACAACGCGGGAGTGATGCATCGCCGTCCCTTCGTGGAGCTCACCGCCGCCGAGTGGACGGAAATGATGAACGTGAACGTCAACGCCATCTACCACGTCACGCACGCCCTCCTCCCCGGGATGATCGCGCAAGGGCGCGGGCACATCATCAACATCTCCTCGATCGCCGGGCGCAGTTCATTCCTCGGCGGCAGCGGCTACACCGCGACCAAGCACGCCGTGCAGGCGCTCAGCGAATGTCTCATGCTCGAAGTGAGGCAGCATGGTGTGAAGGTCTCCATCGTCATGCCCGGCTCGGTGGCGACCGAACTGACTCCAGGTGGCTCGGCGGTCGAGTGGGCGCTCCGGCCGGAGTACGTGGCCGAAACGGTGGCCCACGTGCTCGCCGCCCCTGAGGAAGCGCTCACCTTCATCGTCGAGGTACGCGCCGCGAATCCCCGGAAGTAGCGTCCCGGCTTCTTCACCACGCGGTGGTTCGGCGTTAGACTCCCCGACCGTGCCCAAGGCCTTCAGACGGCGATCCGAAGGGCCGCGCCCTTCGATGCCCAACCTTCCGACGTCGAATCCTCCCGAGTCGCTCCGGGAGTTGATGGCGATCAAGGAGGTGGTGCACTCCTTCCTCAACGCCAATCACCCGGACGAGGTCTTCCAGTTCGCGCTGGATCGGGTGAGTCCGCTGGTGGGTGCGACGCTCGCGTCGGTCTTCCTCGTCGACGGCGTGTCAGAGCTGATGCACCTGGTGGCCGCGTACAATTGGCCCGACCGCTATCGCCCGTGGCTTGGGGAGATGCGCGTGCGACTCGGCTTCGGTCCGAGCGGAGAGGCGGCCGCGGAACGACGGGCGATTCAGGTCCCCGACGTCTTCACCGACTCGGATCTCGAGGATTGGGGAGAGGTGGCGACTGAGCTCGGCTTTAGAGCGATCGTCGCCCTTCCGCTGCAGACATCGACCAAGGTGCTCGGGGCGGTGACGTTCTACTTCGCCGATGTCGGGAAGCGCACACGGAAGTCGCTCGACATGATGAAGATGGTCGCCGACCAGATGGCGGCGACCGCGGAGAAGGCCTCGCTGATCGACGAGCTGCGCCGCACGAACGCGGCGCTCACCGAGGCCAACGCGGAGCTGGAGGAGCAGTACTCGGCGGTTGTCGACGCGCGACGGGCGAAGGACGAGTTCCTCGCCAACGTGTCGCACGAGTTGCGCACGCCGCTCACGTCGGTGCTGGGTTACATCTCCATCCTGCAGGAAGAGCTGTCGGGTCCCCTCACCGAGGGGCAGCGCCACGACCTGTCGCACGTGAAGCGTTCGAGCGAACGCCTCCTCGAGCTCATCGAGGACCTGCTGGAGCTCACGACGCTCACGCGCGGCGGGATTCAGGTCTACATCGAGGAGTTCGATCCCGCGCTGGTGCTGCAGGAGGTCGTGGACACGGTCCCCGGACGACTGAGTGAGGTCGATCTCATTGTCGCGGAGTCGCCGGCTTTTCTCCCGCGGATGAAGTCGGATCGCAAGAAAATCGCCCGTATCCTCGTTAGCTTGCTGGGCAACGCCTACAAGTTCACCCCGCGCGGGCGCGTGAAGGTTGGGGTGTCGCTGGTCGGCGACCGCGTGCACTTCACGGTGGGAGATACCGGCATCGGCATCCCCGCCGATTCGCAGGCGGTCGTCTTCGAGGCGTTCCGGCAGCTGGATGGTTCGGTGACGCGTCGTTACGGAGGGTCGGGGCTCGGGCTTACGCTGGCGCGGGGGCTCGCGCGACTGCTCGGCGGCGACGTGTCGCTCCGTTCGGCACCGGGCGAGGGGACGGAGGTCGTCGTCTCGCTTCCACTGGAGTTCGAGCCCGCGCTCGATGCGCGGGGAAACCTAACGATCACGTGATCCTGGCATGACGCAACGACGCACGATGCAGGAAACGCGCACCACGCTCCCGCCGGCCGACGTGCTCGCCGCGGCGAAGGAATTCTTTGCGCGACGCAACAGCATCTACGCCGCTTTCCCCGAACAGGAGAGTGCCGCTCACGTTTCGCTGCGCGGACAGGGAGGCGAAGAGGTCGTCATCGGTGCGCTGGTCCGCGACGGCACAACGCTGGTGACTGGGGCGTCGTATATGTTCGACGCGCAGGTGTCGCGCTTCTTCGCCACGCTCCCGCCGGTCGCCGAGGTGACTGCATGAGTGCGCCGTTCACATCGACGCTCCGCAGCCGCCCCGAGGGCATCCGTCTTGGCACGGGATCGGAGCCTGTCATCACGCTGCGAGTGCAGATCCCCGAGGTGTGGGATACGATTCGCGTCGACGCACCGGCCGACACGCCGGTGTCGGTGGTGAAGGAGCGCGCGCTGCAGGCGTTGATGCCTGACGAGGCGGCGAACCACGCCGAGTTCGTCATGAAGCTCGCCGGGTGGGAAGTGCTCGATGAACGAGTCACGCTGACCGACGCCGGTGCGAAGAACGGATCGATCTTCCTGCTCACGAGTCGTCGTCGTCATCCCGTCCGCTGACCCCTTCGTCCAACTCTCCGCCGCCTCCGCACGCCGCCGCCACGCCTGACGCGTTGCTGGCGGCAGCGTCGCGTTTGCGCGAGCAGGTGGCGCGTCGCATCGTCGGGCAGGGGGATGTGCTCGACGAGATCCTGATGGCAATCCTGGCCGGGGGGCACGCGCTCCTCGTCGGTGTGCCGGGGCTCGCCAAGACGCTGATGATCAAGTCGGTCGCCGACGCCATGCGACTCGACTTCCGGCGCATTCAGTTCACGCCCGACCTCGTGCCCAGCGACATCACCGGCACGGAGATTCTCGAGGAGAACTCGTCGACGGGCGCGCGTTCGTTCCGCTTCGTGAAGGGGCCGGTCTTCGCCAACATCGTCCTTGCCGACGAGATCAATCGCGCGCCGCCGCGCACTCAGGCAGCGCTGCTCGAGGCGATGCAGGAGCACCGCGTGACGGCGGCTGGCGAGACGATGTCGCTCCCCGAACCGTTCTTCGTGCTGGCCACGCAGAACCCGATCGAGCAGGAGGGGACGTATCCGCTCCCGGAGGCGCAGCTCGATCGCTTCCTGTTCGACATTCGCGTCGGCTATCCGGAGGAGGACGAGGAAGTCGCGATTCTCCGCGCGACGACTGGCCGCACGTCGGTCGATCTGGAGCCGGTGCTCGACGGTGCGCAGACGATCGCGTTGCAGCGGATGACGCGCGACGTGGCGGCAAGCGATGCGGTGCTGCGCTATGCGGCGGCGCTCGCCCGTGCGACACGCCCGGACGGGAGCGGAGCGCCGGAGATCGTGCGCAAGTACGCTCGCTGGGGCGCCGGACCGCGCGCTGGCCAGGCGCTGATCCTCGGCGCGAAGGCGCACGCGCTGCTCTCGGCGCGGATGGCGGTGGCGCCGGAGGACATTCGTCGCGTGTCGGGGCCGGTGCTGCGTCACAGGGTACTGCCGAACTTCGCCGCCGAAGCTGAAGGGATCGGGGCGGAGGAGATCGTGCGCGACGTCGTGCAGAAGGAGGCGGCGCCGGCGAGCGGGCTCCGGATCTAGTTTTTGGTACGGGGGGCGTGCGAATGGTGAAGGGGGGAGCGGGGGGCGGAGGTAGGTTGTTGTTGGGGGGGGCCCCCCACGTCGCCACCGGCTGAACGCGCCCCAGACGCCCGACCCATCCATGTCGATCCCGCGCGAGTACGGCCCGATCCTCGACGCGGTTCGCGGCCTCACGTGGCCGGCGCGCCGCCGGGTCAGTGGCGTGCACACCGGATCGCACCTCTCCCGCCTGCGGGGACGCGCCCCCGAACTCAGCGAGTATCGCCTGTATCGCCAGGGTGACGACCCGCGACAGCTCGACTGGAAGCTCCTCGCCCGGAGCGATCGCGCCTTCATCCGCCTCTCCGACGACCGCGCGGTGCATCCCACCTGGCTCGTCGTGGACGCGTCGGCCTCGATGGCCTTTCCCGACGAGTCGTTAGGCAAGTGGCGCATGGCGCGCGCGCTCGCGGTGGGATTGGCGGCGGTCTCCCAACGCTCGGGCGATCCCGTCGGTGCGGCGATCATCGCCAAGGGGGGCGACGTGCGTGTGCGCGCGCGCACTCGCGCCGACGTCCTCGTGGAACTCGTGTCCGCACTGGGGAGCGTGACGCCGGCGGGGGCTTCACCGATTGCACCCTCACTGTTGCACGTACCCGAGCGCGCGCGAGTCGTGATCGTCTCCGACCTGCTGGGCGACGAAGCGGCATTGCGCGGTGCCGCAGCGGCGCGCGCGGCCGCCGGTGGCGACGTGCAGGTGTTGCACGTGTTGTCCAAAGAGGAGATTGATCCGGCGCCGTCGATGACGCTGGCCGTCGATCCGGAGGATCCCACAGTCGAACGACCGCTCGACCTCGAGGCGCAGCGCGTGTATCGCGAGCGCTTCGCCGAGTGGCGGGACGAGGTCGCCCGCGCGTGGCGGCTGGCGGGGGCGACGTACCGCGCGGTGCTGGCCGAGGACGATCCCGCGCTGGTGGTGCGCGCGGTGGCCACTGGCGCGGCGGGGCGAGCATAGCGATGCCGGCGCTCGCTCACCCTTCCTACCTGCTGGCGGCAGGCGCGGCATCACTCGTGGTGGTGGTGTTGCACCTGCTGGCGTGGCGACGTCCCACACCGGTTTCGTTCCCGACGGCGCGCTTCATCCCGCCCTCGGCGGTGCGCGCCGTGTCGCGCGCCATCAGACCGACCGATGTTGTGCCGATGTGCGTGCGCGTCGCCGCGTTGCTGCTGGCGGGAGTGGCGCTGGCGCGCCCGGTCGTTGCGCCGGTGCGAAGGGGCACCGCACGCGTGATGGTGGTCGACGCTTCGCGCCGTGTCGCCGACGTGGCCGCGGCGATCGATAGCGCACGCGCCCACGCGACGGGCGCGGACGAACTCGTGTGGGTGCGCGTTGATTCCAGCGCAGTCGTAGTGCCCGACAGCCTGCGCGCCGAGCGATCGCAGACGCGCGGCGAATTGGCGGCCGGTCTCGTCGCCGCGATTCGCGAAGCGCAGCGCCTCTCGCGGACCCGCGAACACGTGGAGATCGTCGTCGTGTCGCCGTTCGCTTCGGAGAGTTGGAGTGCGGCGATGCCTGCCATTCGCTCGCAGTGGAGCGGCACGATCGCCGCTGTGCGGCTTGCGATGCGGGGCGACGACATGCGGGAGAGGGTCGCGGGCGCCGACGGCGCTGCAGCGAGTGCCGCGCTCCCGCCGGTGGAGGACCCGGTCGGTGCGGCGATCGCCCTTGCGCGCGACTCGGCGAGTCCACGGCTCAGGGTGACGCGTGACCGGCTGACCGCAGGGGACTCGGCGTGGGCGCGCGGCGGGGACGTGCTCGTCTGGTGGCCACGTCCGTCGCAAGCCGCGGATCGGAAGGACGCGCCATCCGTCGCGATCCTCGGCGACGGAACGCAGAGCGTTGCCGGACACCTTGGTCCACTCCACGGGATCCCGCTCCCCGGACCAGCAATCCTGCGTTGGAGCGACGGTACGGTTGCCGCGACGGAACAGCCGCTCGGCGCGGGATGTCTACGCACTATCGCGGTCGATTTGCCGTCGTCGGGCGATGAAGTGTTGCGCCCCGGCTTCACTCGCCTCGTGCGATCGCTGGCGACGCCGTGTGGAGGTGGAGTCCAGATGGCGATTGCCGATTCGGTGATCTCGCGCTGGGTTGAGGGGAGCGTTTCGGCTGGAACGGGGCGCGATAGCTCGCGCGCGTCGTCGACGACGTCGGCCGGAGTGTCGGTCGCGCTGCGCCCTGATCAGGACGCATCGTCCTCGCCAGCGCTGTCGCGCGCGCTCCTCGCCGGCGTGGCCCTCCTCCTCCTGCTGGAGTGGTGGATACGTCGCGCCAGAAATGTGCGTCTCGCTGCCGCTTCGTCCGACGCGCCCTCGCGCCGTGAGGCCGCATGAGTGCCACTCATCGCGCCGCGGCGAGTGCGAGTGCGAGTGCGACTGCGAGTGCGACTGCAGCAACGCAGGCGCCCGCGCTCGTGCGACAGGTCGCAGGTTGGCGCCGGCGGTTGCAGCTGACGGCACTGCTGCGAGCGGCGCTCGCTGGCATCGGGGCCGGGGCGCTGGCGTTCGCCGCCAGTCGCCCGCTCCTCCTTGGCGGCGGCGACTCGCCGGATCCAGGCGCACTTTCCGGTGGTGCCACCGCCGCACTCGTGGTCGGACTCGTTACGCTTGCTGTCGCGACATCGGAGTGGTGGCGAAGCGCCACGCGCTCCCTCTCGCTGGAGCGCGCCGCGCTCTGGATCGAGGAGCAGGCGCCATCGCTGCGCTTTGCACTGGTGTCGGTCGTCGGCGACGATGTCGCGCCGTCGACGCGCTCGGCGCTCGCGACAGCGGTTGCGCAGGTGACATGGGAACGTGCGGCGAGCCGTGCCCTGTGGCGGTCGCTTCGTCTTCCACTTCTTGTCGCGGCGCTTGGACTCGTCGTTGCCTGGATTGCACCTGCCGGCGCCGCTGTTGCGCGCCGGGCAATCGCCGGGGCGCGGGGCGCGAGCACGAGGTCCGCGGCAGTCGAGCCGCTGGGTCGGGTCACGCTCACGTTGCAGCCGCCGCCCTACACCGGGCTCCCGACGGTCCGTGAGACCGACCCCGCGCTCGTGCGGGCGTATCCGGGAAGCCGCGTGACGCTCTCCGGGAGCGGCGCTGCCGCTGAGACGCGGGCGTTGCTCGACTCCGCTTCGCTCCGAGTGGAGGGGACGAGCGACGCGTGGCGTGCGGCCTTTGCGGCCGGATCGTCGCGTGCGCTCGTGCGACTGCAGCGGAACGGCGCCGACGCCAAGCTCCTTGCGCTCGAGCCGCTCGTCGACTCCGCGCCGCGAGTGGCGCTTCGTTCGCCAGCGCGCGACACGATCCTTCGCGCACCGACGGGAACCGTGGCACTCGATGCCGATCTCGAAGACGATCTCGGCCTCGCCTCGGCGAACTTCGAGTACATCGTCAGCTCCGGCGAAGGGGAGCGCTTCACCTTCAAGAGCGGCTCGTTAGGTATGCTGCCGACTGGGAGCGCGAGACGCGGTGCCTTGCACGCCACGCTCTCGCTCGATGCCTTGCAGCTCTCACCCGGTGACATCGTGCACCTGCGCGCCGTCGCGCGCGACCGCAACAACGTGTCGGGGCCGGGGATCGGGAGCTCGGAGACGCGGACGATCCGCATCGCCCGCGCCGACGAGTACGACTCCGTCGCCGTGGACCAGGCCCCCCCGCCCGAAGTGGACAAGTCGGTGCTGAGCCAGCGCATGCTGATCAACATGACCGAGGCACTGGTGAAACGAGCGCGGACGATCGCCGCGGGCGAGGTCACCGCCGAATCGCGCCGGATCGGTCGCGACCAGGCGCGACTGCGCAAGCAGGTCAGCGACATCATCTTCGCGCGGTTAGGTGATGGCGGCGACGGTCACGAGCACGGCGAAGCCGATTCGATCCCGGATGGCCCGCTCACTCCCGAGCAGCTGTTGGCCGCGGCCGAGAAGGCGACGGAGATCAATGGCGATCCTACCGACTTCGAGGGGGATGAAACGCCAGTCGTCGCGATCAACCGCCCTATGCTCGAAGCATTCAACGCGATGTGGGAGGCGGGGCGCGCGCTGGACGGTGGCGAACCGAAGCGCGCCCTCCCACCGATGTATCTCGCGTTGGCGGCGATCCAGCGCGCCCGTGCCGCCGAGCGCTTGTACCTGCGTGGCGCTCCGCCGCGCGTGGTGGTGGACCTGGCCAAGGTTCGAATGCAGGGGAAGGACAAGGGGACGCCGAACGCACGGCAGCCGCGCGCCGCGCTCGATCCGTATCGTGGCGCCATGCTGCGTCGATTCGCGGCCGCGCTCGACGTGCTCGAGTCCTCACCCGTGGCCGGCGTCGACTCGCTCCTCGTGTTGCGGCTGGCGGTGGCCGACCGGAATGCGCAGGCCGCGAGTGCGCTCGAGCGCGCGATCGACGCGCTCCGCACGTCGCGTGACGCGACAGCGGCGCTCCTCGGTGCTCGCCGCGCGCTCGACGACGACTTCGCGTCGGCAGACTCGCTTGCGCGCTGGGGGCACCTGCCGTGAGCGTCTTCACCTTCGCGACCGCGCAGTACGAGTCGGGCGACTGGGATTCTGCGCCGCTCCTTCCCGCCAACCTGATCGACTCGATCGCACGGTACACGGAGATCGACGTCGCGCCGTCGGGTGTCGTCGTACCGCTCGGGTCGGAGGCCGCGCTGCGCTATCCGCTCTTGTACCTGACGGGGCACCTCCCGGTGCGATTCACCACACAGGAAAAGCAGATCCTGTCGCGGTACATCGAGCGCGGCGGGCTCCTCTTCGTGGATGATCACAACCACGACGTGGACGGGATGTTCCACAAGACGGTGACAGAGGAGTTGCGCGCCGTCGCTGGTCCCCTCGCCAAGCTCCCCAACTCGCACCCGCTCTACTCTGCCTTCTTCCGCTTCGAGGACGGGCCGCCGAACACGTCGCACGAGCTCAACGGGTGGGGAGACAACCTCCTGCATCCGTACCTGATGGCCGCGCAGCACGTGGGGCGCCTGTCGGTCGTCTACAGCAACAAGGACTACTCGTCGGAGTGGAACTTCCATCCCGACAACAAGCGATTCTACTCGGTGGACAACACGCGTTTCGGCGTGAACCTGGTGGTGTATGCCCTCACCCGTTAGGCAGCGCGTCGAGCGGGCGTGCCGGGGCGTCGCGGTGGCGGCGCTGGCCGTGCTCGCGTGGCGCGCCGGGCGCGCGCCGGTGCCGGCGCAGCGCCCGCTGCTGACGCGCGCGACGGCCGACCTGCGTCCCGCGCTGGAGCGTGCGACGCGCGGCGCGCTCGGTGAACTGGACCTCACACTGGACTCGCTCCCGGGTGCGAGCGAGCGCGCCTGGGCGCGCGCGGTCGCGGGGGCAGGGACACGCGTGCGATGGCGTCATGCTGCTGCCCGGGATGCGGGGGGGCCTAACGCTGCTCGCGACATCCCGATGGCGACGGCGCTCGAGCCTCTCCCCGATCCTTCCGGTCGCGTGCGTCTCGTCGCCGTCGGCACGCCTGGCGCCCCGCTCTCGATCGACGACGGCGCCGGGAGCGTCGATTCGAGCGCGTTCCCTCCGTCGGGGACGCGCGTGCTCGACGCCACGCTCGACGGCACCGTCGGCACCCACGCATCGCGCAGCATCGCGACGACTGCGCGCCGCGACTCGCTCGTACTACGCCCAGTGCTGGTCCTTGCCAGCGCAGGGTGGGAAGGAAAGTTCATCACCGCGGCGCTCGAAGAAGCGGGGTGGCGCGTCGATGCACGCTTCGCCGTCGCGCCAACGGTGAGCGTGCGCCAGGGCGGAGACGTCCCCATCGACACCGCGCATTACGGGGCAGTGATTGCGGTCGACGCCAGTGCGGCGCCCTACGCGCCGTCGATCGTGCGCTTCGTACGCGAGGGGGGAGGCGCGGTCATCGCTGGTGAGGCGATGGCGCTGCCGGCGTTTGGAGCGATCCTCCCGGCCCGCGGCGCGGGGCGTGTCCCGCCGACGCTGGGTGCGCTGGCCGGCGACGCGCCGAGGCGCGGCCTGGATGGTATCGCCCTCACCGCCAGCCGCAACGGTGCGCTCGTCCTCGATCGGACCGGCGGGCGCCCCCGCGCGATCGCGGCGCGCGTCGGCACCGCGCGCGTCCTCGCGCTGGGCTACGAGGACACCTGGCGCTGGCGGATGGAGGGAGGCCCCGACGCGCCACGCCTGCACCGCGAGTGGTGGTCGGCGATGGTGGGTTCGGTGGTTCGCGCCCCAACCGTCCCAGTGGCCTCCGCGCCCCCCGTCGACGAGATGCCGTATGCCTCGCTCGTCTCGGCGTTAGGCGCGCCTGATGGAACCGGCGCGTGGGACGGGGGAGGCGTTACCTTGGGGAGCGACTGGTGGGAGCCGCTGCTCTTCGCGCTCCTGCTCGGGGGACTGCTGGCCGAATGGGCGTCGCGGCGACTGCGAGGTTCCCGATGAGCGTAGCCTACATCTCACATGCCGATTGCGGTCGTCACGACACCGGGTGGCGCCATCCGGAGCACGTCGGGCGCCTGCGCGCCATCCCGCGCGCGCTTCGCCACGACCCCGAACTCTTCGCGAGCGTCGAGCACCTCGAGGGGCGCCACGCCACCGAGGAGGAACTCGCCCTCGCGCACGACCCGTCGTACGTCGCTCGCGTGCGCGACCTGGTCCTCGCCGGCGGGGGATCGCTCGATGCCGACACCGTGGCCAGCGAGGGATCGTGGGATGCGGCAACTGCTGCGACGGGCGCCGTCCTCGATGGTGTCGACATGGCGTTCGACGGGCGCGCGACGCGCACCTTCGCCGCGGTGCGACCGCCGGGGCATCACGCCCTGCGGAGCCGCGGCATGGGCTTCTGCCTGTTCGGGAGCGTCGCGATCGCCGCGCGCTACGCGCGCCAGCGGCACGGGGCGTCGCGAGTGCTGATCGTCGATTGGGACGTTCACCACGGAAACGGGACGCAGGCGCTGGTGCAGGACGAGCCCGACATCCGCTTCGTCTCGATGCACCAGTGGCCCTGGTATCCGGGCACCGGGCCGGCCGACGATCGAGGGCCGCACCGCTCCGTCTGGAACGTCCCGATGCCCGCGGCGCGCCCAGCCGTTGAGTATGTCGACGCGCTCACCCGCGCTGTCGACGACGCTACCGCCGGCTGGTTACCGGACCTGATCCTCGTCTCGGCCGGATTCGACTCGCTCCGAGGCGATCCGCTCGGCGGGTTCACGCTCGAACTCGAACATGTCGAAGCACTTACGCGGCAGATGGTGGAGCGCGCGGAGAGCTGGTGTGGAGGGCGTCTGGTCTCCGCGCTCGAGGGCGGATACGATCCCGATCGTCTGGGCGCGGCCTGCGTCGCCCATCTCCGGGCGCTGCGATAGAACCGCGGCGTCCTGGAAGCGGTGCGGTCGTACCGGCCCGGCGCTGGCATCCGTGGCCGATGCGAGGGAGCCGTGAGAGGGCGCGAGGGGACCGCTGGGCGGCCGCGAGGCGGCAGCGAGGGGGCAGCGAGGGGGCAGCGAGGCGGCCGCGATTGGGCCGCGAAGGGGCCGCGAGGGCGCCGCAAGGGAGCCGCGTGGGACGCGAGGATGAGAATCGTCTCGCTCGCGCGAACCATGGCGCAGAGTGCGAACCGGGGATGATGTTCGGGGCGTCAGAGGACGATACTTCAGGCGAAGCGGTATGCGTCCTCGCTCGCCTCGCCCCGGACGCGGGGCGCGCGTGGTCGCACTCGATCGGTGACCAGGCGCACGCTCGGGACACGAGTTCCGACTGTTGGAGCAGGGAAGCGCCGATCGACCAAATCCGTCGCATCACTTCGTAACGCACGACGTACCGAGGACCTTCGTGGCGCGTACGCGCAGTCTCCGCATTCCCGCCGTCGGCAACGAGGCGCTGCAGCTCTTTGGAGTCGTTCACTACGATGCCGCGGCCCCAATCCGCGTGGCCGATGTGGAGCTCGTGCCGCTGCGCGAACTCGCGGCGATCGTGCATCGCGTCCCCTATGAGCGACTGCAGGCGACCACGCAGGCGATTCGCACCTATCGCGACATCGTCGAATCGCGTTTCCGCGAGCAGCCGATCATCCCGGCACCGTTCGGCACGGTCTTCCGCTCGCGCGACTCGCTCCTGCACTGGATGGAGCTGCACTACGTCACGCTCAAGGAGGGATTTTCCTTCGTGGGGGACCGGCTGATGACGCGACTGCGCGTGACCCCGATCCCGTTTCCGAGCGAAGGAGTGTCGGACACGCGCGAGATGCAGATCGCCGATTTCGAGACGACGGTCTTCGACTCGTTCCGCTTCCTCAAGCGGAGTGCGGTGGCGTGCGTGACGTTCGCGCCGGTGGCCTCGCCTAACGGTCGGAGCATGGAGGCGTCGTTCCTGGTCGAGCGCGAAAAGTGGGACACCTTCCAGGAGGCAGTGAACGAGGAGCGGCGCCGATTGCGCGATTTCGACATCGAGGAGAGCGAGGCACTCCCGCCGTACGATTTCGTTCGCCTCCGCTTCGGAGCCTGACGCATGTTCTGCCCCGATTGCGGCACCTGGAACCGGACGCGCGCCGTGAAGTGTGTGCGCTGCACGGAGGACCTTCCCGAGGTCTCGGCGGCGCCGCTCGAGCAGCCCGATGCCGAGTTGACGAACCTGCGTCGTGCGGCCGGAGCCCGTTATCGCATCATCCGTCGCATGGGGAGCGGGGGGATGGCGCACGTCTACTACGCGCTGCATGCAACGCTCGACCGTCCGCTGGTGGTGAAGGTGCTGCACGCGCACCTCGCGCGTGACCCCGAAATGCGCGAGCGCTTTCGGCGCGAAGCCGAGGCGTCGGCGCAGCTCCTGCATCCGCACATTTGTCCCATCCTCGATTTCGGCGACATCAACGGGCTCGTCTTCCTGGTGATGCCGTACATGGCCGGCGGTTCGCTGGCCGATGTGCTCGTCCGCGACAAGTCGGTGCCAGCCGGTCCCTCGGCGACCATCTGCGCGCAGGTGGCGATCGCGCTCGACTACGCGCACCGGCGCGGTGTGGTGCATCGCGACATCAAGCCCGACAACATCCTGTTCGATGAGGATGGGCACGCGCTGATCACCGACTTCGGGATCGCGACCGCGCGCTTCCACGGGCGCCTAACGCGAAGCGGACGGGCGATGGGGACGCCGCACTACATGTCCCCCGAGCAGGCGATGGGGAAGATGGTCGACGGCCGCAGTGACCTGTACGCGGTCGGCGTGATGCTGTACGAGATGCTCCTCGCCTTCCCGCCGTTCGATGGTGCGGACTCGTACTCCGTCGGCTACAAGCAGGTGCACGAGGCGCCGGTGGCGCCCGATGTCGTCGATTCGCGCGTTCCCGCCGAACTCTCGGCGATCGTCATGAAGTGCCTCGCGAAGAAGGCGGAGGAGCGCTACCAGTCGGGCTTCGAACTCGCCGACGCGCTCCTCGCCTATCTCCTGGCGTCGGGGACGCCGGGCGAGCAGCGGACGGCGTGGTTCGCGCGCCGCACCGGATCGGCGGCTGTTTCATCGCTGTAGGGTCGCACCGCGCACGTCGAGCGCGCGGGCCGATCACACATGCGAAGGCACAAGGAGCGCGCGAACGTACCGGCCAGCGGGCAGCTGCACGCGCGCGCATGATCCGATGAGCGGCTTCGCTCGTTAGTCGAGGTAGAAGCGCTCTCGCTCCCCGGGCGACGGGAGCATGCAGCTGTCGAGCCGCCCGAACATCGCGGTGCGCCGCTTGGCGACCTGGTCGTAGACCCAGTCGCGCAACGCTCGCGGGACGAGATAGCCGAGCACTCCGATCCCCCAGAATCCGCCGACATAGCGCGCGATTTCGAGTGCGGCGGTCGACTTGATCCACGCGCCGCCGCGATGGAGGAGCACCATCGAGTCGACGCCCGCGAGATCGGGGAGGCGCGCCAGCGCCTGCTTGCCGAGCGTGCTGTCGAGCGGTGCGAAGCGCATGGTCCCCCCAGCGTCTCGACGCAGGATCCACTGTACCGCGCGGTTGCACAGTCCGCACGTGCCGTCGAAGAGGAGGATGTAGCCGTACTCCTCGAGGCGTGACTCGAGCGTCGCCTTTACCGCCGTGCCGGGGCGTGTGCGTGGAGGTGAGACGGATCGCGAGCGAGGCATGATCGTAAGGTAGCGGATGGCGCTCACCCGGATGAATGGGGCGTTCGGGCGAGGAGCGCGCGAGCACGGGGTGTCGGGGCACGGGATATCTTGGAAGCCCATGTCGCTCCCGCTCATCCCCGAGAGTCGGCGTCTCATCGACGTCGCCCTGCCGGTCCCACTCTTTCGCACCTTCTCGTACGCCGTGGACGGCGCGTTCGAGCATGCGATCGTGCCGGGGAGCCGCGTCGTGGTGCCGTGGCGCGCGCGCGAGGAGGTGGGGATCGTCGTGGCCACCGACGTCGCCCCGGTCGACGGGGTGAAATACAAGGCGGTGCGGGCGGTGCCTGACGCGGAGCCGGCGCTGTCGCCGTCCATGCTCGCCACCGGCCACTGGCTCGCCGATCACTACGTCGCCCCGTTAGGCATGGCGCTCCGGAGCGCGCTCCCCGCCGGACTCACAGGGGCCGCCGCGCCGTCGCCTCCCGGACGTACTCGACGCACACTGGTGCTGGGGACGCGGCTCGAATCGCTGCTCGAACGCGACGCACTCTTCAAGCGGGCGCCGCGACAGCGCGCCGTCTACGAGTTCGTCGAGGCCTCGGGCGGGCGAACGAGCGTCGAGCAGGTGGTGGAGCAGCTGGGCGTCTCCGAAGGGGTGATCCAGTCGCTGGTCAAGCGTGACTTGCTGCAGCTGCAACGCGAGTCGGTGATGCGCGATCCGTTCAGCGATCGAGTCGGCGCGTCGCACGTGCGACACGAGGCTACAGCGGCGCAGCAGGCGGCGATCGCGACGATCGGCGGCGGGAGGAGAGGCGACGTCTTTCTGCTGCACGGGGTCACGGGAAGCGGGAAGACGCTCGTCTACCTGGAGGTGCTGCGGCGCATCGTGGACGAGGGGGGGCGCTCGGCGATCGTCCTTGTCCCCGAGATCGCCCTCACGCCGCAGACGGTCGACCGGTTCCGCGGCGTCTTCGGCGATCGCGTGGCCGTCCTGCATTCCGCGCTCAGTGATGGCGAGCGGCTCGACGCATGGCGCGCGCTCAGGCGCGGGGAGAAGCGCATCGCCGTCGGCGCGCGTTCGGCGATCTTCGCGCCGCTCCAGGATGTGGGGGCGATCATCGTCGACGAGGAGCACGAATCGAGCTACAAGCAGAACGAGACCCCGCGCTACCACGCGCGCGATGTGGCGGTGGTGCGCGCGCGGCTCGAGGGGGCGATCACCGTCCTGGGGAGCGCAACGCCGAGCCTCGACAGCTGGGTGTTGGCGCAGGAGGGGAAATACCATCTCGTTTCGCTGCCGGACCGGGTTGGAGGAGGGGTGCTTCCGGCGATCGAGGTGGTCGATCTCGGGTCGGTGCGTCGCGGGGACGGGGGAGAGTGGCGCGGCGGCACAGGGAGCGCGCTCGAGTCCGAGCGCGTGGCGGCGATGCGGGGGGATGGTGGGAGCGACGCGATTCGCGGCCAGGAGGTCGCCTCGGCGCGGGTGCGGGCGAGTGAGGGGCGGGGCGATTCTGATGCGCGCGGAGAAGCGCGAATTCAGACGAATGCTGGAGTCGGCGAGCGGGGGGCCCCCCCCAAAAACAACGATACCTCCTCCTCCGCCAAACTCCATCACCATTCCATTTCCCCCGTCATCAATCCGTCGACAGAAGCGAACGGACTTCCTGAGGCGAGTCAGCAGGATTCCGCCTCCGCCGCTCCCTCCAACCTCCCCCCACGCGTCCCCGCCCCCCCGCGCCGCCTCACCTCCCCCGCCTCGCGCGACCCCTTCCGCCGCACCGTCTCCGAACCCCTCGAACGCGCCCTCCGCGAGACGCTCGCCCTGCGCGAGCAATCCATCCTCCTCCTCAATCGCCGCGGCTACGCGTCCTTCATGCAGTGCTCGGCCTGCGGCGATGTCTCCGCCTGTCCGAACTGCTCCATCTCGCTCACCTACCACCGCGCCCCCGAACGCCTCATCTGCCACTACTGCGGCCATGCGGAGCCGCTCCGCGACAACTGCGCGCGTTGCGGCGCTGCCACCATGCGCCAACGCGGGCTCGGGACGCAGCAGGTCGAACGCCTCCTCGTCGAGCGCTTTCCCGAGGCGCGCATTGCCCGGATGGACGTCGACACGACGAGCGGAAAATGGGCGCACGCCGAGATCCTCGACCGCTTTGGAGCCGGCGAGATCGACATGCTCCTCGGCACCCAGATGATCGCCAAGGGACTCGACTTCCCGAACGTCACGCTGGTCGGTGTGATCGACGCCGACATCGGGATCAACCTCCCCGACTTTCGCGCCGCCGAGCGCACCTTCCAGCTTCTGGCGCAGGTCTCCGGGCGGGCAGGGCGCAGCGTGAAATCAGGGCGTGTGATCATCCAGACCCGCATGGGCGACCACCACGCCGTGCGCTGCGCGGTCACCCACGACTACCTCGGCTTCGTCGACCAGGAGCTCCCGGGGCGCGCCTCACCGCCGTATCCGCCCACCATTCGCCTCGCCAACATCATCTTCTCCACGACGAGGGAGACCGCGGCCGCCGAGCTTGCCCAGGACGCGACCGACTGGATCCGTCGCCTCTCGTCGGCACGCCCCGAGCTGCGGCTGACCATCGTCGGTCCGGCCCCGTGCGCCGTGGATCGCATCAAGCAGCGCTGGCGCTGGCACACGCTCGTGAAGTGCCGGTCAGCCAGCGCACTCACCCGCGCGCTCCGCTATTTCGCGGAGCGGTACGACGTCCCCAACCGCGACGGGATGCGCCTCGTGGTCGACCGGGACCCGGTCAGCTTGCTCTAGCCGACGACTCGCGCACCGGAGCGCGAAACGCGACGCGCGCGTCAGGCGGCTGCCCGCTCCTTCCTGCCCATGAGAATCCGGCGGACCGAGGTTGTTCGCCCCCCCTGCGCCCGGCGATCTTACCCTCGCATTCGCCGTCCCTCCTTCGAGCCGGATGGCGACCGGTGCGCGATCGCACCGCACGCGACGCCCTTCGTCTGTTTCCCTGATGAACGACACCACCCGACGTTTCCTCTCTGCCATCACCGAACGCGTCCCCGAAGGGGGGCGTATCGTCGAACTGCGCCTGTTTCCGGCGATCCGACAGGGCGGGATAGAGAGCGGCGTCGCTGTCGTTGCGGTCGAGCCTCCCGCCGAGGCGCGGCCGTCGGTCGACGGAGACGTGTTGGTGGAGGGAGTTGACGCTGTCGTCGCCACGCGGGCGAACGAAGGTGATCAGGACGCCTCCGCGTCGGAGCTGGATGGGAGCGCCGAAGCGAGCACGCCGATGCACGGCGAGCGCGTCGTCCCGCATGTGCGAGATGGTGTCGCCGACGACTCGGCCGCCGCCGCTGCGCTCGCTCTCGTCGACACCGACGTGATCCCCGAGATGGAGGAGGGAGGTTCGGACGAAGAGATCGAAGGGAGTGCGACCTACATACCGAGTGCTGACACGTCGGACGACGAGTCGGTGGAGGATGCGCTCGACGACGAGATGACGCGGATCGTGGTCGACGCCGAACGCGAGGTGAAGCGCGTGGCGTCGCGACTCGCCTCATCTTCGCTTCCGGGCGATTCGGGCGCGGATGACCAAGCATCCGCAGCGGCTGTCGCCGACGCCCTCGACGAGATGCCAGCCGAGGCGAGGGCCGACTCGGCCGACGCCGAAGCCACGCCGGACGAAACCGCGATCGCCGACGAGGACTCCCCCTACGCCGATGCGCCCCCGCCCCCCGAAGCGCCACGGCGCGAACTCCTCGCCGACGTCGCCGACTCGGCGGCGCACGACGAGGATCCCGACGTCATGCGGCTCGACGATATCCTCGCGCTCCCGTCGCCAGACAACACCGACGATGCGGGCGACGCCGTCGAGCCAGAAGAGAGCACTCCCGCCCCGCGCGCGATCCAGCGCTACGCGATCCTTACCGCGTCGTACCGCCTGACGATCAAGGGCCCCGATCGCGGAAAGTGGGACGTGGACATGATCCACGAGGCCGATGCCCCGCTCGCCACCGTCGAACGAGTGGCGCGCGGAGTCGCCAAGCGCTCGGGCGATGGCTCCGAGCCGGAACACTTCTCCGGCGAGTCGCTCAAGCAGGCGCTCGACGCACCGGCGTGGCTCGAGACGACGTAGTAGAAACGTTCGCCGGCTACCTGCGCGATCATGGCCTCCCCGTCACCGCGCAGCGCTTGGCGATCGCCGAGGTCCTCCTCCAGTCGGAGCGCCACCTCTCGGCCGACGATGTGGCCACGGAGCTGTCGACCCGGCAAAGCGGGATCGGGCTGGCGACCATCTATCGAACGATTGAGCTCCTCCTCAAGAGCGGCCTACTGGTCGAGCGCGATTTCGGCGAGGGATTCCGCCGATTCGAGCCTGCCCGCGACATCCCGCACCACGAACATCTGTTGTGCACCGTGTGTGGCACCGTGCACGAGTTCCGCGACGAACGCCTCGAGCGCATGACCACCCTCGTCGCCGAAGCGAACGGCTTTGCGAGGCAACGCCACCGGCTGGTGATCTACGGCGTGTGCGACGCGTGTCAGCGCCGCGATCCTTCGCGCCGCGCAGCGGTGTCAACCGGTCGCGTCGCGCCGTAGCTTCACACTCCCGTCTCCCGTCCCCCGTCTCCCGTCTCGATTTGTCCCCCCCCTCCATCGGCCTCTTCGTCGCGTTCGGCGCCGGGCTCCTCTCGTTCCTCTCCCCGTGCGTTCTCCCGCTCATCCCGAGCTACATCACCTTCATCACCGGGTTGAGCTTCGACGACGTCGCCGCGCGCAAGCGCGTCGCGCTGGTGCACGGGCTCCTCTTCGTCCTCGGCTTCTCGCTGATCTTCCTCGCCCTCGGCGCCACCGCGACGGTCGTCGGGCGGGTGATGTTCACGCAGCGCGACCTGATCACCAAGATTGGCGGGGCGATCATCATCGTCTTCGGGCTGTACCTCGTGGGGCTCCTCAACATCGCCTTCTTCGCCCGCGAGCGACGGTTGCATCTGGCGGACAAACCCGTCGGCTACCTGGGAACGGTCGTCGTGGGCGTCGCCTTCGGCGCGGGGTGGACGCCGTGCATCGGTCCGATCCTCGGCTCGATCCTCATCTACGCGTCGAGCGAGGCCGACCTCGGGAAGGGGCTCGCGCTCCTCACCGCCTACTCGCTCGGACTGGCGATCCCGTTCATACTTTCGGCGCTCGCGGTCGATCGCTTCATGTCCTTCTTCCAGAAGTTCAAGAAGCAGATGCTGTGGATGCAGCGTGGTGCCGGCGTCCTCATGATCGGCGTCGGCATCCTCATGATCACCAACCAGTTCACGATCCTGGCGTCATGGCTGCAGCAGTTCACCCCCGACTTCATCCTCGAACGGCTGTAGGACTCGGCGCGCAATGCGCGTGTAGGGGAGGTGCCGGCTGCAACGCATCGTAGAGTTCTGGCCGGCGCTCCTCTCGGGGATCCACGTCCTCCTCGCCTCGGGCGTCACGATCCACGCCGTCCTCGGGCGGCGCGAGGTCCCGGCCGTGATCGGCTGGGTCGGCCTCGCCTGGCTCGCGCCGGTGATGGGGTCGCTCCTCTACGTCGTCTTCGGCATCAACCGCATTCGCCGGAGCGCAGCCCAACTCGGGACAACCAGCGAGTTCGTCGCCTTCGATACGCAGGGAGGACGCGGACTCCCCGCTACCCTCCTCGAACGATCCCCGGCACTCGATGAGCTGGTGCGCGTCGGCGCCAGCGTGACCGGACTTCCGCTGCGCGCCGGTAATCGCGTGCAGCCCCTGGTCGACGGCGACGAAGCCTATCCCGAGATGCTCGCCGCGATCGAACGTGCCGAGCGCTCCGTCATGCTCGCCTCCTACATCTTCGACCACGATCGGGTCGGGCTCCGCTTTCGCGATGCGCTCGTCGCCGCGCACAAGCGTGGGGTGATGGTGCGCGTCCTCATCGATGCAGTGGGGAGTCGCTACTCGCGGCCGCGCATGCCCACCGGGCTTCGCAACCTCGGCGTCCCGGTCGCCGTCTTCCTCCCGACGGTTGGGCGATTCCTCCTGCGCTACGCCAACCTGCGCAATCACCGCAAGATCCTGGTGGTCGACGGGCACATCGGCTTCACCGGGGGAATGAACATCCGCGAAGGACACCAGCTCTCGTTGCACCCGGCGGAACCGGTGCACTGCCTGCAGTTCAAGGTCGAGGGGCCGCTCGTCGCCGACCTGCTGCGCGTCTTTGTTCAGGACTGGAACTTCGCGTCGGGGGAAATCCTTCCGTCGATCGACGCGCTCTGTCCGCGCGCCGCGAAGCTCGGGAGCGTGGTCGCGCGCGGCGTCCCCGACGGCCCCGACGCCGATCTCGACAAGATGTCGCAACTCATGCTCGGGGCGATCGCCGCGGCGCGCCGTCGCATCGCGATCGTCACGCCCTACTTCCTTCCCGACGCGCGCATCCTTTCGTCGCTCTCGGTCGCCGCGCTCCGCGGCTTGCAGGTCGACATCATCGTCCCGCAGCGGAACAATGTCCCGCTGATGGATTGGGCGACGGTGCCGCAGTGGATTCCGCTGCTCGAAAGCGGGTGTCGCGTCTGGCGCACCCCTCCTCCGTTCGATCACACGAAGCTGTTCGTGATCGATGGCGTCTGGTCGCTGATCGGTTCGACCAACTGGGACGCGCGCTCGCTCCGCCTCAACTTCGAGCACAACCTCGAGTGCTACGACGCGGGGCTCGCCGAGCGCCTCGAAGAGCTGGTCGAGCATCGAATTGCCCGCGCCGAGCGGGTGACGCTGCAGTCGCTCCGGCAGCGCCCGCCGCTGGTGCAGGTCCGCGACGGGCTCGCGCGACTCTTTTCGCCGTATCTCTGAGGGACGACGACGCGGACTCACCGCGCGCGCGGCGCGCCAGGCCTAACGAGCGCGTGCGCGCTTGGCGAGCCGGGCCGGCTTCTTGATCGTACGACGCACCGCGCGTTCACTCCCGTCGATCGCGGCGTTGAAGGCGGCGCGCTGCGTTTCCGCCTCCTCGCTCACCACGACCTCGCCCATGTGGCGCAGCAGCACCTTCACACGGCAGCCGTATCGTTTCGCTCCCTTGGGACCGGAGAGATCTTCGAACGAGATCGTCGCGCGCGTGATCGCCAGCCCGAACTTCCCCAGCTTGAATCCCACGCGGGTGCGGGCGAAGTCGCGGAGCCCGTCCTCCAGCGTGAGCCCCGGTGCGCGAACCTGCATCGGCGTCTGCGACGTCGTGGACAATCCCACGGCACGCTTCACCGCCTTGGGCGTGGACTCGGCGAAGGGAGCGCGACGCTCGTCGCGCTGCCGCCGCTTGGTGTCGATCCTGCTGATGCGCTTGGATGCCATCCGGTCGGTCTCCTGTGGTGAGTGTCCCGGTAAGATGGTCGATGGTCCGGAGAAATGCCCGACTCGTCAGGCGCCGCCGACCCCTTCCTCGACTTCCTCTTCCAGCTGCTGCCGCGAGAGCAACGACCAGTAACGTCCGCGGTTGGCGAACAACTCGTCGTGCGTCCCCGCTTCGACCACGCCACCGTTGTCGAGCACGATGATGTGGTCCGCGTCGCGAATTGCGCTCACGCGATGCGACGCGATGATCGCCGTGCGTCCCGCAAGCACCTCGTGCAATCCATGGAGGATCGCCGCCTCCGTGTGCGTGTCGACGGCGGAAAGTGCGTCGTCGAGGAGGACGATCGATGGGCGCCGCGCCAGTGCGCGCGCCAGCGCGGCGCGCTGCTTCTGCCCACCCGAGAGGTTGATCCCGCGCTCGCCAAGGATGGTCGAGAATCCACCGGGAAAATCGCGAATCGTTTCGGTGAGCTGCGCGACGTCGGCGGCCCATTCCACCGGCGCGTCGTCCGCAGTGCCATAGGTGAGATTCGATTGAATCGTATCGCTGAAGAGCACCGTCTCCTGTGGCACCACGCCGAGTTCACGCCGCAGCTCGTCGAGCGACAAATCGCGAATCGGGACGCCGTCGATCAGGATCTCTCCCTCCGTTGGGTCCCACGTGCGCGTGATCAGGTCCAGAAGCGCCGACTTGCCGCTCCCCGTCGCTCCAACGACGCCGAACGTCTCGCCTGCCTTCACCGAGAAGGATACGTGGCGGAAGACCCAGCGAACGTCGGGCGACTCTCCCGCGACGACCGGTATATCGCCCGACGTGGCGGGGCGCGACTCGCCGCGCGAGAGGCGAATCCACGGTCGGCGCTCCTCCTTGGCGGGCGCGCTCGCCGGCGCGCGCGCGGGCGGGGGATACGCGAATCCGACATCGCGAAACTCGAGCGAGCGCCCGCCTGCAGCCGGCGGCAGCGTTCGCGTGTGCTCGGGCGACGTGACCAGCGCTCGCGCGTCGAGGATCTCCTCCAGCCGCCCCATCGAAGCGCTCGCCCGCTGGAAGAGGTTGGTCACCCAGCCTAACGCGATGAGCGGCCACACCAGCATGGTGAGGTACATCCCGAAGGCGACGAAGGCGCCCACGGTGATCGTCCCCCGCATCACCATCGTCCCGCCAACGCCCAGCACGATCAGCGAGCCGGCACCGCCGAGCAACGCGAACGTCGGGTGCATCAATGCCTGGAGCTTGGCCAGGCGCATGTTCCGCTCGAGATACGTGTCGCTCAGCGATTCCCAGCGCGCCTCCTCCGCGGCTTCCTGTCGGTAGGCCCGCACGATGCGCGTTCCCGCCAGGTTCTCCTGCACCCGCGTCGTCATCTCGCCGAAGTGCTCCTGCACATCCTCGAAGCGAGTGTGAATGCGTCGCCCGAGTGCGCCGGTCATCCACGGGAGCGGGAGCATCGGCAGGAGCGCCAGCAGCGTCAGCTTCGGCTCGATCGAGAGCATGAAGCCGAGCGCGAAGATCCCGCCGACCGCCGTGTTCACCAGGTACATGATTGCCGGCCCGGCCGCCATGCGCACCGCACCGAGATCGTTCGTGAGGCGCGCCATCAGCTCGCCCGTGCGCGTGCGACCGAAGTAGCGCGCGTCGAGCGTGAAGAGGTGCTGCAGCAGGTCGTTTCTCAGGTCGAACTCGATCTTGCGCGAGAGCGCATTGAGGAACTCGCGCATCCCGTAGCGGAACACGCCCCCCGCGAGCGAGATCCCGATCATCATCGCTGCCACGCGCCACGCCGCACGCAGCGACGCTCCTTCGTGCATTCCGTCGATCCCCCCACGGAGGAGTATCGGATTCACACTTCCGAGTGCCCCCGAGATCACCACGCAGGCGAGCCCCGCGATCAGCATTCCGCGATATGGGCGGAAATAGGGGATCAGGCGACGGAGTGCGCGCACGAATCGACGGTTGCGACAGTGAGGGGGGACACGGCACCTTTGCGGTGTCAGGATGTATGACTGGCACCCAGACCGACCACCGTGGAGGAAACTCGATGCCCCAATATATCCGGCGCGCCGTTTGGCCCGTCGCTGCGCTCGCCGCTGCACTCACGCTCGGCGCGTGCTCCAAGGACAAGGCGGACGACGCTTCGGCGCTCGCACAGGACAGCGCCCTCGCGCGCGATCTCGCGCGCGTTGGCGGAGACACCGCCGTCGTTCCGCAGTTGCAGGACGTCCCCGCCGAAGCGCCCGCACCCGAGCCTGTTGTGACGCCGCCGGCGAGCACGCCGAAGCCCAAGCCCAAGCCGCCGGCACCCAAGCCGACGACGCCGAAGCCCACCACGCCTACGCCCGCGCCGCCGCCGAGCAACACCACTGCGTCGGGCAACACCGTGGAGAAGGGAAGCGGTTCGGCGATCAAGATGGGGACGGTTGCTGCCGGCACCACACTTCGCCTCAACGCGTCTGACAAGGTCTGCACCAACACCAACAAGGTCGGCGATCGCTTCGTCTCGACGCTGAGCGAGTCGGTGACTGGTGCCGACGGCGCGGTCATTCCGGCCGGAGCAGCCGTGACGATCGAGCTCACGCAGCTCAAGCGGAGCGAGAACGCCAACGACCAGATCCAGATGGGCTTCCGCGTCGTCAACATCGCCTTCGACGGGCATACCTACCCGCTCGATGCCGATGTACAGACCGCCGAGATCACCCGCGTGCGCAACAGCAGCACCGGGAACGACGCCAAGAAGGTCCTCGGTGGCGCCGTTGCCGGCGCCGTGATCGGACAGATCCTCGGCAAGAAGTCGAAGAGCACGATCATCGGCGCAGCGGCTGGCGCTGCCGCCGGTGGCGCGGCGGCTGCGGCGACGGCCAACTACGAAGGGTGTGTAAACGCGGGCGCGCCGCTGGTCGTCAAGCTCAATACGCCGGTCACGGTGACGGTGCAGTAGTACGCACCGCGCCTAACGTACGTAACGCATCGGGGGCTCGGCGATCATCGCCGGGCCCCCGTTTGCATCTGACGAACCGATCCCAGCGCACTTGAGCGTGCGTATGCGTGCGCGTAGGTGTGCGTGCGCGCGCAGCGTGCGGACGTAGATCGCGCTCCTGTGCGTGTCGCTGCCTCACACGCTCCCAGTTTGCTACTGGTGCCCGCCGCTGGTGCCGCTCGTCCCGCCCGAGCGCGGCTCCGACACGCCTTCCCATCCGCCGGAGACCCGCATCACGGCGTTGACGTTGGCGAGTCCGCCGGTCGATCGCAGTGCATGCCCCATCTGCTGCAACCTCGCCGCGGCCGCGGCGCTGAGCCCGTTCGCCTCGACCATCAGCGTGTCGGGGAGCGCCTGGTGATGCAGGCGCGGCGCGCGCATCGCATCGGCCAGCGACATGCGCGCATCGATGACGTTCAGGATCACCTGCGATGTCGCCGTGATGATGCGCGGGCCTCCGGCGGCTCCAACCACGAGAAGCAGCTTCCCGCTCGGATCGAGAACGATCGTCGGTGACATGGCGCTCAGCATCCGCTTTCCGGGCGCGATCGCGTTCGCTTCGCCCTGCACGAGCCCGAACATGTTGGGCTTCCCCGGCGCCGAGGCGAAGTCGTCCATCTCGTCGTTCATGAAGAAGCCGACATTCTTGAGGTAGACCGCGGAGCCGTAGCCGTTGTTCAACGTCGTCGTCGTCGCGACGGCGTTCCCCTTGTCGTCGACGACGGAGTAGTGCGTGGTGTGCATCCCGTCGGCGATCTGGTTCCCGTTCGGTGGCGTAGGCGTGGCGCGCGCCGGATCGATCGTTGCTGCCAGGGTGCGCGCGTACGTCTTGCTCGTGAGCTCGTCGAGCGGAACCTTCACGAAGGCCGGATCCCCTAACTTGCTGTTGCGGTCGATGAAGGCGCGCTGGTAGGCGGAGCCAAGCAGGTGCGCGTAGGCCGCCGTCCCCCAGGTGGGGAGCGAGTCTCCCGATGCCTCGAGGATGTTGAGTGCCTCGGTTACCACGATCCCGCCCGACGACGACGGTGGCATGGTGAACATCGTGTAGCCCCGATAGGTGCTCCTGATCGGTGTGCGCCACTCGGCCTTGTACTGCTCGAGGTCGCGCTTGGTGATGATCCCGCCTCCGCGCTGCATCGCCGCCACCAGCGAGTCGCCCACCGCGCCCTTGTAGAACGCCGCCGCCCCCTTGCTGGCGATTTCCTGCAGCGTGTGCGCCAGCGCCGGCTGCTTGAAGACACTCCCCGGTTGGAGCGGGGCACCATTGGGATAGAAGACGTCCTTCGCGTCGAAACGTCCGAGATATCCCGCACTCCCGCGCAGGCTGTTGAAGAATGCCGAGTCGACCACGAAGCCGTCTCGCGCCATGCGGATCGCCGGCGCCATCACCTGCGCCAGCGTCATCGTCCCGTACTTGGCCAGCGCTTCGGTCATCCCGGCGACCGCTCCCGGGACGCCCGATGCCTTGTAGCCGATGATGCTCTCGTTGGTTGGATTCCCCGACGCATCGAGGTACATGTTGCGGCTGGCGGCGAGCGGGGCAACCTCACGATAGTCGATCGTCGCGGCGCGCCCGTCGGCCATGCGGATCACCATGAAGCCGCCGCCGCCGATATTCCCCGCGACGGGATAGGTCACCGCGAGCGCGAAGCCGACGGCGACCGCCGCGTCGACCGCGTTCCCGCCCGAGTTCACGATCTCGCTCCCCGCATTCGACGCGAGCACCTGGTTGCTGGCGATCATGAAGCGATCGCTGAACGCCGCGTGCTCGCCGGCACGGAAGCGCCATCCTTCCGGAAACGTCACGGCGCGACGTGCGGGGATGGCTGGGCCGTCGGCACTGAGTCCACCGCGGGTGGACGACGGCGCTCGGCAGGCAACCAGCGCGAGCGGGAGAAGGAGGAGACGTGACGTATGCATGCTCAGGTCCAACTGTTGAGTGCCGGAAACGCGCAGCGCGCTGGAAACGCGCAGCGCGCTGGAAACGCGCAGCGCGCTGGAAACGCGCAGCGCGCTGGAAACGCGCGGCGCGCTGGAAACGCGCGGCGCGTCGCTACAACCCGACGCGCACCCCGAATCGGATCGAATAGTGCTGCGTGGTGCGCCGCTGGAACAGGTCGTTCGACTTCTCGTGCAGGCTGCTCCCGTAGTCGAAGAGCGCCTGCAGGGCGAAGTCGTTCGAGAGGCCGTAGCCGGCCCCGGTGCTGATCGCCCATGCCAGATCGGTGTTCTTGAGCCCCTCGAACACCGTGCTCCCCTGCCCAGTCATCGCAAAGTTGCCGTACTGCGCGGCGCCGAGGAAACCTTCGTAGACCAGGTGAAGCCCGGGACCGCCCCCGGAATGCGCCACCACGCCGTAGCGCGCGATGGTCGCGTCTCCCGTGCACCCGCCCTGACACGGGCTGCTCGAGCTTCTGGGAATGGCGGTGAGCGGGAGGCGTGCGTACATGTAGGCCAGTCCGATCGACGTGCGCGGTGCCACCGACCGCTCGATCGTCAGGCGCAGCAACCAGTTGGAGTCGAAATTCCAGGTGGTACCGGTCCCGGGATCTCCCACAAGGTTGCTCCACTGGTAGCCGCCGTCCACCGTCCCCCACCACGTCGGCTCGGGACCGAAGCTCCCGCCGCCGCGTGGACCGCCCCGGCGCTGCGCTGCCGCCGGCGTGGACGCGACCAGGCTGGATGTCACCAGGATCGCCGTGAGCATCGCGATCGCGCGCCGCCGATTCCTGCGTCTGGCGAAGCGACTGCGCCCCGACTTCGAGAGTTCGTCTCCCATCTCCACTCCGTTGTGACCCCTCTTTGCGCGAGGGTAAGTTAGACGACCGGCCTCCCCGGGGGGCGGAACGCACCCCTCTACCCTCAGCACCGCCGCCGCGTGCCATCCCGAGCGCTCGACCCCCGCATCACCGAACATCGCAACCCTCGCTCGGCCAACATCGATCTCGCGACACCGATCGAGATCGTCGATATCATGAACGCCGAAGACCGCGCTGTCCCTGACGCGGTGGCCTCACAACGCGAGCAGATCGCCGCGGGAATCGCGATGATCGAGCGCGCCTTTCGCCAGGGAGGGCGCCTCTTCTACGCCGGCGCCGGTACCTCGGGGCGGCTCGGCATCCTCGACGCGAGCGAGTGTCCCCCGACCTTCGGGAGCGACCCTGAATTGGTGCAGGGGATCATCGCCGGCGGAACCGACGCGGTCTTCAAGGCGCAGGAAGGGGCCGAAGATCTCCCCGAGAACGGCATGCGCGCCGTCGACGAGCACGGCGTACGCGCCGGCGACGTGCTCTTCGGAATCGCGGCGTCGGGGACGACGCCGTTCGTCCGAGGCGCCCTAACGAGGGGGCGCGAGCTCAGTGCCCGCGTCGGGATTATCGCCTGCACCCCGATCGACGATGCCTTCGCCGCGACGCTCGACCTCGCGATCATTCCGGTCACCGGCCCCGAAGTCGTCACCGGCTCCACGCGCCTCAAGGCCGGCACCGCGACGAAGCTCGTGCTCAACATGCTCACGACCGGCGCGATGATTCGCATGGGGAAGACGTTCGGGAACCTGATGATCGACCTCAAGGCGACCAACCTCAAGCTGGTCGATCGTAGCCAGCGAATCCTCATGGAAGTCTGCGGCGTCACGCGCGAGGAGGCGTCGGCGCTGATGCTCGACGCCGGCGGGCGCGTGAAGCTGGCAATCGTTATGCACGCCCTCGGTCTCGACGCCGCGCAGGCCGGAGAGGCGCTTGCGGCTGGCGACGGCATCGTGCGGCGCGTGATCGGTGGCGATCCGCCCCCGGTCGTCGCATGAGTGCGGTGGCTGACACGAGCGCCGCGCCCGCAGAGGCGCCCGCGCGCAACGAGGCGATCGTCGTCGGTCTAATGTCCGGCACGTCGCTTGACGGAATTTCGGCGGCCGCAGTGCGCTTCGCGCGCGAACGCGATCGCATCCACTTCGAACTCCTCGCCTACGACGTGCAAGAGTACTCCGCGGCCGAGCGCGACCGGCTGGCCCGCGCGCTCCGCGAGGCGACGCCGGAGGAGTACTGCCGCCTCGGATTCGACGTGGGTGAGTCGCTCGCCCGCGCCGCGATTCGCGTGATCGCCGAGTCGGGAGCGCCGCGCCGATCGATCGCCGCGATCGCCTCGCACGGTCATACGGTATGGCATGTCCCCGGTCACTCGACCTGGCAGATCGGCGAGGGAGCGGTCATCGCCGAGCGTGTCGGCGTGCCGGTCATCTCCAACTTCCGCGTGCGAGACATGGCGGCGGGAGGACAGGGGGCACCGCTCGTCCCGATCGCCGACTGTCTCCTGTTCAGCGCGAACCACTGGCGCGCGCTACAGAACATCGGCGGGATCGGCAACGTCACCGTCGTCCCCCCAAACGGCGGAATGACAGGCGTGCGCGCCTTCGACACGGGGCCCGGCGTCGTTGTCATCGATGGCGTGACCAGCGCGCTCTTTCCGGGAATGCGCTTCGATCGTGACGGGGCCCTCGCGCGGAGCGGCACCGCGATCGAACGCGTGGTCGACGAGGCGCTCGCGCACCCGTACTTCCGCGAGGCGCCGCCGAAGAGCACCGGGCGCGAACTCTTCTCCCCCGCCTACATCGCCGATTTCATCGCCAGCTGCCGAGCGCACGACGCCGACGTCGCCAAGGAAGACGTCATTGCAACCGCGGTTCGCTTCACCGCGCGCTCGATCGCCGATGCCTACGAGCGTTTCGTACCCGAGCCGATCCACGACGTCGTCCTCTCCGGCGGCGGGGCGAAGAACGGTGCCCTCGTCGACGCGATCGCCGCGCTCCTCCCCGAGCGTCGCGTCGTGCGCTTCGAGGAACTCTTCTTCGATGGCGAGGCGAAGGAGGCCGTTGCCTTCGCCCTCCTCGGCTGGTTGCACCTGACGGGAACCCCGGGCAACGTTCCGTCGGCGACGGGGGCGCGCGGTCCGCGCGTGCTGGGGATGCTCACCCCGCCCTGACGCGCGGCCGCGAACGGTGCGATGCGACGCGTCAGGTCCGGGAGAGCCTAACGAAGGTCGAAGCTCGCGTCGACCACGTGTCCGCGCCAATACGCGAAGCGCCCTTCGGGAAGGAGCCAGGCCACTTCGCCGCTCAGCGGGATTCGCATCCCGTCGACCGTGAACAGCTCCTCGGAGAAGCGCCCCTCCCACGGTGTCGGGACGACCTTCCCCTTCACCTCGCGCCCGCGCTCCCCCGTCACACGCACGATTCCCCCCATTCGTCCGAAGTGCACGTCGAGCGAAACGCGATGGGAACCATCCACCAGCGTCACGCGTGCCGTGGAGTCGTCGATCGGGGTCCACGCGATTCCGTCGCCCGGGAGGAGCGCCGTGGGGAGCCACGCCGCCTCGGCGAGGAACCGAAGGAGCGAGGCATCGGCGATCGCGTCGCTTCCCCCGACATCGACGATCGGAATTGCGCCGCCGAGCGATGCGGTCGTCGAGCCCCGTCCCATGAAATAGCCGTCGCGCACGCGAACAGGGACGAGCGGTACCATCGCGATCGACGCGTCCCAAAGAAATCCCCGCGGGGACGTGACGTAGAGTTGCCGCGAGGTGAACGGCTTCCACTGGTTAGGCTTGAGGGCGAATTCGCCCTCGTGACGCAGCGTGGCCCGCACCACGCGTGCGCCTCGGCGCTCGAGGACGGTCTCGAAGTAGCGCGTCACGGGCGCCGGAAGCGGCGGCTCCAACGGCGGCGAATCCACCACCTGCGCTCGGTCGAGCACTTCTCCCGAGCTCGTGCTGACGGCGGAGGCGTGCAACGAGTCCCACCGTGCCTGCGTCTCGCGATTCCAGCGCGCGCTCCCGAGGACGATCGCCAGGGCGATCGCGGCAAGCACCAGGGCGACGAGCGCCAAGACGATGATCGATGCGCGACTCATGACGGGTGCAGTGCAGACAATCGCACGATGCGCCCGCGCACCGCGATGTGCATTCGGCGATTCCCCGACATGCTGTCGTCCGCTGCGGGACTCGCCTCACTCACCGCACGGCGGTAGGATACGCGAGCACTCTTCCACGCCCCTCCGCCGAGCGACTCCTGAGCGAACTCGCACAACTTCTCCTCCCCGCCGTCCGCTGGGATGCGGCGCGTGGCTTCGACGCTGCCAGCGCCGACGTCGAGCGCGCCCTCGCCATCGGCGTCGGCGGCTTCATCGTGTTTGGGGGAGAGGCTTCGGCGGTCGCCGCGCTCACGTCACAGCTGCAGTCGGCATCGGCGCATCCGCTCCTCATCGCCGCCGACCTGGAGCGCGGAGCAGGGCAGCAGTTCGCCGGCTGCACGCAGCTCCCGCCGCTTGCCGCGATCGGCGCGCTGAACGACCCGCTCGCCCCGCGCGTCGCGGGCCGCCTCACCGCGCGTGAAGCGCTCGCCCTCGGGATCAACTGGACGTACGCCCCCGTCGCCGACCTCGATCTCGAGCCCGACAATCCCATCGTCGGCACACGATCGTTGGGGAGCGATCCCGACGCCGTGAGCGCGGCGGTAACCGACATGGTCGAAGCGCTGCAGGGGGAGGGAATGCTGGCGTGTGCCAAGCACTTCCCCGGACATGGGCGCACGATCACCGATTCGCACGCCACCCTTCCCGTCGTGCACGCCTCACGCGAGGAGCTGCAGCGCGATCTCGCGCCGTTCGTCGCGGCCATCGATGCAGGCGTCGCCTCGATCATGACGGCGCACGTCGCCTACCCGGCGCTCGACCCGACGCTGGCGCCGGCGACCTGCTCGCGTCCGATCGTCCAGGGCCTCCTGCGAGAGACACTCGGCTTCGAGGGACTCATCGTCACCGACGCGTTGATCATGGGCGGCGTCCAGGAGGAGGGCGGGGAAGGGCACGCGGCCACGCGCGCGATCGCGGCCGGGTGCGATCTCCTTCTCTATCCGGCGAATCCCTCGGTTGCGTTGCACGCCTTGGAGATGGCCGCCGGACGCACCGTGACGCGCGCGCAACTGGACGCCTCGCTCGCGCGGCGCGATCACTGGGCGCGCTGGGCCGCCACCCCCGACCGCGTTCGCGCGTTGCAGCCGAGCGATCGCGCCGAAGGGCAGGCGCTCGTCGACCGTGCGGTGCACGTGCTCCGCGGCGCCTTTCCTCCGTTGGGGCCGCGCGTAGGGATCGCCATCGTCGACGATGACTTGGGCGGACCGTATCCCCCACCGAGCCGGCAGTTCTTCCTCGACACGTTAGGCGCGCACGGCGTGTCGGCAGACGTCGAGACCCATCCCGCCGCCGGCACCCATCCCCTTGTCATCGCCCTCTTCGGCGACATCCGCGCGTGGAAGGGGCGTCCGGGGTATTCTGCCGCGGCACTGGATCGCGTGTGGCAGCTGGCGGCGGCCGCACAGCAGCGTCGCCGCGACGTCTTCCTTGTCCAGTTCTCGCACCCGCGCCTCGATGCCGGGCTCCCGGCGAGCATCCCCGTGCTCTGCGCCTGGGGGGGAGAACGCGCGATGCAGGAAGCGGCGGCGCGGCGACTCGCGGCGCGTTAGGCAGCCGGCTTCGCGCGCATCGCGCGCATCGCGCGCATCGCGCGCGCTCGTCTTCGCTACGGCTGCAGGAGGTGCAGGACCTGCCAGATGAGGTAGCCGCCGAGGACGACCGCCGATGCTGCGAGCACCCCGCGCACGACCAGGGAGAGCTCCTGCCTTGCCGCGCGCACTGCCGGGGGGAGTTCGAGGGGCGTCTTCTGGAAGATCGCCTCCATCTGCTCCGTCTTGGCCCGCATGAGGTCGTCCACCGATTCGCCGGCGACGACTTCGCGACCGGGGACTGCGTAGGCGCGATGTCCCACGGCGTCGTCGTCGTTAGGCGCGGCGAGCCCGCTGCCGTCGAATCGCGCCGCCACTACGGTGATGTTGTCTGGTCCCCCCATCGCGTTCGCCATCTGGATCAGGCGGCGACAGGTGTGCTGCAGGTCGGGCTCTTCCGTCGCCGCCCGCCCGATCTCCTCGGCGCGCACCAATCCCGACAATCCGTCGGAGCAGAGAATCAGCACGTCGCCGCGCCGCACGCGCTGGTATGTGAGGTCGATCTTGATCGCCGCCTCGGGCCCCAGCGCCTGCAGGATGATGTTGCGACGCTCGTTATGCTCGGCGTCCTCCTCGCTGATCTCCCCCGCTTCGATCAGCTTCTGCATCAGCGACTGGTCCTTCGTGATCTGCCGTGCCTTCCCGTTGCGCACCAGGTAGGCGCGCGAGTCGCCGACCTGTGCGAGGTAAAGCGTGTCGCCGAGGAGCCCGGCGATCGTCGCCGTCGTCCCCATCCCGCGCAGCTCGGGGTGCTCCGAGGCATGGCGGTAGATCGTGGTGTTGGCGAGGTCCGTGGCCCGCTCGAGCGTCTCCACGAAGACTCCCGGCTCGGCCGATCGCTGCGGAACCCACTGCTCGCGCAGGTGGCGTAGCACGACGTCGACCGCGGTCTCGCTCGCCAGCTCACCGGCCGCCGCTCCTCCCATGCCGTCGGCGACCATGAACAGGTGCCCCGCCGGACCGACCGCCCTCTGCACCACCTGCTCGAATTCGAGCGGCGTGGCATTGGAGAGGTCGGAGACCACGAATGCATCCTCGTTGTGGTCGCGCGTACGTCCGACGTCGGAGAGCGCAAAGACGTCCACCACGATCGGCGCGTCGCTACCGGCAGGCGGCGTAGGGAAGCGCGCGGCGCTCATCTCGATCGGGGTCTTCATGCAGCCCGTGTGACGGCCGACGTCGATCGTGAAGGCGTACGACCGAACGCACGCCGACGCGCACGCAGTCGCGCACGCAGACGCGCACGCGCGAGCGCCGACGAGCGCGACAACCGCGCGCAGGCCGGCGCCCCGCCCACCGCGATCAGCGGTGTCCTATCAGTCAGCGGCTGGTCTGGCGCGCCGCATTGCAATCGGAACAGCACTCCGAAGAATCCGCTCGTGCGATGGGTGAGTCACATCGTTCGGTGGGGCGAAGATGGCACGAAGGCCCATACGGGGCAACCACGACCGTGGATTCGTCCCTGCGGATGAGGCCCTGCCGTGCAACTCGAGCACTCGGGTCGAGCCCCCGCGTCCCCGCTCTCCCCATCCTGTAGCCGGGAGGAAAGTGCGCGCATACGTAGTCGCCCGCAGCGCCAGCAGTCGGGCGTCGACTATTGGTGAGCTGGCATCTAGTTTCGCCGCATGACTCTCACCTTGCGCGCGCTAGCGCGTCCCTGCAGGCGAACGATGATCGCACGCTCGCTGGCAGGAGTGACGTCGGCGCTCGCGCTCGTTGGATGCGCGCAGGCGCCACGCGTCGTCGAGACCGCGACGCCGCCAGTCATACGGGGCGACTCGGTGGCCGCACCGCACTTTCCGCCGATGGCGCGCGCCACCGGTCCGCTCGCCCTCCGCGTGGTGTATCCGCCCGATGGTGCAACGATCGTCGCCCGCGATTCGACGTTCATTTTCGGATCCGTCGGGAACGGAGACGCGCGCCTGACGATCAACGGCGCTACAGTCCCGGTCCTCCCCAACGGCGCGTGGCTGGCGTGGCTCCCGCTCCCCTCGCGCGAGAATCCGACATGGTCGCTCGAGGCGACCACGGGGAGCGACACGGCGCGGTTGGTCCGTCGCATGCGCTTTCCCCCTGCGCGCCCGCCGCTCGCCGATACCGGCGAGATCGCCCTCGACGGGAGCGCGCTGAGTCCAACACGCGGAGAGGCGTGGCGCAGCGACGATCGCGTGCGCGTGGCGATTCGCGCGCCGGCCAACACCATCGTGCGCTTCGTCGCCGCCGATGGTCGGACCTATCCGATGTACAATGTCACCGCGCTCGAGCTGGGTGGCGGCGATCCAAGCTTCTGGTCGACAGAGGTCCCCGCGCGAGTGCTGCAGCTGGCGGGGCGAATCGTCGTTTCCCGCGGAGAGTCCCGCGCGAGCGTGGGGATCCCACCCGTGACCGTGCTCGATTCGGTGGGACCGCGATTCGGCGTGGTCGGCGAGCGCCCGCCGGCTGCAACGCCGTTCGCCCCCGACTCCGACCGCGTCGTCATCGCCCGCCCGGTCGCCAACGGTGGGACGTACAAGTGGTTCCTGCTCCCCGGAACCATCGTCGAGGTGACCGCCCGAGTGGGAGAGATGACGCGGCTGCGGCTCGAAGAAGGGCTCGATGCTTGGGTCCCCTCGGGCGACGTGCGTGAGCTCCCCGAGGGCGCCGCACCGCCGGTGCGCGTGGCGGGTAATGCGCGCGTGGTCGCGCACGGCGAGTGGAGCGACCTGGTGATCCCGATGGCCAGTCGCCCCGCGTGGGCCGTCGAGGAGCAGGGAGACGAGCTCCAGCTCGACCTCTTCGACACCATCGGCAACACCGACATCGTCAACCTCGCCTCGGCCGACTCGATCGTTAGGCAGGTGTCGTGGTCCATGGCCGGTCGGGCGCGCGTGCGCTACCGGGTCGCGTTGCGGGCGCCGCTCTTCGGCTACGTCGTGCGGTGGGAGCGCGGCGCCTTCGTTCTGCGCATCCGGCGCGCCCCCGCCGTCGATCCGCGACGCCCGCTGGCCGGACTGATTATCGCCGTCGATGCGGGGCATCCCCCGGGAGGCTCCACCGGGCCGACGGGACTCTACGAGCCGGTTGCCACTCTCCCCATCGCCGAGCGACTCAAGACGCTCCTCGAGGGGCGCGGGGCGCGCGTGTACATGACGCGCACGACCGCGGCCGACGTCCCACTCGGCGATCGCCCGGAGATGGCGCGACGCGCGGGTGCGCACGCCTTCGTGAGCATCCACCTCAACGCCCTCCCCGACGGCGTCAATCCGTTCACCAGCCACGGGACCGGGACGTACTACTTCAACGATCGCGCGGTGCCGCTCGCGCGCGCGGTGCAGGCGGGGATGGTGCGCCGCATGGGGCTTCGCGACCTCGGGATCAACTACGACAACCTCGCGGTGCTGCGCCCGACCTGGATGCCCTCGATCCTGTGCGAGGGGGCCTTCGTGATGCTCCCCGAGCAGGAGGCCCTCCTCCGGACGCCGGAGTTCCAGGAGGCGTACGCGTTAGGCGTGGCCGAGGGGCTCGAAGCATACTTCCGCGCCCTGCGTCGCTGAACGTTGGAGAACGCTCACCGGACCTCCCAGTGCCTCGCAGCGTGAGGCGAGCGGTCGTACTCCCGCCGCTGGATGACACGGCCGATCGACCGCCGAGCAGGGCGTACGCCGGGTATCCGGGCGTCCGCTTTCTCCTGTTGGAGGGGCGCCCCGCGACGCGAGGAGCGGTTCGGCGACCAGCCGTTAGGTGTTAGGGAGCGGTTCGCGACTCCAGGCAAATCCCGTGTCCGGTGACCATGATTCGTCAAGGGGAAATGCGGACGAATTTGCCGTCTACCGGGTGGGGTCCAACGGCGGGTATCATCTCCCTTCCGGCTAAGCGACTTGCTGGCAACGGCTTGGAAGGCTGACCGTTTGGATGCGTGACCGGGCGACAGATTTCCAGACTCGGGACGAATGCATGAGCTCGCCGCAAAGTGGGAAAGAATCCCCCGTGACTGATTCGTGATGTTGATAAGGTAAGTGGTTATATTCAGTACACTTACAAAGGCACTGGCGCGCTCTCACGACCCTCGGTAAACTGCCCGCCCGCATTGAAACGCCCGTTGGTTTCTCTCGCGGCTGAGGAGCTCCGCCGCGAAGCAAGCGCCGAGCGACTACAGCGCGAATGCGGACCTCCCCGAGCGCTCGTCCGGTTGTTTCTGCTGCGTCATATAGATACGGAGACCTATCGATCATGCCCCTGCCTGCCAAGCCACCTGCCGGTTCCGTCCAGCTCACGAAGAACGCGATCACCGTTCTCGAGAAGCGTTACCTGATCAAGGACAAGACCGGCAAGCCGACCGAGAGCGCCGAGCAGCTGTTCTGGCGCGTCGCGACGGTGGTGGCCGAGGCGGATCGCCGCTACGGGGCGACCGAAGGGGCGGTGAATGAAGTCGCCGATGCCTTCTACCGTCTGATGACGGAGTCGCGCTTCGAGCCTAACTCGCCGACGCTGATGAACGCGGGGCGCCCGCTCGGGCAGCTCTCCGCCTGCTTCGTCCTCCCCGTCGAGGATGCCCTCTCCAACGGGAACAACGGCATCTACGACACCCTCCGCTCCATGGCGCTCATTCACCAGAGCGGCGGTGGTACGGGCTTCTCGTTCTCGCGCCTCCGTGGCAAGGGATCGATGGTGCGCTCCACCACCGGTGTCGCTTCGGGCCCCGTCTCCTTCATGAAGCTCTACGACGCGTCGACCGACGCCGTGAAGCAGGGAGGGACGCGCCGCGGTGCGAACATGGGGATCTTGCGCGTCGACCATCCGGACATCCTGGAGTTCATCAGCTGCAAGGAAGATCTCACGCAGGTCACGAACTTCAACATCTCCGTCGGCGTCACCACCAAGTTCATGGACGCCCTCAAGGCGGGGACCAGCTACGACCTCGTCGATCCGTCGACGGGGAAGGTCTCGGGGCATCTCGACGCCCGCATCGTCTGGGACAAGATGATCGAGGGAGCTTGGCGCACCGGTGAGCCGGGCGTCTTCTTCATCGACGAAGCCAACCGCTACAACCCGGTCCCGCACCTGGGCGCCTATGAGGCGACCAACCCGTGCGGCGAGCAGCCGCTCCTCGCCTACGACGTCTGCAACCTCGGCTCGATCAACGTCGGCTACTACGTCAAGACGACCGAAGCCGGCGCCGACCTGGATTGGGAGGCGTTCAAGCGCGACATCCACCTGTCGACGCACTTCCTCGACAACATCATCGACGTCAACAAGTACCCGCTCCCCGAGATCGACGCGCTCTCCAAGCGCATCCGTCGCATCGGGCTCGGGATCATGGGCTTCGCCGACGCCCTCGTGCGACTCGGCATCCCGTACGACACGCCGGAAGGGGTCGAGTTCGGGCGCAAGGTGATGGCCTTCGTCGACCTCGAGTCAAAGAAGGAAAGCGAGCGCCTGGCCAATGAGCGCGGCGCCTTCCCCGAATGGGCGCGTTCCATCTTTGGACCCGACGAGACCTGCGCCCGCGACGAGCACGGCGCGCGCATCCGCCCCATGCAGCTCCTCCGCAACTGCAACGTTACCACCGTCGCGCCGACCGGGACGATCTCGATCATCGCCGGCTGCTCCTCGGGGTTGGAGCCGCTCTTCGCCGTCGCCTTCATGCGCAACCAGGCCGGCGTCATGATGCCCGACGTGAACGAGGACTTCGTGCGCGTCGCCAAGAAGGAAGGGTGGTACACCGACGAGCTGATGGAGCGCATCGCCAAGACCGGGAGCGTCAAGCAGCTGGAAGTCCCTGAAAAGTGGCAGCGCGTGTTCGTGACCGCGAACGAGATCGCGCCCGAAATGCACGTGCGCATGCAGGCCGCCTTCCAGGAGCACACCGACTCGGCGATCTCCAAGACCACCAACTTCTCGCACGCCGCCACCCAGGACGACGTCCGCGCCATCTACGAGCTGGCGTACGACATGAAGTGCAAGGGCGTGACTGTCTATCGCGACGGTTCGCGCGACAATCAGGTCCTCTCCACCGGCGCCACCGACAAGGCCAAGGCCGAGCGCGATGGGAGCGGGAAGGAAGCCGCCGCCGACAAGCGCCAGCTCGGCGAGCTGCAGGGGACCATCGCCGAGCTCACGTCGGAAGTCGAGCGCCTCAAGAAGACACTGTTCGAGGTCGAGAGCGAGAACCTCGCGCGCCGCCAGAAGCGCGCGCGCCCCGATAAGCTGCGCGGGACCACCATCCGCAAGGAAACCCCGCTCGGCACCATGTTCGTCAACATCACCGAGGACGACCGCGGTCAGCCGTTCGAAGTCTTCGTGACGTTAGGCAAGGCCGGCGGAAGCGCCATGGCCGACGCCGAGGCCATGGGGCGCCTGATTTCGCTCGCGCTGCGCTCCGGCATCCCGATCATGGAAGTGCACCGCCAGCTGCGCGGCATCTCCTCCGATCGCGCGGTCGGTCTCGGACCGAACAAGATCCTCTCCGTGCCCGATGCCATCGGCATCGCGCTGCACGAGTGGTTCCAGGACAAGCAGGGCGTGCAGCAGGAGCTCATCAATCACCCGCCCGTCGGTGGGCCGCCGGCCCGCGAGCAGATCACCGTTGCGAAGCCGGTGCCGGTTGCTAACGGGGCGCAGATGGAGCTGGCGGCGCTCGAGGATCAGATGGCGAAGTCGTTCATTGGCACCTGTCCGGACTGTGGGTCACAGTTGGAGTTTGCTGAGGGGTGTGTGAAGTGTCATGTGTGTGGGTTTTCGGAGTGTGGGTGAGCGAGATAGCGCGGATGGCTTGCGCAGAAGCGCCTTAACTCATGGCGGCGGGGTCTCATGACGGCCGCCGAACGAGCGTGATTCGTGGCAATGGAACGCCGCCGACCAGATTGCGGTCGGCGGCGTTCGTCCTATCTGGCTCTGTCGATCGCAAACCGTGCTGCGGTCCCATACTCGTGTGCGCAGAAACAACAGGTGAAGGGCCGACCCGACTCGCGTGCGATCAGTCATCGTTCGCCATTCGCCAGCTACCCATTTCAACCACGAGACAGCGGATCGCATACGAGCAGCACCTGATCCCCGTCGAACGCATGCGCGCCAGCGGGTGTCACGGCAACCGTTGATGGTGCGACAACCGGGGAGCTTCAACAGGCCAATGCGTAGCTTGATCGATTGCGCGCATAACAACGACTCGCACAGCTGATCGCGCGGAGCCACGACTTGGAGACCGGGAACGAACAGCCCATGCTTCGCGTCGGAGAGAGGTAGGCGTGCCTCGCGCTTCACGTCCGCAATCTCGATGGGTCGCTTCGGCGGCGGATCCTGAAGCCCAGCGCTCAGACTGGGGGGAGCCCATCGGGCCGATTCTTATTCGGGTGCTCAGATCGTTCGACGAAGAACGACTCGAGTACGCTATAGAGGATCACGATGCAGAAGATCTCGTCTCGTCCCGGAGCAGGGAACGGGAACTCGCGCTACGAACAACGGGAGAGATCTGCTCAAAGTTGACGCCGAACTAGCGCGCTTCCCGACTACTACTCTGTCGTGCGGATGCGAAGTTGGCGCTTCATCGAAGCACCTGAACCGGTGAGCGCCGCACGTCTGTGACCAAGCGGGTTATTGCGGTGTCATAGTAATATTACTAATATCCATGAGTGCTTCGCCGGAAGAATCACGAAAGCCCCTCTATTGGGTGAGTAGCTCCAAGAAGGATATGCAAGCGCTTCCGGAGGGAGTGAAGGACGTTTTCGGGAAGGCGTTACTTGATATTCAATACGGCGACATACCTGCTGGCGCGCGTCCATTTGGGGAAGGGGTCAGGCGAGAGGTCTGGAAACTGGTGGACGACGACGACGGCGACACATATCGAGCGGCGTACACCGTGCAATTCGACAAAGCAGTCTATGTGCTGGACGTGTTCATGAAGAAATCGAAGACTGGGATCGGCACCCCGAAGATGATTCGCGACCGAATCGCCCATCGATACGATCTCGCAAGAAAGCATTATGACGAGACTTACCTCAAGCCCAAGAAGACATGAGTCGCAAATTCGCGAATGCCGGTGAGGTCGAAACCAGTTCCGGAAATGTCTTCGAGGATCTTGGCGCCGCAAACGCTGAAGAGCGACTAGCCAAGGCACTGCTGTCCCGCACAATCCAGCAGGTCATCGCGCAGCGTGGTTGGAGCCAGGCGAAGGCCGCCAGGGAAATTGGCCTGGCTCAGTCCGACATGAGCGACGTCGTGCGCGGGAAGCTTGGCAAATTCAGTCTTGAGCGCCTTGAGTCAATCATCCTCGATCTCGATATGGACATACATATGCGAGTGTCCCCCAAAAAGCCGAGTGCCGCGCGAGGGCACGTGAGCGTTGAATTGGTGATCGCGTAACGGCAACGGAAGACGGGGCGACGAAATGGATGTGACCGCCGGACCGACTAGGTTCGGCGGTCTTTCATTCGAGGTCGTTCGGCAGTTACACCAGCTCTACCCTCAGCGTACGTCCGAGCGCTCGCGCCGCGCGCTGCAGCGTATCGAGCTGCACCTTACTGTTAGTTGGATCAAAGATGCGATCGACTTGCGTGCGGCTCGTTCCGATTCGCCGCGCCAGCTCGGTCTTGGCGATCCCGGACTTCCGCGCGGCTCTTTCGAACTGCCCAGCGAGCGCGCGCTTCTGGGCGAGACCGTGCACCTCGTCGCGAGTGCCGTCAGCTTCAAGGAGGGAATCGAGGGTGGTGCCTACGCGCCGTCTCGTCATGTCGTCACAGAACTGGTGAAGATCTCAAGCGCCTCGCGGACACTAGAGGGGAGTGTACCTTATACGGTACGCCCAGACAACCAGGCGTCGAGGAAGATGTGCGTCCTCGAAAACTTGGAAGCTTCGCCTGCTCCGATCACCTTGAGCACTACCCTTGCGCCCCCACCATTTGTTCTACATAGTAGTACTTATGCCAACCCCCTCCGTCGGTTCCCTCGAACTCGCCGCCCTCCTCGCCGTCGCTCGCCTCGGCGAAGACGCCTACGGACTCGCCGTCCGCGCCGACCTCTCCGAACGACTCGGACGCGAATACTCGGTCGGCGCGGTCTACACCACGCTCCAGCGCCTCGAGGACAAAGGGCTCCTCCGCTCGCGCGCGAGCGAGCCGCTCCCGGTGCGCGGAGGGCGCTCCCGCCGCCACTTCTCGGTCACCGCCGCCGGCGCGCGCGCGATTCGCGAAGCCGAGTGCAACGCCGCCGCGCTCTGGTCGGGCGTGGGGACCCCCATCAAGCCGAGGCTCGCATGACACACGATTCGAGTGAGCACGCGTCCGCGGCGCCTGACTCGTCCGCGGCCCGCGACGCAACGGCGGCGGCGATTCGGCGCGCCCGCGCATCGACGGCGGGGAGCCGGGCCGAACGCCTCCTCCTCGCGTTAGGCGCGGATCCGGACTTCCTCGACGGCGTCTTCGGCGACATCGCTGAGGAGGAGGCGGACCGCGCGCGGCACGACGGCGCCCCCGCCGCAGCGGCCTGGCGCACGCGCGAACTCCTCCGGTCGATGCCGCACCTGGTGCGGAGCGCGCTGCGGCACGGCGGCCCCAGGGCCTACATGCGCCTTGCCGCGGTGGCCGCCGTTGCGGTGCTCTCGATCTCGCTGGTCGCGGTCGCCTTCCTCCTCCGCCACGGCGCACCGGTGCGACTCGATCCCGGGATCGGCAACACGCTCGATGGCGTCATCATCAACAACCAACGCCCGGTCCAACTCCCCATCCGCGTCCTCGACAAGCGCGGCAATCTCCTCGATACCGACAGCGTGCACTTTACCTTCGCGTCGGGGATGCCGGTCACGATCCTGCCGAACGGCGTGATCACCTGCCACGCGCGCGGCGACACGCGTGTGCGCGCCACGCTCGGCGCGATCTCGACGATCCTGGACGTGCGCTGTCGTCCGGTCGACGACCTCACGGCGATCAATTTCATCAACTTCATCGAGGGCGATACGGCAGCACGTTCCCTCCCATTCGTGGCGACAGGGCGGGACGGATATCCGGTGATGCAGCTGCGTGGGTCGCTGCGCGTCTTTGATGACAAGGTTGCGGAGGTGCGGGGCGCGACGATTCGGGCGAAGGGCGCCGGCCAGACGCCGGTAATCGTGCAGATCGGCGAGCGTGAAGCACGCATGATGGCCGTGGTGCACGCGATCGTGCCGTCCTTCGATTCGCTGCGCGACAATCAGCGCGCGGTCGCGCGCCCGGTTCGCCTCGCACAGGGGGATACGCTCCGCTGGGCGCTCCCCGGCGGTTCGTTCTGGATCAAGTACCTCCCGCGTCACCAGGGCGATGCGCCACCCACGATCCGGGGGGAGGGCGACATCGGATGCATGCCAGGCGACGGGATCCACACCTATCGCATTCCGCCGTCGGAGTACGGCGCGTACTGCATCGTACCGCGCGGGGGTACGGCACGCGTTATGGTCGCGCACGGCGAGGTGGGGGCCGAATGGGTCGAGGGGGCGGTCGCGCTTCAGCGACTGGAGTTGCGGTAGCGTAACGCCGCGCGTTGATCGGCGCGCATCACCGCGCGCATCACCGCGCATCACCGCGCGCATCACCGCGCGTATCAATGCGCGCATGACCGTGCGTAGCACCGTGCGCTTCCGGGCGCGCGCAATTCTTTGCCTCGCCGTGCGCCTCGATCGTCGATCGCCGACGGCTCCCGCGACTGCGAACTCAGGCGTGCGCGTCGCCCGGTATCGGGCTGTGCCGCATTGCGCGGTGTCACCGTGTCTCATTTACCGGACCTTCGCTTGACTTCGTGAGCCGCAACGCGGAGTGTTGCGCCTCGCCATTGCGCACCCACAACGCGTGCGTGCGGCGCACACGCTGCCACTCACGGAAGGGCATCGATGTTCGGCAAGGCATGGGGGAAGCGGTGGACCGAAACGCTTGCATACCTCGACGGCGTCACCGCCACTGGACTTGTAGGGACGCACATCGCGTCGCTCGTCACCAGCGATGCCAAGAAGGAAGAACTTTCGAAAGAACTCTCCCTCGGCTGGCGCTCGGACGGCGAGGACGATCCCGGCTTCGACGCCAAGACCGACAAGCGCCACGCACTCCGCGCGCTGCTCCTCTGCCAACGCTTCTACTACGGCGGTGACACGTGGGCGAAGTGCTCCGAAGCGTTCGGCAACTCGGAGACGGTCGGCGTCTATGCGACCGACCAGGATCTCTACAAGGACTGGAAGAAGCTCAGCCTCAACCACTGGAAGACGAAGACAGAACGCGAGATTCAGCAGGGGATCCGGATGTTCGAAATCGTCCCCGGCGCGCGCGCGATCGACGTGCAACAGGCGGCCTACAAGTCCAAGCCGAACCAGGTAGCGCTCCCAGGGAATCTCGAGATCTCGCGCGACGACACCGACACGGTGGGGATGGGGATCATCTGCTACGTGGGCGTGCAGGGGTGGCTCGTGCGGAGTGGCGTCGTCTCGATGCGCTGGTTCGAGCAGAACTCGAGCCCGAACGGAAAGGTCGGCTGCGACCTCCTCTTCGGGCACGGTAACCTCGTGTGGGACAAGCCTATTGCCGCGACCGACCATCGCGATCTCAAGCGCGTGTGCCGGGCCGTGCAGGCGGGATACGTCGTGCACATCTGGAGCCCCGCCAACAACAACTGGAATGGGCACTGGGTAATCGCCAACGGCGACGGGACGATCTGCGGGGTGAACAACGGCGAGATCCTCCCTGAGAACTCGGCGAGCGGGCGAGGGGTCAAGAAGGAATACACGAACTTCAGCACCCTCTACGAACAGTTTGTCGGATACAGCAACGAGTGGACCGACTCGTCGAGCGGGAAGGACGTGAAGAAGCGGACGAGGGCGTGCATGGCCGTCTTCGACCCCATGACGCTTCCCAACCGGATCTGACGAGAGGCGCGCAGGTGCAAGAGGGCGAATCGCTCGCGCACATCGCGCCGGACTTCCGGGGCGATGTCGCCAGGCTTCCGTTGCCGCTGCGACGCTTGCTGGATGACGAACTCGCGGCCGGGAATTCGATCCTGTCGGTGGGGCACTCGCACCCCGCGCCCCCCATCGGGGCGTTCATCATGCTCGCGCAACCGGTCACGACGCGCGCGCGCAAGAGCGACGAGGAGCTTCGCTTCATCGAGCGGAACAGCTCGATCTATCGCGGTGAGTTCAGCGACGGGGATCGCAACTTCTTCATCCTCGAAGCGCCCGGAGCTGCGCCCGACGAGCCCGACATGGATGCGATTCGCGCTGGCGTGCACCCACAATCGACAAACCCATTGCAGCAATCGTCGCGGGAGGAGCCCGATTCACCACGCAAGCGTTTCGACCGCAGCCGCGTGATGGACTACGAGAAGTGGCACGACGGCATCGGCTACGACCTCGAATCGCTTGGCGAGATGACGGAGGCGGAGCGCGCCGACGTTGTCCGGTCGCTCACCCCGCCAGCGGGGTGGCGCGATGTGGAGGCGCTCACGGCGATCGACAGCGACGAGACGCGAGAGGCGCTCCGCCGCGCGGGAGAGCGTGGGTCGAACGAGGTGCGCATGGCGGTGATCCAGTACGCACCGCACGTGCTGGAAGGCGACGTACGCACCGACGCGCTCGTACGCGCGCTCAAGTGGGGGCGGCTGATGGAAGGCCTCGGCGCTGCGCTGGAGCAGGCGGTGAACTTCCACCCCCCGCGCGTCCTTGCGACGCTCTGGCGCGGGCTTGCGGAGCGCCCGGGCGACATTGCCTACAACTTTGCAGCGACATTGGCTGTGATCTACGGCAAGATCGAGTCGAGCGCCGACTGGACCTACCGCCCGCTCTTCCTGCGCTTCAACTCCGACGACGGTGCCGAGCGGCGCGCCGCGCGAGAGGAGCTGGCGGCGCTCCTGGGGGTTTCCTCCGACACCGCGAACCCGCCGCCCGAGTGAGCGGCGGGAGCGCGCTTCCCTGTCTCAGAAGACCAACGACTGCGTGCCGGGCTTGAGTGCGCGCGTCACGCCGCGCCAAGTGAAGGTGCCGGATACGCCGGGTGGGAGCGTCACCTGCGCGCTCAACCCGGTGGCGCTGCGGCGCTCCAATCGTACCGCGAGATCGCCCGACGGGTGCGGGAGGCTACCCTCGGCACGCTTGAGCGGGCCGAGGGCGGGAGTGATCGACACCGTGCGGAACCCCGGACTCGCCGGGCGAACGCCGAGCACTGTGGCTATCAGTCCGTAGTTTGGGTGCGCGGCCCACGCGTGCGTGTCGGAGCGGGTGGGTTCGGGTTGCTCGGGGGTCGAGGTGAGCCCCATAGCGAGCATCTCCTTCCACGGGGCGAGCTGCTCGACGTATCGGTCGGCGAGGCCGGCGGCGCGCAGCGCCTCGAGGACGTAGAAGGAGAAGTAGTACGATGCCTTGGTGAGCGTCGTGTCGGCGAGGACGCGCTCCATCACGCCGCGCCTTGCGGCTGGCGGAACGGCGCCGGTGAGGATCGCGAGGACGTTCGTCTGTTGGCTGTAGGCGGCGGTGTCTGGCGCGTCGCGGTAGAGACCGCGTGTCGGATCCCACGTGCGTGTGCGCAGCGTGCGCACCATCGCGTTGGCGCGCTCGCGGTACGCCGCCCCGGCGCCGCGCATTCCCACGCTGTCCTCCAACTCGGCGGCGCGCTGCAGCGCATAGACGTACAGGAGCGAGATGGTCGTCGTGTGCCCGTTCACCGCGCCGGGCGGCACGCCGCCGTCCCATGGGGGAGTCCAGTCGACGTAGTTCCAGTACGGCATCCCGCCGAGCATGCCGGTGGAGTCGACGTAGCGTTGGTACCAGTCGAGGATGCCGCGCACGCCGGCGAGCTTCTCTCGAACGAACGCGTCGTCGCGGCGATGCATGAAGTAGTCGTGCACCATCGCGACGTGGATCAGCGAGAAGGGGGGAATCTCCTGGCGGATGGCCGACGGGTAGCGACTCGCGGTGATCCCCTCGGGGATGCGTGAGAGGTCGAAGTGCTCGATCGCCTGGCGCATGAGGCGGTCGTCGCCGGCGACGTAGAGGGAGATGAGCGACTGGACGCGCGTATCGCCCACGTATTGCAGCTGCTCCCAGTACGGCGTGTCCATGTACGTCTCGAAGGCGCCGATGCGCGCGCCGTTCCAGTTCATGCGCCACATGTCGGCGAGCCACGGAAGGTCCGACGTGAAACGCGCGCGCTCGACGAACGGATACGCGGTAAAGATCCCGTGCAGGTCATGTATGGTGAGCGGCTCATCGCCCGTGGTGATGTCGAGCTGGATGTAGCGGAACGATCGCCAGTAGAGCGTCTGGTAGCGCTGGTGCGAACCGCCGCCGGGGAGGATCACGTCGTGCACGCCGCGCACGGTGCGCCCCGCGATCGAATCGCGATTTCCCTTGCGCCTGAGCGAATCCACCAGCGCCTCGGCGTACGTCAGGCGTACGGTGCTCCCCGCGCCCTGGCTCGTTTCGATAACCGGATAGGCGTTCGTCGCGTGCGACTGGTCGAGGAGGAGGGATGCGGTCGCGTGCGCGGGAATCACGAGATCGCCCGCGCCGCGGAGAAAGGCGCCATCGGTCGAAGCGCCGGTTGCGCGCCTGACGAGTGCGAGACGCTGTTCCGTTTCCTCCATCGGCGGAATCGAGCGCGGCTCGAGCTGCCAGCCGGACATCTCACCCGAGCCACCGGGCGGGACGGCGCGCCGCTTGGCGCGTCCGACGACGGCGCCACCGCCCCCGCCAAGGAAGGCGGAGAGCGGCGCCTGCGCGTTAGGCGTCGACGAGGCGGCATCGGAGAGCCATCGTCCGTCGTCGAAGTCCGGACGCTCCCATCCCCAGGGATACCGCGCTCCGCTGATCGAATCGCCCGGCGGGGCGGCATAGTAGTCGCCCATGCTCGCCGACGTGATGACGATGGGCGCGTACGCCGAGTCGAGGAGGAGCTTCCAACCTGCGCCGGTATTTACCAGTCCACCCTCTGTGGCGCTGTTTCCCTGCATGAGAAATCCGGTGCGGTGGCTATGCTGCGCCACGGGGCGCGCGGCTCCCCAATTCCAGACGAGTGCGGCGAGGACGTTGCGCCCCGCGCGCAGGTGGGGCGCGAGGTCGATCGTCTCGTAACGCCAGTGATCGACGTCGGAGCGCTGCGGGCCGCTCGAGACCTGCGTGCCGTTGACAAACAATCGGTAGCGATTGTCGGCAGAGACGTGTACGACGAAGTGCGCCGGGACGGACTGCAGGTCGAAGCCTCGCCGCGCGTGGAAGACGGCGAAGGAGTCGCCGGGAATCCCCGGAGGAGCGATCCAGCGGGCGATGGGAGCGCCGTCGAAGATGCCGAGAGCCTGCGCGGCAACCGGCGCGCCCCACAACATCAGCGCTGCAAGCAACCGCAGCGCGCGCAGCAGCACTGCGCGCGGCCGAACTGCGCGCAGCAGTCCTGCGCGCGGCAACTCTGCGCGCACCGGCACCGGCACCGGCACCGCGTGCGCGGGCAGTGCGTTCACGACCTGCCGGGATGCGATCATAGCGCGCGCCTAGCGCCTAACGCGATAGGCGTTCCCACGCAGACGACGATGATCGCCGCCGCCGTCGCTGCCTGCGACAGGTTGAACGGTGGTGGCGGCCCGATGCGTGTGAGCGGCACGAGGACACGCGTCATCATCGCCCACACGAAGACGCCATAGAGCGGACCGACGATCCAGGGCGACGCACGCAGCGCACGCAGGCGCGACGCGGCGATGAAGAAGGCGATGGTCCATCCCATCGCGATCCCGTAGTGCATCAGGAGACCGATCACGACGGTCCCGGCGCCTCCCGCGCGCGCATCGGGGCCGAGGAGCGCGCTTGCGACGTAGCGCCAAACTCCCGCAGGAGAGTTGCCGGTGCGCAGATAGAACTGGACGCTGGCAGCCGTCGCGTCGAGCGTCCCCGCGACGAGTCCGGTCGTGAGCGCGATGCGTCGAACGGGAGACGGAGTCGAGTCGGTCATGGGCGTCATCGACGCGGGTGAGCGAGGAGGCGCGCGGAGAATAGCGCCAGCTCGCGGCGCTGAATCTCGGATAGGCTCACCAGCGTGGCAAGCGAGTTGGCCGCTCTTTCGTGCGCGCAAAAAAAGCGGGACGTCTCGACAGAGACGTCCCGCGGAGCGCGCCGCAGAGGTGCTCGGCGGAGCGATGCGCACGGCGGGCATCTGCGGATGCCCGCCGCGAATCAGGCGGCATCGCCTTCGAGCGCGCGCTGCAGGAGCGACTCCCACATCGAGTCGACCGCCGCGATGGCGTCGGTGGCCACCGGAGCATTGCCGAGTCGGGTGCTCAGGCGGTGCCGGTTGCGCAGGTAGTACTTCTCGTAGCGCACGCGGGCACGATCGGGAGTGAGGTGCTTGGCGTACCAGGAGGCGACGAGCGTCAACGTCTCCTCGTTCCAGTCCTTGGCGGGAAGGGAGCCTTCCTCGAAGCGCAGGACGACGCTCCAGTGCTTGGCGCGGAGCTCATTTGCGACGGTGCTTTGCAGAAACATGAGTGACCTCCTCGTCGGTGATGCCGTTCCCGGAGCGATGCGGCTACACGGTTGGCCGCGCGGCGGCCCACGTGTGCAGCGATGTCAAGAATCGAGTGCGATCCAGTCGGGTGCGGACGTGCTGTTTCAGGGGCAGACACCAAGAACGCGGGCAGACACAAGGAGATGAGTAGCGATCCATTCCCAAGTATCGCCCGCGCGATGGATGCTGCGGGGCTGTATGGTGCTGCGGGATCGCTGAGCGCGATCCAGAACCTGTGTACGGTCGTGCGATGGGAGGCGGCGCGCGTTGGCGCTCGCTCACCGAGATGGGAGTACTGACCGCTGGGCGCGATGTCCTCACGCGACCCGACGTACTCACATTGCACTATAACACCTTTGTGGCTTCCTCACCACCCTTTTGCGGGCACATCGGGAAAATGTCACAAAGCTGATAGGGGACAGAAGACGAGAAGACGAGAAGACGAGAGGGGACGGCGGTGGCTTTGTAGCCGTCGCTAGCTTTCTGCATGGACAACGTGACTCATGCGCTCGCGGGGGCGCTCCTCGCGGCGGCGGCCTGTCAGCAGCGAGATCGTCTCGAGGGAGAAGCGCCGCGGAGCTTTCGCCGAGCGGCGTTTATCGCGGGTGTCGTAACCGCTGAGCTGCCCGACGCCGACCTCGCCTACGCCGGCGCGCCGATGGGGATGGGGAACCTGGGATACCTCCTGCACCATCGAGGGCACACCCATACCATCGTCTTCGCGATCGCCGGCGCACTGCTGATATGGCTCGTGATCCTTGCGCTGCAGCGCGACCTGCGTCGCCCCCCCGACGCGCGACTCCTCCTTCTGCTTTCCCTCGCTGGAACGTTGTCGCATATCGCGCTCGACTACACGAACAGTTACGGTGTGCATCCGTTCTGGCCGGTCGATGAGCGCTGGTTCTACGGTGACGCGGTCTTCATCGTCGAGCCGTGGTTCTGGATCATCGCGCTTCCGCCGCTCTTCTTCCTCGCGCGGCGCACCCTGTGGCGCGTGCTGAGTGCGGTGCTGCTCGCCATCATCCTCGCGGCGTCGTGGCGGGTCGCGATGGTCGGGAGCGGCGTCGCGTTGGTGCTCACGATCGCAGCGGCGGGGTGGACCGTGGCGTCGTGGCGGATGTCACCTCGCGCGCGAGTCGCGGGAGCGCTCGCGGCATGGTCGGCGTGCGAGCTGACGTTCTTCCTCACCTCGGCGGCGGCGCGCGCGACGGTGCGCGAGCAGGTAGGGAGCGCGTATCGCGACGTCGCGCTCTCTCCCGCTCCGGGCAATCCGTTCTGTCACTCGGCGATCCTCGCGCGCGTCGATGGCGATGCGTACAGCGCCAATCGCGCGACGATCGCGGCGTTCCCAGCGCTCGTGGGGCAGGGAGTCTGCGAACAGGGACGCACGGGGCGCGTTGCCGGGAGCGACGAGCGCTCCATCCAGTGGGAGGAGCATTTCCGCGCCCCCGTCGCGGATCTGCGTGCGCTGGCAGCCTCGGACTGCACGGCAGCGGCGGCGCTTCGCTTCATCCGCATTCCGAAGTGGGAACGCTTCGACGACGGATCGCTCGTGGTCTCCGATCTTCGCTTCGGTGACGGCGACGGGAATTTCGCCTCGGTGCGGACGACGCCTGGCATGGCCTGCCCAGGTCACGTCCCAGACTGGGAATTCCCGAGACGGGACCTGCTCAACGCCGGTTCGTAGGGGAGCGTTTCACTGTCGTCTGGCGCGTCCGGTCGTTGCACGCGAACGTAGGGGCGCCTTCTTCCGTTGGGTGACGAGAACCGTGTGCCTCCATTCATGATCCTTCGCGCGAAGACTTCGCACCGGTCTCGGAGTGTGGGGACGAGCAGGTGTGGCGGCGAGACGGGTGTCGCGAGGGATGCAGGGAGCACGGTCGCTGTCACGCTGCACGCGTTGGCGTGGCTCGCGGCATGCTTCACGGTGTTAGGTATCGCGACGGGACGACCGGTGCATGCGCAATCCGCCCCGTCGCGCGAGATGAGCGGGCGGGCGATCTATGCCGCCGCCTGTCAGGGGTGCCACGCCCCCGACGGACGCGGGATGCCACGGACACAGGTAGGCTTTGCCGACGTCCTCCCCGATTTCACCGATTGCTCGTACGCCTCGCGCGAGGCCGCGCAGGACTGGGAGACGATCGTTCGCGAGGGGGGACCCGTTCGGCGCTTCTCGCGTCGCATGCCGTCGTTTGGGGGGGCATTGAGCCCCGAGCAGATCGCTCGGGTGGTCGCATATGTCCAATCGCTTTGCACCGATGCGAGCTGGCCGCGCGGTGAGCTCAACCTCCCGCGGACGATGTCGGTGGAGAAGGCCTTCCCCGAGGACGAATTCGTCTTCACGTCGTCGTGGGGGGGCGCGCGCGGGGCGCACGTCTCGACCAACGAGTTCTTCTTCGAGAAGCGCATCGGCGCGCGCACGCAGTGGGAACTCGTGGTCCCGATGATCACGCAGCAGCGCGCCGCAAGCGACGGTGGCGGGTGGAGCACGCCGCACCTGGGGGACATGGAGCTGGCCATCAAGCGCGACGTGCATCACTCGTCGTCGACGATCCTCTCGCTCGGCGGCGAGCTTCTCGTCCCGAGCGGCGATCGCAAGGCGGGATACGGCGGCGGGACCTGGGTGATCGAGCCGTATCTCCTGTCGGGGGCGGCGCTCCCGTCCAACTCCTTTTTTCAGATGCAGAGCGGGATCGAACTCCCGACGAATCTCGCGCGCGCCGAGCGTGAGTGGTATGCGCGCGGGGCGCTCGGGACGACGTGGATTGTCGGTGGGCGCACGGTGAGCCCGATGGTGGAGGGGAGCGTGTCGCGTGCGTTCGAGGGAGGGGAGGGGGCGTCGTACGACTGGACGCCGCAGGTGCAATTGAGCCTCAGCCGGCGACGACACATCCTCGGGAGCGTGGGCGTACGGATGCCCATCACCGATCGCGCGACGCGGAACAAGGAATTCCTCGCTTACTTCCTGTGGGACTGGTTCGACGGCCCGCTGCTGGGGGCGTGGTGATGCGTGCGCGACGCGTGGCGGTCGCCGGTGTGGTGCTGCTGGCGCTGGGGATGGTTTGGGGTCCGGTCGAGGGAGCGTGGGGATTTTCGCCGTCGGCGTTGGCGCATCGCTTGGCCCCGCGCCTCTTCCAGACCTCCGACGGATGCATGGCGTGCCACAACGGACTCCTCACGCAGGGCGGAGAGGACGTCTCGATCGGGACGGCGTGGCGGGCGACGATGATGGCGAATTCGGCGCGCGATCCGTACTGGCAGGCGTCGGTGCGTCGCGAGGTGCTCGACCATCCGACGTTGCGCACCGAGATCGAGGACGAGTGCTCCAAATGCCACATGCCGATGATGCGCTACCAGGCGCACGTGGACGGCGGGGAAGGGCACGTGTTCGCGAACCTCCCGATCGACAACGAGGGGGACGAGGAGCACTCGCTTGCGGCTGACGGCGTGTCGTGCACGCTCTGCCACCAGGTTCTCCCCACGGGGCTCGGGACGCGCGAGAGTTTCGTCGGCGGCTTCGCCATCGAGCAGACGACGGCGCAGGGGGAGCGACCGGTCTACGGGCCGTATCGGGTCGACGACGGGCGGCGAAGGATCATGCACTCGTCGTCGGGCTACGTCCCGACTCAGGCGGAGCACTTGCGGTCGTCCGAGGTCTGTGCGACGTGTCACACGCTGTATACCACGGCGCACGACTCGACCGGCGCCGCGTTGGCGACGCTTCCCGAGCAGGTCCCGTATCTCGAGTGGAAGCGCAGCCGCTACGCCGACGCCGTCAGCTGCCAGCGCTGCCACATGCCGGTCGCCCGGGGAACGCTCGGGATCGCCAGCGTGTGGGGCGAGGCGCGCGACTCGCTCTCGCGCCACGACTTCCGTGGCGGGAACTTCTTCATGCTGCGAATGCTCAACCGGCATCGCGGGGAGCTGGGCGTACGCGCACTCCCGCAGGAGCTGGACGGCGCGGCACTACGCACCGAGCAGCACCTGGCGACGGAGACCGCACAGGTGGCGATCGACAGCAGCTGGATCGACGGCGCTCGCCTGCGCGTCGACGTGTCGGTGCGCAACCTCGGAGGACACAAACTTCCGACAGCGTATCCGTCGCGGCGCGTCTGGCTCCACGTGCAGGTTCGCGACGGGCGCGGCGCGCTCGTATTCGAGAGCGGCGCGCCGCGTGCGGATGGCTCGATCGCCGGGAACGACAACGATTCGAATGCCGAGTCGTTCGAGCCGCACTATCGCACGATCGACGCGCCGGACCAGGTGCAGATCTACGAGTCGATCATGGCCGATGCGCGCGGTCGTCCCACGACGGGGCTTCTCTCGGCCGTGCGATACGTGAAGGACAATCGCCTCCTCCCGGAGGGCTTCGCGAAACGCGGAGCGCCAGATGACGTGGCGGTGCGCGGTGACGCGACCAACGATCCGGATTTTGAGGGGGGAGGCGATCGCATCGAGTACGCGGTCGACGTGGGGAGCGCGCTTCCTCCATTCGCGGTGAGCGCGACGCTCCGCTTCCAGCCGATCGCCTTCCGGTGGGCGCACAACCTGGCGTTGCAGCCGAGCGAGGAGGGAGCACGATTCGGTCGCTACTACGAGGGGATGGCGGCTGCGGCCTCGACCCCGCTCGCGACGGCGACCGCGCGCGTATCGCGCTGAGTCGCGCGCAATGCGCCGAGACGCGCGTAATGCGCTGAGCGGTGCGTGCGCGTGCTCAAGCGCGACGGAGAGATTCCTTCGCGGGTGCAATGGCCCGCGGAGAGCGCGCTCCTATCTTTGAAGGCTCAACGACCACCGAGAGGTTCCGTGGCGCCACGACTTCTTCCCCTGCGCACGCCGTCGCTCGAGCGCGGGGCCTTCCTGGTCCTCCTGGGCATCCTGACGGTCGCCTTCATCGGGCTCCTGCTCCCCTTCTTTGGAGCGATCCTGTGGGCGGTGGCGCTGGCGATGCTCTTTCATCCGCTGTATCGCCGGCTGGGCGGCTGGAAGCAGAAGCGCCGGAACGTGGCGGCCGTCCTCACGGTGCTCATCGTCCTGGTCTCCGTCGTGTTGCCGCTGACGATCGTCGGAATCGTGTTGGTGCAGGACCTCCTCGAGCTCACCACGCGCATTCGCAGCGGCGCGATCGACTTTGCCGCGATCTTCCAGCGGATGACAGCTTCGGCCCCACGCTGGATCGTCGACCTGCTGCAGCGCACTGGACTCGGCGATCCGGCCGCGGTGCAGGAGCGGCTGCAATCGATGGCGGCGAACGGGAGCCAGGAGTTGGCCACCGGGGCGCTGAGCGTCGGGCAGAACACGCTGTCGTTCCTGCTCAGCTGTGGCGTGATGTTGTACCTCCTCTTCTTCCTGCTGCGCGACGGGCGAAAGCTGTCGGCGGGGATTCGGCGCGCGATGCCGTTGGCGCGCCCGCAGGCGCACCAGCTCCTCAACCGGCTCACGATCGTGACGCGCGCCACGGTCAAGGGGAACGTCATCGTCGCGGCGGTGCAGGGGGCGCTGGGCGGAGTGGCACTCGCGGTACTCGGTGTGCAGGGGGCGCTCCTCTGGGGAGTGCTGATGGCGATCTTCTCGCTCCTCCCGGCGATCGGAGCGGCGATCATCTGGGGACCGGCGGCGGTCTACCTGTTCGCGACCGGCGCCGTCTGGAAGAGCATTGCGCTCGTCCTGTTTGGCACGCTGATCGTGGGATCGGTCGACAACGTGCTGCGCCCGGTGCTCGTCGGTCGGGACACCAAGATGCCCGACTACATGGTCCTGCTGTCGACGATTGGAGGGATCGCGATCATCGGGATCAACGGCTTCGTGCTCGGGCCGGTCATCGCGGCGTTGTTCATCACGGGGTGGGAGCTGTTCGCGGCCTCGCGGGCCGTCCCGGTGCGCGGCGCCGAGGGCACGGATGAGACTCCTGTCATCGCCGGCGGGCACGACGGCTGACACGGCAAAGCAGGGCGGGAGAGCGCGAGGCGTAACGGGAGGGGGCGAAAGCCCCCTGTTACGGTAGCGGAGCGGATGTGCTATCGTAGGGGTGCCACCCCCGCCGACTCCGTCCCGTCGCCCGTGACCGTGACAGCCTCTCCCTCGACGCTTCGCGAGACCGACCGTGCCGTCCATTCCGGGGGTGGCACGTCGTCGTTTGTCTCGCGCGCGCAGGGCGTCGTCCTCCTCCTCGCGCTCGTCGCCTGCCAGAGCGACGCGCCGCTCGCCACGTCGCGCGTGAGCCCGCGTGTGGGAAACCAGATCGTCTTCTCGACGGCGCGTGCAGGGGCGTTCGACCTCTACGTCATGAATGCAGACGGGAGCGGGCAGCGATCGCTCACCAGCGCGGCGCAGGGGAATCAGCACGGGGACTACTCGCCGAGCGGGTTCGACGTCGCCTTCATGTCCAACCGAACCGGGACGTATCAGGTGTATGTGGTAGGGACGACTGGGACCGGGCTCGTGCAGCTGACGAATGGCGCGGGGGCGAATGGATACCCTCGCTGGTCGCCGGATGGGGCGCGCGTCCTCTTCACGTCGTCGCGCGACCGCGACTTCGAGCTGTACGTCATGCGCGCTGACGGGAGCGACCAGCGGCGACTCACCGATAATCCTGCCGATGATTTCGCCGGGGCATGGTCACCCGACGGGGGGCACATCGCCTTCGTCTCGGACAGGACTGGCGCGCGGGAGATCTACGTGATGCGCGCCGACGGGAGCGATGTGACGCGCCTGACGTTCGACGGGACAGAGAAGGGGCCGCGCGTGGTCTGGTCACCGGACGGGACGAGGATCGCATTCCATGCCTACATCGGAACGACATCCGACGTGTTCGTGATGAACGCCGACGGATCGGGGCGCACGGCGCTGACGACGAACCCGGGCAACGATCGGTATCCGGTATGGTCTCCGGATGGGACGCGCATCGCCTTCAGCAGCGACCGCGACGGCGACGACGAGATTTACCTGGTAAACGTGGATGGAACGGGGGTCGAGCGCCTGACGAGGAGTCCGGGGCCCGACCTCCCCGACGCCTGGCTGCGATAGCGCCGCGTCAGCCGCCGTGCATCTGCAGGATGCGCCAGCGGCCGTCCTCGTCGCGTGACAGTACCAGCGTACGATTGCGCACGGTGCCCGCTGCATCGAACTCGTAGGCGATGACGGCCACGCGCTCTGCGGGGAAGTCGATGCGCACGTTGCGCACGAGCATGTGCAGGTACGGCGGTCCACTGCGTTCGGCGCGCATCTCGGCGAAGTAGCGCATGAAGCGCGCGAGCACGGCGCTGCGCCCGTCGAGACGGTGCGGCGTATCGGCGAAGGGGAGGATCGCGCTCGCGTCGTCTCGCCAATGCGCGCTGAAGCGCGCCGAATCAAGGGCGTTGAAGTCGGCGATGAATCGGTCGAGCGTAGCGCGAACGGCGGCGCTGTCGGCAGCCGAGGGAATGTTGCCGGGCGCGCGGTCGCTCGCGCTGCGCGCGCGGTCGCTCGCGCTGGGCGCGGAGTCGCCGCCGTGGGGACGCGCGCACGAAGCGAGCAACGAGGCGGTGGCGAGGGAGGCGATGCAGCGGCGTGCCGCGTTCATGAGCGAGGGAAGAGGTGAGCGTGGTCGCGAGGGGGCTACGTTGCGAAGCGGGAGCGCAAGGTAGCGTGCGGACGCGAACCGTCGCCCGACGTGCGTCGGACGCGGTATCTTGCCGCCGTGACTTCCCCCTCGACGCGGCATCCGCTGGCTCGCCTCATCGCGTTCGCACGCCCATATCGGCGCAACGTGATCCTGGCGAGCCTCTACTCGGTCCTGAACAAGTTCTTCGACGTCCTCCCCGAGTTGCTGATCGGGGTCGCCGTCGACGTGGTCGTCAACCGTCGCGCATCGTTCCTGGCGCGGCAGGGGATCGATGATCCGATGCAGCAGCTCCTGCTGCTGGTGGCGATCACCGCCGTGGTGTGGATGTGCGAGTCGTTCTTCGAGTATCAGTACGCGCTCAAGTGGCGCGGGCTCGCGCAGGACCTGCAGCACGACCTTCGTCAGGCGGCGTACACGCACATCCAGGCGCTCCCGCCGGCGTTCATCGAGCGGGAGCGGAGCGGGCGCCTGATGGCGCTCCTCAACGAAGACGTGAACCAGGTGGAGCGCTTTCTCAATACCGGGGCCAACGACCTGATCCAGGTCGTTTGCTCGTCGCTGATGGTCGGCGCCGTGTTCTTTGCGGTCACGGCGAATCTCGCGGTGCTCGCACTCCTCCCGATCCCGCTGATCCTGTTCGGCGCGTTCTGGTTCCAGCGGCGCCTCGCTCCTCGTTATGCAGCGGTGCGCGAGTCGGCGGCGACGCTCTCCGCGCGGCTGAACAACAACCTGTTCGGGATGGCGACGATCCAGGCGTACACGGCCGAGCGCTTCGAGGCGCAGCACCTGCAGGATGCCTCGGATGTGTTCCGCCAGCGCAACGCCGATGCGATTCGCTTCTCGGCGGCGATCACGCCGGTGATCCGAATGGCGATCCTCGCCGGCTTCATCGCCACGCTGCTCTACGGCGGGATCCTCGCACTGCGCGGTTCGATCGGCGTGGGGAGCTACTCGGCACTCGTGTACCTCACGCAGCGATTGCTCTGGCCATTGACGCGCCTCGCCGACATGACGGACCTGTACAACCGGGCGATGGCGTCGGTGCACCGGATCATGGACCTCCTCGACACGCCGGCGCCGGAAGTGCCTAGTGCGCAATTGCCGGGCGATCCGCACGCGCCGACCGCGCTCCGGTTCGAGAACGTCTCCTTCTCGTACGATGGGCGTCCGGCGCTCACCGGCGTGTCGTTCGACGTGGCGCCGTGCAGCACCGTCGCGCTGGTCGGCGCGACTGGGGGCGGGAAGAGCACGATCCTCAAGCTGTTGATGCGATTCCTCGATGCCGACGGCGGGCGAATCCTTATCGATGACGCCGACATCACATCGTTTGCCCCCGACTCGCTGCGTCGCCGCATCGGGTACGTCGCGCAGGAGCCTTTCCTCACCGATGGTACGATCGCCGAGAACATCGCGTATGGCGAGCGCGCGCCCGACATGCGAGCGGTGGAGCGTGCGGCGCGCGCGGCGGAGATTCACGAGTTCATCGCCGCACTCCCCGAACGATACGAGAGCCGAGTGGGGGAGCGCGGGACACAGCTCTCGGGAGGGCAACGGCAGCGCATCGCGTTGGCGCGTGCCTTCTATCGCGAGCCGTCGATCCTCGTGCTCGACGAGGCCACGTCGGCGGTGGACAACGAGACCGAAGCAGCAATTCAGCGCTCGCTCGCGCGCGTGGCCCAGGAGCGCGCCCTCACCACGCTGGTCGTGGCGCACCGGTTGTCGACGGTGCGCACGGCAGACTGCATCCATGTGATGGATGGCGGGCGGCTCGTGGAGAGCGGGACGCACGATGCGCTCGTCCAGCGGGACGGCGTGTACGCCGCGCTCTGGCGCCTGCAGACAGGGGAGTAGCGGGGAGAAGCTGCGTGCGCGGTGTCGATGTACGTCGTGGGGAGCGGGTGCATCGACTAGTTTGTGACTGCGCAACCCGCGGCCGACGAACGCCGCTTGCCTCCGGTCCTTTCGACAAACGCGACGTGCTCGAACTCTCCTCCGTCCTGCTCGCGCTGACCGCGATTCTCGCCTTCATCAACTCGCGGTTCCTGCGCTATCCGCCGGCGATCGGGCTGCTGATCATTGCGTTGGTGAGCGCACTCCTCCTCAAGGGGGCCGGGTTGCTGGGCTGGGTGGACCTGATGCCGGTGATCCACTTCCTCGAGGCGGTCGACTTCGGCGATACGCTGCTCAACGGGATGCTCGGGCTTCTGTTGTTTGCCGCGGCGTTGCACCTGAACTTCAACGAGTTGCGAGCGCAGGGGGTGGCGGTCACGCTCCTGGCGACGGTGGCGACGGTGATCTGCGCGGCGCTTGTCGCGCTCGCACTCATACTGCTTGGCCCGGTCGCGGGCGTGCAGGTGCCGCTCCTGTGGGCGCTGGCCTTCGGCGTGCTCATCGCGCCGACCGATCCGATCGCGGTGGCGGCGCTGCTCAAGCGCGCGGGCGTGCCGGGATCGCTGCAAAAGGCGATTGCGGGCGAGTCGCTCTTCAATGACGGTGTGGGCGTCGTGCTCTTCCTGGTGGTACTCACCGCGCTGCGCAGTGGCGACGCGCCGAGTGGTGCGGAGATCGCACGCCTGCTGGCGGTGGAGGTCGGGGGCGGGCTCGCCTTCGGCTTTGGCCTCGGCTGGTTAGGGGTGCAGCTGCTGCGGCAGATCGATGAGTACCAGACGGAGATCCTGATCACGCTGGCGTTGGCGTTCGGCGGCTTCACGCTCGCCCGTCACCTGCACGTCTCGGGGGTGTTGGGGATGGTGGTGCTCGGCCTCATGATCGGGCGTCAGGGGGGCGACGACGTGATCTCGGCGCGGACGAAGCACCGGCTCGACGACTTCTGGGAGTTGATCGACGAGTTCCTCAACGCCGCGCTGTTCGTGCTGATCGGCGTGGAGATCCTGGTGATCGACTTGCAGCCGACGGCGCTGCTGCTGGGCATGCTGCTCATCCCGGTCGTGCTGGCGGCGCGTTGGCTCTCCGTTGTTGGAGCGCTGGCGCCGGTGCGGCGGCGGCTGGGGTGGCCGGCGGGGAGCGTCGCGTTACTCACCTGGGCCGGCGTGCGCGGAGGGATCTCGATTGCGCTGGCACTCTCGCTCCCGGCCGATCCGCTTCGGACGACACTCCTCGCGGCGGCCTATGTGCTCGTCTGCTTCTCCATCCTGGTGCAGGGACTCAGTGTAGGGAGCGTGTCGAAGCACGTGCTTTCGGTTCCGGCGCAGGCGGAAGCGACTTGAGGCGGCTTCGGAAGGACTGGAACTCCCGAGAGTCCTTCGTTAGGCCGCGGAGCTGGCTGGCTGGATAGCGGGCGATCAGCGCCTTGGTGGCGGCGATGCGATCCTCTTCCATCGGGTGCGTGGCGAAGAAGGCGTCGAGCGCGCCGGGGTTGCTCTGCCGCTCGTTGAGGAGGATCTGGAACATCTCGGGGATGCCATTCGGGTCGATCCCCGCCTTGACGGTCGTCTTCACTCCCTCGGCGTCGGCTTCGGACTCGTCGGTGCGGCTGAACTTGGCGAAGAGTGCGGAACCGCCGACGTTGATGGCCGCCTGTGTCGCGCCGCTGTTGCAGACGTTGGTGAGGGTGCACAGGACGGCGAGTCCGGTGTTGGCTCCCTGCGCCTGCTGCATCTGTTCGACCGAGTGGCGCTTGGTCACGTGCCCGATCTCGTGGGCGAGGACGCCGGCGAGCTCGCTCATGTTCTGGGCGCGCTCGATGAGGCCGCGGTTCACGTAGACCCAACCGCCGGGAACGGCGAAGGCGTTGACCTCGCGCGAGTCGACAACGGTGAAGTGCCAGGCGAGGCCGCGCGTGTCGGTCTGCCGGGCGAGTGAGTTGCCGAGCGTGGTGATGTAGCGCGTGACCTGCGCATCCTTGATGAGCGGGAGCTGCGTCGCGAGCTGCGCGGCGTAGTCATTCCCGAGTTGGACCTCCTGCTGCTGCGAGATCGCGCACGCCGAGAGGGAGGCGGCGATGCAGGCGGCGATAGCGGCGCGGCGCCCGAGATGCGAGAAAGTGATCATGTATGCGTTCGCTCCAGGTGGGTTGGCGCGCGCGGGCGCCGGCGTCACTGGTGAATGGATGTCCCTTCCGCAGTGTTACCCGTGAAGCCCCCGCGAGGAATTCCTCGCCGGGCGGGAATCGAACGCACCCGTGTTGCTTACGGGCGTTGGAGCGCGCGGTCGATGGCGGCCTTGGCCAATGGGGCCATGACGGCGTACCCCTTTTCGGTAGGGTGCACTTCGTCGCGCGCGAGGTCGGGCGGAAGGCCGCCGCGCGCATCGACCATCGCCGAGTAGTAGTCGAGGTAGGTGCAGCCGACGCGGGCGCAATACTGCTGGATCCATTCGTTCACCGCACGGATCTTCGGCGCGGGCTGCAGCCCTCGGCGCCAGGGATAGTCGTAGACGGGGAGGATCGATGAGAGGATGACCTTGATCCCGTTCGCCTGCCCGATGGCGGTCATGGAGGCGAGGTTGTCCTCGATCATCTCGAGCGTCGACGGACCGGTGTTACCGGCGATGTCGTTGGTACCGGCGAGGATCACGACGGCCGCCGGGTGCAACGCGACGACGTCCTGCTGGAATCGCACCAGCAATTGCGGTGTAGTCTGGCCGCCGATGCCACGCCCGATGTAGGGGAGGCCGGGGAACTGCTGCGGGAAGAGTCGCGCCCACCCTTCGGTGATCGAATTGCCATAGAAGACGACGCGCTGCTCGCCGGGTGCGGGCGGGGCGAGGCGGGCGTTCTCGTCTCGGTAGCGGGCGAGCCAGGGCCAGTCGTTGTGCAGGCGTTCCTCGGCGGGGTTGGGGGCAGGTACTGCGGCGGGGAGGGGCGACGATGCGGGGGGCACCGTGTGCGACGCGCAGGCGACCGAAGCGAGGACGGACGCCAGAATGGGAATGCGGGCGTATGATGCGGACACTTGGTCACCGTTGGAGGGAGACGCGCGTTGGCAGCAGGAGGGACCGCGCCGATCCGGACGCGCGCCCTGTCGTACGACGGAAATCTGCCCGCGCTGAGGCAGTCGCGCGATGCCCATCTTGACAAGGGAACCGCGCGCCGATCAGAATCGCGTGAGCGGGCGTGATCGAACTCCCGCCACATTTCCCTCGCTATAATGCTCGGCACAGACAACGTGCTCGACACGTGCCGAGGCTTTCCGCGCATGATGTGCGCGCATGGATACCTCACCTTGCACCTCTTCGAGCTCCTTGCGTTGTTTGCGCTGGCGACGCGTCCGTCGCAACGTGAGCGGCTGAGCCGCGTCGCGTGGTTCGTCGCCGATGGCCGTGCGTTACAGTCTGCGACCATTGTTCCGCTGCTTCGCGCACAGCAGGACGTCGACGCGCGCATCGCGAAGCTCAAGAAGTCGTTCGACTGCACCGAGGTGAAGGAGCGCGCGGCCTTCGTCTGCTTCATGAAGGATGGCGTGGCCGGCTCGCTCGTGCGCAAGCGCATCGAGCCGGTGATCACCTCGACCGGGGCACTCTTCCTGCGCAGCGTCTATCGCGACCGTGACTGGATCTACCACGACCACGTGGTGGTGAAGATCGGCGATCGCGAGCTGCGGACCGATGCGGTGGAGCCTACAAGCCCGCAGATGTCGCGGCGGAACGTACCGCGGACCGGAAGCAACCTCGGACGTGGACGCAATCGTGGCAACGAGCGCGACGACTACATCGCCGAGACAGTGTCGTATCGCGGAGCCGACGAGAGCGCAATCGTCGAGGCGATCGGCGCGGCTGGCGATGCGTCGGTGGCGATGCAGCTCCTCGGCGGGCCGCGGCACTACGAGAAGGAACTCTCCAACGACGAGAAGCGCCTCTTCGCCGAGGCCGTCGAGCTGGCGCAGCTCATTCGCGCGCGCCTCGCCGCGCGCGAGTAGGGAGACCGAAGTAGTCGCACTCCTCCAGCGACGCGCGCACAGATCCTCAGCGGCGTTCGCCGGTCCCGTCAGTACTCGACGAAGGCCTCGTCCGGGTAGCAGAAAAGCCAGCGTTCCCCACGCTCGGCGGAGGCGATCACCGGATGGCCGCTGGCGTGCGCGTGCTTGCTGGCGTGCTTGTTGGGGGAACTGTCGCAACAGAGGGTAACGCCGCACGACTGGCAGGTACGCAGGTGCACCCAGCTCGCGCCGATCTCGACGCAGGTGGCGCACTCACGGCGCTCAGGACCGCGAACGCTGGTGATGGCGGCGATGTGAGTACAGGGCGCTTCGGGCATGGAAACTTCCTCGGATGCGTGGTCAGAAGGGGCGAATGCTAGAAGGCCAAACGGCGGGCAGCTCGAGCCGCCGGGTTCACTCGGCGAGCACCTGGTGTACCGACGAGATGGCGACCGACCCTTCGCCTACGGCCGATGCCACGCGCTTGACGCTTCGGCTGCGCACGTCGCCCACCGCAAAGACGCCGGGGAGGCTCGTTTCGAACGGGTGCGGGGCGCGCGCCATCGGCCACGAGTTTCTCGCCAGCTCGGCGTGCGTCAGGTCGGCGCCCGTCTTCACGAAACCGCGATCGTCGAGGGCGACGCAGCCACCCAACCAGGCGGTGCAGGGGTCGGCGCCGGCGAGGCAGAAGAGGTGGCGAATCCCGTGCGTTGCCCGCTCTCCGCTCTCGGTGTTGTGCCAGGTGATGCGCTCGAGGTGGATCCCTCCCTCCAGCGACTCGATCTCGGTGTGCGTGAGGAGGGTGATGCGCGCATCTTCCTCGATGCGCTGGATGAGATAGCGCGACATGGTGGCGGCGAGCCCCTGCGAACGTACGAGCATGTACACGTGCGCGGAGTGCGCGGCGAGATAGACCGCCGCCTGGCCGGCGGAGTTGCCGCCTCCCACCACGACGACCGGTTCGTTCGTGCAGAGCTGCGCCTCGATGTTCGTCGCGGCGTAGTAGACTCCCGACCCCTCGAAGTCGCGGAGGTTGTCGATGGCAAGGCGTCGGTAGGCGGCGCCGGTGGCGAGGATGACGGTGCGGGTGGGGATGCGCTCCCCGCTCTGCAGCTCGACCGTGTGGATGCGTCGCCCGCAATCGAGCCGGCTCGCCTCCCGGGCGATCATGACCTGCGCGCCGAACTTCTCGGCCTGGGTGAGGGCGCGCGAGGAGAGTTCATCGCCCGAAACGCCCATGGGAAAGCCGAGGTAGTTCTCGATGCGCGAGCTGGAGCCGGCCTGTCCGCCAGGTGCAACCTGCTCGACCACGAGGACGTCGAGTCCCTCAGACGCGGCGTATACCGCAGCCGAGAGCCCCGACGGGCCGGCTCCGACGACGACCACGTCGCGCAGGTGCGAGGCATCGATGGCGTCGTTGAAGCCGAGGCACTCGGCCACTTCTTCGTTGGTGGGATTGCGAAGGACCAAGGTGCCGCGACAGATCAACACCGGAATGTCGCGCGGCGAGATGTTGAATCGGTCGAGCAGCGCCTGCGCTTCGGCGTCGGTGTCGAGGTCGACCAGCGCGTACGGGTGCCGGTTACGCGTGAGAAACTCGCGAATGCGGAGCGTGGAGCCGCAGTGTGCCGAGCCGAGGACGACGACGTCGCCGCGTCCGCTCTCGACGAGCTGCACGCGACGCAGGATGAAGGCGCGGAGGAGGATGTCGCCGAGTTCGGCGTCGTGCTGCATGAGCGCGAGGACGTGCTCCCGATCGAGGGCGATCACGTCGCTCGGTTGCGAGGCGGCAACGCGGGCGAGGCCGCGACGCCCGGAGAGCATGCTCAGCTCCCCGGTGAACATCCCGGGAGTTATCGTCGCGAGCTTGACGGTGCTAGTCGGCCCCTGCTGCTGCAGCACCAGCTCACCGTTCTCCAACACGAAAAAGCTGGTTGCCTGCTGGCCGGGTTCGACGAGGACGGTTCCAGCGTCGACGGTGCGCCGCTCGCCGACCGTGGCGAGGCGCTCCATCTGTTCGCGGGTGAGGACCGGGAAGAGAGTGTCGGGCATGCGGAGAAGGGGAGTTGCGCCGGCGTCCTCGGGAAGGCCCGGCCGGTCACACGACCGGTCAAGGGATGTGAGGATAAGGCGAGGTGCGCGCCGTCCGCCATCCGCCATTTGGGTAAGTCCCCCACGCGGCCGTGGGGCGGCAGGAACGATCGCGAGCGGGCGCTCGCGGTGGTCTCCTCGCGCTCGGCAACGGGAAGGGGCAACTCTATTCTGAAGAGCGAAACCGGCGACGCTCGTCGGCAACTCTAGTACGCGCCGGGGATGACGAACGAAAGTCGACGCGGCTGACGGCTCGTCGCGAACGGACCAGTCACATCTCGCTTCCCGAATTCTCATGCTGACCTTTCGTGAGCTGACTGCTCGACCGCTCTCCACGCGTTCGCTGAAACCCCGACGCTGGGTGACGCTCGCCGCGCTGATGACCGTGTCGCCGAGCGTTACACCGGCGCAGGTGCAATTGGCGCTCCGCGAGCCGAACGCGCGACTCGCGCAGGACTTTTCGCAGGTGCGCGGTGTGCGAGAGCTGCCCGATGGTCGCGTGCTCCTCACGGATCGATTGGAGGAGAAGGTCTGGGTGGCCGACTTCGCCTCGGGAGCGACACGAAGCATCGGGCGCGCGGGGCGCGGGCCGCTCGAGTTTCACCTCCCCACCGCGCTCATCCCGATGCCGGGGGACTCGACGCTCCTGATCGACGAGGGGAACTCGCGCCTCGCGGTGCTGACGCCGTCGCTCACGATCGCGCGATCGTTCACGCTGCGACTCCCGGGGATCGGCGTTCCGCTCGGCGCGCGCGCGATGGACGCGATGGGGCGGTTCTACCTGCAGATCCCGGGGTGGATCTCCAACGCGCGGGAGCGGGGGGACTCGGTGTGGGTGGTGCGCTACACTCCACGCGGCGACCGCATCGACACGCTCGCACTGATACAGGGGGCGACGTCACCGCCGCAGCGCGATGGACGGCAGATGGGGATCCCGTTCGTTCCGTTTGCTGCACAGGACGCCTGGGCCGCGGCGCCCGATGGGCGCGTGGCGCTGGTGCGGGCGAAGGACTATCGCGTCGACTGGCGAAGCGCCGACGGGCGCCTGACGAGGGGAGTACCGGTGAGCGGTGCGCGCGTGCCGGTGACGATGGCCGACCGCGTGGCGTTCACGCGCAACTTCATCGCCAACTCGCCGATCGGCGGGCGCGACCCCAACGGAGGAATGAGTGCGGCGCCGGCCGAGTTGCTGGAGGAGAAGACGGTGCGGGAGATCGCCGAGCGGAACACCTTTGCATCGGTTATGGGGGCGTTCACGCAGAGCGCGCCGATCGTTGCACCCGACGGGACGCTCTGGGTCGAGCGATCGGCGCATGTGGGGGCGCCGTCGACGTGGGACGCGTTCGATGCGGCCGGGCGCAACGTTCGCCGGACGACGCTACCCGCCGGACGTCGCCTGGTCGCACTCGGGCGCGCGCATGCGTACCTCGTGCACACCGACGACGATGGTTTGGAGCACCTGGAACGCTACCCGCTCAAGTAGGCGACTCGTGAGCGGGTAGCGGGTCGTGTCGAGCACGAGCCGACTGCCTAACGCTTCGGGGCTGCCGGGGAGTACGGGGTCATCGTCATGTAGACACGCTCCGGCGGCTTGGCGAGGATCTTCCCGTCGACTTCACTCGCGTCGCGCACCTTGATCCACTCCGGGTCCTCGCCGAAGGCCTTCCAGTTCGCGTCGGCCTGCTCACGGCTGGCGTGCGAAATCACGTAGATGAGCGTGTTGTCCTTGAGGGCGCTGTCGGTCGGTGTCCAATACATCACGTTATGCATCCCGTGCCGCTCGAAGATCGCCATCGTGTGCTCGGCAAATCGTTTGTGGAGGGCGGGGAGGCGACCGGGATTCGTCGTGTAGGTGCGCAGTTCGTAGACGCGGGAATCCTTTCCCTGTCCGTTGGCGACGCCGATGCGATAGCTGGTGAGGGCGACTACGATGAGAGTGAGCGCGGAGAGCGTGCGACGGACCGCGGGGCGAGCGGACATGCGGTGGCTCCTTGGAGGTCAGGTCAGGGGGTGACGCGCTTTCCAGCGAGGAAGGCGGCGATCTTCTCGTTGAGGAAGGCCTTGTCGGCGGGGCTGGCGCCGGCGCCGGCGGGGTGTCCCCAGAGCGACGGGATGGGGACGAATTGCACCTGAGGAATGAACTGCTGCTCGTAGCGCGCGTCGGTGATCGGGAAGTAGAGATCGGTCTCAGAGGGCATGTAGAGGAAGGGGACGGCGATCGAGCGGAGCGCGCGTTCGACGTCGCCATCGAAGCCCGGCGTGCCTCCGACGTCGTGCCGTTCCCAGGTGCGCGCCTGCAGGATGTAGTTGTTCGCATCGGCGCTGAAGCGCTTGCGCCACCCCTGCATGAACTGCTCGAGCGTTGTCCCGGGCGGGGCGTTTCCTTTCCAGAGTTCGCGGCGCCACCACTCCTGCGAGTAGAGCCAGGCCGCCCACACCATGCCGAAGGCCTCGAGGCCGGCGCGGGGCTCGTCGGCGTAATCGCCCCCCTTGAACGCGGGGTCGGTGGTGAGGGCGGCGATCTGTCCCTCGAGGCGCATGATCCCGTGCCCGTACGTCTTCGCCGTCCCCGAGGTCGCGACGATGCGATCGGCAAACTTGGGATAGCTGACGGCCCACTGGAATGCCTGTTGCGCCCCCATCGAGAATCCGATCACTGCCTTGAGGTGCGTGACGTGCAGCTCGTCGACGAGGAGGCGATGCACCGCCTCGACGTTGTCGCGGATCGTGGTGACCGGAAAGCGCGGGCCGTGAAACGGCTCCGGCGTGTTGCTGGGCGACGAGGAGAAGCCGTTGCCAAACAGTTCGGTGGCGACGAGGAAGAGCGACGCGGTGTCGAGCGCGAGTCCCGGGCCGATGAGCCATTCATAGCCGTGGTGGTTGGCCATGTAGTGCGACGGGAGGAGCACGACATTGTCGCGCGCGGCGTTGAGGCGCCCGTATGTGCCGTAGACGATGCGCGCCTGCGGAAGGGTGACGCCGCTTTCGGTTCGGAAGCTGTCGAGAACGAACTCGTGATGCTCGGCGCGGTCGACGCGCTGTGCCGCTCCCTGAGTCGAAAGGGCGGGAGCGAGCGCGGCGATGACGGAGAGGGCGCGTAGCCGGCGCGACAATCGAGAGATGATCATGCGCAGAAGCTACGCGCGCCGGGTCGCTCGGGTGAGAGGCGAACGAATGGGGGGACGAGCGGGTGCGACCTGCGGATCAGCGGAAGCCGATTGCCTTCCAGATGTCGCGGCTCCGGTAGAGCGTCCCACCCTTCATCACCAACTCCACTCGGCGGATGTTGGCGATGTTCTCGAGCGGGTTCCCGTCGAGGACGATCAGGTCGGCGAGCTTTCCGGGTTCGATGGTGCCGAGCGAGTCGGCGGCGCCCATCGCGCGGGCGCCGACGATCGACGCCGACTGGAGCGCCTCGCTGGGCGTCATGCCGAACCGCGGGAAGAGCTCCACCTCGCGATAGACGCTGAAGCCGGGAACTCCCTCGTCCGTTCCGGCGACGATCGGGACGCCGGCATCGTGCAGCGCGCGCAGGATGCCTAACGTTCGATCGAAACGGGCGTGGGCGGTGGCGGGGTCGACATTGGCCCCCATCGCCTCGATGCGCTGGGCGAGGACCGGCGGGAGGTGCGCGACACCCGGCTGGAACGAGGCGACCGGCTCGGCGGTGGAGTGCTGGAGGAGCTCACCCCACGACGTCGTCGGATCCATCACGGTGCCGCGCGCCTTGAGGTGCGCGATGAGCGACCGGACGCTGTCGCTGGCGGGGTCGCCGCGAATGGGAAGGTGCGCGATGTGATCCATCCCCGAATCGACTGCGGCGCGCACGCTCAGAGCGGTCGGGACGTGTCCGGTGACGGTCATCCCGAGTTTGTGCGCCTCGCGCGTGATCGCGCCGACGACGTCGGGCTCGAGGAGCGAGTAGAGCTTCATCTGCTGGAAGCCCAACTCGTGGAAGCGTCGTACGACGGCGCGCCCTTGGTCGGGCGTCGTGGCGTTCTCGGCGCCGAAGGCGTTGGGACCACCGCCGTCGACGAGTCCGGCGAGGAACATGCGCGGGCCGAGTGCGTGGCCGGAGTCGACGGCGGCGCGGAAGGGGACGATGAAGTCGGTCACGTTCCCCATGTCGCGCACGGTGGTTACGCCAGCGGCGAGATAGACCGGCGCCCATTCGACCTGCATCACGTGCGTGTGCATGTCCCAGAGCCCGGGGACGATGGTGCGCCCACGCACGTCGACGCGTTGCGCCTGACGGGGAATCTCGACGGCGCCGCGCGGGCCGGCGCGCTGCACTCGCCCGTTGGAAACGACGACGACGGCATCGGGGATCGCAGGGCGGCCGCTGCCGTCGATGAGCGCGGCGCCGACGAGGGCGACCGTTCCCGATGCAACCGGACGCACGCTGCGCGAGACCGCGGCCAGTTCGCCCAAACGATCGCGTGTCGCGCTGGCGCGCAGCTGGGCGAGATGTGCGTCGAGCGCGACGCGCACCGCCTCGAAGGTGAGCCCACCGCCTCCAGCAGTAGAGTAGCCGGCGAGGCGCCCCTGCGCGTCGAGCCAGACGGACTCGGTCCCCCAGACGACGCCGGTGACGGCGAAGCGATCGAGCACTTCGCGCCGTCCCGCGACCTGCAAGGTGTCGCGCCCGCGCCAGGCAACTTCGATGACGTTGGTCGGCCCGCCGGGGATGGCGGCGAGAGTCTTCGGGCGCCCGCGCGCGAGCCAGTGCCTGACGAGTGCGAGGTGTTGCGTCACGGGCGACGTCCCGGCGATCGAGACGACGTGCGGCGGTACGGCGACCGTATCGTGTCTTCCGCGATAGTCGACGCGCGCAGTGGCGCCCAGGAGTTCGGTGCGCGTGTCTTCGATGCTCGAGGTGTCGGTAGGGCGGGTGATGACGAGGCGTCGCGCGGACCAGTCGGCGGCGAGATGCATGTCGGCGCGCAGGTGGGTGCGTCGGCCGCGGTCGATGTAATCGAGCTCGGCGATGAGGGCGCGAGAGTCAGTCCCGGTAGTCGTCAGGCGCCAGCGTTCATAGCCGACGGGGTAGCCGACGTAGTAGATGCGCAGCGAGTCGCTGCTGGCGCTATCCAGGGGCGCGGCGTTGCGGGTGGCTTTCGGCGGGGCGGCGGCGGGCGACAGGGCGAGCGCGACGGCCAAGCTCACACATAGAGATCTGAGCGTCGGCGAAACGATTGGGGGCATCCGGCCAATGTACGCGCGGGGGCATTCTACCACAGGAGCGCTTCTTGGCGGGGGCGCGGTAGAGGAGGGGAAGCCGCGGGGGCTTCCCCTCCTCTTGTTCGGCGCCGTTGTGGGTGCCTTGGTCTTTTGGGGCGCGGTAGAGGAGGGGAAGCCGCGGGGGCTTCCCCTCCTCGTGTTCAGCGCAGTTGCAGATGGCGCGGGGAGGGATCGACGATGCGTTCGACCTAACGCTTTGGCGGCGATTGCCAGAGGACGTGCACGATCATCCAGCGCCCGTCGTACTTCGCGAGGTGCAGGTAGTCGATCCCCCACCAGGCGGTGAGCTTGGCCGACGCGGTCTGGTCGGCGACGTCGAGGAGATCGATTTGCTTGGGCCACTCGGGATTGGGGGGACGGTTGCGCGCCTTGACGGACTTGGCGTACGAGAGGAACTCGCTCCACGGCATGGCTTCCCCTTCGTATGCGGTCTTGTTCTTCGGAATGAAAAAGCCGTACTTGGTCACCTCTGGGCGAACGCTGCGCACGAGTCGCGCGGTGTCGCCGAGGTAGAATCCTTCGACGTAGTCGAGGACGGCGGCGCGGATGCCGTCTCGGTCGGTCGCACCCTGCGCGCGAGTCGGCCGGGCGATGAGGGTGGCGAGCGCGGATGCGAGTAGGGCGACGCGCGCAGCGGATCGCACTCGCTGCGATGAGGGGGGCGAGGATCTCACGTGACGGTCTCCTTGTGCGAACGGGAAAGGATGTGAAGTGCACGCTACGGCGTCGCTGGCTTCCCGTGATCGAAGTGGGGACGAAGCGGCATCGGCTGGGCACGAAGCGCACGGGCGCATGGCGCAGCGAGCGGAAGCGTGGGTCGGTGGTGCAGGGGGACCGCACCGTGCCTGGCCACGAGCTTGCATCGGTGACGAGGGATCGGCGCAGGACCATGCGGAGGGGGGCAAAGCTGGTGGCCATCCGTTGCGGGCACTACACTCACGCTGCCGGACGCCACTCGACAGCCTCAGGGAGCGCCAGATGATCAAGCTCGGATCCTTCGACGCCGACACCACCGCCGCGGCGCGCGCGGCGTATCTCGATCAGGTGAAGGCGCTCACCCGCGTCGCGCTCACCGACATCGCGGCGGGGATCGACCGGCTCGAATTGCAGCCGTTCGCCCCCGACGCTGCGCAGACGATGTCTGTCGCTGACGTGCAGCGCGGACTCACCAGGGCGGGCTTCTTTCCGGGTGGCAAGGCCGATGGGATCTGCGGGTACCGGACACAGTCGGCGATCCGCCTCTTCCAGGAATACGTGCGATCGGTCGAGAAGCAGGACTGCCTCCCCGACGGGCGCTTCGGTCCGGCGACGCAGGGACACCTCACGCGCTGGCTCAACGGCGGACTGCAGACGGTGTGGGCGCCGACGATCGCGCAGTGGCAGGCGGGAACGCTCGCGACCGGCGAGTATACCGACTGGCTCGCGCTCCTCTCGGCGACCAGGGCGCACTATCTCGCTTCGCCTAACCGCATGCTGCAGATGGTGAATGCGTCGACGCAGAAGAGCGACACGCGCAAGGTCTCCGACTGGGACGCTGGCCCCGGGCGGATCCACCTGATCGGGATCCGTCGGAGCGAGGCGGGGGGGAAGTTCGACGACATCTTCGTCCTCCTCCTCAAGGGACTCGTCTTCAAGTTCCAGGGGTCGACGGAACCTGGCGCGAGCGACAACCCGGCAGGACGCCCGTTTCTGGTGCAGGGGCAGCACGACTACCACTATGGGTGGCACCAGAAGAAGTACCTCGCGCTCAGGCCTAACGGGAACGGCGTGCTCGTGGTGCGCTCGAAGAACAACGACGTGCTCGACGAGGCCGATCTCGCCAACGGGCTGGAAGTGAACGGGACGATCAACATCCACTGGGGAGGGCGCGGGCTCACCGCCGACGTGAAGAGCTGGTCGGAGGGGTGCCAGGTCATCAACGGCTCGGTCTATCTCGGCCCGGGGCACGACCTGGTGAGCTGTGCCAAGTTTGCCGCGATCAACAACGGCGACATCGCCGCCAACCCGGCGCACACGCGCGGCGCGTACAACGTCCTCCTCGACCTGGTGACGGCGCTGGGGAGTGACCTCACCCCGACGGTGACGTACTCGCTCCTGGTCGACGCCGATCTCGATCGCGCTCCGGCGCTCCGCCAAGGCCTCGCCGACGCCCGCGCTCTCGTTCTCCCGCTGCTGGCGTAGCGCCGACGCAGCACGCGCCTCGTGAGATGGCTCACGTTGCGAGCGCTGCGTGTCCGCAACGCTCGGCGTCCCGCTCGCGTTTGCGCGCGCGCACCTCTCGTCGTCCTTGGTACGGCCCGAACGATCGGGTCGCGGACCGTCGGGTACATCGCGACGGCCGCCCGCCGTCGCCGTCATTCCCGGAGCTCACATGGCAAACCCGAACGAGGAACCCAACGCGCGGCAGCAGCCGCGGGCGCTGGTCTCCCTGTTCAGCGGCGCCGGAATCGGGCTCATGGTCGGGATCCTGCTCGGTCTCGCCAACTCGCCGATGGTGGGGGTACTCGCCGGCGCGGTAGGCGCGGGGCTCGCGGCCGTTCTCGGGCTCAACGATACGCACTTCACCACGGCCAAGGGGCTCCGCATCGGTGCGTTCGGGATCGCCGTCGCGATCGCGGCGCCCGCCGGGCTCTACGCGCGCAACCACCGACTGCTGCACCCGACGCCGGCGATGCTCGCCGATCGCAAGGCGGAGTATCTCGCGCTTGGGCTCGAAGAGGAGGAGGTACTCGACCTGCTGCGCGAGTGGCTCGCCACGCCCGCTGCACCTAACGGCGATTCGACGTCGGTGCGCCGGCGACTGGCGGCGTCGGGCGGTGGCGCCCAGTCGCTCGCGACGATCGCCCCGGTGCCGCAGGTCGTCGTCCGCACCAGCGAGCGCGGCGTCGAGCTGGCAAACTGCCGAGAGCTGGTCAGGCTGGGGGATGCGATGTCGGTGGCGCAGGTGATTGGCGCGCTCGACGCCGACGGGGCGCGCTGGCGCACCCTGGCCGACCGCGTGAAGGAATCGCTAAACGGCGATGACCAGAAGCGCCTGCTCCTGCTCGCGCGCGACGAGGTCTGCCCGCGCGAAGACGAAGCCCCGCCGTCTGCCCCCAGCGTGGAGCAGTGTCGCCAACTCGATGTCGCGGTGGCCGATCCAGAGACGGAGATGCGCGGCGCCTACACGAGTGCTGGGCTCGCACTCCTGTACGAGCGCCTGACGCGGGAGATCTCCACGCCCGGCCAGGATGACGCGCTGGCGTTGATGGTCGGCGTGGTATGCCGGCGGGAGAGCGCGGCGCCGGGGTGAGCCTGCGAGCCGTTGCAGCTCGCCGCCCGTATCGCTCGTCAGGCAGATCGACTCGCACTTCCGTGTCCCGGTAGTTCTCCCAGTGGACAGCGCCCGCGCCGCGTTCCATGATTGGCGGCCGACGGGCCTGCGCGGATCGCGCGCGCCCCTCGCGCCCGGGCAGGGAAGCCCGGTACCGGAACGAGGAGCCGGATGGAAAACCGATCGGTATCGTTCGGGATCACGGGGATCGGGCTCGTGGTCGCGCTGGTGGCGCTGGCATTTCGTGGGACGCCGCCACCTGCAACGCAGGTGGCGGTAGGGACTGCGCCTTCGGCAAGCGTCACGCGCGAGACCGACGTGCAGTACGATACGCCCGACGCGGCCGTCGCCGCGTACAGTCGCGGGCGTCGACTCATCGCGGAATACCTCGGCGGCTCGTGGGCGACGATCTCGGCGTCGCGCGATACGACGGTGCGCGCGCGCCTCCCGCTGCGCGTCACGCTGGTGACGATCCCCGATCCGTACGACTCGCACATGGACTGGTCGTACGACGCCAACCTCGAGGCGTTGCGCCGTGCGATGGGGACGGCCGGCTTCGTCCCGCAGAGCTTCTGGCTCCCGCAACGGACCGACTCGATCCGCGTGGTGACGAACGGGCTCTCGGTGCGCTATCCCGCGCACGACTACCAGCCGGGCGTCTTCCTCTTCCGTTCGACGAACGTCGACGCGCCGGCGTTGCACCTGGTCTACCTGATTCCCGAAGTCCCGACGTCTGGTGTGCACATGCAGGCGTTCCGCTCGGCGCTCGCCGAGCGCAAGGCGCTGCTGACCGAAGGCGTGGGGATCTTTGCCGTCGACGCGCGCGAGCGCGAAGAGCTCTCTGTGCTCGGCCCGAACTTCAGCGGATCGGCGATCTCGTTGCGTGCGGTGATCGATGCGGCGCTCGTCCCTAAAGATGGAACACCGACAACTTCGGCGGACCCGCGCACCGCGCGCCTGATGTCGGGGTCGGCGACGTCGTTCCAGAACCTCCACGTTCTCACCGATAGTGCCTGCGTCGTGGTTCGACGCCGAGACGTGGAGACGCCCGATTCGGTTCGGGTGGCGCGCATTCGCTTCGCGGCCACCGTCAATCCCGACGAAGCGCTCGACGACGTGCTGCGCGACGTGATCGATTCGCTGCACGTGCGCCCGTACCAGGTCGCTGTCCTCACCGAATCGGGGACAGCCTACGGCGCCGCGCGCCCGAGTGGGAACGTGCAGGCGCGTTCCTCTTCCACACCACGGGCCGGGCGCGTCTGTTCGGATCGCGAGGATGCGGTGCAGGCTCCACCGCTCCCCGCGGTCCAGGCGCCGCGCCGTCAGGCGCAATCTCCCAAGCCACCGGTGGTCGACGCGGCGGGGCGCGCCTCGGCCGTCTCGCGCTATCTCACCGTCCCGTTCCCGCTCAACATCGCCTCGCTGCGCAGCGAGTTCGAGAAGTCGCCGAGCGCGGCGGAGAGTTCGCCGGCGATCCCCTCGCTCACCGACGTCCCGCGCACGCATCTCTCGCTCGACGAAGCCTCGCGTGCACGCGAGACGCCGCTCCTCACGTCGAACCTGAGCACGCCGTCGCTCGATGTGGTCCTCGAAGGACTCATCCGCACCCTCAACGAGCACGATGTGCGCGTGGTGGTGATCAAGGCGACCGACGTGCGCGACAAGCTGATGCTCGCGCGCGAACTCAAGCGCGGGGTGCGCGATGTGGTGCTGGTCGTCTACGAGGGGCACGTCCTGCTGCGCCGCCCCGAGTATGCCGACGCACTGCGCGGGGCGCTCGTCCTCAGCTCATATCCGATGTCGCTGGAGAATCAGTTCTGGACGACGGCGCACCGGCGTTCCACGAGCGACTCGACCTATGTGCGCCTTCGCGACCTCCTCGCCTTCCCGACCGACGCCGCGCTGGGGACGTACAACGCCGCACTCTCGCTCCTCGGGCTGCCGCAGCTTCGCGTCGAGTTCGATCTGCATAACGCCTTCGCCACCGACTCGACCTATCACCTCCCGCCGGTCTGGCTCTCGGTCGTTGGTCGCGACGGCTTTTACCCGCTGCGCGCCGAGGTGCCGGCGGTGGCCTGGCGTGCGTATCTCGGGCCCCCCGTCATTCCTGCCGCGAATGACACGACCATCGGCGAGCGGGTGCACGAGCACTCGTATACGCACGACGACATCTCGCTCTCGATCATCATCGTCGTCCCCGCGATCCTCATTGCCGGATTGCTGGCGATGTTCCTCACCGGGCGCGACGGGTTGAACAGGATCGGGCTCGTACTCCCCGAGTCGCTCGAGCGCCCGGCGAGCGCAACGGAGTCGCTCTACCTCGCGCTGTTTGTCCTCTCGCTGAGCGCCACGTACCTCCCGTTCTCGGTGGCCATCGATGCGCGGCGAATCGTCGCCTCGGTCGATGCCTACTCCGGAGGACCGAGCGTGGCGATGTGGATCGTCCTTTCGCTGTTTGTGCTGGTCGTGTTGCTCGGCGTCGTGCTGCTGGCGAATGGATTCCACGGCCTGGTGTGGGGGACGACGGCGACGCCGACAACCCAGGAGCGCAAGTCGCCGATTCGCCGCACCCCGGACGGTGTGCCGGCGAGCAGGGGGCATGACGGAAGCGTGTCGTCGGCGGGGACGCGCACCCTTGGCGAGCGGCTCGATGCCTTCTTCCGCCCGATGCGTGCGGAAGGAGGGGTGACCGGGAGCATGCCGGCGATGGTGGAACCGGACGACTTCGACGAGTACCTGCAGCAAACGACGCGGCTCGAGTCGAAGGCGGTCGCGCGGGTTGGTGTCGCCACGATCACGGTGGCGAGCGTCTTCTTCGTGGTCGCGTCGCTGGCGTACACGTGGCACCTCCTCTCCTTCTCGTTCTCCGGCGGGATCGAGGCGACGCTGTCGATGTACCGGGCGTTGCACCTGGCGAGCGGCGTCTCGCCGCTCCTCCCGCTCGTTTTCCTCGGCGGCGGGTTTGCCATTTGGACCTGGTGGCAGCTGCAGCAGGCGCGCACCTTCGATCATCCCGATCACTTCGAAAGCGGGCTTCGACACCTCGCGCACACGCGCGAATCGGCGGCGCTCTGGCGTCGCGCGTATCGGGTGATCGTCGACGCGCGCCGCGGGTTGAGCTGGATCGCCCCCGGGCTCGGCGTCACCTGGATCCTCCTCGCGGTCGGGGTCTCGGCGTGGTTCATCCTGCGTCGGCGACTCCCCTCACTCGAGGTTGTGGCCGACACGGTGTCGGGTGGCGACCGCTGGTTCGATGCCGCACTCTGGCTGGGAATCGTGTCGCTCATCGTCTCCACGTCGTGGGCGATCTATCGCCTGGTGCACACCTGGAGCGCGCTGGAGCGCTTTCTCGACATCGTGAGCGGGACGCCATTGGCGAGCGCCTTCGCGCGCCTCCCGCTCGACGTCGTGCAGCTCACCAACGTCGGCTTCCTCGGCTACCGTCGCGACGACCGCAACGACGGTCGTTATGCAGCGGAGCTTTGGGAGCGGGCGAAGAGCGACGTGTCGGAAGGCGAGGCGGTGACGGGCGACGCGCTGGCGACCGGGCTGTCGGCGGCGCTCGGGCGCGTGCAGGCGCTCACGCGCGGGAGCGACAGCGTACAACAGTCACTCGATGCGTTGCGCCAGGCGTGGGAGCTGGCGCGCACGCGCCCCGATCCGGTGAAGGACATGCCGCTCGAGCCCACCGGCGTCGCGCCGGTGCAGGGACGTGCGCTGCGCTCGCTGGAAGAGTACATCGCCTGCGAGGTGGTGCTGTATCTCGAACAGTACCTGCTCAATCTCCGCCGTCTCTGCTTTTTCCTGTTTGCCTCGCTCCTCATCCTGGTCGTCGTCGACGCGCAGTATCCCTTCCAGCCGCACAGCATCGTGAGCCTGGCGTCGATCCTGTTGCTCGGCCTCACCGTGGTCTCGGTCTTCTTCGTGATGCTGCGGATGAGCCGCAACGTGGCGTTGAGCCGCATCTCGCGCACCGAGCCGGGGAAGGTCACGTGGGACACGACCTTGATCCTCAACATCGTGACGTTCGGGATCATCCCGCTCCTCGCGCTGGCCACGTCGGAGTTTCCGGCGGTGCGGGCCTTCCTCTTTTCGTGGGCCGACCCGGTCGTGCGCGCGGTTGCGCGTACATGAACGGCGTGTAAGGGTCGGGAGAGCGCCGATGTGTCCACTCCATCGGCAACAGCGGGAGTGGATCCCCGCCTGCCGGCAGGCGACGCTTCGCGTCGCCGCCGCCTCCCCACGCCAATTGAAGACATTCATGTCGAAGAGTCCGCGCCCCTTTCTTTCGCACGAGCACGACGACGATCACGAGGACTACGGCGGGTTGCATCGCGACCTCGGGCTCACCGGACACGTCATGGGGCGCCGGCGGTTGTTGCAGCTGGCGCTGGGCGCCGGCGCACTCTCGCTGCTCGGATGCAGCAGCGTTACCGGCGAGGACAGCGGGACCGACGGACAAAACGCTGCGTGCAGCCTGACGCCCGAGGAAACGCAGGGGCCGTATCCGGGCGACGGGTCCAACGGGCCGAGTGTGCTCAACCAGACGGGCGTCGTGCGCAGCGACATTCGTTCGAGCTTTGCCGGACTCACGGGGACGGCCGCCGGGATCCCGCTCTCGGTGGTGTTGACGGTGGTGAACAGCGCGACCTGTGCTCCGATCGCGGGGCGCGCGGTCTACATCTGGCACTGTGACCGGGAAGGGCGCTACTCGCTCTACTCGTCAGGCGCGACGCAGCAGAACTACCTGCGCGGCGTGCAGGAGACCGACGCGAACGGGAAAGTGACGTTCACCTCGATCTTCCCCGCGTGCTACGCCGGGCGCTGGCCGCACATTCACTTCGAGGTCTACCCGAGCCTTGCCGCCGCAACCAATGTCGCGAACAAGACGGACACATCGCAGCTCGCCTTTCCCAAGTCGGCGTGCGATGCGGTGTACGCGACAACGGGCTACGAGCAGAGCATCACGAACCTTGCCGGCGTGAGCCTCGCGACCGACATGGTCTTCGCCGATGGCGTCACTACGCAGCTGGCGACGATGACCGGAAACACGACGAGTGGTTTCACGGCGGCGCTGACGATCTCTGTGTGATCGGTCGACGCGGGCGCGCAGGCGCGCGCCCGCGCTACGCAGTCACGAATCTGCGCGCGGGAACTCGGTGATGCGAAGGTTCGTGCACCCGTACGGAATCAGCGTCACCGATTCGATCGGCTCTCCCGGTGTAGGGCGCGGGGGTCTTGCCCACGCCGAGTCGGTGAGCGAGAGTTCGCCGGCCCACCCGTTCTCCAGTGTCCAGCGCGGGAGTCGTCGCGCCGGTGCGGTGGCGACCATCCCGGCGCCGTCGGGGGAAAAGGGGCGTTCACCCACCGGGCGCTCCTGGAAGCGGAGACTCGACACGGGATTCGCCGAGTCGAGCGCAAGCGCGTAGTTCCACGGTGTCGCAGGGCGCACCTCGAAGTCGCCGTGCGGGAGTTCGCGGTGCGGGACATCGGCGTGCACGCGCGTCCACGCCTCGCCGATCTTGAGCGCGTAGACGAGCGGGCCGCGCTCAACGGCAACGGCGCCGTTGTATCGTGCGGTAACCAGCGGGCGCATCGGCAGCTGCAACGTGAGCGTCGTCGTCCCGCTCCACGTGCGATCGATGCGGTGCATCGTGCCGGTAGTCGCACGACGCGGTGCCGCGCCGTCGATACGCACCGTCGCGCCGTCGGCCCACCCGGGAATGCGGAGCGCGAGCGGGAACTTGACCGCACGATCGGTGGTGATGGTGACAGCGATCGTCTCACGGAACGGATAGTCGGTCTCGACGCGCACGCGAACGCGCGTTCCGCGCACCGTCGTCGAGACCTCGCACGGTGCCCATGCCACGGCAGCGAGCCCGTCGTCGGGGGTACGCATCCAGAGATGTGCGGCGAACTTCGGCCACCCCTGGTGCAGGTTGGAGGTGCAGCAGCCGTAGTTCGGCTCGAGCCCGAACAGGTTCGACTCCGGTCCGTTGGTCGACCAGCCATGTTCGGGATTGATCGTGCATTGCACCTGGTTCGCCTGCTGCACGTACTGGTGCGACCAGCAGTCCGGAGCGAGCGTGGCGGGGAGCGCGTTGAACGCGAGACGCTCGAGCCGGTCGGCGAAGGCCACCTCGCCGAAGACCGAGGCGAGGACCTCGAGCGAATACATGTACTCGACCACCGCACACAGCTCGCTCCCCTGCAGTGGGTTGCGCCCGGCGAGGCACTCGTCGCCGCTGAACATCCCCGTCGCCTGCCCGTGATAGGTCTCGAGGATCTCGATCATCTTCGCGGGGAAGGCACGATCGGCATCCCGCCGGTCGAGACGCCAACTGAGCGCTGCAGCCTTGGGCGCCATCGCCATGTTCACGACGTGCTTGGTCCACTTCCACAGGCCGCGACGCGGCGTAGGAATGCGCACATCGTCGGTGGTCATGAGCGTGGCGAAGTCGACGCCCTGCGCGCGCAGTGTGCGCGCGAGGTCGAGGAGCCAGGGCTCGCCGGTGCGCTCATAGGCATAGAATGCGGGGATCACTCCCTCGAACCAGCGAAAGCGCCCCCAGTCGAAGAGCGGCGTCGCCTCGAGCCCGGTGAGCATCGCCTTCATGCTGCGCATCGACGCGGCGAGCGCGCGCTCGTCCCCCGTGGCCTCGTGATACTGCACGAGCACCTTGTTCACGAGGAGGATCGCCCACATGTCGTACGGCTTGCTCGCGGCATCGACGGGGTAGGGGGAGAACCAGCCATCGGCGCGCTGGTGCGCGATGATGTACTCCACGCGTTGCGTGAGGCGAGCCTTGAGCGCCGGATCGTCGAGGAGCCAGGCGAGCGGGATCGCCCCGTCCAGCCAGTACGGCGCGCGCTCCCACCCTTCGGCGCTTCCACCAAACCATTGGCTCTCCGCCACGTCGGGCCAGAACTCGTCGAGGTGCCCGGTGAGTCCGTCGCGCTGGATCTGCAGCTGGCGGTCGAGCCACCCCGCCGGTCGCACGCTGCCTAACGGGAGAGGAGGGTAGGCGAGAGGTGCGAGAGCCGGCGCCTGAGCTCCGTCCGCCGGCTCGGCGATCGACGCGGGCGACGTCCCGGGATCCGCAGCGCTCGGGGCTGACACCTCCTGCGCGGCAAGCGGAACGCTCCCCGCCGCGATCCCGGCCGCGACGTGCGCGATGAAATCACGCCGATCGATCGATCCCATGGGTCACCTCCTCCGGTCCGGATGCGAATCGCGTGGCGATCGCACCGATCATCTGCTGAATGCCAACGAAGGCGAGCAGGAGCCCCCCGATCGCCACGCTCGTCCATGCCGCGTTGAGGTCCCCCTGAAAGTCGATCAGGAGGCGGATCACGCCAAGGATCAGGACGCCGACGAGCGTTCCCACCACGCTCCCAACGCCCCCCGAGAGACGCGTCCCGCCGATCACCACCGCGGCGATGACCGAGAGCTCGAGCCCTTGTGCAGCGGTAGGGTCGCCGGCGCGCTTGTAGAACGTGAACACGACGCCCCCCAACGCCGAGCAGAAGCCGGCGACCGCGTACGCACCGATCGTCGTCGACGCGACACTCACCCCCATCATGGAAGCTGCGCGCGCATTGCCACCGATGGCGAACAGGTTCCGACCGAACGTCGTCAGCCGCGCGATCACGACTCCGACCGCCACGAGGACCAGGAGGAGGACGCCGCGGAAGGGGAGGGCGCCGCCGTCGCCTAACGGGACGTCCCACCCGCTGGCCACGCGATCGAGGTACGGATGCGCGATCGCCGTGCTCTCCCCGCTCACCAGGAAGCACGCCGCGCGTACCGCGAACATCCCCACGAGCGTGACGATGAACGGCGGAAGCTCGAACCAGGTGATGAACCACCCCATCGTCGCCCCGATCGCCGTGCCGAACGCGAGTGCGAGTGCACTCGCGGCGAGCGGGTGCATCCCGCCGTTGACGAGTGCCGCGAGGGCGACCGCGGTGAATGCGACGACCGATCCGACGGAGAGGTCGATCCCCCCCGATACGATCACCAGCGTCGCGCCGACGGCCGCAATCCCGATGTAGCCGTAGTCGCCGAGGATATTTCCAAGATTCGCCAGCGACGCGAAGTGGTCGAACCGGACGGCGCCGAGTACGACGAGGGCGACGAGGATGATCGTTGCCACCCACGTCACCGAGTCGCCGCGAGGAACGAAGCGCCTCACGAGCGCCTCCAGAGTCGCGCCAGCGCACTCCGCCCGCGCGCCGTCCCCACGATGCTGACGGCGAGGATCGCCAGCGCCTCGGGGTGCGGGGCGACATCGGCGCCGATGACGCGGGCGTACATCGTGGTGATCAGCGCCTGCATGAGGAAGCCGCCGAGCGCCGCGCCGAGGATCGACATGCGCCCCCCTTGCTGCGGCGTCCCGCCGACGATGACGGCGAAGATCGCGGCCAGCTCGAGATTGCGGCCGGCGTTGAACGGATCCGCTGCCTTGATGTTGGCCGCCGCGATCAAGCCGGCGACGCCAGCCGTCAACGCGCTGAAAACGTAGCTCCCGCCGACGAGGAGCGCCGAACGCACACCGGCGAGGCGGGCGGCCTCGGGATTCCCGCCCACTGCCTCCAGCAGGAGTCCGAGAGCCGTGCGACGCACCACGAGGAGCGTGAGGGCGAGGAGGAGCGCGGCGAGGAGAAAGGCAAAGGGGACCGGAAGCCACCCAGGGCGACCGAGTGCGAGATACTCGAGCACCGGGTCGTGGAAGGTGATGATCTGGCTCTGCGTGACCATCTGGGCGATCCCGCGCCCGGCGACCATGAGCACCAGTGTGGCGACAAACGGCTGGATGCCGGCGCCGGCGACGAGAAGCCCGTTCCACGCCCCGCACAGCGCGGCCACGCCTAACGCAGCCCCGATCGAGAGCGCCGGCGAGCTACCACCGACCGAGAGCGTGGCTGCCACCGCGCCGGCGAGCGCCATGATCGAGCCGACCGAGAGATCGACGCCGCGCGTCCCGATCACCGGTGCCATCCCCACGCCGAGGATCGCGAACGTCGCGCCATAGTTGAGGACATCGAGGAGCGCACCGGCGGGGACGCCGTCGACTACCGCGACGTGCAGGAAGGCGCCGGGGCCAAACAACCCCGGCCCTCCGCTCGACAAGGCATCGATCGCCGCGTTGAGCAGGATGAGCGCCAGCGTCCCGAAGAGCGGCCACACCGCGGGGGGCCACGGTCTGCCGCGAGCGCCTCGTCTCGCCTCGCGCGCGTGTGTCGACAGCGGTGCCGTCGTTCGCCCCGACATTGTCACGCGCCGCTCTCCGCCGTTTGTTCCGTCGCGCTCGCGTGCGGCGCGGCGATGCGGGCGAGGATCGCCGCCTCGGTCACCGCGCTCCCGTCCAGTCGCGCAGCACGAGGACGCGGTCCGCCAGCCGAACCAGCTCATCGAGCTCATCGCTCGCCACGACCAGCGCGAGACCGTCCTTCACGAGGCGGCGCAGCAGTGTCTCGATCTCGGCGCGTGCCCCGACGTCGATCCCGCGCGTTGGCTGGTCGACGATCAGCACGGTGGGGTCGATCGCCAGCCAGCGCGCCAGGAGGACCTTCTGCTGGTTTCCGCCGGAAAGCTGCCGCACCGGGACAGTCGGCGACGGCGTCCGGATCCCTAACGCCGAAATGTACCGCTCCGCCAGCGCGCGACGCTCGGCGGTGGCGATGGCGCGCAGCGCGCCGCGCCTCGCCTGCAGCGCGAGCACGATGTTCGCCTCGACCGTGAGGTCCAGTACCAGTCCTTGCGCCTGACGGTCCTCGGGGGCGAGTGCAACGCCGGCCGCGATCGATCGACGCAGGGCACCCGGCGCGATGGCGTGCCCCGCCACGACCACCGTTCCGCTGTCAGCATGGTCGGCGCCGAAGAGGAGGCGCGCCAGCTCCGTACGTCCGGAGCCGCGGAGTCCGGCGAGCCCCAGCGCCTCGCTCTTGTGCACCCTGCCGTTGCTCGGCGCGATGCTGCGCGCGCGCCCCAGTCCCGCCCACGAGAGCGCCTCGGCGCGTTGCTCCTGACGGTCCAAATGGGCGGCGCTCCCTTCCACCGACGCGAGCGTCGCCCCGGTCATTGCCTCGATGAGCGCGGGGCGGGGGAGTTCCGCTTTCTCCCACTCTCCCACCCGCTCGCCGTTGCGCAGCACGGTGATGCGATCGGAGATGTCGTAGACCTGGTCGAGGAAGTGCGAGATGAAGGCGATCCCCATCCCCTCGTCGCGCAAGCGACGCACGATTGCGAAGAGGCGCTGCGTTTCCCGCTGGTCGAGCGACGACGTCGCCTCGTCGAGGATCAGCACGCGCGCATCGACATCGAGCGCGCGCGAGATCGCGACGAGTTGTTGCACGGCGATGGGGAACGAGTCGAGGCGAGCCCTGACGTCGAGTTGCACGTCGAGGCGCGCCAGCGCGCGACGCGCCCGTTCGCGCGAGGCACGCGCGTCGATCAACCCGACTCGGCGCGCGAATCGCCCGAGGCAGATGTTGTCGGCGACCGACATCGTGGGAATGAGGTCGAGCTCCTGGTGCACCGCGCTGATGCCGTGCGCCGCCGCCGAGCGCGCCCCCGCCAGCTGCACGACGCGTCCGCCGACCTCCAGCGCGCCAGCCGTCGGCTGCACGAGGCCGGCGATGACGCGCGTGAGGGTGCTCTTTCCCGCGCCGTTCTCTCCCATGAGCGCGTGCACCTCGCCCGCGCGCACCGTGAAGTCCACCTCTCGCAGCGCCAGCACTGCGGGATAGCGCACCGTGATCCCGCGCGCCGCCAAGAGGGGCGATGGCGCAGCGCTGCGGAGCGGCTCGGTCACGCGCTCCTAGTACTTGCGCGCCGCGAGGACCGCCGGCGTGACCTGCGACTGCTCGAAGACCCCTTCCTCGGTCAGGATCCGGTGCGGTACCGCCTCTCCTTTCTGCAGTTTGGCGATCACGTCGAACAGCTGCGGGCCCAGGAGCGGGTTGCATTCCACGCTGCACGCCAGCTTGCCGTCGAGCATCGCCTGGAAGGCGTCGCGCACGCCGTCGACCGAGACGACGACCACGTCCTTTCCCGGTACCTTGCCGGCGGCTTCGAGCGCCTGCAGCGCGCCGAGCGCCATGTCGTCGTTATGCGCGTAGAGCGCGTTGATCTTGGGACCATCGCTCGAGCGCAGGAAGGCCTCGAAGACCTCCTTCCCCTTCGCGCGCTCGAAATTTCCCGACTGGCTCTTGATGATATGCATGTCGGGATACGCGGCGAGCGCCTCCTCGAAACCGCGCTTGCGATCGAGCGCGGGGGCGGAGCCCGGCGTTCCCTGCAACTCGGCGATGTTCGCCTTCCCGTTGGTGTGGCGCGCGAGGCACGCGGCGGCGCGACGCCCTTCCTCCACGAAGTCGGAGCCGATGAAGGTCACGTAGAGCGTGCTGTCCGAGACCTTGACCGCGCGATCGGTGAGGATCACCGGGATCTTCGCACGTTTAGCCTCCTGCAGCACCGACTCCCACCCGTCCTCGGTACGCGGCGAGAAGGCGATGTAGTCCACCCGTTGCTGGATGAAGGAGCGAATCGCGCGCACCTGGTTCTCCTGGTCACCCTGCGCGTCGGAGAACTTGAGCGTGATGCCGCGCGCTGCCGCCTCATCCTTGATCGACTTGGTATTCGCGGTGCGCCACCCCGACTCGGCCCCCACCTGGCTGAATCCCACCACTGGACCTGTCGATGCCGCGTCGCGCGCGGGCTCCCGCGAGCAGGCCGCGAGCAGGAGGACACCGGTGATGGCGAGCGAAGTGGCGCGCTGTCGCATGGGACGTGGGGTATCGGTGGGTGTCGCGAACGCGGTGCATCGACGGCGCGAGAATCTACGGCGCGTGCAATGCATCTGGCGAGCACGTCGGGCGAAGTTCGCCTCCCCCTCATCTCGACGCGAAGAAGACGCTACAATTGTTCAACGCCACGCGTGTGTCCGTGGCCGATCGCTGCTCCTCGCGTCGCGCGTCTCCCATGATTGTGCGGCGCGCCGCGGTCTCCCATCCGTCCCGAGATCATGAGCCTCTCTCTCCCAAGGCGCGCCTCCATCGCCGTTTCTCTCTTCGGCGTGTGTGCGCTCCTCGCCCCGCGCGATGCACGTGCGCAGAACCCCGACGTCGCCGGCATGACGCGATCCGGTCCCGTCATCATGAGCGCGGGCCCGTCGGTGAAGGTGGAGAATCCCACCTTCGAGATGCCGCCGGGTCACGAGTTCAAGGCTGTCTTCCTCATCGACAAGGGCGACACCGCGGCGGTGAACGCGCAGCTCGTGACCGTCGCGCGCTTCCTCAACATCCACGCGCGTCACGGCATTCCGTCGGACAAGGTGAAAGCGGCGGCGGTGGTGCACGGGAGTGGGTGGATGGCGCTCCTGTCCGATTCGGCCTACGGCGCACGCTTCGCCGGCAAGACGAACCCGAGCCGACCGATGGTCGAGGAACTTCTCGCGCACGGTGTGCAGCTGGTGCTCTGCGGACAGACCGCCGGGATGCGCGGCGTCGGTCGCGCGGAGTTGCTGCCCGGGGTGAAGGTCGCCGTGTCGGCGATGTCCGCCTTCAACATCCTGCAGTCGCAAGGCTACCAGTACAACCCATGGTGAGCGTCGGGACGACGGGGATGGGCAGCTGCAACGACCGGGTGCTCCACGCATGAGCGACGCGTCGCGAGAAGGAGCCGCAAGTGCAACGGGTGGGGACGTCACGGTGGATGTCGACCGCCTGGCGCACCTCATTCGGTCCGAGCGCGAGTCGCTGCTCGCCCACTGGCGGCGCGAGGTGCGCGAGCTTCCCTCGGCGAGTCACCTCGACACGCCAACGCTCAACGACCACATCCCTGCGCTCCTCGACGAGCTGTCGCTGGCGCTCTTCACACACGCCAAGACCACGATTCCCGAGTCGCTGCGCAACGGGAGCTCGCCGGCCCACGGGCGTCAGCGACTGGCCGACGGTTTCGACATCGCCGAAGTGGTGGCGGAGTACAACATCCTGCGCGGGTGCGTGAACGATCTCGCCGAGGCGAACGGCTTGCGGCTGGCGGGAGCGGCGTTTCACATCCTCAACCGTGTCCTCGACGGGGCGATCGCGATCGCGGTGCAGACGTATGCGAAGGCGCGCGAACGTGAGCTGAGCGAGCGGCGCGAGGAGTACCTGGCCTTCGTCGCACACGACCTGCGCACACCGCTCAACGCGATCTCGCTCGCGACGAACGTGCTGGAGTCGTCGGAGCGCGACGAGGCGCCGCAGCCGCGCACCCCGATGCTGCGCATCCTCAGGCGCAACGTGCAGGAGTTGGTGAAGCTCGTCGACACGGTGCTCAAGGAGAACGTCAATCAGCTGGTCGATGGGCGTCCCAGGCTCGAACGGCGCATGGTCGACCTGTGGCCGCTGGCGCAGTCGCTCCTCATCGACCTGCACGTGCTCGCGCACGATGCGGGGACGCAGTTGCGCAACGAGGTGCCCGACGAGACGGTGGTGTACGCAGACGCCAGTTTGTTACGCCGCGTCTTCCAGAACCTTGTGGCCAACGCGATCCGTCATTCGCCGGGGGGAGAGGTGCGCGTCGGTGCCCGAAGCGCGGGCGAGTCGGGGGGCGTGGAATGCTGGGTGCGAGACAACGGTGCGGGAATTCCCGCCGATAAGCTCGAGCGCGTCTTCGACAAGGGAGAATCGTCGCCAGACAACAAGGGGGGAGCAGGGCTCGGCCTCACGATCGTCAAGACGTTCATCGAGGCGCACGAGGGGACCGTGCAGGTCGAGAGTCGCGAGGGCGAAGGGTCGACCTTCACCTTCACGCTCCCCGGGCGCAAGGCGTAGCGGCGCTGGCGCGGAAGCGACCGCGCCGGCGCCTTCTGTATGTCGTTAGGTACCGCCACTCAGTGCGGCGGAGGGGCGACGCGTCAGGTGCCCGCGTCGCCCCACGAACCAGCTCGACGCATCAGCGCACGACGTCTCGCCAGGAACCCGCCCGACGCGTCAGGTCACGACGTCGGGCCACGAACCGGCGCGCAGGTCGAAGCGCGGGATCGCCGCCTCCAGCGTCGTGCCGTCGTCGCGCAAGAAGTGGTAGCTCCCTTCCATCGAGCCGCTCGGCGACTTGAGGACGCAGAACGACGCGTACTCGTGCGCCTGGCCGGGAGCGAGATGCGGTTGCTCTCCTACTACGCCATCTCCCTCGACGACCGTGTCGTCCGCACCGTCGTCGTGAATCAGCCAGCGCCGCGACAGGAGGCGCGCGCCGACGCTCCCGGTATTCTCGATCCGGATGTGGTAGGCGAAGACGTACTGCCCGCGCGCTGGACTCGACTGCTCGGGGAGCCACGACGGGCGCGCAGTGATGCGGATGCCGTCGGTGATGCGATAGAAGAAGGGAAGGCGCGCGGCTGCCATCGTCGGTGGAACTGCTCGCTGAAAAGGTCGGGACCGGTCTCTCCCTCCACGCTGCAAGCCCGATCGCCCAGGCGCAACGGAAACCGTTTGCCAACTACGCGTGTCGAACGAGGCACTTACCCTTCACGGAGTCCTCGCATGTCGCGCACCGCATATGTGGCTGCAATTGTCGCTCTCTTCGCTGTGGGCGCGGGATCGACACCCGCCCAGGCGCAGAATCCCCTCGTGGGCAAGTGGACCATTGACTATGAGCGCGGGCGCCGGGTCGAGAACGGCGAGGCGACGCCGATCATGGGGACGGGGGAGCTGACGATCGTGCAATCGGGGGATTCGCTCCTCGCGACCCTCGTGTCGTCGGCGCGTCCGGATGGGTCGGTCCCTCCCCCCGCGAGCTTTGGCGGGCACGCCGCCGGCGACGACATCGTCTTCGTGCAGCATCAGAAGGTGCAGATCAACGTCAACGGCGAAATGTCCGAGCAGCCGATCACCCTCACGTGGACGCTGCGCGCGGCGGGGGATGCGCTCACCGGCACGCTGGCGCGCGAACTCCCGATGATGCCGGAGCCGCTCCCGCCGTCGCCCGTAAAGGGGAAGCGAGCCGCGTCCTGACGCGAAGCGTGCTTGCAGCTGGCGGCCGGCGCGCGAGCGTCGCCCGCCAGCGCGCTAGCGCTTGATCACGCGCTTGCGCTTGCGGCGGGGGACGGAAATCAGCGTCGGATCCTCCGACCACATGCGAATTCCCCCCTCGACCGCGAGGTCGTTCGAGCCGCGGCGCGTGTGCGGCGGGAGCTTCGCGAGTTTGGAGACGTTGCCGCCGCCCAGGACGATGTAGTCGCAGAGGAGCGCGTGGCGCATCAGCTCGCACACGATCCCTACGTGCTGCGCCCACCGCTTCTTCCCCAGCTTCTTGAGTCCCGCAGCCCCGAGGCAGTCCTCGTACGTCTCGTCCTTGCGATACGGGAGATGCTGGATCTCGAGCGGGAGCAATCGCCCCTCGTCGACGATCGCCGAGCCGAGCCCGGTGCCGAGCCCGAGATAGAGCATGCGCCCCCCCTCGTAGCTCCCGAGCGCCTGCATCGCGGCGTCGTTCACGATGCGCACCGGCTTGCCGAACGCCTTCTCGTAATCGATGCGGCGCCACCCGCCGCCCAGGTTCACCGGCTCGGCCATGAGGCGGCCGGCGCGAACAGGGCCGGGATAGCCGATGGTGACCACGTCGTAGTTCCACCCGGCGGTGACGGCGAGGACACCCTTCACCATCTGCGCACCGGTCATCTTTCGACCGGACTCGATCTTGACGGGCGTGCGGCGCCACGAGCCGGCGACCTTCACATGCGTGCCGCCGACATCCACGACCAGAATTCTCACGGCATTGGATCGACAGGGGAACGGGTAGCGGGAGCGCGAGTTGCGCCCGCGCCACGCATCCTACTCGCGACGTGCGCCCGCGTCGAGGTCGCACCTCGAATGTGAACGCCTGGTGTCGCAGGTCCCGTCAGCTGCTCATGCGTGCGGCGTGTTCCATCCACCCACATCGGCGGTCAGGCGATCCGCCTCCTGTGGCCCCCAACTCCCCTGTGGATACGGTGTCGGCGTCTCGGCGCTGGTAATCAGTGGATCGACGATCTCCCACGCCGCCTCGACCGCATCCTGGCGGGCGAAGAGCGTCGCGTCGCCGACCATGGCGTCGCCGAGGAGACGCTCGTAGGCGTCCATCTCGTCCGACGATTTCTGCCGCATCAGCGAGAGCTCGGTGGGCTCGCCGACCATCGCCTCGCCGGGGCGCTTGGCGCTCGCGCCGATGGCGATCGCCACGTCGGGACCGAGGCGAAAGCGCACGTAGTTCCCGACGTCGGGGCGCGCTTCCTTGAACACGACCGGCGGCGGCGACTTGAACTCGACCAGGACTTCGGTCGCCGTCATCGCCAGCGACTTCCCCGCGCGCACGAAGATCGGGACGTCGGCCCAGCGCCACGACTCGACCTTGAGTTGCACGGCCGCGTAGGTCGGAACCTTGGAGTCCGGGGCAACACCATCCTCATTGCGGTACCCCTCGAACTGCCCGAGCACGAGCTTCGACGGGTCGAGTGGCGGGATCGAGCGCAGCACCTTGGCCTGTTCGTCGCGAATCGCCTCGCCATACGCCGCCGTCGGCGGCTCCATAGTCAGGAACCCAACGACCTGCAGCAGGTGGTTCTGGATGACGTCGCGGATGACCCCCGTCTCCTCGTAGAATTTCCCGCGTCCCGACACACCGAACTGCTCGGCCATCGTGATCTGGATGTTCTCGACGTAATTGCGATTCCAGACGGGCTCGAGGAAGGCGTTGGCAAATCGGAAGTACAGGATGTTCTGCACGGCCTCCTTTCCGAGGTAGTGATCGATGCGAAAGACGGCCGACTCGTCGAACTGCTGGTGCAGCGTGGCATTCAGCTCGCGCGCCGAGGCAATGTCGCGCCCGAATGGCTTCTCGACCACGACGCGCGCCCCCTGCGTGCACCCGGTACGTCCGAGCCCTTCGACCACCGGCGTGAAGAGCGACGGCGGGATCGCGAGATAGTGCAACGGACGCCGCGCGCTGCCTAACGCCGAGCGGATGTCGTCGTACGTCTTCGCTTCCTTGTAGTTGCCGCGCACGTACTGGAGGTTGTCGGCGATGCAGCGAAACGCATCCTCGTCCACGCCGCCGCCGTGCTCGTTGATGCTGGCCCGCGCGCGATCGCGCAGCTGGTCCACCGTCCACTCGGACGACGCGACGCCGATGACCGGGACGTCGAGATGGCCGCGGCGCGCCATGTTGTGCAGCGCCGGAAAGATCTTCTTGTACGCCAGGTCGCCGGTGATGCCGAAGAAGACGAGGGCGTCGGAGCGCGCGGCGGTCATGTGGCGGGCTTCTCGAGGTGGCCACCAAAGGCGAAACGCATCGCCGAGAGCATGCGATTCCCGTACTCGGCTTCGCCGCGCGACGAGAAGCGCTGGAAGAGCGCCGAGGCGAGCACGTTGGCTGGCACGGCGAGATCGTTCGCCGCGGCAAGCGTCCAGCGCCCTTCACCCGAATCGGAGACGCGCCCGGCGAACTTCGAGAGCTTGGCGTCCTGCGCGAGCGCCTGCGCCGAGAGATCGAGGAGCCACGAGGAGATCACGCTCCCGCGACGCCACAACTCGGAGATCTCGCCGAGGTCGAAGTCGTACTGGTAGAACTCGGGATTGCGGAGCGGCGTCGTCTCGGCGTCGTGCTCCTGGTCGGCGCGTCCTGCACCGGCGTGTTGGAGGATGTTGAACCCTTCGGCGTACGCTGCCATGAGACCGTACTCGATCGCGTTATGCACCATCTTCACGAAGTGGCCGGCGCCGTGCGGGCCGCAGTGGAGATAGCCGCGATCGGCGGTGCGCGCGTCGCTCGTGCGCCCGGGCGTCGCACTGGCCGCCGACTTTCCCGGGGCGAGTGCCGCAAAGATTCCGTCGAAACGGCGCACGACCTCCGACTCGCCACCGATCATCAGGCAGTAGCCGCGTTCGCGTCCCCAGACGCCGCCGCTCACGCCGCAGTCGATGTAGTGGAGGCCGCGCGCGCTGAGCGATTTTCCGCGCGCGATGTCGTCCTGGAAGTTCGAATTTCCGCCGTCGACCACGGTATCGCCGTTCGTGAGGACAGGGATCAGCGACTCGATTGCTGCGTCGACGACCCCCGCGGGGACCATGAGCCAGACGAGACGCGGCGTGGGGAGGGCAGCGGCGAAGTCCTCGAGCGTGGTCGTCGCGACGGCTCCTTCGCCCGCCAGCTGCTGCGCGGCCTCGGGCGAGCGATCGTAGACCACACAGCGGTGCCCAGCGGCGATCAGTCGTCGCACCATGTTGGCGCCCATCCGTCCAAGTCCAATCATCCCGACGTCCATTCGTCACTCCGGAAAGGGTTGCAGCACTGCGCTTCGCCACGCGCGGCGACGCGGCATCGCTCCGCTTTGCGACCGCTGGTAACTTTCGAGTCGTCGACTCGCCCGAATCGTGCACGACGCCAGCACCCGGTGACTGGGGGCGTTTTGCGATCGCACGCGCGAGGGATCCTGCCTGATGCAGGAGATATGTCGCCCGCCGATGCGGAGGATGCAACGGACCATGACGAACTCGGTACCCGAGCATGAGGTTGTCGTAGCTCCCGTCGAGGCGTTGCGCGACGGATTTGTGGAACTTGTGCGCGATCTCGCGCGCGATGCCATTGCGCAGCGCGGACGTTTTTCCTTCGCCGTCCCCGGCGGTTCCGTCGCCGAGATGCTCCTGACCGGGCTCGCAGGCGACACCGTGGCTTGGGAGAAGGCGGACCTCTTCTGGTGCGATGAGCGCGTCGTCGGCTCCAGCGATCCGAACTCCAATTACGGAGCGGCGCGCGCTGGCTGGTTGCAGTCGCTTGCCGATTCCGCGCTGCGCATACACCCCATGGTGCGTACCGTCGATACGCCGGAGCGGCTTGCCCACGCCTACGCCGCCGAAATGCGCGAAGCGTTAGGCACCGCACCAGTCCTCGACCTCGTCGTGGTCGGGGTCGGTGAGGATGGACACGTCTGCTCGCTCTTCCCCGGGCTCCCGGCGATCGACGAAACCGAACGCTGGGTGGTGGGGGTCGAAGGGGCGCCGAAGCTCCCGCGACAGCGGGTCTCCCTCACCCTCCCGCTCGTGACTGGTGCGCGGTGCCTCGTCGTGGCCGCGTTCGGCCTCGGCAAGAAGGACGTCATTCGCTGCGCGATCGAAGAACCGTCGTGCATCCTTCCGGTCGCGCGGGCGTTGCGTGGCGCCGCGCGCGCGGTCGTCCTCCTCGACGACCCGGCGGCGTCCACGCTCACGATGTTCCGTCGCGCGTCCGGGACCTGACGCGGGTCACTCCGCGTCCAGCATCTGCCCCACGGTCGAGAGGATCTGGCGCGGCGTCGACGGCTTTTGCAGGAAGTTGACGCCGGGCTCCAACTGCATCGTGCGGGTGCCGTGTTCCGCGTCGTATCCGCTGCTGAACACGACGCGCAGCGCGGGCTCGCGCGCCTGCAGGCGGCTGGCCAGTTCGATGCCATCGACACCGCCCGGCATCATCAGGTCCGTCAGCAGCAAGTCGACGTGCGGCTCGTATCGATCCCACTCGGCGAGCGCCTCGCGGCCGCTGTTGGCCGTATGGACGCGATAGCCGTGGCGCTCCAGTACGCGCTGCGTCATCGAACGTACCGCGCGGTCATCTTCCACCACGAGGATGGTGTGCTGCGCGCTGTTCGCGGGCGGGAGCGACCCGTCGGCGGTCACTGCGGCCGGTTCCGCGACGTCGCGCGCCGGAAGGAGGACTTCGATCGTCGTCCCCTCGGGCTGGCGACTCTGCACGAAGATCGCGCCGCGGTGCTGCTGTACGATTCCGAAGACGGTCGCGAGGCCCAGCCCCGTCCCCTTCCCGGGCTCCTTCGTGGTGAAGAACGGATCGAAGATGTGGGCGAGGTGCTCGCGCGAGATACCGCAGCCGGTATCGCGCACCCGAATCCCCGCGAACGCGCCCGGCGCAGTCCCGGGAAAGGCGCGCAGGTCGTCCGACGTGAGTTCCCTCGAGAATGTCTCGATGGTGAGCAGCCCCCCGTCGGGCATCGCGTCGCGCGCGTTGACGGTCAGGTTGAGGACAACCTGCTCGAGCATCCCGGGATCGGCGTGCACGCCGAGTGCCCGCGGGCTCAGCACGAGCTGCAGCTGCACGTGCTCGGGGAGCACACGGCGCAGCATCCGGATGACGGTGGCGACCAGGTCGTTGAGCTCGAGGGCGCGCTCCTGCATGGCCTGCTTGCGGCTGAAGAGGAGCAGCTGTCGCGTGAGGTTCGACGCGCGCTGCGCGGCGGCGTCGATGTCCTCCAGCAGCTCGGAGGCTTCGGCAGGGAGTCCCGGAACGCCGCGCGCCATGCCCGCCTGCATCATGATCGCCGCGACGATGTTGTTGAAGTCGTGCGCGATGCCGCCGGCCAGCTGGCCGATGGCCTCCAGCTTTTGCACCTGGCGGAGCTGCTCCTCGATGCGCCGCCGTACGGTGATGTCGTCGGAAATCCCCACGACGCGGTATACGGTCCCGGAGGCATCGCGCACCGGGAATGCCCGCCCGTGCACCCAGTGCACCTCGCCGCTCGCGTCGATCACGCGATACTCCTCGTCGTACAACGCACCGGCATTGACCGCCATCGAGGCGCGGAGTACGCGGTCGCGATCGTCGGGGTGAATGCGCTCGAGCCCCACCGTCGGATCGCGCATCAGGACCTCGGGGCGAAGTCCGTACAATCGTTCGACCCCCGGGCTGATGTACAGCATGTCGTTCGTCCGCGCATCCATCATCCAGAACACCTCGCGGATGTTCTCGGCTAACTGCCGAAAGCGCTCTTCGCTCCCGGCGAGCGCCGCCTCGGCGCGCGCGTGCTCGGCGTGCGCCCGCAGCGCGAGGATGCCGTACGCGAGATCGTCGGCCAGTTGCGACAGGTGCGAAATCTCGTCCGCGTCGAACGTCCCCGGCTCTCCCGAGTAGACCGACAGCGAACCGAAGACGCGCGCTCCGTCGCGCAGCGGCAGCACGAGCGACGATCGATAGCCACGCGCGATCGCCGCGTCGCGCCACGGCGCCATCACCGGATCGTTAAGAAAATCATGACAGACGGCCGGCTCGCCCGTGCGAATCGCCCTGCCCGTGGGGCCCGCCCCGGTCGCGGAGTCGTCCCACCGCATGTCGACCGCGTCGAGGTATCCCCCTTCGTGTCCCGCGTGCGCCACCGGACGCACGCGCTTCTCCTCACCCTCGTCGGCGTAGCCCACCCACGCCAAGAGCAGTCCGCCATCCTCGACGATCACGTCACACAGCGAGTGCAGGAGCTCGTCCTCCGTCGCTGCGCGCACCAACACCTGGTTGCATCGCGTGATGGTGCCGAGCAGGCGATTCGTGCGCCGCAGCCGCTGTTCGTCGAGACGACGCTCGGTAATGTCCTCGACGATCCCATCCCACACGACCCGCTCGCCACCCGCGTCGCGCGGCGTGGCTGAGACCATCAGCCAGCGTTCGACTCCGTCGGGGCGTCGCATCGGGAGCTCGAGAAGGAGCTCATCACCGTTGCGCTCACCGGCGCGCTCCGCGCCGGCAATGCGCTCCAGATCCGGTTCGCTGAAGAGCGTGTAGAGCCGCTCGGCGTGTGCCGACAGTTCAGCTGCCGTGACGCCGAATACCTCGTCGGCATTCGCGCCGATGTGCAGGAAATGGGGCGCCCCATCCCGCGTGCGCGTGACCTGAAAGACCACGCGGTTTGGCAAGTTGTCGGCGAGAAGGCGCAAGCGCTCGCCGCTCGCGCGTGCCGCCGCATCGGCCGCCTCGCGCTCGGCGAGCGCAGAAGCCAGCAGGAGCCCGGTGAGTCCCATGACCACCAGGTAGACCTGCACGAGGAGCAGCTGCTCCGAAATGTTGGACCCGCCGAGCGAGAACGCGGTGGGATCGGTCAGTACCACGTGGATGGCGATCGCCGCGACTCCGGTGATCGCCGCCGTCGTCCCGCGCACGCCGAGGCGGAATGCTGCCCAGACCATGAAGGGTGCGAGCATGTAGGGGTGGGCGCTGATCCGACCGACGGTGAGGGCGCCGCGGAACGCCCGGTCGGTGCTCCACGCCAGCGCCACCGCGAAGAGCGCCCCCTCCACCATTCGCGCGGCCGTGATCGTTCTCGCCCCCTGCAGCCCGCGCACCCAGGCGACCAGCATCGGCGTGAGGAGGAGCATTCCGAGCACGTCGGCCGTCCACCAGGTGAGGACGCTGCGTGCGAACGGAGCACTGGCCGTCCAGACGGCGAGCGCTCCCGCCAGAAGTCCGCTCAGCAGAGCCCCGATCGACGCGCCTGCCGCGAGGGCGAACGTGTCGCGCACTCGACGGAAGTTCACGCCGGCGCCCGCAAGCCGTCGCACGACCCAGAGCGCGGTGGCCAGCTCGATGAGACTCGGTACGAGGTACGCCGCGCCGATCCACGGACGCACCGAGCTCATCACGTTCGAGATGAAATCCACCGCGATCACGACACCGAGCGCCGGGCCCCAGAGGTCGCGACGGAGGAGGAGGAATGCCCCCAGGAGAACGCCGGCCGGTGGCCAGAGCGGCGAAAGCGGGCTCAGGGGCGAGATGCTCCGAAGTCCCACCCGTTGCGCCGCCAACAGCCCGACTGCCAGCAGCAGCAGGGCGGCGATGTCGCGCTGGCGATCATGCAAAGAGGTGCGTGCGTTCATTCGAGTGGAGGCGTCTCGAAAGAGGGACGGTCAGGTCGCCGGCCCGCGCAGCGCCACGACTCGTGGCTGCGCATTCCCACTCCACTCACGGTTCCGCCCCGATGCGCTGCCGGGAGAGTTTCACATGATGCATCTTCAGCCTGCCCGCAAGGGGGCGCTCGCCTGCCGCACCGGCGATTTCGCTGGCGTGACGGCGATCCACGAAATACGAAGCTCTCTTCGCCGCGCAACTTCTGCGCGGTTCGGCGACTCGTCCCAGCCGGATTTTCACCGCACGACGCGCGCGCTACATTCGGCGCTCGTTCGATCCCCCCCAAACGAAGAGGACGTTGCGATGATGCGTGCCCTGTTGATGCTCGCCCTTGCCGGACCGGCCGTTGGCTCAGCGCCGGATGCCGGGCGAGCCACGCCGAGCGATTCCACCAAGGTCGTCGCCGATTCTCTGCGCGACGAACCGGCGCAGCTCGCGGCGTTCGGCGCCGCCGTTGCGATCGCCGGCAACACCGCCTTCATCGGCGAATCGCGCGGGACGTCGCCCGGCGTCGTGCACATCTATCAGCGCACCGGGACCACTTGGCGCGCCAGCGGGAAGCTCAGCGCCGACGAGCCGAAGGATCGCGACAGCTACGGCGCGACGCTGGCGACCGACGGGACGACGCTGCTCGTCGGGCGTGTGGACCAGGTCTTCGGTCCGGACAGCGCGCGCGGTGCGGTGCATGTGTATCGCAAGGGGAGCAACGGCGCGTGGACTCCGTCGGGCGTGCTCCTCGCCGACACGCGCGTGGCGCGGGCCGTCTTTGGCGCGGCGCTCGCGGTCGATGGCGACATGGCCTACGTGGGAGCGCCGGGTGAAGGAAACGGCGTCGTGTACCTCTACAAGCGGCAAGCCGGCGGGAGCTGGTCGGCGGCCGGAAAGCTGCCAGTGAGCGACGCAACCTCGGGCGATCGCTTCGGGAGCGCGATCGCGATCGACGGGAATCGTCTCGCGGTGGGCGCCCCCGGGCGTTCGTCGAACAAAGGGGCGATCTTCACCTACACGCGCACTGCCGGTGGCGAGTGGACGCAGCAGGCGATCGTTCTCTCGGCGCGCGTCGCCGACAATGCGCGGCTCGGGAGCAGCGTCCTCCTCAAGGGGACGCGTCTCGTCGCCGGCGCGCCCGGCGCGCTGATCATCCCCGGGCAGGGGGCGGGGAGCGTGGGGATGGTCTCCGTCTTCGACTGGTCCGACATCGCCGAGATCTGGCGCGAGCGCCGGGCCTTCACCTCGTTCGACTATTCCGGCGCGCGATTCGGGCAGACGCTCGGCATGGCTGGCGACGAGCTCTGGATCGGTTCGCCGGCAAGCGAGCGCGGGACCGGGCGCATCTACCGCCTGCGCGAGACGAAGGATGGCGCGTGGCTGGGGATGCAGACGCTCGAGGTCCCCGGTGTGGAGCCGGGGGCGTTCTTCGCCAGCGCCTTTGCCATCAGTGGCGACCAGGCTGCGGTGGGAATGCCTAACGACGGCGGCGGCGAGGGGACGGTGATGTTCCTGGCACGCACGGCCCCCAGCGTCTGGACTTCGCGCGGGACCGTCTTCCCGGCGAGCACCGAGAAGACGTACACGGCGATGAAGGGGAAGGAGACGATGTGCGCGAGCAGCGGAAAGGCCGGGGACTTCGAGTGCGGCAACGCCTCGATCTATGCCTTCCTGCCGATCAGCGCGATCGGCGGCAAGCGCGGGACCAACATGAACGACAACTGGGGGTGGACCGACCCGGTGACGCACAAGGAGATCGCCATCCTCGGCCGCACCGACGGGACGTCGTTCGTCGACGTGACCGATCCGGCGAACCCGAAGTACCTCGGCGACCTCCCCAAGACCAAAGGCTCCCCCGCCTCGGCGTGGCGCGACATGAAGACGTACAAGGACCACGTCTTCATCGTGTCCGACAACGCGGGCGAGCATGGGATGCAGGTCTTCGACCTCACGCGCCTGCGCAACGTCACCACGCCGCAGACGTTCACGCCTGACGTGACGTACGACCGCATCAACAGCGCGCACAACATCGTCTCGAACGAGGAGACCGGCTTCATGTACACCGTCGGCAACTCCGGCGGAGGCGAGACGTGCGGCGGCGGCTATCACATGATCGACGTGCGCGAGCCCAAGAAGCCCAAGTTCGCCGGCTGCTTCGGCGATCCCAAAACGGGGCGTGCAGGGACGGGGTACTCGCACGACGCGCAGTGCGTGAAGTATCACGGCCCGGACGCTCGCTATACCGGGAAGGAGATCTGCATCGGCTCGAATGAAACCGCGATCTCCATCGCCGACCTCTCCGACAAGAAGAACCCGGTCGCGATCTCGCGGGCGAGCTACCCGAACGTCGCCTACGCGCACCAGGCCTGGCTCACCGACGACCATCGCTACCTGTATCTGGACGACGAAGGCGACGAGTCGGTGGGGAAGGGGGAGGCGGCCAAGGGAACGCGCACGCTCGTGTGGGACGTCGCCGATCTCTCCGATCCGGTGCTCGTGAAGGAGCATGTGGGCGTCGCGAAGGCGATCGACCACAACCTGTATGTGAAGGGCGACCGGATGTACCAGGCGAACTACACGTCGGGGCTCCGCATTCTCGACATCAGCGACCCGAAGGATCCGAAGGAAGTCGGCTTCCTCGACACGCATCCCGGTGACGATGGCTCCCCGCAGTTCGAGGGGGCGTGGAGCGTGTACCCGTACTTCAAGAGCGGGACGATCATCGTGACGAGCATCGGCGAGGGAGTCTTCTTCGTGCACGACCGCACACGGAAGACGGTCCAATGATGCAATCGCTGTTGTGGGCGGCGACGGCACTCGTCGTCGCCTCCAGCGGCGGCGGCCCGGGCGACCATGCCCGCTCCGCCAGCCGCAAGTTGTACATCGTGAACCAGGCCGGCGCGACGATCTCGATCGTCGATGAGGCGAAGCAGAAGGTCGACACGGTGCTCGACCTTCGCACGATGGGGTTCAGCGCCAACGCCAAGCCGCACCACGTCGTCGTCGAGCCCGATGGCTCGTTCTGGTACGTCACGCTCATCGGCGACGGCCGGGTGCTCAAGCTCGATCGCGCCAACCGCATCGTGGGGCAGGTGCCGATGGAGACGCCGGGGCTCATGACGCTCGACCCGGTACACGATTCGCTCTACGTGGGGCGATCGATGACGGCGGTGAACCCGCCCAAGTCGCTCGGCGTCATCGCCCGCAAGTCGTTCACGCTGGTCGAGGAGCAGGAGATCCTGATCGCCCGTCCGCACGCGATCGCCACCTCCAAAGACGGAAAGTGGGTGCACGCCGCGTCGCTCGCCGAGAATCGCATCGCCTCGGTGGAGACGGCGACGGGGCGGGTGACGCTGAGCACGATCCCCGGTGCCGAGCGTTCGCTGGTGCAGTTCTCGCTCTCGCCCGATGGGACGCACATGGTGGCGGGGGGAGAGTTGTCGAACACGCTCCTGGTCTTCGACCTCACCAAGGCGCCGCCGCTGGCGCCGATCAAGGAGATCGAGGTGCCGGGAAAGCCGTGGGAGACGCGCTTTGCGCCTGACGGCAAGACGGTGTGGGTCACGACGCTCGTGGGGAACCAGCTCGTGCAGGTCGACATCGGCGCCGGGCGCGTGGTGAAGTCGTTCGACGCCAAGCTCGCGCAGCCGTACAGCATGCTCCTCGGCGGCGACGGAAAGACGGCGTTCGTCGTGAGCCAGAACACCGGTGCGGTCAAGGCCGGCGAGAGCGGGCACGCGATGCACGGCATGGCCGGGCATAACGACACCGACGGGTGGCTCTCCGTCATCGAACTCCCGTCGGGGAAGGTGCGCTCGACGCTGATGCTCGGGACCGGACCGACCGGGATCGGCGCTTCCGGCGTGCGATGACCGGCGAGTGGGCCTTCGCGCGGACGGCGCTGCTGGTGGTGGCGTCGTCCGCGTTCTGGTTGTTAGGCAGCGCGGCTGCGCCGGTCGTGCCGGTCGTGCCGGTCGTGCCGGTCGCGGCGCGTGAGGCCGCGATCGACACGATCCGCTACGAGCGTCAGATCGCTCCGTTCCCGGTGCTCGACTCCGTGGGGACGCCGTACGAGGAGCCGTTCCTCGGCGGCTTCGACGTGCCGCGCCCGCAGCTCGTCGACATCGACGGCGACGGTGACCTCGACCTTTTTGTGCAGGAGCGGTCGAACGCGGTGATGTTCTTCGAGAACGTCGGCGGGCGATTCGTCTGGCGCACCGACCACTTCCAGGACATTCCGGTGGGTGAGTGGTACCGCTTCGTCGACATCGATCACGACGGAGCGATCGACCTGTTGAGCGAATCGCCGGTCTCGTACATCCGCGCCTGGCGCAATGTCGGGACCAAGCAGGGGGCGAAGTTCGTGATCGCCGCCGATACGCTCCGCGATATCGATGGCGCGCCGCTCCCTGCCGACCGCCAGAACATCCTCAATGCCGTCGACATAGACTGCAACGGACGGTTGGACCTCTTCCTCGGGCGCGTCGCCGGGACGGTGGACCGCTACGAGGCGGTGCCGGGGAGCGAGAGTCAGGGAATCCCGCGCTTCGTCTTGCACACCTCGCGCTTCGAGAACATCGAGGTGCTGGGACCGATCCCCGGACAGCCGACGCCGCGCCGCATCGGGATCGGGGGAACGCGCCACGGCGCGAACACCCTCGCCTTCGGCGACATCGATGGCGACGGCGACGTCGACCTCTTCTGGGGCGACTACTTCGAGCAGGGGCTCCTCTGGTTCGAGAATCGATCGAGCGGATGCACCGCGCCGAGCATGCGCGAGCCGGCGCGCCGCTTTCCGCTGGTAGGCCCGGTGATGACCAGCGGCTACAACGCCCCCACCCTCGGCGACGTGGATGGCAACGGTCTCCTCGACGTCATCGTCGGGGTGATCGGCGGCGCATTCACCCCGCGCACGACGGCGGTGGAGAACCTCGTGTACGTGTCGCAGGTGGCGAAGGGGGAGTTCAAGGAGGTGACGCGCCGCCTCATCCGCACGCTCGACGTGGGGAACGAGTCGCTCCCCACATTCGCCGATCTCGATGGCGACGGCGACCTCGACCTCCTCATCGGGAGCAAGATTGCACCTGACGACGGTGAGTCGTCGCGCGTGGCGTGGCTCGAGAACGTGGGGACGAAGAGCGCGCCACAGTACCGCGAGCGCGGCGTCTTCCCGATGCGCGGCGAGTATCACTACGCGCCGAGTGTTGCCGACCTCGATGGCGACGGGCTCCCCGACCTCGTGCTCGGGACGTGGCGCGACCGGGTGCAATGGTGGCGCAACACGGGGACCAAGGCGAAGCCGGCGTGGACCTTCGCCGACAGCGCGCTCATCACCCTCACCCGCGGGAGCAACACGACGCCGGCGCTCGCCGATCTCGATGGCGACGGCGACCTGGACATGCTCGTGGGAGAAGCGTCGGGGCAGCTCAACTTCTATCGCAACACCGGGACGCGCACCGCACCCAGGTTCGAACTCGTCAGCGATACGTATCTCGACATCGACGTGGGGCGGCGCAGCACGCCGGCGCTGGCCGACATGGACGGCGACGGGAAGCTCGACCTGCTCCTCGGGAGTGAAGACGGTGGCGTGCAGCTCTGGCGCAACGCGAGCGTGGGCACCGACGTTCGCTTCGCGCGCGACTCGAGTTTCGTGATGCCGGCTGACCCCTACTCGGCGCCGGCGGTTGGCGACGTGAATGGCGACGGCGTGCCGGAGGTGATTGTGGGCGGGATCAGCGGGGGGGCGCTGTGGTATGCGAGACCTAAGCGCTGACAGCGCTTCTCGCAGCGTCCGTTCGCCCAAACGCCGCCCCGGATCGGGGCGGCGTTCTGCGTTGGGAGCGGAGTCTCAGCGGTCAGGTGATCACGGTCGGCGCATCGCGCCCGGTGAGCTCCTGCAGTCGTGACAACTTCTTCGCAGCGTCGATGTAGGCGGCGAGCGCCTCCTGCGGATCGGCCCCCTGCTTCGACGCGTCGCCCTCGAACGACTCGATGTAGAGGCGCAGCGTCGCCCCCGACGTTCCGGTCCCCGAAAGGCGAAAGACGATGCGCGCCCCGCTGGCGAAGCGGATGCGCAATCCCTGGTTGGTGCTGGTGCTCCCGTCGACCGGATCGTGATAGGCGAAGTCATCGACCTCCGACACGGTGTCGCCGGCGAGCGCCGTTCCGACCGCCGCCTTTCCCGCGGTGCGCGCCGACTCGACCACCGACTTCGCCGCGGCGGCATCGACCTCCTCATAGTCGTGCCGCGTGTAGTAGTTGCGCCCGTACTGCCGCCAGTGCGCGCGGACGATCTCCTCGACCGACTGGCGGCGCACCGCCAGGATGTTCAGCCAGAAGAGCACCGCCCAGACGCCGTCCTTCTCGCGGACGTGGTTGGACCCCGTCCCGAACGATTCCTCACCGCAGAGCGTCACCCGCCCGGCATCGAGGAGGTTGCCAAAGAACTTCCACCCGGTCGGCGTCTCGTAGCACGCCACGCCTAACGCGGCGGCGACCCGGTCGCAGGCCGCCGAGGTGGGCATCGACCGCGCCACGCCAGCGATGCCACTCGCGTAGCCCGGCGCCAGCGTCGCGTTGGCCGCCAACACGGCCAGCGAGTCCGACGGCGTCACGAAGAAGCGGCGCCCGAGGATCATGTTGCGATCGCCGTCGCCATCGGATGCGGCGCCGAAGCTCGGTGCATCGGCACCGAACAGCTCCTCCACCAGGTCGTGCGCATAGGTGAGGTTCGGGTCGGGATGCCCGCCGCCGAAATCGGGAAGCGGCGTTCCGTTGATCACCGTCCCCGCGGGCGCACCGAGGCGCCGCTCGAGGATTTCCTTCGCATACGGTCCAGTGACCGCGTGCATCGCGTCGAATCGGAGCGTGAAATCCCCCTCGGCGATGAGTGCGCTGATCGCCTTGAAGTCGAAGAGCGACTCCATGAGCGCCGCGTAGTCGGCGACCGGGTCGACGACCTCGACGACCATCCCGCCATGCGTGGATTCGCCGAGTTTGTCGAGCGCGACGTCGAGCGAATCGTCGATGCGATACTCGGTGATCTCGCGCGTGCGCTGGGCGATCGCGCCGGTGACCTTCTCCGGCGCCGGCCCGCCATTCGAGATGTTGAACTTGATCCCGAAGTCGCCGTCGGGGCCGCCGGGATTGTGGCTGGCGGAGAGGATGATCCCACCGTCGGCCTTGCGCCTGCGGATCAGGTGCGACGCCGCGGGCGTCGAGAGGATCCCGTCGCGCCCGACGATGATGCGCCCGATCCCGTTCGCCGCCGCCATCCGGATGACGGTGCCGATTGCCTCGCGATTGTAGAACCGCCCGTCGCCGCCGACCACGAGCGTGGCGCCCGAGGGAGGTTCGGCCGCGTCGAACGTCGACTGCACGAAGTTTTCGAGATAGTGCGGCTGCTGGAAGACCGAGACCTTCTTGCGAAGGCCGGAGGTGCCGGGGGTTTGGTCTGGGAATGGTCGAGTGGTCGTATACATGCGGTGGCGAGCGTGGTGGGAGTGTGCGGGAGTTACGAAAATGCGGCGCGATACGGAAGGGATGGGCAGGGACGGGAGACGGGGGACGGGAGACGGGAGTGCGCCGCTTCGCGGCGCCGAAGGTCGGGAGTTACGAGAGTGCGGCGCAATGCGGAAGGGAGGAGATCGGACGGGAGACGGGGGACGGGAGACGGGAGTGGGCCGCGTCGCGGCGCCGAAGCCCTCGTCCGCGCCGCGGAGCGGCGCGCGACGGTCACGTCCGAATAAGAGCGCCGCAACGCAGTCCGTCGACACGCAAGCTCGCGCGCGCGCCGTCCACGCGCTTTATTCGCGCCGAGCGCACGCAGATTCGCGCGAGCGCTCCAGCTAGCCTCCGCGTAGAGTCTAGCGCCCGAGGGTCGTTCTCCCCCGTCCCCTGTCTCCCGTCCCCCGTCCCAGAAGGCCTTCCATGCTCCGCCCAGCTGCAATCCTCGCTGCCGCGCTGCTCGCGTCCAGCGCCGCCTCTGCGCAAGTCGTCGCCGATGCGACGGCGCACGACGTCATTCCCGCCACCCTGCGAGCAGCCCACGCACCCGCGGCCGAGATCGTCGCCCCGTCAGCTGCAGCGAGCGACTCGACCGCCATCGCGAAGGACCCTCTCGTCGAATTCGAACTCATGACCTGGCAGGAGGTCAAGCAGGCCATCGAGGCGGGGAAGACGACGGCGCTCTTCTACACCGGCGGCACCGAGCAGCGCGGCCCGCAGAACGCCAACGGCGGGCACAACATGATGGCCAAGGCGACCGTCAAGGCGATCGCCCTCAAGCTCGGCAACGCCATCGCCATGCCGGTCCTCCCCTACACGCCAAATAACGCCAGCGCCACGCTCCCCGGGACGATCGGGATCACCAACGAAATTCTCGCTGCCATCCTCGAACGCATATCTGAGCAGGCGATAACCTCGGGCTTCAAGAACGTGATCCTCATGGGCGATCACGGCGGCGGACAGCCGAATGTGTACGCCGACGTCGCGAAGAAGCTCGACGAGAAGTACGCGCCGCAAGGAATCCACGTCTTTTACTGCGACGAGACCTACGCCAAGGCGCAGGGCGACATGAACCAGTGGCTCGCCGACCACGGCTACCCATCGGGCGGCCACGCCGCGATCAGCGACACTTCGGAGATGTGGTACCTCGGCGGCGACGAGTGGGTGCGCCCGGCGCTGATCAAGACCGCGTTAGGCGATCCGGTCCGTGAGCCGGGCTCGCCACCCCCCGCCGCCGGCACTCCGCGCCTCAACAACGGGATCACCGGCGATGCCCGCCGCTCGACCAAGGAGCTCGGCAAGATGCAGTTCGACCTCAAAGTCGAATATGCGGTCAAACAGATCCGCGGATTCCTGGGGAGCAACTAGCGCGCGGAAGCCGCATCGCTCGCATGCAATGTGACACGGGCCCGACGCCGCATGGCGTCGGGCCCGTCTGCATCAACCACGGTGACGTCGCCTAACGCCACTCCTCCGGATTCGTCGCCGGGCGCCCCGCCAGCTTCCGCCCCAACTCGACCGTCTTGAAACCGCTCTCCCCCCAGCCGATCACGAAGACGCTGAATCCCTGCTTCATCCGCATCTCGATGTCGCCGAGCTGCGCCGGATAGCCGCACGGGACATGGAATTCCTTGCAAGCCGCGAGCACCTGCTGGATCGCGGCTTCCCACGCCACTTCGTCGGTCACGCGCTTGCCATCGGCGCCAGTGCTGCTGAACACACCGCGCAGCGTCCCGGCTCCCGGAAACAGCACGCTGATCCCCTTCACGGCGGCGATCTCGCGCACGTGAGCCAGCCCTTCCTTGCTCTCCACGATCGTCCAGTTGACCAGCTCCCCCTTGGGATTGAGCGGCCAGAGATCTGCCTTCTCGCGGTACTCCTGGGCGCTCATCCCCCAGAGTGCCGGGGCATCTCCCACCGACTCAGCGCGCGTCCCGCCGTGCGACTTGTAGCGCATCATCTTGAGTCCTTCCTCGACCTCTTTCGCGCTCTCCGCACCGACGAAGACGATCGTGCTCACCCCCAGGTCGAGCTGCTTGGATATGCGCTCACGCGCCTTGGCCGGATCCGGGGCGATCTCGGGCGTCTTGACCACGAGGGGGAAGCGGAGGCGCTTGACCGGCCCCGTCTGGAGGATGCCCCCAGCCTTCGCGCCGGCAGCGAACTCGGCGAACGAGGTATAGCCGCCGTCGAAGTCGTGCTCCATCACCCCGTCGAAGATGTAGTCGCTTGCCGGCTGCGCCATCGCGTCGGCGGCCAGCTCGGCGGCGCTCTTGGGAGACACCGGCGGGGGCGTCGGCGCGCCGGGGCGCGCGGGCGGCCGTCGATTGCTCGGGGCGTACAGGCCGAAAATCGGCTTGTGCGCTGCCAGCAGGTCGATCATCGGATTCAGGTGCGGCGTGCCCTGCGGCACAAGCGCGGCGCCGAGGAGCGCGGTGGCCGAGGTGGCGAGCATCCAGCGTGTGCGCATCGCGTTCGTCGAAGGAGGGGAAGAGATAAGATGACTGAGACTGAGTCGGTCGCAAATCATAGCGCGCGACGCGGACTCGGGGCACAACGTTCCGTCACGTCCCCGCGTTGGACGGATCAGAAAAAGTTGTCATGATAAATCGTATACAAATCGTTGTGGTGACTGGCGATTCCACTTGCCAGACCTGAGGCACGAACGAACAATTGTACGCCTCATCCCACGGTCGGTCGACGAACGGACGGCGGTGGGAAATTCAGGGAGATTCGGCATGAAGGCATCTACGGTCGCGACGGTCGCCGGCATCCTGGCTGTCACTGCTGGAACCGCGACGTCGCTCCGTCTGGCACACGCGCAGGTCCCCCAGCGCACGCCGGTTCGCGCTGTTGCAGCGATGGACCGCCCCGCACTCACCCCGCCCGCCCCGACGCGCGCGTCGCTCATTCGACCGCGCGTCTTTCCGCATTCCGCACCGCACATCACGACCCCGGCCACGCTCGACAACGAGACGTTGAGCGCGGTCGTGAAGAAAACATGCAGCGGGTGCCACAGCGCGACGCGGAAGTCCGGCAACCTGGTCCTCGACGGCTTCGACGTGGCTGCCGCCGCCCAGAGCCCCGAGCTGACGCAGGTCGCCGAGAAGATCATCGGGAAGCTGCAGGTCGGGATGATGCCTCCTCCCGGCCGAGCGCGCCCGGGTGGCGACACGCTCGCCGCGCTGCAGGCGACGCTCGAGCGACTCATCGACACCAAGGCCGCGCTGCATCCCGAGCCGGGGACGCGCAACTTCCAGCGACTGAACCAAGCCGAGTATGCGCGGTCGATCAAGGACCTGCTCACGCTCGACGTGGACGCTGGCAGCTGGCTCCCGCTCGACACCAAGAGCGCCAACTTCGACAACATCGCCGACGTGCAGATGCCGTCGGCGACTTTGCTGGATGCCTACCTCGACGCAGCGAGCGAGATCTCGCGCATGGCGGTGGGCGATCGCAACGCCTCGCCGACCTCGGCGACGTACAAGGTGCCGCGCCTCGCCTCGCAACTGGCGCGCGTCGACGGCGCGCCGATGGGGACGCGCGGCGGCGTCGCGGTGACGCACAACTTCCTCGCCGATGGCGAGTACGTCTTCGCGATCACGCTCCACTCGATTCCCACCGGGCAGCTCTACGGCTCGATGGCGCCGTTCGACGAGAAGGTGGAAATCGCGATCAACGGCGAGCGTGCGGCGCTGATCGATGTCGACCGCGGGATGTCGCAAGCCGACCCTAACGGGATGGAGATGAAGTCGCCGCCCATTCAGGTGCACGCGGGGCCGCAGCTCATCTCGGCGACGTTCGTGCGCACCTTCGAGGGGCCGGTCAACGACCTCATCGCCCCAATCGGGCACAGCATCGCCGACACGCAGATCGGCGCCGACGCGGGGATCACGATCCTGCCGCACTTGCGCGAGCTCACCGTGCTCGGGCCCTACAACCCGACGGGCGTGTCGGAGACGCCAAGCCGCAAGCGGATCTTCATCTGCCGCCCGCTCAGCGAGGCCGAGGCGCGCCCCTGCGCGCAGAAGATCATCAATTCGTTAGGCTCGGCGGCGTACCGGCGGCCGCTCAACGCGAGCGATGTGAGCGGGCTCCTCAAGTTCTACGACGAAGGGGCGAAGGAAGGAGGATTCGAGAGCGGCGTGCGCTTCGCGCTCGAGGCGATCCTCTCCTCGCCGCACTTCATCTTCCGCGTCGAGGAGCGCCCCGAGGCGGTCAAGGCCGGTGCGCGCTACGCGATCGCCGATCTCGACCTCGCCTCGCGCCTCTCGTTCTTCCTCTGGGGGGAGCCGCCGGACGACGCGCTCATCGCCGCGGCCAAGCGCGGAACGCTGTCGACGCCCGCCGGGCTCCAGGCGCAGACCAAGCGCCTCCTTGCTGACAAGCGCTCCGATGCCTTGGCCACGCGCTTCGCTGCGCAGTGGTTGCGACTGCAGGACATCGACAAGGTGCACCCCGACGCGCTGCAGTTCCCCGACTACGACGCGCAGCTCGGCGCGGCGATGCGGGAGGAGACGGAGCTCTTCTTCACCCACATCGTGCGCGAGAACAAGAGCATCCTCGACCTGTTCAACGCCAACTATACCTACCTCAACGAAGAGCTCGCGAAGCACTACGAGATCCCCGGGGTGACCGGGCGCGAGTTCCGGAAGGTGCAGTACCCGGACGACCGGCGCATCGGATTGTTGGGGCAGGGGAGCGTGCTGACACTCACCTCGCACGCGAACCGCACCTCGCCCGTGCTGCGTGGCAAGTGGGTGATGGAGGTGCTCCTCGGCTCGCCGCCGCCGCCGCCGCCGCCAGGCGTCCCGGACCTCGAGGAGACGAAGGACGCACGCGAGGGACGCATGCTCACGACGCGCGAGCGGATGGAGATGCACCGCGCCAATGCCGCCTGCAAGTCGTGTCACATGTTCATGGACCCGATCGGGCTGGCGCTCGACAATTTCGACGTGACCGGGGCCTGGCGCATCCGCGAGAACGGGATGCCGCTCGACACGCGCGGCGATTTCTACGACGGGACGCCGGTGACGAACCCCGCCGAGTTGCAGGCAGCGCTGATGAAGCGTCCAGTTCCACTGGTGCGCACCTTCACGTTGAACCTGATGGCGTATGCCGTCGGGCGCCGGATGGAGTACTACGACATGCCCACGATCCGCCGCATCGCCAGCGATGCCGCGGCCAAGGGGTATCGCTTTTCGGAGTTTGTGAACGGGGTGGTGATGAGCGACGCCTTCAGGGCGAAGCGGGCCGCGGTGGCGAGCGCCACCAGCCAATCCAACTAGTCAGAGCGGAGACGCCGACCAGATGCAATTCCTGAATGGCAAGCCCCTTCCGCGGCGCACCTTCCTGCAGAGCATGGGAGCGACGGTCGCGATCCCCTTCCTCGACGCGATGGTCCCGGTCGGCCGGATGCGTGGCGGGGCTCCTGCCGACCCGACGCGCCTCGTCGCCATCGAGATGGTGCACGGAGCCGCCGGCTGCAACGAACTGGGGGCGAAGCTCAACCTCTGGTCGCCGGCCGCCGCCGGGCGTGACTTCGACCTCGCGCCGTCGGCGCTCAACTCGCTCGACAAGTACCGCGACTACCTCACGATCATCAGCAACACCGACGCGCGTGGCGCCGAGCCGGTGATCCCGAAGGAGATCGGCGGCGACCACTTCCGCTCGAGCGCAGTCTTCCTCACCCAGATGCACCCGCGCCAGACCGAGGGCTCCGACGTGCGCGTCGGCACCTCGCTCGACCAGCTCTACGCGCAGCGCTACGGGCAGGAGACGCCGATTCCGTCGATGCAGCTCTGCATCGAGAACGTGGACCAGGCCGGGGGATGCGCCTACGGCTACGCCTGCGTCTACACCGACTCGATCTCCTGGGCATCGCCGACCGAACCGCTCCCCGTCATCCGCGACCCGCGCGTGGCGTTCGAGAAGCTCTTCGGCGTCGGCGGGACGAGCGAGGAGCGCGCGATGCGCCGCCGCTCGCGCCGCAGCATTCTCGACTTCGTCGCCAGCGAGATGACGTCGCTGCAACGCGCGCTTGGGCCCGACGACAACCGCCGGCTCGACCGCTACCTCACCGACATTCGCGAGGTGGAGCGCCGCATCCAGCGCATCGAGGCCCGCAACTCGAGCGGTGAAGTGCGTGAGCTTCCCGAGGCGCCGGCCGGCGTTCCGGATTCGTTCGCCGAGCACGTCGAGCTGATGTTCGACATCCAGGCGCTCGCGTTCGCCGCCGACATCACCCGCGTCTTCTCGTTCAAGATGGGGCGCGATGGCTCGAGCCGTACGTATCCCGAGAGCGGCACCGACAAGCCGTTCCACCCGGCGTCGCACCACGGCGGGACCGAGAAGGGGGTCAAGGACTTCCACCTCATCAACAAGTACCACGTCGCCATGCTCCCGTACTTCCTGGACAAGCTCAAGAGCATCCAGGAAGGGGACGCGAACATGCTCGACAAGACGATGATCGTGTACGGGTCGCCGATGAGCGACTCCAACCTTCACAACCATCGCCGCTGTCCGCTCATCCTCCTCGGCAAGGCCAACGGCCAGCTCGCCGGCAATACGCACCTCGTGGCACCCGACGGAACGCCGATGGCCAACGCGATGCTCAGCATGCTGCACTCGCTTGGTGTCGACGACGTCGACTCGTTCGGCGACAGCACCGGGGCGATGAACCTCAAGGTCCATGCGTAAGCCGGCGCGCAAGGCGATGCGCGCACACGCGCGCGCAGCGCGGCGCGGGCTCGCGTCGCCGCTGGCGTTAGGCATCACGCTGGCGGTCGGCGCCACGGCGCTGGTCCCGCTGGCGAGTCGCCTGGCCGCTGGCGATTTGGAGATGGCGTGGCATTTCGCGAAGGCGCCGGAGGCTCCGCTCGCCGATGCCGCCATGCGCGGCGACACCAGCCAGGTGCGCTCCCTCCTCCGCGACGGCGCCGATGTAAACGCCGCGCAGGGCGACGGGATGACCGCGCTCCACTGGACGGCCACGCGCGGCGACGCCGCCGTGGCGCGCATGCTGATCGTCGCCGGCGCGCGGCTCGACGCGACCACGCGCAACGGGAGCTACACGCCGTTGCATCTGGCGAGCCGGTCGGGGAGGGCGGCGGTGGTCGAGGTCCTCCTCGACGCCGGCGCCGACGTGAATGCCGCGACCGCGAGCGGTGGCGCGACGGCGCTGCACATGGCGGCGGGCATTGGCGACACCGCCGTCATCCGCATCCTCATCGCGCACAAGGCGACGATCGATGTGCGTGAGGCCGCCTTCGGGCAGACGCCGCTGATGTGGGCGGCCGCCGCGAACCGCGTCGCCGCCGAGAAGCTCCTTCTCGCCAGTGGCGCCGACATCAAGCTTGCGTCCAAGGTCGAGGACGTGGCGGCTGGCGAGAAGGCCGCGCGCGCCGCGCTCGGCGTCCGCGCCAAGAAGATGGCCGCGCTCCGTGCCGCCGAGCAGCCGGCGCGCGGCGCTGCGGGCGCGGCGAATCGCGCCGCCACCAACGCTACCAATGCCATGGCCGTGACCGCTGCCGTCACGCCTAACGCCGACGACTCCACCAAGGACGAGAAGGGGGAGAAAGCAGCGAAGGACGCCAAGACCGAAAAGGACTCAAAGGGCGCGAAGGACGAGAAAGCTGCCAAGAGCGAGAAAGACCCGAAGGGCGACAAGTCGGAGAAGGCCGAGAAGTCCGAGAAGGGCGAGAAGGGCGAGAAGGGCGACAAGGCGAAAGACGAGAAGAAGGGCGACACGAAGGGAGCGGCAGCGACGAAGGACTCGGCGGCAGACAAAGCGTCGGGAGATGCGCCGGCGCTACGAGCACGCACTCCAGCCGACTCGGCGCGCGCCGCCGCAGAGAATCGCTCGCTCTCGTACGGCGACTTGGTGGGGAAGAGCGGGGGACTCACGCCACTCCTCTTCGCCGTGCGCCAGGGGAACGTCGAGAGCGTCGAGGCGCTGCTCGCCGCGGGTGCCGACATCAACCAGGTGAGCGAAGGGGATCACACCAGCCCCCTCCTCATGGCGACGATCAACGGGCAGTTCGACCTCGCCACGCTCCTGCTCGCGAAGGGAGCGAAGCCGACGCTTGCCAGTGACGCCGGCGCGACGCCGCTCTACGCGACGATCAACGTGCAGTGGGCGGCCAAGTCGCTCTATCCACAGCCTACCGCGCAGTACCAGCAGCAGACGACGCACCTCGAGCTGATGGAGGCGCTGCTCAAGGCGGGGGCCGACGTCAACGCCCGCCTCAACAAGCACCTCTGGTACATGTCCTACAACTTCGACTTGTTAGGCGTGAACACCGAGGGGGCGACGCCGTTCTGGCGTGCGGCGTACGGGCTCGACATCCCGGCGATGAAGCTCCTCCTCAAGTACGGCGCCGACCCCAACATCCCGACCAAGAAGCCGGCGGGACGCCTCCGTGGCGACGACGCGCCGGCTGAGGGAGGGGGAGGAGCGCCAAAGGATTACTCGGGGCTCCCGCCCATCGCGATCGGCGGTCCTGGCGTGTACCCGATCCATGCCGCATCGGGCGTCGGGTACGGTGAAGGGTATGCGGCCAACTCGCATCGCCACGCCCCCGACGCCTGGCTCCCGGCGGTCAAGTTCCTCGTGGAGGAGTTGCACGCCGACGTGAACCTGCGCGACCACAATGGATTCACCCCTTTGCATCACGCGGCGGCGCGTGGCGACAACGAGTTGATCGAGTACCTCATGTCGAAGGGGGCCGACATTACCGCGGTCGCGCGCAAGGGGCAGACGGTGGCCGACATGGCCAACGGGCCGGTGCAACGCATTCCCCCGTTTGTCGAGACGGTCGCGCTCCTCGAGAAGCTCGGCTCGAAGAACTCGCACAAGTGCAAGTCGTGCTGAGTCGGGCGCTCTCCTGATGTAAGAAAACGGCAGCGCGCCCGCCGAGCAGGTTCAGCGGGCGCGGTGAGGGGCGGAGTGCGGAAGGTAGGTGAAGTGAATCGCCGTGGTGTCGGTGCGGACCGTGTCGGCCTTGATCGAGTCAGCCTTCACCGAATCGGTCTTCACGGAGTCCGCGTGCACTCCCGTCGTGTCCTTCTTCGCGGAGTCGGCCGCGGGCATGCCGGTGGGAGCCTTCGGCAGGTGCAACTTGGCCATGCTCATGACCGTCGAATCCTCGGCCAGCTCGGCCGGCCCGGTCGGGACGCCATTGAGCTTGAGGATGTAGGCGACCACGTCGAGGTAGTCGGCGCGCGGCAGGCTCCCGGGATCGCTGTCGGGCATCGTCGTCGCGATGCTCTTGAACAGGTCGAACGTCGTCTGCCCCTCCCACTTGAGGCGGAAGTCGTCGTTCGACATCTCGAGGCGTTCGTGGCATTCCACGCAGACGCGGATGAAGACCTTCGCCCCGCGATCGGCCTGTTCAGCGGTGAAGGTGCTGTCGGCCGAGGTGCGAGGGGTGGTGCTGGCGGCGGCGGTGGAGTCCTGCGCGCGGGCCGGAAGTGCAAACGTCAGGGCGGCGCACGCGAAGAGCGCGGCGCGGCCAGGGGAAAGCTCGAGGGGCATTCTGCGGCTGTGAGGGGGGAGCGGGACGAAAGCTGCCAAGGTAAAACGCATGGGGCAACCCGGGCGTTCGCGTGGTCGGCGAGTATGGTGCCGCGTTCGCCAGAATTGCGGCTGGCCGATCCACGGGGGAGTTTGACCGAGAATGCACGACGGGTACGCGCCGCGAAGCGCGTACCCGCCTGATTCCTGCATGTGCCGCCCCGCGATGACGTTAGCCTGCGGCGCGTCGTGGAGTCCGGAGTCCTTTGCTCGTGCTTCTCTCGGTGACGATTACCGCGCCGTGTTCACGCACGTCCCCCCGGTTCCGAGCCCGACCGAGAACCTGAGGACGATCAGCGCGTCGGCCGCATCGAGCGCACCGTTGCAGTTCGCGTCCCCCTGCGGAAGGATCGTGAGCGGTGAGGGGAGCGAGACGTTGGCCAACCCGCGCTGGATGAGGAGTGCGTCGGCGGCATTCACGATCCCGTTGCGATCGACGTCGCCGCGGAGCACCGGCGGCTCGGTGGCGAGCGGGAGCGACCAGACGCCGCGCCCGTACGTGCTGGCGATGAGGCGATTCGACGCCGCGTGGTAGATCAGGTCACTCACCGGGACGAGCGGGAGCCCCTGCGTAAGACCCCACGTCGCTCCACCGTCGGTCGACTCGAAGACGCCGATGTCGGTGCCGATGAAGAAGCGGTTGCGCGTCGGCGTGAACGAGAAGGCGTTGACCGGGATGTCGGGGAGGTTGCCGGTGATCTGGCTGAAGCGGTTGAGATCCTGGGTGATGATGATCTTGTCGGTGCCGAAGCCGCCGAAGGTCACCGCGAAACGCAGCGGCTCGTTTGGGTCATTCGCGACATCGGTGACGATGCGCTGGATGCCGAAGACGTTGCCGCCGGCCCAGTTCGCACCGCCGTCGGTGCTCACCGCCAGGAATCCTGTCTGGCTCCCCAGCAGGTACGTGCGCGTTGCCGCGCGCCCGATGGCAAACGACGTGATGTCGGCGGGGAGCACCGGGCTGGCGGCGAGCCATGTCGCCCCGAAGTCGGGCGACTTCTCCAGCACGCGTGTCCCGGCATAAATCGTCGTCGGCGTGATCGGGTCGATGACGAAGGGGACGATGAATTGCGGCTGGAAGTGGAAGTTCGGCTGGATCGGCTGGAAGGTGCGGGCGTTCAGGTCATGACGCTGCAGGTTGCCGAACTGCGACGACGTCATGACGATGTTGGGATTGGTATAATCCATCATCGAGTAGCCGCCGTCGCCGTAGCTGATCCCCGACCAGAGGAGCGCGCCGTTCGACATCATGCTCCCGTTGTCCTGCGTCCCGCCGACGACGATGGCGGGATTGGTAGGGTGCACCTGGAAGCCGGGGTAGAACTGCGTGGCAGCAATCCCGTTGTTGAGCGAGCGCCAGGAATCGCCGCCGTCGAACGAGGTGAAGATCCCGCCGTCCGACGTCGCCACCATCCGCCGCGAGTCGCGCTGGTCGAACTGCAGCGAGTGCCAGTCGGAGTGCACGTTGGCGGCGATCTGCACGAAGTTCGATCCGCCGTCACGCGATCGGAACAGGCGTACCCCGCCGACGATCACCTTGTTGGCATCGACCGGATCGACCTGCACGACGAGGTTGTACTCGCTCTGCTCACCGAAGTCGAGCAGGTCGGACTGGAACTGGATCCCGTTGGCCGACAGGAAGGTCCACGTGCCGCCAAACTCGTCCCAGCGTGCGAGGCTGCGGAACTTGCGGTTGGTGGGATCGGCCATGATGCACCAGAGCGCGCCGGGGTTGGCCGCTGACACCGCGAGCGCGGTGCGCCCGATCGTCCCGACGTTCCCCAGTGCGGCGGAGATCTTGTTCCAGGTCGTCCCCTTGTCGGTGGAGATGTAGACGCCGTTGGACGCCGAGCCGCGCGGATTGCCCGCGGCGGCGTACATGACCTCGGGGCGCGTGGGATGCTGCACGACGTCTGTTGTCCACCCTTGGAGCACGGTGGTCCACGATGCCCCGGAGTTGGTCGAGCGGAGCACGCCGACGCTGGTGGCGGCGAACAGCGTCGTGGTGGTCGACGAACCTGCCGTGCTGCGATCGATCGAAATGCGATAGACGAGCGCGCCGAACTGTCCCGCTCCCGCCAGCTGCGTGCGGGCGATGGGCGTCCAGCTGTCGCCGGCATTGGTCGACTTGAGGATTCCGCACCCGTCGGTGAAGCCGTTGTCGCCGTAGATCTCGCCGGTTCCAGCGTAGACGATGCTGGGGTCGACGGGATCGATCACAATGTTCCCCATCGAGGTGGAGCATTCGTTGTCGCCGATCGCCTGCCACGACGCGCCGCCGTTGATGGTGCGCCAGATCCCCGAGCTCCCACCGCCGGCGAGGATGATGTTGCGGTTCGTTGGGTGGAGCGCGACGGTAGTGAAGCGCCCCTCGTCGGGCATCGGCGACGAGGAGTAGCGCGTGTTCATGCTGACGAAGGAGAACGGCCCCATCGGCGTCCAGCGCTCGCTCGTGACCTGCGACGCGAAGGCGCCGCGTGCCGCCGAGAGGCGGATCTCGCGCAGCGCCGCCAGCTTGTCGCCCGGCGCCACACCAGGCGTCATCCCGCGGTGTGCGGCGACCCACTCCTCGCGGTCCTTGTGCGATCCCTCGCGCATCTCGGCGGGGGACGGGCGCTGCGCCGCGAGCGGCTGCACGAGAGGAGCAGCCGTCAGGAGCAATGCGGCGGTGATCGCGCGCATGCCCCGCACGCGCCGCAGGGAGGCGCGCGACGTCCGGCGATCGGAAGAAGTCTCGAAGTGCGTCATTGGATCATCGTCAGTGTGAGCGAGTTGCTCGTCCCCTTCGGTGTCACGACGGAGACGGGATACGCCCCCGGCGTGAAGGACTGCGGACGCCCCTTGGCGGTGGTGTCGGTGTAGTTGAGCGGGAGCGCGAAGCGGATCGACGTCCCGACGTCGTTGGCGGCGACCGAGTCGAAGGTTGCCGGCCCGACGCGGATCGTGTTTCCTCCGGCACCGAACGCGCCGTGCGCGCCGGGAACGAAGCCGCTCCCGGTGAGCACGAGCGTCGGAACCGCCCCCTTGCCTAACGCGATGCTGGTCGGCGTGAGCGAGGTGAGGTGGGGCGTCGCGGTCGGCGCGCTGACTCCCCCTGCACCCGGCGATGCACCCGCGTCCATCGTGAGCGTGTCGCTCGTCGACGGCGCGCTGCGCGCGCGGCACGCCCCCGAGACGATTCCGAGAGTGACGACCGCGACGAGGCTCGCCACGCGAGTCGCGCGCTTCGAACGATGACGCTGACTCATGGCTGCTTCGGCTGCGCGGGTTCGACCTTGAGCCCCGGCGTCCCCGCGAAGAGCGCGGCGCGGGTGTCTCGCACTTGGAGCTTGGTCGTGAGGTCGGCGAACTGCACGCTGTGCATCTCGTCGATGATCAGCCCCAGGCGGCGCAGCCCGCGTGGATCGATCACCTTGGCGCGCACGCGGAACAGCAGTCCCCCGGGAAGTCCCTGCGCGGCGGCGCCGGCGATGCGGTGCGCGCCGGCGATCGGGTTGATCGCCCGCATCGCCTGGTCGGCGATGGAGTCGGGGCCGATCACCTGCAGCTGCAACGAATCGTAGAGGAAGCGCGCGGTGAAGCTCCCGATCGCGCCCCCCGAGTCGCTAGAGGCGAAAGCGGCGATGCTCACCTCGCGTCCGGCGACCGCCATGGAATCGGAGATGACGAACCAGGCGTTCGATGCCACCGGGAGCGGCACGGGGCGCGGCGGCGAAACGCCGGCTCGCTCGTCATTGCAGCCGGCGAGCGCGACGACCGACAGCACGATCGCCGCGAGCGCCGCACGCCGTTGGCGCGCGCGGGCGCGAGGCGTAATCGATCGAGAACAGGAGGCTGGTGCGGACGACATGACGGTGACGGCTGAAGAAGTGGATCCGGTGCCGCGGCTCGCGCGGCGCCCAAACTCGCGAATGAAGGACGTGGGACTGGTCATGGAATCAGGGGGATGTTCACCCCGGTGCTGCGCGTGGTGATGTCCTGCAGCGAGACGTCGACCACCTGGAACGGCGTGATCACGATCTCGCGATTGAGGGCGAAGGTCTCGGGCGGGCCCGACGTGAGCGTGATCTGGGCGATCGGGATGATCCCCTTCACGCCGGTCGCCGAGACGAGGGATATGCGGAGCGCGTTGAGGCGGGAGTCGATGCTGATGATCGTCCCCGACGCCCCCTGCCAACTGATCCCGTTGACCAGCTCGGGGGGCATGCTCATCACGATCGTCGCGGCGCCGACCGTGGCATCGCGCGTATCGAGGACGATCTGGAAACCGGCCGTGACGCCGTCACGCATCGGGATCGGCGCGATCTGCGTCGTACCGATCACTGGCGCCGTGGCATCGCGCGTCACCGTGACATAGACCGAGTCCATGATCCCCGGCTGTCCCGAGCCGAAGGCGCGCACCCACGTGCTCCCCGCTCCCTCTCCCGTGATTGCACCTGACGAGCGCACCGAGGCGATGCTGCTGCTCCCCGAGCTGTAGACCATCGAAACGCTGGGGAGCGGCTGCCCCACGAGGTCGCGGGCGACGGCACTGAGCGGGAGCGACTGCCCCTGATCGATCACGAAGAGGCGCTGCGCCGTCGCGCCGTACGCCACGCTGCGCACGGCGCTCGCCTGCGGCGGCTGGATGTTCACGTTGCCGGTCGTGACGGCTGCCTGCGCACCACTGGTGAAGCGCAAGCGGAGCGTTGCCGGCGGGAAGGCGTTGGCCGGGACGAAGGTGAGCTGCTCGAAGATCGCCAGCCCGCTCGAGTTGGTGACGGCAACGTCGTTGAGGAGCTGCCCCGGGGCATCGAGGAGCGTCGCCCGCACCAGCGTCCCCGCCTGCCGCACCACGTTCCCGGACGTGTCCGCCAGTTGCAACGCCGGTTGCTGCACGAACGGCATCCCCGAGACCACGTTCCCCGACGGCGTCTGGAAGAACGACATCGAACGCGGCGGGCCGGCGATGAGCTGGATCGCCGCCGAGTTGGCGGGATTGAGTCCGGCCGTCGAGAAGATGAGGATGCGTGGCCCTTCGCTCCCAACGATCCGCAGCGATGAGAAGGTCGCGACGCCAACGGCGTCGGTCGAGACAGGCGAAGCGATCAACGTCCCCCCGCCAGTCCCCAGCGCCGCCGATACGGTGCGAGAGCCGCCGCCAACCCCGTTGCCGAAACGATCGGTCACCCGCACGACGATCGGTGCGGGGAAGGGGAGCGTATTCTCGATGATCGTCGGCTGCGAGGTCACCGTCAGCTGCGCCGGATCGCCCGGTGACAGGATGATGTTTCCCGTCGTTGTGTTCACCTGGTCGGCGCTGAAGCGAAGCACGCGCGTCCCGATCACGCCGTCGAGCGAGAGCGACGAGAAGGTCGCGCTCCCCGTGAGGTCGCTGGTCGCGGTCGCGCCGGAAAGCGTCCCGCCTCCGGAGAGGACGGTCGCCGTCACCTGCGTCGGGCGCGTCACCGGATTCTGGAACTGGTCGGCGAGCGTGGCGATGATCCCCGGGGCGATCGCCACGCCGGCGCGCGCTCCCGACGGAACGTTCTGTAACGTGATGGTCGCCGCGCTCCCCGCCTCGAGCGCCACCGGCGCCGAATTGATGGTCGGCAGCCCGGGACTGCTGAAGGCGAGCGTGCGCGGACCGGCGGAGACCTGTCCGCTGAGCGTCAGCGCGCTGAAGGTCGCGAGCCCGTTTGCATCGGTCGTGGCCTGCGCCCCGCCGAGCGTTCCCGTCCCCGCCTGCAGCGTGACGGTGACGACAGTGCCGCCGCGATTCACGATGTTGTCGAACTGATCGCGCGCCCGTACGGAGGGCGCCGGCGTAATGACGTCACCGGCGCGCACCGAGCCGGGAAGTGCGGTCACGATCTCGAGCTTCGTTGCAGCTCCTGCTGCGGCGGTCGCCGAGAGCTGGGCACTCACCGAACCGGCTTGGGCCGTGAGCGTTTGCGTCCCGCTCGTGTTGCCCAGCGTCCAGGTCCCCGCGCTCGCGCGCCCGTTCGCATCGGTCTGCGCCGAGGTCGTGGCGATGCTTCCCGCCGAGGCCGAGAACGTGACCGTTGTGCTAGGAACCGGCAAATTGTCGGCAGTACGCACCACCACCGCGATCTGTGTCCCGACCGCGGTGCCGACGGTGCCGCTCACCGTGTTCCCGCCTTCGAACGTGACCGACGCTGGAACGCGTGTCGGCGGTGGTGGCGTCACGCCTCCTCCGCCGCCATCGCCTCCCCCGCCGCCGCAGGCAACGGAGAGCGCGACGACCGAAGTCGCCGCGACTTTGAGGCCTAAACGACGCATGTTCTGCCGGACTCGCATGAAACTCGACTCCACGGTGCGGCGCCATCGCCGGGTTGTGTGCGACGGCGCAGTGATGGCCGGCTCCCGAAAGGGGGCGGCAGGGAAAGACAGGACATCCCCTCCCAACTCGTCACGCGCAGAAGTCCGTCGACGCGGCTCACGCGCACGGACATTCCGCGTTCGATGATCGCGCGCGTGCTGCGCTTTTTGTGCCAAACATCACAAGTCGCTCGGGGGGCGGGGCGAGCGCTGGCGAGATTCCGCCCGGGTGCGTCGCGCGGCACATTATCCCGTCGTCGAGTCGGCTCGCGTCGCCGAAGTGCGACGGTACGCGGTCGGCGATGCTCCCCCGCTGCATCGGCGTCGAACGAACGATCCTTCCCCCCTCCCTCATGAGCACCCATCCCCTGACCGATCTCGCGCTGTCGCGCCGGCTGGAACGCACCGAGGGGAGTGCCAGCGCCGCGTTCATCGACGCGCGCGCGTCACAGTCTCCGGAGCTCGGAGCGACCTGGCGCGACTTCGGCGGGACGTACGCGATGTTCGACGGCGTCGGGTCACCGCTCACACAGACGTTTGGGTTGGGGCTCTTCTCCGAGCCCACTGCCGAGCAGCTGCAGGAGATCGAGAGCTTCTTCGAGGAGCGCGGGGCGGCGGTGCAGCACGAGGTGAGTCCGATTGCCGATGCGGCGCTCCTCCCGCTCCTCGTAGCGCGCGGCTACCACCCAATCGAACTCACGTCGGTGATGTGTCAGGTGCTCCCGTCGCCCCCCATGCCGACCATCGGTGAGGACAAGGCGATCGGCGTACGGCGCGTGACCGCGGGTGAAGTCGACGGCTGGGCCGACGTCGCCGCGCGTGGGTGGAGCGAGACCCCCGAAGCGGCGGACTTCATTCGCGGGATGGGAGAGGTCACCGGCCGGGCGGTCGGTACGCACACCTTCCTCGCCGACCGCGACGGGATCCCGATCGCTGCGGGCGCGATGCACGTGAGCGGTGGAGTCGCGCTCCTGGCCGGGGCGAGCACGATCCCGAGCGAGCGGCGTCAGGGAGCGCAGGCCGCGCTCCTGCGCGCGCGCCTTCGTTATGCGACGGTGCAGGGGGCCGACCTCGCGATGATGTGCGCGCTCCCCGGGAGTCCGTCGCAGCGGAACGCCGAGCGCAAGGGATTCCGCATCTGTTACACGCGCATCAAGTGGAGCCGTGGCGAGCCGCGCGCGTAGCGCCGGCCGTCCGTCTCGCTTCCGTCAGGTGCAATTCGCGTGAGTTCTCCCTACGACATCCTCTTCGAGCCGGTGCGCATCGGCCCGGTGACGGCGCCCAATAGGTTCTACCAGGTGCCGCACTGCAACGGGATGGGGTGGCGCATGCCCGAGTCGCTCGCGGCGATGCGCGGCATCAAGGGCGAAGGGGGGTGGGGCGTCGTCTGCACCGAGGAGGTGGAGATTCACCACACCAGCGACCTCTCGCCCTACCTCGAGGGAAGGTTGTGGGAGCGCGATGACATGCCGGCGCTCGCGCGGATGGTCGAGGCGGTGCACACGCATCGCGCGCTGGCAGCGATCGAGCTGGTGCACAACGGGGCGAATGCTGTCAACCTTTACTCTCGCAGCGCACCGTTAGCTCCTCGCTCGATGTCGGTGGTTGGCGGAAGCGGCTACGAGCCGGTGCAGACGCGCCGCATGACGAAGGTCGACATGCGCGACGTGCGCCGCTGGCATCGCACCGCGGCGCTCCGCTCGCGCGAGCTGGGCTTCGACATCGTCTACGTCTACGCCGGCCACGCGCTCAACCTCCCGATGCATTTTCTCTCGCGCCGCTTCAACGACCGGCACGACGAGTACGGCGGATCGCTGGAGAACCGTGCGCGCCTCCTGCGCGAACTCATCGAGGACACGCGCGACGCCGTCGGCGATCGCTGTGCCGTCGCGGTGCGGCTGGCGGTCGACGAACTCCTGGGCGACGACGGGATCACCGCCGATGGCGAAGGGCGCGACGTCATCGCCATGCTCGCCGAACTCCCCGATCTCTGGGACGTCAACATCAGCGGCTGGAGCAACGACTCGGCGACCTCGCGCTTCGCGAAGGAAGGGTTCCAGGAAGCGTACATCGCCTTCGTCAAGCAACTCACCTCGAAGCCGGTGGTCGGCGTTGGGCGCTACACGTCGCCGGACGCAATGGTCTCAGCCGTTAGGCGGAGGGTGCTCGACTTCATCGGGAGCGCACGCCCGTCGATCGCCGACCCATTCCTCCCGAACAAGATTCGCGAAGGACGCATCGACGACATCCGCGAGTGCATCGGGTGCAACATCTGCGTCTCGGCCGACAGCAAGACCGTTCCCATTCGCTGCACGCAGAACCCGACGATGGGGGAGGAGTGGCGCCGCGACTGGCACCCCGAGCGCATCGCGCCGCGACACGCCGACGAACAGGTTTTGGTGGTGGGGAGCGGACCGGCGGGGCTCGAATGTGCGCGCGCGCTCGGTCAACGCGGCTACCAGGTGGTGCTCGCCGAAGCGCATGAGGAGTTCGGCGGGCGCGTGGTGCGCGAGGCGCGACTCCCGGGTCTCGCCGAATGGCGCCGCGTCGTCGACTGGCGACTGGGGCAGCTCAAGCGCATGCCTAACGTCGCGTGTTACCCGGGAAGCCTGGTGGGCATCGACGACGTGCAGGAGTTCGGTGCAAGGCACGTGATCGTCGCCACCGGCGCGCGCTGGAGGAGCGATGGAGTCGGGCGCAATCAGTGGAAGGGCATCGCCGGGAGCGACGCGCCTAACGTCTACACCCCCGATGACGTGATGAACGGGACGCGCTATCCGAGCGGCCGCGTGATCGTGTACGACAACGACCACTTCTACCTGGGCGGCGTCATCGCCGAGCAGCTGGCGAGATCCGGGTGCACCGTCTCGCTCGTGACGCCGGCGCCCATGGTGTCGTACTGGACGCAGTACACGCTCGAACAGGGGCGAGTGCAGGAGCGGTTGGTCTCGCTCGGCGTGTCGCTGCACACCGAGCACAGTATTCATACGTTGTGGGGTGGCGAGGCGATCGGCACGAACGCGCGCGAGCGCGGTGAGGTGCGCCTGCCATACGACGCCGTCGTCCTGCTCAGCGACCGCCTCCCGAATGACGCGCTCTATCGGGAGCTCGTTCCGCTTCGGGAGTCGGGGGCACTCACATCGCTACGCCTGATCGGCGACGCCGAGGCACCCGGCATCATCGCGCAAGCCGTCTTCGCCGGTCACCAAACCGCGCGAGAATTTGGAGAGACCGGCACCAGCGAAACGCCGTTCAAAGTGGAGCGAGCAGCCCCATTCCCCTAGGCCCGCACCAAATCCCGCCCGAACGCGCCCACCAACGTCTCGTCTTCCCGTCTTCTCGTCTTCTGAAGACTGAGATATCAGTCATACCGCAGCGCCCGCATCGGATCCACTTTCGACGCGCGCACCGCCGGGAAGAACCCCGCCCCGAGCGCCACGAGAGAGAGCAGCGCCGCCCCCCCAACGATCGCCAGCGGGTCGAAGCCCTTCACACCGAAGAGCAGCGACTCGGCCCCGCGTCCAAGCGCGATCGCCGCGGCGATTCCGATCACCCCGCCGATCGCCACCATCAGCCCGACCTGGCGCAGGACCATCAACCGCACGTTCCCGCTGCTCGCGCCGAGCGCCATGCGCACACCGATCTCGCGCGTGCGTTGCGCCACGGTGTAGGCGAGAACGCCGTAGAGCCCGATCGCCGCCAGGAGTGTCGCCAGCGCTGCGAAGGCGGCGCAGAGCGTGCTGATCATCCGGTCGAGAAAGACGTTCTGGTTCACCTGCTGCGGGAGGGTGCGCAGGTCCTCGACGGGGAGGTTCGGGTCGAGACGCGCCACCAGCGGCGGAATGCTGCGCAGGAGCTGCTCCGGCGCGCCGGCCGAACGGACGTAGAAGGTCATCGACCCGACGAGCGAATCCTGCCGCCACGGGATGAAGAACTGCGGCGGGATCTCGTCCTTCACTTCGCTGTACTTGGCATCCTTCATGAGCCCGACGATCTCCATGTCGAGCGCCCCCTCACCCGATGACGACATTCGCTTCCCGACCGCATCGCGCCCGAGGTTGAACTTGCGGGCGAACGCCTCGTTGACGATCACGACCTTGGGCGACTTGACTTCGTCGGCCAGGGTGAACTCGCGCCCCGCGAGGAGCGGAATGCCTAACGAAGCGAGGTAGCCTGCCCCCACCTCGTTGAAACGCGCGTCGGTATCGGTATCCGGATCGGCGTTGAATCCCTCGACCCGCACGCTGCTCCCCCAGTTGCTCCCGCCGAGGAGTCGAATGCGCCCGGTGGACACGGCAGTAACGCCAGGGAGCGCGGAGAGCTCCTCCTCCATGCGTGTGAAGAGCGCCGCTGAACGAGCCGGCTCGTAGCCGTTGAGGCGCGGTGACACCTCGAACGTCGCCACATGATCGATCGTCACCCCGAGGTCCACTCGGCTCACGTTCGACAGCGAGCGGATGAAGAGCCCGGCGGCGATCAGGAGCGCCATCGACAGCGCGATCTGCGCGGTGACGAGCGAGGTGCGGAAGCGAGTGGCAGTGCGATGCGACGACAGATTCCCGGCGTTCGACCGAATCGTCGAGATCAGGTCACCACGCGTGGAATGCAGCGCCGGGAAAATCCCGAAGAGGAGCCCGGTGAAGAGCGACGTGACCGCGGCAAAGATGAGGATCGGCGTGTCGAGCGTGAGCGTCAGCGTCGACGTCGCCTCGTCGGGAAGCATCCCGGCGATGGCGCCAAGCGTCCACTTCGCAACCAGGAGCGAGGCGACACCTCCAAAGAAGGCCAGCAACAGCGATTCGGAGAGGAGTTGGCGCAGGAGCTGCCACCGGCCGGCGCCGATCGAGAGGCGCACCGCCATCTCCATCGAGCGATTGGCCGCGCGCGCCAGGAGGAGATTCGCGATGTTCGCGCAGGCGATGAGGAGGACGATCGCCGTGATGGCGAGGAGCATGATGAGGGGCGTGCGCGCCTCACGGTGCACCGAGCTCTGACCGCGCGCCCCCGGCGTGACGACGACTTCCTTCGCCTTGAATCGCTCGAGCGTCGCGGCGCTCATCTTGGTCTGGAGCGCGGCCTCGACGTCGGTGACGATCGGATGGTAGACGCGGTTGATCCCCTGCGACGCCTGCGTGAGCGAGACCACTGGCTTGAGCCGCCCGAAGACGTAAAGGAAGTACGAGGTGCGCTCCTCGAAGTCGCGCTTTCCCATCGAGAGCTCGCCGCGCATCGTCACCGGGACGAAGATGCGCGGTTCGGAGCCGAGTGTCGTCCCGTCGAATCCCTTGGGTCCCACTCCAATGATGGTGAGCGACTTGCCGTTCACCACCACCACCTGATCGAGAACCGTCGGGTCGCTCCCGAGCTGCGTCTCCCAGAAGCGGTAGCTCAGCACCGCCACCGGGTGAGCAGCCGGCGTATCGTCATCGGCCGGTCCGATGAGGCGTCCCAGCGCCGCCTGCACGCCAAGTGTAGGGAAGTACGATCCCGACACGTACATCCCCTGGCTGTTGAGCGTCTGCTTGCGGAACGCCACGTTCGCGCCGAATACGACGTGCGCGGCGAGCCCGGCGAGCCCGGTCTGCGCCTTCTCGAGGTCACGGAACATCGCGTACGAGAAGACGTCTTCGCAGTCGCCTGCCTGGTTGCACGACGTCGACCCCGGCTTGGGTCCCGGCGCCGAGAGGTTGACCAGTTCGCTCGGTGCGCGCACCGGGAGCGGGCGCAGCAACATCTGGTTGAAGAGCGAGAAGATCGCGGCGTTCGCGCCGATCCCGAGCGCCAGCGACAACACGGCAACCGCGGTGACGAACGGTGATTTGGCCAGCGTGCGGAAGGCGTACTTGAGTGTCAGCATGGCAAGCGTGGGATGAACCGGCGGCGATCCGCGAACGACGATTGGACAGCGTTTGGGACCAGAGGGTTGTCAGCGCCCTCGCGAACAGGACGCAGTCGGCACATAGTTGTGATGCACTCGACCTACGCTGCCGAGGCGCGCGGGTTTCAGCTCCTGATGCCACGCGCCCCTCCGCCGGGCGCAAATGACTAACTGTCACATGCCTGACATCGTCCACACATTCCCGGTGCGAGGACCAGCGTCGCGCGTCTTCGACATGTTCGCCACTCCCGAGGGGCTCGACGCCTGGTGGACGGCGAGCTCGCAAGGGACTCCGGCGCTCGGGACGGAGTACCAGCTCTGCTTCGGCCCCGAGTACGACTGGCGCGCGCGGGTGACGGCGTGCGAGCCGGCCAAGCTCTTCGAACTCGAGCTGACAACCGCGATGCACGACTGGCTCGGGACGCGCGTTCGCGCCGAGCTTGCCGAGGAGGACGGCGTGACGACGATTCGCTTCTCGCACGCCGGATGGCCGTCCGACACGGAGCACTACCGCGTCTCGACCTTCTGCTGGGCGATGTACCTGCGACACCTGCGCCGCCATGTGGAGTCGGGGATCACGGTGGACTACGAGCGTCGCCTCGACGACTGAGCGTCCTCTCACCGCGAGTCCACGTCCTCCGGCCGGCGCTGGGCCCCGCGCGATGCGCGACTTTGTGTGACATGAACTGCGGAGGGAGCCGAACGCGGGGTGGAATGGCGTCACCTGCGGTACAGTTCCCCGGAATCGGCGCCGAGACTGACTAGCGTCCGCCGCGCGCTCTGCGCCCGTCCAACCGCGACCTCCCCGTCCTCGTGCGCTCTCCGGTGCCACGCCGAACGCTCGTACTCCTGGCGATTCTCGCCATCGTGCTGGCGTCGCCACTCGTCGCACAACGCGTCACGCGCGATTCGGTCGCCCAACCCACGGACTCGGCGAGCGCACGCGCCTCAGCGCTCGAGCTGCGCTATGCGATCGCCGAGCGTCAGCGCGCGTTCGAGGCGGTGCGGCACGCCGAAGTCGAACAGGCGCTGGAGGCGCAGCTCGACGACTGGAAGCGCTCCTCGGTACTCGTCTTCGCGCTCCTGATCGCCGTAGCGGGGTGGCTCGTGCGGCGGCAACATCGCTCGGCCGACGCAATCGCCGACGAGCTCGAGACGACCGACTCGCTCACCGGGCTGCGCAACCGGCGCTACGTGCAGCAGATCATGCCCGCCGAAGTGTCGGGTTTCTCGCGTCGACACCGCGTGGCGCCGCCGGGACAGTCGCCGACGGACAGCGACCTGGTCTTCTTTGTCGTCGACATCGATCACTTTCGCCGCATCAACGACGCGAACGGCCACGCCGCGGGAGATCGGGTACTCGAACAGGTGGGTCGACAGCTGATCGCAACGCTTCGCGATTCGGATGTCGTCGCACGTTGGGGGGGCGAGGAGTTTCTCGTGGTGTCGCGCTTCACCAATCGCGATCGCGCCGGTGAACTCGCCGAGCGCATTCGCGGAAAAGTGGAGGGGATGCAGACCGCACTCTCCGACGGATCGCTGATCTCCGTGACCTGCTCGATCGGCTTTGCCGCCTTCCCGTTCTCGCGCTCGGCGCCGGAGAGCGTGGGGTGGGAGGTGGCCGTCGCGATCGCCGACCTCGCGTGCTATGCGGCGAAGCGCGACGGGCGCAACGGGTGGGCGTGCTTCAGGGCGTCGCAGCACGACGGGGTCGACGTCGCCCTGCAGGACGTCACGATCGCCGACATCGACGCGCGCGTGGCGGACGGGTCGATCGTGTTGGAGGGGTCGCGGGACGTGGCGGCGGGGCGGAGCGCCTAAGAGGGGTGTGGCGGCGCGAAGGTTCGTCGAAGATCGACCTACTCACCAACGACACGCAGCGGTAAACGATCGAATCGAACGGCCCGCGCTGTAGCCAAAGCAGCCCCACGCGATCTGGTCGGCCAAGTTGGCTCGAGCGTTGAGCGCGAACCCCAAGAGCGCAGCCCCGAGCGTTCCACCAGCGGGAACTACAGATTTTCGTTGGCAGCCCCTAGCTGTTCGAACCAGACCGATCCAACGGCGCGCTCCTTCGTTTCCGCAGTTGCCTGGCCGGTTCAACCTACCGAGCGGCACTCAGGGCTTACGCGGAGTCCGGCATCGGGATGCTAGAGCGACTAGGGGATCTACTAGTGTCCAACAACGGTCGTGCTTGGTAGGCTATCCGCACCCTCCATTCCGGATCGATGCGAGTATCCGACCCCGTCCTCGTCGCGGCCATCTCTGTCGCGTGCGCGAAGTATGTGCCTCCTGAGGCGCCTTCGCCGCGCTCCGCTACGCCGATCAACGCTCGGTTCGACCGAACGTGGGACGCGGTGAGCGACGTTTTCGCGGGTCGCGCGATCACGATTGAGACTATGGAGCGCGCGTCGGGATCTATCGTGGCGTCGAGTGCGGGCATTCCAGGACGGACCAAGGCCGACTCAGCAGCGGCGCTAAACTTGGCGGAATGTGGGTTCATCAACCGGCCGAGCGGGAGGTGGCTCCCACAGCGCGCGAAGTACAACGTCTTGGTTCGCAGCGGAGGCTGCGGAAGCACCGTTCAGGTCACCGCGAAGTTCCTCTCATCGATCGGCAACGAGACCCTCAGGTGCTCGAGCACGGGAGCGTACGAAAGCGGCTTCGAGAAGGCGGTAAAGGAGAGGGCTGAATCTGTAGATCGTTAGAACGACCAAGATAGAAGTGGTCGATGCAGCGAACGCCGGCCGACATATCCGTCGCGTCCACGGGCAGCGGACGCGTTTGACGTTAACACTGCTGCAAAGCAGACATCTGAGGGTTACGCGTGAGGACTACTGCTTGGTTCGCCGCCGTCTCGTTCCTCTTCGCAGCTTGCGTCGCTGAACCTGCTTCGTCGCAGTCCGCGGCTCCGCCTGCTGCGGCCGTGCAGGCCACGACTCCTGCGACGAAGCTGGAGGCCTTCAAACCGAAGGCAGGATCGATCGTGATCCTTGGATACGATGAGCTTGGGACGCTCGGCACTGTCTCCGTCGACGTACGCGAGATCCGACAGGTAAACGGTCCCGCCGTACGAGGCATGCTCGTGGAAGTGAGCCAGGGACAGTATCGGAGTGAGCGTGCGTTCATCGACAGCGACGAGATCCCCGAACTGCTAAAGGGGATCGATGCGATCGTCGCAGTGAGCGCGAATCCCACCAAGTTCAAGAACTTCGAGGTCCGATACGAAACGAGGGGAAATCTTGAGGTCACCGCCTTCAACGACTCCAAAGGGAAGGTGAGCTATGTAGTCAAGGCTGGGAGCCTCACCAAGGCGAGCGCCTTCAACCTTGACGCGTCCGACCTCAAAAAGCTGCGCGACATGATCGTACAGGCGCAGGCCAAACTCGCAGAGGCCGGCGGATGACGCCACGGAGCGCGAGCCACTCGACGCGAGTCTTTTCGCGAGCGCTGCTCAGTGCGTCGATCGTTCTGGGAACAACGGTCGTCGCCGTTTCACGGGGCGCGACAGCGCAGCCCCACTGCCGGAAGGGGATTCCCTGCGGAAACAGCTGCATCTCGGCGTCGAAGACCTGCCGGATCGGATCTCCTTCCCAGCGACCGCTGTCGACACCAGCGCCGAAGCGGGTTGAACACCCTTCACCAGCGGTCGCGGCGCTGCTCGCGACGCCAACCGCAGCGCCTGCAATGGCAGACTCACTGCTCCCGTGGGTGGTGTCCGTCACGGGCGCAACCTACTACGCGTCGGCGTGCGGCGGTGCCGCGAGCGTCCCCGTCAGCAGCCGCATGTACTATCGTCTCGAGGAGAATCTCAAACGCCTCGGGATGTCGCGCGCGTCGCCGAAACAGGAGGCATGCTCGCGAACCGAGATGCAGGAGCACGAGCGTCGCGTGGCGGCGGCCGTTCCATGACCGTTGCGACTCTCGCGGACCAATTGGGCCGAATCCTGGAGGCTGACGATGTGTGGACGGTTTGCGGGGGCGCTGCGGAGCCTCGGCGAGTGCATCCCGGAGATGACCAAGCGGCGCAGATGGCGCGGGAAGCCGAGCTAATACGAAGTCGGATTGGTGCGGAGAACTAGCGTGTGAATAAGCGCTCGAGCGAACCGGGTCGGTGGCGAACCTTCTTCCAGCGGACATTCGATTTCGTTTCGGGAGAGTGGCTCCTCTATGTCGGAAGGCGACGTGCGAATGGGGGCGGCTTGGTGCTCGTTCGAGCACTGTTTGTGACGACGGAGATCATGCTCCCGGCGCTTCTGCTTGCAGACTGGCGGTTGTGCACGCCTCTCTGTGAGTTCTCCTGGAAACGCATCCCGTTGGCGATCGCAGATCACCAAGCTTGGATCGCAGCAATTTTTGCAGGCGTTTACACGTCGCTCTACTCGCGCTTCTCGTCACAATGGCTGTACGTCGCCGACGTCTACAACAAATTGATGGCTGCCCAAGTAGGGCTACGCGCGCCCATCTCAGCGGATGCCGCAGGTGCACTGGTGAAATGGAAGGCTGGGTTTGTCGAGGATGCCGAGGACCTGCATCTCGCCCGAAAGACCATGTTCGCCGCCGCCGTCGTTGGATTGCTCTCCGAGTCCCAGGTTCGAGCTCGTTTCGAGTGCGATGTGCACGATGGCCCTGCACGAGCCGCGAGGTTGCTCTCCGACTGTGAGCAGATTGTGTCCATCGACAAGGACCTCTTGCGGACTCCGGTTGAGGGTGGTGCCGGCGCAGTTATGGTCGACGCCGTCGATTGAAGTCGCGCACACTCACGCCGTCCGCGCGGAAGAGACTCGTTCAGCGCATCTTTGCCAGTCATCGCGAGGGGTGTTACACACGCTCGATCGCAAGATCGGGAAGCAATAGAAGGCTACGTCGGCGCAGCTGGCGGCGAACGTCGAACAGACTGAGTGGCTCTGAAATGAAGCTCGGGCCAGCTCCGAGAGGGTGAAGCGATGAGTGCCAACCGAGATCACTTCGACTCGTTCGATGATCACACCCTGCTGAAGCATGCGATACTCAGGAGTTACCTCTTCCAATGGGCGAGTATCCACCTCCGACGCGAGGGTGGAGGTGGTCGCCATCCGCGAGTGGTGTTCGTTGATGGATTCGCCGGAGAGGGCCGAGACCGGGAAGGGCATGACGGATCGCCAATAATCGCCGCCCGAGTCGCGTCTGATGTTCGCGGCGCGCCGCCGGAGCGGAAGCTCGTTCACAACGCCCGCATGCGTGTCGGCGCTGTCGAATCAGATCCGGCACGATTTCGCGCAATGAGTCAGTCGCTTGCAGTCGACACGGAGGACGCGCCGTTAGACTTCATGCTTCGCGAGGGAAGCTTTGCCGATCACGTGGAGGAGCTGTGTGATTGGGCCGGCGGCTTTCCGACGCTCTGGTTCTTGGATCCGTTCGGCGTCAAAGGACTTGAGGCACGGTGGTACTCGAAGCTTTTGGCTGGTCATCACAAGAACGAAATTTTCGTACTTGCAGCCAACGTGGGTGCGGTTCGCCTCGCCGGCGTCCTACGCGCGGATGCAGACCGGCTTGAACGCGAACTTCAGTCGATCGCGACGTCGCCGTCGTTCTTTCCCGAAGAGGATTCGGCGCGAGTCGCTTACCTAGACGCAACGCGCGAGTCGCTTCATCGCCAGCTCAACATCGAGGATCCGGCGGCTCGAGACATCCTTGTTGCTGCGCTAGGAGATCCCGCCTGCATCTCGAAGCTGGGCTCTGTAGACATCGCCCAACGACCCGCAACCTACTTACAGCTGTTCTGTGATGCGCTGCGAAATGCCGGCGCGAGCGTTCAACTCCGAGTGCCGATTCGTGATGTGGCGGGGCGGCCGATGCACGTGCTCGTACACGCGTCGCAGAACCTACCAGCGATGGTTACGATGAAGAAGGCCGTATCGGAAGGTCTTGGACTCGCACAGCTTCATGACGCGATGCGCGATCGCCTCAAGCTGGAGCTTCGCGTCCCTTCCAGTGTGCTAGTCGATGACCTTTGCCGCGTGTACGCGGGTCGCGCGCTTGATTGGGCCAACACCCGTGACGGAAGGCCGCTCAGTCGCATCATCGTTGAATCGACGGCCGCATTCCATTTTCAGTTGCAGGAAATCAAGGAGGAACTGATCAGGCGCAAACTGAGAACGAAAGACGGTCGCATCGAAGTCATTCAGTTTCCGACTACTGCGGAGTGAGCTGGACCGGATACTCATTCCACTCCGTCCCATCGAGCAACCGGCCCCCAGCCTTCGGCGTGAAGCCCCCCCACTGCTTCCAAAAGAAGGCGACGTCGGCGTCCAGACAACGATCGCGAAGTCCCCGGGCCCAGTCCGGGTCACACGGTCGGTAGCCTGCTCCGCTCTCGCCACCGCCGATCACCCAGGAAATTCCCTCCAGCGAGAGCTTGTCCAAAGGGCCTAGCAACGGCTCTGCTGAAATAAACCGGACCTCTGCAGGCACGCGCCGCAATGCGTCCGCGCGATGCGCGACTCTCATATCCTCGATTGACGTGCCGACCCAGATGTGATCCGGCCAGGGCAATTCGGTCGCGAGTCGCGCCGCGCGCTCCGGTCGCTTTGTGAGCAGCTGGAACTGATGCCAGCCGGCCGTCGCCATCACCTCGAACACCTCGCGGATCTGCGCGAGACTAAACTGCGCGTGAAACACGTCACTCATTGAGTTGACGAAGATGCGCCGCGGCTCACGCCAGCTGAGCGGTTCCATGAGACGGTCTTGCCAGAAACGCGGTGCGAACGGATCAGCGCGATTGTCGAGTGTGTCCCTTACGGGTGGCTGCCGCAAATAGATGTCGCGTGTACGGCGCTGCGCAACGACCTGCGCATAGCAGTGATCGCAGCCGGCGGAGATCTTCGTGCAGCCGGTCATCGGATTCCATACCGCGTCCGTCCACTCGATCGCGGTCTTTGTGCTCGCCATTGTCCCCTCCTTTCATTGCGCACGATTGTACTGCGCACCGATGACATGTGGGAGCCCTCGTGCCCTCATTCGCGCCGCACGAGCTGAGAACGACGAAGTCCCGCAAGAAAGACTGTTCGACGAGAACGCCGACTAAACGGCCCCAGCACGGAACACGCGGACTCGCCCCCCTCTTGATTCGCCCGAACGACGGGAGCCAGAGGAGCTCGGGTTCCAGAATCCAGTCGGCACCCGTTCGAAGGCGATTCCACATCCAGCAGGCAGGCGCTCGACTTCGCCTGAGGTCTGCCGAGCTGCGCCGCGTGCTCCTGGGCTCTTACCGCTTGATCACGAGGTCGTCTGCGATCCGGTCGATCGTTGCACGCGAGAACGCGAAGCGCGGGTGGCCATCGCCATCCCAAGCGTTTCAACCTTCGCGAGTCCCACTGGCGAAATTCCGTTCCGCGTCCCGGTGAGCGCGGCGTACAGGATCGGGTCGGGCGAACACGCGATCGTCCTCCAGCCCATGCCGCTGTACTTCTTGCGCGTCGACGCATCGCGATCGATGGCGCGGCGCGGCGCGTCTAGCTTATCCACGCTTTCGCAGCCATTCGACCTGCCGTCGTCGGGCGGCGACAGACAGGTGTTCCGCTCGAACGGCATGCCATCGGCTTCCGGAAACCAGATATCCGTGCTCCGGAAGCTGTGTTCCCCCCGCGCGTAGCGTTCCCGCGTTTCTCCCCGTATCGTAGGCGGCGTCGTCCCGTCCCTCAGAAAAGGGGCGCTCGACGCAGTCCGCGACCGGCGCTCCTGTGCGCCGACCCACGAGGAGGAGCGCCTTGGTTCGTCGTCATCCGCAGGACGCCGTTCGTCCGTTTCCCCCCCGCCGCGCCCTGAATGCGCCACGCACTGCACTCCTCGCCCTCTCCGCGCTGGTCGCCTGGGGCGGCGAGGTGGGGGCGCAGGGTTCGGTGGCCCCCGTCAACGACAAGCCCAATCCGTACCGCACCGAGGAAGGGTGGGCCAAGATGCCCGCCGGGCGCACCTGGGGGTCGACGAGCGCGGTGGAGATCGATCGCGACGGGACGAGCATCTGGGTCGCCGAACGGTGCGGGGCGAACTCGTGCCTCAACTCGATGCTCGACCCGATCCTCAAGTTCGACGCGACGGGGAAGCTGGTCAAAAGCTTCGGAGCAGGGCTGTTGATCTTCCCGCACGGGATCTTCGTCGATCACGACGGGAACATCTGGGTGACGGACGGGCAGGACAACGCGCCGCGCCGCCCGCGCGGGGCGCCGGCCGATGCGCCGCTCCCCCCGCCGCCGGCGACGATGATCGGACACCAGGTCTTCAAGTTCTCCCCCGAGGGAAAGCTCCTCCTCACGCTCGGGAAGCTCGGGGGCGGGAAGGGGGACGAGTTCTTCTTCCAGCCCAACGACGTGCTCGTCGCGCCTAACGGGGCGATCTTCGTGGCCGAGGGGCATGGGGGCGACAATGCCCGCGTCCTCAAGTTCTCCCCCGAGGGAAAGCTGGTGAAGCAGTGGGGGCAGAAGGGGACCGGCAAGGGAGAGTTTGATCAACCGCACGCCCTCGCCCTTGATTCGCGCGGACGCCTCTTCGTGGGCGACCGGAGCAACAACCGCATCCAGATCTTCGACCAGGATGGCAAGTGGCTCGACGAGTGGACGCAGTTCTCGCGCCCCAGCGGGATCTACATCGACGCGCACGACAACATCTACGTTGCCGATTCGGAGTCGGGGTCGGTGGAGCCCGAGCACAAGGCGTGGACGCGGGGGATCCGCATCGGGAGCGCCAAGGACGGAACGGTACGCGAGTTCATCCCCGACCCGACCGTGAACCCGCCGAGCACCAGCTCGGCCGAGGGGGTGGCGGTGGACAGGAATGGGGTGATTTATGGGGCGGAGGTCGGGCAGAAGGCGCTCAAGCGATATGTCAGAAAGTAGAAGACGAGTTTTCTGAAGACGAGAAGACGAGACAACTGCAGGGTCGTGCACACTTTCCGGAGGGTTGTCATGCGCTCGGTCTCACGTAGGGGGTTCATGGAAGGGCTGGCAGCGGCTGCGGGGGCGTTGGCATTGTCGCCGGCGACGGCGCGGGCTGCCGACGTCCTGGTTCGGCAGGGCGGGGGGCCCTCCTTCGACGGGCGGCCGTTTGCGGCTGACGACTATGACTCCTACGCCAAGCTCGCGGCCAACGAGAATCCGTACGGGCCGTCCGACTCGGTCATGGCGGCGATGACCAACGCCTTCAAGTATTCCAACCGCTACGGCTACCCCGACGGCAACATCCTCGAGGCGATCGCCAGGCTGCACGGCGTCGAGCCTAACCAGGTACTGCTGGGCGCGGGGTCGGGCGAACTCCTCTCCGTCGCCTCGCTCGCCTTCCTCGGCGACGGGCGCCGGGTGATCGGGGTGCAGCCGACGTTCGACACCGTCTTCAAGTTCGCCGCCGGGGTACACGCCGAGTCGATCCAGCTTCCGCTGAGAGCCGACTTCGGGCAGGACATCCCGCTGATGATCAGCACCACGCGCCGCAACTGGCGCGACGTGGGGCTCGTCTACCTCTGCAACCCGAACAACCCGACCGGACGAATCGTCAGCGCCAACGAAGTGAAGCAGCTTCTCGACGGCATTCCCGAAGACGTTCCGGTGCTGGTCGATGAGGCCTACCACCACTTCGTCGAGGACCCGGCCTACGCGACGTCGCTCCCCTACGTCGCCGAAGGACGCCCGGTGATCGTGACGCGCACCTTCTCGAAGATCTCGGGCCTCGCAGGGATGCGACTCGGCTACGCCATCGCACCGCCAACGCTGATCAACCGCATGCGCCCGCACTCGATCGCCAGCATCAACGCGCTGGTGAAGCACGGCGGCGTCGCCGCGATCAAGGACACCGAAGGACAGGCACGGGTGAAGCGAGTGAACAACGAATTGCGCGCCAAGACGATGGGGGCGGTCAAGAAGCTCGGCTACGACGTGATCCCGTCGGAGGCCAACTTCTTCATGGTCCACATCAAGCGCCCGGTCGTGCCGGTGATCGCCGCGTTCAAGGAGAAGGGGGTGCTGGTAGGGCGGCCGTTCACGCCGATGACGGAGCATCTGAGAGTCTCGGTTGGGACGCCGGCGGAGATGGAGCGGTTCTTGTCTAGCTTCGGGCAACTATTCTCGGTCTAGTCGCGAGAAGACGAGTTCTCTGAAGACGAGAAGACGAGGTTACTACAACTGCGGAAAAGGAAAAGGGGCCCGGCTTTGCCGGGCCCCTCTCGTCTTCTCGTCTTCTCGTCTTCTGACCTCTATTTCACCGCCAACGCTGTCAACGTCGTACTCCCCCCCGCTCCCGAAGCGTAGACCAAATACTGTCTGCCCTTATGCATGAACGTCATCGGGAGCGCCGTCGTCTTCGAGGCGATCTTCACGGCGCCGACCTGTTTGCCCGTGGCCTTGTCGACGGCGAAGATCTGCGGCGGCTGGCCGGGGACGCCGCCGTTGCGGCCGGTGCCGAAGATGACGAGCGTCTTCGTCGTGATGATCTGTGCCTGGCCGCGCGCGCCTTGCGGCGGGAGCGTCACGCCCGCGAAAAGAGGATCCTTGCTGGTGGTCGGAACCATGCCGCCGTTGGGGATCCACCACTTCTTGTCGCCGGTGTTGAGATCGTAGGCCGTCACTCCGCCGTACTCCTTGGGCTTGACGATCGAGACGCCGCCGATGCTCGACGAACCGGCGCGCCCGCTGAAGCCGTCGCCGCGCAGGTCCTTGCGAGGGGTGTATCCTTCGGGCGTCGGGAGCGCCCCTAACAGACCGCAGCTGTCGTGTGGCGACGAATAGCGGAACTCCGAGCACGGGTCCTTCTGCAGCGTGATGGTGCTCACGCCGGTCTGTGAGCCAACGTAGACCATTCCGGTCTCGGGGTCGACCGCGGTGCCGCCGTCGATGTTCACTCCACCGGAGGCGCCGGGGTTGTACCAGGAGCAGGTGAGCCCGCTCTTTCCGCCGTCGGCCGGCTGGCCGGGGATGTAGTACGGTCCCATGCGGCACTTCTTCGCGAGGGCGAGCGCCGAGTCCTTGATGGCCGGCGTGTAGTCGATCAGGTCACTCTCGACCAGCCCTTGCTGCGAGTAGGGGGCGGGCTTGCTGGGGATCGGTTGGGTCGGCCAGGCTTCCTCCCCCGGCGTCTCGCTCGCCATCACCGGCGTCTCGACGATCGGCCAGATCGGCTCGCCGGTCACCCGGTCGAGTACGTACATGAAGCCCTGCTTCGTCGTCTGCGCGACGATCTTCCGCTTGCGCCCGTCGACGGTGACGTCGAGGACGTTAGGCGCGATCGGCGTGTCGTAGTCCCAGATGTCGTGGTGCACGAATTGGTAGTGCCACTTGCGCTGCCCGGTCTTGGTGTCGATCGCCACCAGCGTGTTGCCGAACAGGTTCTTCCCCGGGCGATGACCGCCGTACTCGTCCATCAGCGGCATTCCGGTGGGGACATAGACGATCCCCAGCTCCGGATCGGCGGCGTACGGCGCCCACGCGTCGACCTTCCCTACACCGGGAGTGCCAAGCTTCGTCCCGTTCTTCCAGGTGTCGGCGCCGAACTCGCCCGGCTGCGGGATGAGATTGAACTTCCAGAGCATCTTCCCGGTGTGCACGTCGAAGCCGCGGATGAAGCCGTGCACGTTCTTGAGGCGGATCGGGTAGTAGCCGTGGATCGACGAGTTGCCGACGACGATCACGTCGCCCACCACCTGCGCCGGGCTGCTGTTGGCGATTTGTCCCTCGGCGGGGTCGATCCCGACCGTGCCGTCGGCGCCGGTCTTGGTCGCCTCGTTCCACGTCTCACCCGGCTTGGCGCGCCGCGCCGGCGCGGCGTCGGAGATGATGAGCGGCCCGGAGTCGTCGACGGCCAGCGGAACGATCGGGTAGCCGAGACCTTCCATGAGGTCGACGACGCCGTTCTTCCCGAACTTGGGGTCGGGGATACCGGTCTTGGCGTCGAGCGAGGCGAGATGATAGCCCGGAGTGATGACGATGACGCGCTCCTCGCGCCCGTCGGTCCAGTAGGCGAGCCCGCGTCCGGCGAATTGGCGCGGCGCCTTTTGCCAGCGGATCCCTTCGTTCAACCGCCACATCCAGAGCGTTTCCCCGGTCGCCGGATCGATTGCGGTGGCCACTCGGCGCGTGGTGGCTACGGTGAAGAGGCGCCCGTTGGCGTAGAGCGGCGTCGTGCGGTAGTACTCGTCTTCGCCGAACGGCGCCGCTTCCCACGTCCAGGCGACCTTGAGGTCGTTGAAGTTGGAGGCGTTGATCTGGTCCAACGACGAATAGCGGGTCCCCCACGCATCGCCGGCCCAGTAGCGCCATTCGCCCGGCGCGTTCCCCCGCACGAGCGCGGCGCCCTGCTGGGCGCTGGAGTTGGCGACCCGCATGAGCGAAACCGCCGTCAGCGCGCCGCCGATCAGGAGAGCCATCCCTAACGAGCGCCGGGTGGTCCAGGGTTGCGACATGATTCGTGTCATCCTCGTGCGATGGGGGGAGGGCGGTCTGCGCCGCGCGAGGGCGGCACGAATGAGGAGGGGAAGGGGAGTCTCAGCGCGACGGCGTCTCGATGCGAATGCGATGGGCCGCCGCGGAATCGTACGGAAGCTCGACGTCGCCCGACGGAAAGCCGTTGAGCATCAGGATGTAGGCGGTCACGGCGGCGTACTCGTCGCCCGTTAGGCTCCCGGGGGAGTTCTTGGGCATCTTCTCGGTCATGTAGGCGAGGAGCTCGGAGATGCGCTTGCCGCCCCAGCTGTTCTTGAAGACGACGCCGGTATGCGACGCGGGGACGTGACACTCGCGGCACGTCCCCACATAGATGTCCTTGCCGCGCTTGGCCTGCGCGTCGGTGTAGACGCCGGCGAGCGTCGATGTCGTGCTCTCGTTCTGCTGCGCGCTTCCTTGCGCCCGTGCAGCTGCCGGCGTCGCGGCGGAGGCGATCGCGGCTACCAGAAGCAATCCGGCGCTGGAGCCGATGGCTTTGCCCACCCCGTCGCCGAGCGGCGAGCGCGCGGGATCGCGCGCGAGGCGCGCGGGATCATGCGCGAGTCGCGCGACGAGCGCGGCCACGAGCCAGAGGGCACCGATGATGACCAGCAGGAGCATGAGTCCCCGAAGTACGGCGGCCGCCAGTCCCACGTCGACCGTTGGCCAGGAGAAGCTGTATTCGCGCAGGATGCCGAATCGATCGGTCATCCAGTGCCACGATTCGTGAGCGACGATTGCCGAGAGCACGATGGTGCCGGCGCGCTCGGGAACCCAGCGCCGGAACGCCAGTGCGAGCGCCGGAACGAGCACGACGATCACCAGCAACTGCCCGAGTTCGACCCCAACGTTGAAGGCGAGCAGTGACGCCAGCAAGTGTCGCCCCGCGAATTGCAGCGCGTCGCGGAGCGCGAAGGAGAAGCCGAAGCCGTGCACCAGTCCGAAGCCGAAGGCGTACAGCCACCGCCGCTCCAGCTTCGGCCCCACCAGGTTCTCCAGCGCCATCAGCACGATCGAAAGCGCGATCAGGAACTCGATGAGCGGCGGGAACCACGCCGCCGACGGTGCCATGCCTAACGCCGAGGCGATGAGGGTGATGGAGTGCGCGGCGGTGAAGGCCGTCACCACGCCGACCAGCGGGCGGATGCGGCGGAACGGGATGATCAGGCAGAAGAGGAAGAGGAGGTGGTCGATCCCGCTCAGGATGTGCTCGAAGCCGAGGCGGATGAACTGCCCCGCCGCCTGCAACGCGCCGGGGTCGAGCGCGACGAGCCCGGGATTTCCCTTGTACTCATAGGCGCGCTCGCTCCCATCGG
>JBGAHX010000145.1:0-2205 GCA_044225935.1 Gemmatimonadaceae bacterium
CATCGCGTCCAACATCTTCGCCGGCGTCGACCCGAGCTTGCTGCGCGAGGCGAGATCGCGCGGTGGATGAGCGCGCACCCTGGCGTAGGTGATCGCGCCACTCTTGGGGCTCGACGACACCGGCACATCGTGCGTGGTGATCAGGGGCTGCCATCCACTGTCGATGGGGGCTGGCTCGCCGGCATCGCCGACGGACTTCGCATCGGCGGCGCTGGACATCGGCGGCACGCTGTCTTCCAGCACGCGGATGACCGTTCGACCGCGAGCTGTGGCCGCCTCGATCGACGCGAGGATGCCCTCGAGCTCCACCACGCGATGGCGGAGTCTCCGATTCTCCTCGAGGCGTCCCGCGCGAATCCCGCGCTCGAACGCCGCGACGATCGCTGCCGGTTCGACGGCAGGCGCTGGCGCTTGTCGCTCCAGCTCCGCGATGCGCCGGCGCAGCGCCTTCGGGTCGTCGGCTTCGGCGCTCGCGATCACTGCGGAGAACGCGACGCGGAGCGCCTCGAGGTCGATCGGCGCCACGCGCGTGGGCGCGGTCATCTGCTCGCCCGGCCTGGGCGTGCGCGAGGAGTCGAACGTCTGACGCGCGCGGATCGCGACTTTCGCGAACAGGTCGAGCCAGCCCGGCGACCAGACCCACGCGGTCCCGCGAGGGAGCGAGGCCAGCGATGCGAGGAACGTGGCGCGCTGGTCGTGGGCGTCATGCTGTTCGATCCAGGCGTCGAGCGCCTTGCGGTCTTGGGGCGCGGTGGTGCGATGCACCACGAGACAGTCGACCTGGGTGAGGACGTCCTTGTTCACGGTCGAGGCGCGCTGATCGATCAGCGTCACCCCGAACCCCGAGCTCCGCCCCTGCCTGACGAGTCGCTGGATCGACGCGACCATGCGCGCGTCTTCGCCCATCACGCGCTGCGGGACGAAGAGCGAGGCCTCGTCGATCATGAGCATGAGCGGCGTGTCATGGCCGGTCTCGCCCTTCCGGTGGTAGAGGCGGTTGCAGAAGTCGGTGACGAAGCGGCGCTGATCGGCGCGGCTTTCATAGTGGCGGAGCGAGCAGATGACCGAGGCGCGCTGGTCCACGACGAAGTCGGCGACGAGTGCGCCGTGCTGCGCGTCGAGCGGGATGTCTCCATGCCGCCCGCCCAAGACGACCACGGGATAGCCGTCACCATTGCCGTCGGCGGACGACTTCAGGCCCCACCAGGCGTCCGTGGGGTCCACGATGACGACCTGTTGCCCGAGCGCGAGCAGGCCCTCGGCGATGACGGTGGCGGTGTTGGTCTTCCCGGAGCCACGAAGCCCGAGAATCGCGAGGGTTTCGGTCACGACGTCGAGGGGGAGCGACACGCCCTCCCCGAGTTCCAGCGTGTTACGCGTCTGCGGTGCGATCGGCACGGTTGCTCTCATGCGTGAGGGGGATGGTGGTTTCGACGGGAGCTGCGACGTCGGCGCGCGGGGCGAGCGCGTAGCGCATCGGACCGCCACGGCGCGTCCAATCGCGGGAGATGCTCACGATCTGACCCTTCGCCGCGAGCTGATGACAGAGGGCCTGGACGCTGTTGCAGTTCGCCGCTGGAGCCATCCGACGAATCGCCGCCTTGATCTCCCAGATCAGCAACGGCGCATCGCTCGATGCGAGCGCGGCGAGGATCCGACTCGTGAGCGTCGGGTCGCCGCGGTATGCTCGCGCCTTGTCCCGCGCGGGGGACGCGTCGACCGTCTGCGCAGGAGCAGCGGCGGCGCGGGACGGGCCGACAATCGCGCGACTCGCGGACGTCACGGATTGGTTCGCGGAGAGCCCGACACGCGCCTCGAGCGCGCGCAGTCGCCGCTCGACGCTGAACAGGTACGCCGTGAGCGCGTCGGGATTCCGCCGGCGCTTCTCGCAGTCGTCGCACACCATGCGCAGATTGCCCTGGCCGTCCGTCTCCGGCCGCAGCCAGGCGCGACAGCCGTCAGCGGTGCAGCGGTGGGGCGTGGTCCACGTGGCCATCATCGCACCCCCACATGGCCGAGCCCCGCCGCGATCTTCGCTTCCGCGTTGGCGATGAGCTCCGGCGTGGCGCCGACCAGGCGATACCGCCAGATGCCGGACTTCGGGCCCGCGGTCGGGTCGGGCTCACGCTCGATCGTGAAGCCTAACGAGCGCAGCTGACGGCCGCGCCGGTCGCCGGAGTGGCCGCCGACGTCCTTCGCGCGCAA
>JBGAHX010000012.1:0-147343 GCA_044225935.1 Gemmatimonadaceae bacterium
CTTCACCCGCAACGTGCGCCACCGAACTCCCGTCTCCCGTCCCCCGTCTCCCGTCCAAACGCCTCCCTTCCCGTGCCCCGCCCGCCCCGCCTCCGCTTCGCCCCCTCCCCCACCGGCTACCTCCACGTCGGCGGCGCGCGCACGGCCCTCTTCAACTGGCTCCTCGCCCGCAAGACCGGCGGCACCTTTCTCCTCCGCATCGAGGACACGGATCGCGCCCGCTCCACAGACGACAGCACCCGCGCGATCTTCGAGGGGATGACCTGGCTCGGCCTCGACTGGGACGAGGAGGTCACGTTCCAGGGGGCGAACCTCGCGCGGCATCAGCGGGACGCGCACGCGCTGCTCGAGTCGGGGGCGGCGTATCGCGACTTCACGACGGCCGAGCAGCTCGATGGGCTGCGCAAGGCGGCGGAGGCGGCGGGGGAGCAGTTCCGGTTCGATCGCTCGATGGCCGAGCTCTCGGCGGACGAGCTCAAGGCGCGCCTCGACCGCGGCGATCCGTACACGATCCGCTTCCGCGTCCCCGAGGGCGTCACCGGCTGGGTGGACATGGTGCACGGGCACATCGAGTTCCCCAACAAGGACCTCGATGACTTCATCATCCTCCGCTCCGACGGGACGCCGATTTACAACCTCGCGGTCGTGTCTGACGACATCGCAACCGGGATCACGATCGTGATGCGCGGCGACGATCACATCTCCAACACGCCGAAGCAGATCCTCCTCTACGAGGCCCTCGGCGCCCCACTCCCGACCTTCGCGCACCTCCCGATGATCAACGGGGGCGATGGGAAGAAGCTCTCCAAGCGGCACGGCGCCACGGCGGTCGGCGACTACTCGGACCTGGGGATCCTCCCCGATGCGATGTGCAACTTCCTCGCATTGTTAGGGTGGTCGCCCGGCGGCGATCGCGAGGTCATGATGCGGCCGGAGCTGATCGATCTCTTCTCGGCCGACGGGCTCCTCAAGAAGGCGGCGGTCTTCGACGTGAAGAAGCTGGAGTGGATGAACGGACAGCACTTCATCCACACGCCGATCGACCAGCTCGACGCGTATCTCCGCCCCTTCCTCGTTCGCGCGGGGCTGACGACGGCCGAGGAGCTCGAGTCGCGCACGGCGTGGTGGCATCAGCTCCTCGAGCTGCTGCGCGTGCGCGCGCGCACGGTCGTGGAACTCGTCGAGCAGTGTCGCCCCTACTTCCTCGACGACTTCTCGTACGACGCCGACGCTGCGGCGAAGCAATGGAAGGATCGCTCAGCCTCGGCCGACCTCCTGCGCGCGGTGCGCGAGAGGCTCGCCGACACGCCGTGGGACGCAGCTTCGATGGAAGAGTCGCTCCGCGCACTCGGCGAGGCCCGCGGAGTTGGCGCGGGGAAGATCTTCCAGCCGATGCGCGTCGCGCTCACGGGCGTGGCGGCAACGCCGGGGATCTTCGACGTCCTCCTCGTCATCGGTCGTGACCGCTCGCTTGCTCGACTCGACGCAGCGGTCAGTCACCTGGAGAATTCGTCCGCGGTTTCCGGTTGACGTCCTCGCAGGCGGGGTGCAACGTCGTCGCCCCCGGGGAGCGGTCGCGCACTCGCGGGACTCGGCACACCTCACCCCGCGGATGAACGACCCCCTCACGCCGCTCGAGCGGCGCGTCTATCACTATCTCCTGGACTATCTCGCGGAGAACACGTTCCAGCCGAGCGTGCGCGAGATCGGCCGGCGCTTCCGCATACGCTCCACCAAGACGGTGGCCGAGTTGCTGGCAACGCTCGCCGAGAAGGGATTCATCGAGCGCGAGGCGGGACGGTCGCGCGGGGTGCGCATCATCGGCTGGTCGTCGATGGGGCAGGTGCAACCGGTGGCGCTCTATGCGCGGGTGAACCCGGTCGAGCCGCACCTGAGCGACGAGAATCGCGAACGCTGGGTGGCAATGGATCGAGCCTTCGTTCCGTCGGACGACGCGTTCCTCCTCAGGCACGGCGACGACGCGATGATGGCGCGCGGGGTGCACAGCGGAGATCTCGTCCTCGTGAGCCCGTCGACCCGGGCGCGCGATGGTGACCTCGTTGCGGCGCGCGTGGGGGCGCACGTCCTCGTGCGCGTGGTCTCGAGGCAGGGAGCAGTGCTCTCGCTCACCGCGACGAACGGAGTCGACCGCGAGTTGTTTCTCGGGCCGGCCGACGACTTTTCGGTGTTAGGGGTGGTGACGGCGGTCTTCCGCACCTGGTACGATCACCCCGAGGGGGAGGTCGAAGCGGACGACGAGCGCTGAGCGCCTAACGCTCCGAGATGAACTTCGGCTCGGCCTTCTTCTTGGCCTCGGCTTCCTTCCGCTCCTTCTCCTTCCGCTCGTGAATCTTCTTCACGGTCTGGCGGAATTCCTCCTCGTTCATCGCCGCCTGCGCGCCCTGCATGATGTCGATGCGCATGGCGGCGAGGCGCCGCTGGCGGTCGTTCTCGATCGGGTTCCCCTGCATCTGGTTCATGGGGAGGAGCCCGAGCAGCGCCGTCGGGATGGAGAACTTGCCGAGTCGGATGAACTTCTGGTCGATGCCGTACGACTGGCCGCCTTTTGTCTTGTAGGTCCAGTCGCCGCGCTCGAACTTGTTGGGCTCGTAGCCGTTGGCGATGAGCGAGTCGCGGTACTTCATGATGCTCGCGGTGACCGCGGAGTCGAGGCGTTGCTCGTCAGTTTTCGGCGCGTAGGTGAGGGCAGGCGCATCGACCCAGAGTCGCGGGTCGACGTAGCCGGGCTGCAGCCCCTTCACCGCGCCGCGCCCACTGGCCATTGGCCCCGACTGCGGCGTTCCCACGTTCACGTCGAAACCGTTCCCCGGCGCCGGAATTGTTGACGGGACTTCGGTTGGGGCGCGGAGGGGAACCGTTGGGATCGCGGGACCCGGGGCGCTCTCTCCGCTCGTGCGCCCGGCGCGCACCGCGCCATCGCGTTCAGCCTCGCCGGCAACTGGGCGCGGGGCGACGTCGGTCACCTTGGGCGGGGTGACGGCGATGTACTGAACGCGTTCCTGCGGCTGCTGGAAGGTGAAGGTCGTCGGGCGGGTGAAGATCCGCTGGATCGCCCCGGTAGACTTGAGCGCCTGCACGAGCGCGAAGAGGAGCACGACGTGCAGCAGCACCGACACGAGCGTCGAGCGCGCCGAACGCCCGGCGCCGTCGCCGGGAATCGTTCGGTTATGGCTCTTGCGCAGTGTCAGCATCGCTCTAGAAGACGAGAAGACGAGAAGACGAGAAGACGAGAAGACGAGAGTCGGCGAACGTGAAGCGGGCGTGCGCGGGCTCGTGATGTAATGTGGAGGAGCGCCTCGGTGCGTCGCCCTCCCCTTTGTAACCGCAGCGTGCTGGCGGGTTTCCCTACTCTCGCACCCTACTCGAAATCTGGGCGGAGTACCGGCGATTGTCCCGCTTTTTCTCGCCCCAGTCGCTCAGCGGACGACGTTCTTCACGCTGCTGACACCCACGATCTCGACTTCCACGACATCGCCTGGCGCCAGGGGACCGACCCCGGCAGGTGTGCCGGTGGTCAGGATGTCCCCAGGCTCGAGCGTCATCACGTGCGAGACGTACGACAGCAGGAATGGGACCGAGAAGACCATGTCGGACCCATGCGCCCGCTGCCGCTCCGTCCCGTTCACCCGGGTGATGAGCTCCATCGAGGCGAAGTCGAACGACGAGCCCTTCCTGGGCGTCCCGATGGCGCAGAAGGTGTCGAAGCCCTTGGCGCGGGTCCACTGCGAATCGGTGCGCTGAAGGTCGCGCGCGGTCACGTCATTGAGCGCCACCACCGATTCGATCGCCGCGCTCGCATCGGCTTCGCTCGCGTCCTTGAGCGCGGCGCCGAGGATGACCGCGATTTCGCCCTCGAACTCCACCTGCTTGGACTGGGGCGGGAGGACGATCGCGTCGCCATCGCCGATGATCGACGAGGGAGGCTTGAGGAAGAAGAGGGGTTCGACGGGGACGTCGTTGCCTAACTCTTTCGCGTGGTCGACGTAGTTACGGCCGATGCAGACGATTTTACTGGGCCTAGTCATCTGAAGACGAGAAGACGAGAAGACGAGAACAACCCTCGAGGGGCGGCGGCGGACGGCGCGGGGGATCGTTGGTGCGGACTTCTGACGTCCTTCTACAAACCATCTCAAAACTGTCTACAAACTCGAGCACGACGAACCAACGCGAAAACTAGCGGGTCATTCTCGCTCCCATGCGGCCGGGGCGGTAGAAGCGGGTGATTTCTTCCTTCACTTCGTGCCAGGGGGCGATGATGCGTTTGGCGGGGGGGAGCCCTTCGACGAGTTCTCGGCCATAGGACTTGGACTGAGCGCGCGGGTCCATCAACAGGACTGCGCCGTGATCGGTTGCGGTGCGGATCAGGCGACCGAAGCCCTGCTTGAGCCTCAGCGCGGCGTGGGGGATCATGTACTCGCGGAATGCGTCCCCTCCCCTGCGTTCGATGGCCTCGCAGTGCGCGGCCGTGAGCGGTTCGGTGGGGACCTTGAAGGGGAGCTTGCTGAGCACGAGGGCGCGGAGCGGATCGCCGGGGACGTCGACTCCCTCCCAGAAACTCGCGGTGCCGAGGAGGATGGCGTGGCCGGCGTCGGTGAAGCGGCGGAGGAGCGCGTCGCGACCGTCTTCGCCGTGCACCATCAGGGGAAAACGCTGGTCGAGCCCGCGCTCGCGCAGCACCGTCGCGGCTTCGCGCACGTCGCGGTGCGAGGTGAACAGCGCGAAGACGCCGCCGCCCGACGCCTGCGCCACGGCGATGATCCCGTCCACGACCGCCTCGAAGTGCCGCCGCCCGTCCACGTTAGGCGCGGGGATGTCGGTGGGGATGGCGAGCAACGCCTGGTGCGGATAATCGAAGGGGGACGGGAAGACCTGCGTCTCCGGCTCGACCTCGTCCTCGTCGAGGCCGAGGCGCGCGCGCACGAAGTCGAAGCGCCCGTCGGTGGAGAGCGTGGCGCTGGTGACGATGGTGGTCTCGAGGCGCTTGAAGAGGTCCTCGCGGAGGATCGGCGCCAGGTGCAGCGGGACACTAGTGACGGAGAGATTGCGCTCCTTCCCGCGCACCTCGAGCCAACGCACCGTCGCCTCCTTCCCTGCCGGGAGGAGCCCTTCGCGCAATGCGTCTCCCACGTTCTCCAACCGCCGAGTGACGCCGCGGAGCTCGCCGAGGAGCGGGGCGAGCGCTTCGGCGGCCTGTTCGTCGGTCTCCAGGCGTTCGCGGACGAGGCGCAGCGAGTCACCGATGAGCGACAGTTCTCGCAGCAGGTCCTCGAGCGCTACCGTGAGGCCCGCGCGCCACACGGGATGCTCGGCGAAGTCATCGACCAGTCGATAGACCGGCGAGCGCGACTCCTCCATCACCCCCGACAACAGATCGAAGACGACGCCCCCCTTGTCGCGCGCGGCAACCACCGCGGGAAACAACCGCGCCTGCACGAGGTCGAGCGAGGCGACGCTCAACAGGTCCTTCCGCGCCTGGAGGCGAGCCATGAGCGTGGGGAGCAATCCCCGCCCGCGGCGCTCAAGTCTTCCAAAAAGGCGCAGCAGGCCGCGCCGCGTCGCCGTAGCGCCAAGGTGCGAAGCCGCCGCGTCCTCGAGATGATGCCCCTCGTCGACCACCAGGCGCGTGTAGGGCGGGAGGACGGCGGCGTCGTCCCACTTCTGCGACGCGCGCCGCACCGCGAGGTCCGAAAGGAGCAAGTGGTGGTTGACGACGATGACGTCGGCCTGCGCCGCCTGTCGCCGCGCCGCAAACAGGAAGCAGCGATCGAAGTGCGGGCATTGCAGCCGCAGGCACAGATCCGGCTCGGCGGCCACCTCGTCCCACACGTCGGGCTTGGGGAGCGTCGCCAGGTCGCTGATGCTCCCGTCCGCCGTATGCTCCGACCATTCGACCAGCGCCTCCACCTCCGCGACCGACCCCTGATCGAACAACGTCGCCCCCGCCCCGCGCGCCTGGTCGAGGCGATAGAGACACACGTAGTTGTGCCACCCCTTGAGGAGCGCGAAGCGCACGGGCTGGTCGTCGAGCGCGAGCGCGAGGAACGGGAGGTCCTTCCCGACGAGCTGCTCCTGCAGGTTTATCGTATTCGTCGAGACGACCGTCCGCTCCCCGTTCTGCGCCGCCCAGCGGAGCGCCGGGATCAGGTAGCCTAACGACTTCCCGACCCCCGTCCCCGCCTCCAGCACCCCGATCCCGCCGCCGTTGTAGAGCCGCGCGATCGTCCGCGCGAGCCCGCGCTGCGACGCACGATCCTCATAGCGCGCATGCCGCGCCGCGACCTTGCCTCCCGCGCCTAACAAGCCATCGATCGCGCGAATGTCGAGCGCCGCATTCCGCTTCTCGCGCGGCACCTCGACGACGACATACAACTCGCTCGCCTCGTTGTCGGTGATCGCGAACCCAACCCCCGCATCGTGCATCCGCGCCGCGATCTCCATGTCGGGCGACGACGGCTCGAGATTCCCCGACGGATGGTTGTGCAGCAACATCTCCCCACGCTGCGCGAAGCCCGGGAGCGCCAACACCGACCGCACATCCCCCCGCGCCACCACCCGCGCCGACACGATCGCATCGCGATCGTCGATCGTGCAGACGAAGCAGACTTCGCGGCCGCCGGCGAGACGGATCGCAGCTCGAACGGCGGTGGCGGTCGCGGGAGTGAAGGCGGGCACTACGGGCGGGACGGGAGACGGGGGACGGGAGACGGGAGTGCTCGCCGCGGAGCGGCTCGCGGAGTGGGAAGAGGAATGTATTGGGCGCCACGCCACCCCCTCGCGCAGGGCGCGACGGCACACCCCGCCCCCCTCACCCCTCCCCCGTCTACGTCTTCAGCGGCTTCTTCTTCGCCGCCGGAAACAGCACGTTATTCAGGATCAGACGATACCCCGGCGAGTTCGGGTGGAGCGACAGGTCCGTGGGTGCTGCGCCGATGTTGTGCTGCGGATCTTCGGGATCGTGCCCGCCGAGGTAGGTCCAGGAGCCCTTGCCGTAGTCTCCGTGGATGTACTTGGCCCATGGCGCGCCGTCTTCCTGCGCGAGGATCGTCACGCCCTGCTTGATGGTCGCCTTGTTGAACGACGTGGTCACGCCGTAAAAGTCAGGGATCACGGTGCGGTGGTCTTGCACGAGCATCGACGAGACGGGGTCGAACTTGGCGGAGAATTGGAAGAGCGAGAACTGTCCCAACGGCTGCCTCCGCCCCGGAACGTTCACCTGGTGGCCGTCGATGTCGCTCATCGAATTCACGAACGGGGACGGCTCCAGGTGCACGTCGTGAAAAGCGAACGAGCGGTCCCAGTCCATCTTGGCGTCAGCGTTCTCGTCGACCGGCGTCCCATCGGCGAACGTCCCGGCGATGTCGACGTTGTAGGCAGCGATTGCAAGCGAAAGCGTCTCGGTGGCGCCACACATCGCAAACAAAAACCCGCCGCGCTCGACGAACTGTCGCATCTTCTCGGCGACGGCCTTTTTCATCGCGGGGATGTTGGCGAAGCCCAGCTTGCGCGCGCTCGCCATGGCGATATCACGCTGCTCGATGAACCACGGCGTGTCGCGGAAGCCGAGGTAGAGCTTGTTCTGCTGTCCCGTGAAGTCCTCGTGGTGCAGGTGCAACCAGTCGTACTTCGAGAGGTCGCCGGCCATGACCTCTTCGTCGTAGACGGTCTCGAACTGGATCCCCGCGTACTGCAGCGCCAGGGTCACGGCGTCGTCCCAGGGCGGCGCTTTCGCCGGCTTGTAGATCGCAATCTTCGGCGCGCGCTCCAGCGAGATCGCGTCCATGTTCCCACCGGCAATCTCGGCGCGGATCGCGGTGAGGCGCGCGTTATCGACCGGCTCGAACGAGACACCGTCGAGCGTGGCGCGCTTGCGCAGCTCGGGCAGGTCCGGAAGGAGGTACGACCCGCCTCGATAATTGATGAACCACTCCGCCTTGTTGCCGTCGCGGAGCGCGTTGAACGTCAGCCCGTACGCCTTGAGCTGGTTCGACTGGTCGTCGTCCATGGGGACGAGGAGGTGCTGGGCGCGGGCGATCGTGGGGATCGCAGCGATCCCCGCCGACGCGGCGGTTGCAGCGACGCATGGCGCAGCGACGCCGGCGAACAGTCCGCCCAACGCGAGGGCAAGGCGGCGCAGGTGCGCGGCGAGGCGAGGCGCGAGGTTCAGCGCGTTCCGGCTACCGAGTTGGAATGATGACGACGGCAATGAAATGATGAAGTAGAAGCGGGAAGGAAATGTTATCGTCTGTTTGGGGGGGGCCCCCCACGTCCCGACCGACATTCGAACGAATCTCGAGAGCGCACACCGAAGCCATCCGCTCTCCCCCATCTACCCGCGCCCCGGCGGCACCGTGCCGCGCGCCAGCTCCAGCTCGCGCCGAGCCTGCGGCACAAGTGAGCTCTGCGTGTAGGTGAGGATCATGTGCTCCAGATGCTCGATCGCGCCGGCGCTGTCTCCCTTGGCGCGCAGCACGCGCGCCCAATCGAGCTCCGACTCCGGCGCCTCCGGGGAGTCCGCATACTGCGCGAGCATCCGCCTCCAGAGCGACTCCGCGCGCGGTGTGTCGCCGCTCGCCTTCGCCAGTCGCGCCGACACCAGCAACAGGAACGGCGCCGCGTCGCTCAGCGAATCCGCCGCAAGCTCGAACGCCTGAGACGCCTTCGCCGAGTCACCCTTGGCAAGGAGCAGGAACGCGCGCCCGGCGGCCGGCGCGAGCTCAGCGCGCGTGCGCGAGAGAAAGGCCATCGCCGTCACCACATCGCGATTGGTCTCGTCGGTCCGCCGCAAACCGCCGCGCGCCGTCTTGAGGTCGCCGTCGTAGAGCGCCAGCCACGCCTCGACGCGCACGTCCTCCTCGGTCCCGCCGCCACCGGCGAGGAGTGCCTTGCGCGCCTTTACCAGGTCACCGCTCCGGATCCACGCCCAAGCCAGGGTGCGCTGCGCCTGCTTGATCCCTTGCTCTCCGAGGGGGCCTGCACGTTCCTCCAGCACCTTCTCGATCTCGTTCGCCCTGCCTAACGCGGCGAGCGCCCGGACTTCGAGGAGCGCCACGGCGCCGGCGGCGGTCGAGTCGTTCGACGCGAGAATGGGCTGCAAGAGCGCGAGCGCGGCGGTGGCGTCGCCCCCAGTGAGCGAGGCATTCGCCGCCTTGATGCGGAGCGCGGTGTCCTTCGGGCGACGCAGCGCGGCCGCGGCGTACGCGTCGCGCGCCGTGAGCCACGACTCGTTCAACTCCGCCTCGGCGCCGAAGTCGATCCAGGCAGCGACTGCCGAGTCGGTGGGAGCGACCTGCGAGAGCACGGTCCAACCGGTGCGCGCCGAGCGCCAGCGGGTCTCCAGCGTGGCAAGGATGCGGCGCGAAGGGAGCGCGGGTGGATCGGCGGCGAAGACAGCGCGAATCCCGTCGCGGAGCGAATCCGGCGCCTGCACCAGCGAGAAGACCGCGGCCTGCACCATGTAGTCCATCGTTTCGCTCGCCTCGCGCCAGCTCTGCGCCGACGCGACCCACATCCCGAGCGCCGCCTGCATCTGGGCGAACTCAGACGCGAGCTCACGCGTCCCGCCTAACGCGGCCTCGGCGCGGCGCAGCACCGTGTCGGCAGCCGCGGCGCGTCCCGACTCGAGCAGCTGCCGCGCATAGATCCGGTACGGTGCCGGCTCACGCGGCGCGGCGTACAGCCACTGCGCGAACGCCGTATCGGCCGCGCCGGCGCGACGCAACGTGGTGAGGGTGCGCAGTTGCACGGTGCGGAGCGTGGGGTCGGTGGGGCGCTTGACCAGCATCGAATCGACGAGCGGAAGGATCGCCTCGCTCCCCCCTACCATCGCATAACAGCGCTCGAGCCCGAGCACTGCGCTCACCGGATCCTCGCCATTCACCGACTGCCGATACAGCGGGATCGCCTCACGACACTTGTTGGCGCTCTCGAGGTCGAGGGCGAGGACGAGCGGGGATTTGGGCGGAGTGGCGGCGTCTTGCGCGCGAGTCGGGCGAACGGGGAAGAGAAGGAGTGCGCCGAGGAAGAAGGAGACGAAAAAAGGACGGGAGACGGGAGACGGGAGACGGGGGATACTGCGACGGGAGTGTGCAGACTGCCGCGCACCGCGCCACGAAGCGCACCGACTCTCACACTGTCGCCGTCCCAACTCCCGTCCCCCGTCGCCCGTCCCCCGTCCCCTCTCCCTACTTGTCCTTCCCATTGATCCTCTTGAAGTATTCCAACACCAGCCGCCGCTCTTCCGGCGTCAGGCCGCGCAGCTCGTTCCACGTGGGAGGCGTGAACTTGGACGCTCCCTTGCCGCTGGCGGTGCCGCCCTGCGGCGTGAACGTCTCGGTCCCGGTCCACGACGTCGCTTCGCGCTTCCCGGTGTCCTCGCGCTGGTCCTCCTCGAGCAACCGCCCCGCGTCGAGCATCTTCCTGAAGAGGCGCTGCTGACGCTCGAGCACGGAGGCGTCGAGGTTGGCCGACTCGAGCTGCTGCGCGATCTGCCGCGCCTCGCGCGCCATCTCGTCGGCACGCCCGCTCTCGTCGTTGTTCCCCTGCTCTTCCAGCTTGGCCGCGACCTCGCGCTGCTGCTGCGCGAGGGCGCGCGCGTCGTCCTGCCCCTTGCCGTCCATCTTGCTCCCCGGCTTGGGCATGAGGTCATGCGCCGCCGAGTTGAGCGCTTGCTGCTGGCGCGCCATCTGTTGCAGCTGCTCGAGCATCTCGGCGAAGCCGGTCGACGACTCGCTGTTCTGCGTCCGCTCGCGATCGCGAACGAGCGACGCGCCGGCCTGGTTGAGCGACTCGCCAGCCTCGCGCATGGCGCTCGCCATCTGTTGTCCGTTCTGCGAGCGCTGCGCCTGTGCCGTGGCCTCTTCGACCTTGCGCTGCGCGTCGTTCATCATGCGCAGCGAGCGCTGCGACAGGAGGTTCGACTTGGTCGACGCCTGCTGCAGCCGCTGCATGGTCTTCTCCACCCCCTGCTGCAACGCCCCCTGCTGCGCGCGCAGGTCGTTCGCCGACGCACCGGCGCGCGCCTGCTGCTCCAGCTTGTCCTGCTCGCGCCCGAGCTGGAGCATCTCCTGAATCGACTGGTCCAGCTCTCCGGTGAGTTCCTTCTTCCACTCACCGACCTGCTGCTCGCGCGCCTTCTGCAGGTCGTTGGCCGCGTCTTCCATGGCCTTCGCTGCCTGCTCCGCCGCCGACTGCTTGTTCAGGGGATCGCCCTTCTGCGTCCCCTGCTCTCCAGCTTTGGTCGGATCCTGTCCCTTTCCCTGCTGGCCACTCTGTTGCTGCTGGCCACCCTGCTGCTGACCACCCTGCTGCTGCCCCTGCTGTCCTTGCTGACCCTGCTGTCCCTGCTGGCCGGGCTGTCCCTGCTGTCCCTGCTGTCCTTGCTGCTGCTGGCCGTCCTGATTCTGCCCGCTCTTGGCCTGTTGTCCGTTCTGTTGCTGCTGACCGGACTGCTGTTGACCGGACTGCTGTTGACCGGACTGCTGCTGCCCGTTCTGCTGCTGCCCATCCTGCTGCTGGCCAGCCTGGCGCTGCTGTTCCTGCATCGCCTGCTGCAGCTTCTGGAGCGATTCGTCGATCTTCTCGGTGGCGTCCTTGGTCTTGTCCGCACCTGCCGCCGCCTTCTCCTTCTCGAGACGCTCCTGCAGCTTCTTCACGTCGTCGCGCAGGTTCTTCGCGCGGTCGGTGAGCTCCTTGGCCATGCGATCAGCCGCTTCCTTCTCGGCCTGCTGATCCGCGGCGCGTAACGAGTCGACGAGCGAGCGCTGATTCTTCGCCAGTTCGCGCGCCTCGTCCTTGAGCGTCGACATCTGCCCCTCGAGCGCGGCACGCTTGAGCATCTCCACGCTCTTCTCCAGCTGCTCGCGCAGGCGGCGCTGCTGCTCCGACAGATCCTGCAGCGCGCGCTTGGAGTCCTCGGGCGACATGTTCTGCGAGGCCTGCTCCAGCTTGCGCAGCTTCTCCTGCAGTTCCGGCGTCAACGCATCGCGCAGGAGCTTCTGCGCCTCCCGCAACCGTTCCTGCAACGCGCTGTCGAGCGCGCCGGTCTGCTTGAGCGACTGCTCGAGCTTCTGCGCGTTTTGCTGCATCTGCTGCATGCGGTCGGCGAGCTGCCGCTGTTCCTTGGCGAACTGCTTCGCCTGCTCGGCCGCCTCGTACGACATCGCGTCCTTGCCGTTCTTCTGCTGCTCGCGCTGGCGGGCGCGGGCGGCATCGGCAGTGCGCTGGGCGAGCTGCTTCTGGGCGTTAGCCGTCGCCTGCGCCTCGGCCACCGCGGCATCCGCCGCCGAGCGAATCGCGTCGCGCTGCTCGGCGAGCGTGGGGAGGCGCAGGGTGATCCCCGGGCTCTCGCCCACCTGTCGCCACGGCGACGCGTCGGTCGCGACGGCGACGACCTTCATCGCATCGCCTGGCGTGAGCGACGACATCGCCAGCACCATCTGTCCCTGGAACTGCTCGCCCTGCGTCGCGCCTAACGCGCGGGTGACGTTCGACTTCACTTCGCCGCGCGAGTTGGTCACGGTGACACGCAGCCCCGCCGAGGCGAGCCCGTGATCGTCGGTGGCGAGGACCGATATCCCGATGCTGTCGCTCGCGCTCACCAGCGTGTCGCGCCCCGGCGAGAGGATCTCCACGCGCGGCGCGGAGTCGGGCTGCACTTCCAGCTGCAACGACGGCGGGAGATCCTCGATGGGGGCGTTGCGCCCCTCGGCCGACCAGGCGAACGACGCCGCAGTCGTCGGCGTGAACTCGCCTCGAAACTCGCGCCCGTCGATCCTGAACGGGATCTCGGTCTGACCGCTCGCCAGGTGCACCGAGGCGAGTTCGGCCGAGGAGTGCCCGTCGATCGCGAGCACCGTCCCGCGCGGAACGCGGACAATCTCGCCTAACGGGATCTGCTCGGCCTTGCGCCCGAGGTATCCGGGAAAGGTCGCGGTGACCGTGACGTCGCCGATGAACGGGCGATCGACCACGCGGACTGCCATCGTGTCGCTGGTGCTGCGCCCGTCGGTCGCATAGATCGCGAGATCGGCATCGAGCGGGCCGAGGGCAACGACCGCACTGTCGCCGACAAGCGTGAGCGCGCTGGTACGCCACGAACTCCCCGTCACCCGCTGTGCGACCGTCACCGCCTTGCGCCCGGGGGCGCGCACGGTGAGCGAGACCTTCTCGCCTCGCAGCACGGAGCGCGGCGCCTTGCTCAAGGTCACACCGCCGCGAAGGGTGCCGGTCCATGCCTTCACCGGGTGCACCATCGCGTCCCAACCATCGGGAGCAGCGGCAGCCGCCGACACCAACCCGAGAATCCCCACGGCCGCGAGCCCCGAGCCGATCATTGCGCGACGACCGACATCCTTGCGGAGCGCCGGCGTCAGCGGAGCTGGCCCCTTCCCCAGCTTCCCCGCAACCTGTTCGGCGTTGAGCCTGCCTAACGCTCCCTTGTCCGCGACCTCGAGCGCGGCGCGGACCGAGCCGTCGCGCATCTTTCCCTCGACTTCGACCGCGCGAGCGATCCGCGTCACCGAGGTCTGCTCCGTCAGGCGGTCGCGCAGCCAGCGCGCGCCGAGTGCCGCCGCGATGATCGCCAGGGTCCAAAGGAGGAAAGGCGTCGCACGGGGGAGCCAGAGCCAGCGACTCTGCCCGAGTGCGAGCGTCGCGATGAGGAGCACGACGACGACACCGGTGAGCACCAGCGCGGCCCCGCCGGTCGCCAGCTGCCGAGCGACTCCCTTGCGTTCGCGTTCGACGAGATCGAAAAGCGTCATGAGACTGGTCGGCTGGTGACGGCGTACACGAAGAGATTCACCCCCATGCGCAGGGCAGCTTCGTGCAGCTCCGGCGGATCGCTGTAGGTCCCGAGGTCTTCCCACCCATTTCCGAGATCACTCTCGTTCGTGTAATACACGGCGAGGCGGTCACCGATGAAGATCCCGTAGCCACGCGCGGGCTTCCCGTCGTGCTCGTGAATCTTGGGGACCCCCTTCGGGAATTCGTACACGACGTGATAGATCGGGTGCGAGAGCGGGACGTCGACGAGCGGGCGCTCCGGAAAGACCTTGGCGATCTCGCGGCGGAACGACTCGTCGAGCCCGTAATTGTCATCGGCATGCAAAAAGCCCCCGCGCAGGATCCACTCGCGCAGGTGCACGACATCGCTGTCGCTGAACTTGATCTCGCCATGCCCCGTGATGTGCAGGAAGGCGTAGTCGTACAATCGCTCGTCGGAGAGCGTCACGCGCCCCTCGGTCGGTTCGACCCGGAGCGTCGTCCGCTCGTTGATCGCCTTGAGGAGGTTGCCGAGGCTCGATGGATTCGCGTACCAGTCTCCACCGCCATCATACTGCAGCCGGGCGATCCCCAGCTTGGTGGTCGAGGACGGTGCGAATCCCGTGAGTGACAGGATGAGGAGGGGCGCGACTACTCGACGAAGACCTTTCATGCGTCCTGCGCTAAACGGTAGGCCAGGTTGCGTGGAGCTCCGTGCCGCTCGACCAGCGATCGCACGATCTCTCGCGTGGTCGCCCCCTCGCGCTTGAGCGACTGCGCCGAATCGCGCAGCACCGACTCGTCGAGGATCTCCTCGGCACGCCCCTCCAACAGAATCACGACTTCGCCACGCGGTGGCGTGTCACGGAACTCATCCGCAAGTTCGGCGACGGTCCCGCGACGGAATTCCTCGTATCGCTTGGTGAGCTCCCGCGCCACGACCGCACGCCTGGTACTCGCCCCTTCACCCATCACGCGCACCAGGTCGTCGAGGGTATCGCCCACGCGATTCGGTGACTCGTACAGTACGCCCGTATGCGACAGCTCGCTGAGGAATGCCAGCTGAACCGCGCGTTCCTTTCCCTTGCGCGCGAGAAAGCCGACGAAGGTGAACGTGTCGGGCGACAGGCCGCCCCCCACGAGTGCCGAGAGGAGCGCAGAGGCGCCCGGTATCGGTGTGACCTCGTACCCCGCGTCGATCGCTGAGTGCACGAGGCGCGCGCCCGGATCGGATACGAGCGGCGTTCCGGCGTCGGAGATGAGCGCGATCGAATCTCCCGCCGCCAGCCGCTCGAGGACCCGAGAAGTTTCGCGCGCCTCGTTGTGCTCGTGAAGCGACGACACTGGCGTAGTGATCGCGTAGTGGTCGAGGAGCGCACGCGAGTGACGCGTGTCTTCGCAGAGGATGAGCGCCACCTGCCGAAGCGTCTCCACCGCGCGATAGGTGATGTCGCCCAGATTGCCGATGGGCGTCGAGACGACGTAGAGCGTTCCCCCCGAGGGCGATGTGGTCACCTCGGAAGACTATCCAGAGAACGCCTATCAAGAACAGATGGCCGGCGGGCAGATGCCCACCGGCCATGTTCACCCGCTCGATGAGCGGGATGAATCGCGGTCCTCGACTCTGCGCGGACGCGCGCCGCACTCGGCGGCGACGGGTTACGCAGCGGCAGAGTGCTGCTTGAACTTCTGCTCGAGCGCGGGCTTCGGCGCGAAGCCGATCACCGAGTCCACCAGCTTCCCGTCCTTGAAGAACAGGATCGTGGGGATCGACCGCACGTTGTACTTCATCGCGGTCTTCTGGTTTGCATCGACGTCGAGCTTGGTGACCTTCGCCTTTCCCGAGTACTCCGCCGCCAGCTGGTCGACGATCGGACCAACCATGCGACACGGGCCACACCACTCGGCCCAGAAGTCCACCACCGCGAGTCCAGACGCACCTTCGATTTCGGTCGCGAAGTTCGCGTCCGTCACGGCCATCGTGTTCGACATCCCTTTCGCCTCCGTCGCGGGGATTCTTCCCCGCAACACTCAGATTAACTTGCGCGCGCTCCGAACCTTTCCGGAACGCTGTCTTTCCTTCTGACTGCTGATGTCAGCTTCGCCCGACGAACACCGGGGCCAGCCAACACCCATCGATGATCCCGTTCGCGGAACGCGTATCGCCCACATCGGTGTGGCGGTGCGTTCGCTCGAGGAGATCCTGCCATTCTACCGCGACGTCCTCGGCATGCCCGAGACTCCGCTCGATGATTCCGACGGTGCCCGCATCGCGGGACTCGTCGCCGGCGAATCGCTCGTTGAACTGCTCGAAGGAGAAACCCCCGAGTCGCCCATCGGCAAGTTCGTCGCCAAGCGTGGCCCTGGCATTCATCACATCTGCTTCAACGTCGACGATCTCGAGGGGACGCTCGCACGCTGTCGCGCGCGAGGGATCCGCCTCATCGACGAGCAACCGCGCCTTGGAGCGGAAGGCAAACGCATCGCCTTCTTGCACCCGTCGGCGACTGCCGGTGTGCTCGTCGAATTGTCCGAGTACTAATCTAACGTGAGGGAGAAGGGTTCCGCGCTCGGTATTCGATCATGATCAGCGTGCGCTCATGACCGGCATGCGTTCATGAGCGGTTGCAGAATTCCTTCATCGCCGTGATACCGGCGTCACGCACGTACCATCGATTGGATGGCCCCTTGATCACCATGAAGGTCGGCGTCGCGGTCTTCCTTCCACGCGTCACTTCCACTCGCACGGCGCGCTCTCCGTCGGGAGCGGGCCCTTCCTCGAGGATCTTGAAGGAGTCGTGATCGTAGCACCCCTGCATGATGATTTCTCGCTTCTCGAGGTCTTCTCGCTCGAGCTGGTCGCGCGCGGGGCCCTTGGAGGTTCCCCACACGACGGACATCGCCTGCAGGTCCTGCGACTTGACCGCCGCCATGAACTGCTCGACCGCGGTGCGCGGAGCTACGGCACCGGTCATCGACGCCCCGCCTGCCGGAGTGGGCGCGGTGGTCGCCGGCGCCTTGTTACCGCCGCAACCCGCGAGCGCGACGAGCGCGCCGCACAGCAAGACGTTCCCCTTCATTACGCGTATCTCCCGGCCAGAATGCGAGCGAACGTAACCCGCCTCAATTCCACGGGCAACGGGGTGACCCGACGCGTACCCATTGCGATTGGAGGCGTTCCCGGATGAGCGCGTCGGCACTCCCCTTCCAGCGACTCTACATAAACATCGACCACGTCGCGACGATTCGTCAGGCACGACGCACCGACGAGCCCGACCCGGTCGCTGCCGCCAACGCCTGCGAAGATGCCGGCGCCAACGGCATCACCGCGCACCTGCGCGAAGACCGCCGCCACATCCAGGACTTCGACGTCGAGGGACTGATGCGGGCGAATCGCACCGCCTTCAATCTCGAGATGGCGTGCACCGATGAGATGCTGGCGATCGCCGAACGACTGCGCCCGTTGCAGGTCACGTTCGTGCCGGAGAAGCGCGAAGAGATCACGACCGAAGGAGGGCTCGACGTCACGCACGACCCGCGCGCGCTCGAACGCGCCATCGCGCGGATGCGCGCGGCCGGGATCCGCTCGTCGCTCTTTATCGATCCCGATACGCGCATGGTGGAGCAGTCGCGCGCACTCGGCGCCGACGCGATCGAGTTGCACACAGGGAGCTACGCGCACCACCCCGACGATCCCGGTCAGCTGCAAGCGTTGCGCGAAGCTTCGGCGCTCGGCGCACGCCTCGGCTTGCACGTACACGCGGGACATGGGCTCACGGTGCGCAACGTGACGCCCGTCGCGGCGATTCGTGAGATCGAGGAACTCAATATCGGGCACAGCATCGTGAGTCGATCGGTCTTCGTCGGCATCGCTGCAGCAGTGCGCGAGATGCGCGAGGCGATGGATCGCGCGCGCAGTGCGCTCGAGCCCTAGACCACGTCGCCACCGACGCCCTAACTTCCCCCGGCGCCCACCACCTCACCGACGCGAATGAACGGATCGCCCGAGCTTTTGGAGTTCTACCTCGTCGAGGCGACCGAGTATCTCGACGCCCTCGACCAGCTCGTCGCCGGAACCGGCGGGGCGCCGGATGGCAATGCCTTCATCGCCACCGCGCGTGCCCTGCGCGGCGCGTCGTCGATGGCCAAGGTCAACGATGTCGGAGAGATCGCCGCGATCGTCGAGCAGATCGCGCACGGCACTCGCGACGGCGAGATCCGCTGGACGCTCGACCTGCACTCCACGCTCAAACAGACGGTCGACGACCTCCGCTTCCTCGTGCGCGGCGTGCGCATTTGGGGAGAGCGCGAGTCGGCGCGGGCGCAGGCGCGACTCGCGGACTTGCAGCGTTTCCTCTCCCCCGCGCAGTCGCGCCAGCCGACTCCCGAGGCCTCAGCCACGGCGCCGGTCTTCATCGCCCTGCAGTCATCGGCGATCGCCGCCGAGCTCGATGCCTTCATCGCCAACCCGCTGCAACGCCGCGCGCTGGACGACGCGCTCACGCGGGTGCGGACGATGCGCGGGATCGCGGGGATCGGCGACTTTCCACCGTTGGCCGACGTGGCCGATGCGGTGGACCGCGCCGCCCGCGCGCTCATGCCCGATGCGCCGCTCGCGGCGCGCGAAATCGAGCTCTTTCGCTCGGCGGCCGAAGTGCTCCGCAGGACCTCGGCGCGCCTTCGCGATGGGATCCCGCAGCCCGCCGACGCTCCCGAAGTCGCACGTTTCGCCGCTGCCGCCGAGGCGCTGGCCGACGAGCGACCGCCGGTGGAGAGCGATCCGATCGTACCGATCGACCGGTTGTTCTACAGTGACGGCGGTCCGCACGTGGTGCAGCGAGCCGTCGCCCCACCGACAACGCGACTCGGTCGCTTCCAGGAAGAGATCATCACGCGCGCCGAGCACATTCGACGGCTCGTTGGCGACGCCCGCGCCGCACAGGATCCGGCCGGGCGCGAGCGTTCGTCGCGCTTGCTGCGCGAGGCACTGCTGGAGCTGCAGTCGACGGCAGCGTCGTTCGACGTGCACCAGGTCGCGTCGTTCTTCGGCGAGGCGGCGCGCGAGGACGATCTTCGCTCCCCGTCGCTGCTCGAAGCCGTCGACGCCGGCGCCATGCTCCTCCTCACCCCCGGCCGGAGCGTCGACGAGATCGAGCAACGACTCGCGGTGCTGGAGCGCGCGCGCCGCGTGACGCCGATCATGACGCCAACGATCGAGGAGGCGCCAGTCGCACCGCCAGTTTCTCCCCGCGACGAAACGCCCTCGATCAATGCGGCGCAATCGCAGGGCGCCCCCAAAGAGAGCGCTCCTTCTGCGCCGGTCGCGCCGTCGGCGCCGCCCCCCGCTTCGACGGCCGCCAGCTCTGCTGCATCACCTCCGGCTCCGGCTGGCGCCGCTCCGGCTGGCGCCACGCCGGCTGGAGCCACGCCGGCGAGCGAGCCGAGTATCGACGAGTTGCTTGACCTGGTGGACGAAGGGCCGTTTGCGGCGACGGCGGAATCCACGTCGCGCCCCACGCCCGAGCGTTCCTCGACGCAGGAAATCCTGGCGGCGCTCGACCTGACCCCTGCACCAACGAAGGCACCCGCTCCGGCAGAGGCGGGGCCGCCTTCGTCTCCGCCGCCGTCGACCTTCCCGCGTCCGGTGGCGCCGCGGCGACCGCCGGCGACGCCGTCGGGACGCGAGTTGCAGACCTTGCTGCAGGAAGGGATCGCCGGGCTCGGAACGCTCGAGGATGAACCGTTGAGCGCTCCTGCTCGTCTGGACGAGGACGACATCGTCCCGATCGAGTCGCTGGTGTACAGAGGGCAGTCGGCCATCCGTCGCGCGATTGCGGTGCGCGACGAGATGCGGGCCAGCGGCCGAACGGACGATGCGACGCTGCAGGAGATCTTCGATCTCCTCGACCTGGCCCAGGCGGAGTAACCCGGTATGAAGATTGGTTGGCGCGGTGCACTCGGCTTCGTGCTGAGTGCGGCATTCCTCTGGTGGACGCTGCGCGAGGTGTCGCTCGCGCAGGTGTGGGGGGTGCTCCGCGAGTCGAGTCTCCCGCTGTTCATCCTCTCGGCCGCGGTGGCGACGATCATCTTCCCGCTGCGCGCCATGCGCTGGCGGGTGATCCTCGACCCGGTGGCCAGCAACATCTCGTTTGGGGCGCTCTGGCGGTCGACGGCGATCGGGATGATGGTCAACAACGTCGTGCCGGCGCGCGCGGGAGAGCTCGCCCGCGCCTACGCCCTTACCAAGGAGGACCGGCGCGTTGGATTTACTGCCGCCTTCGCGTCGCTGGCCGTCGACCGCATCGTGGATGCGGTGACAGTCGTGATCCTCCTCGTCGTGGCCATGTTCGTTTCGGCCTTCCCGCCGGGGACGACGATCAGCGGGCAGCCGGTCGGGCGGCTCGCGGCCTTCGCCGCGGTTGTCGCGTTAGGCGCGCTGGGGGCGCTCGTGGCGATGGCGCTCTTTCCGGCGTTTGTCTTCCGCGTGTACGACGCCGTGATGGGGCGCCTCGCGCCCAAGCTCGCGGCCCGCGGGCGGCACCTGCTCGAGTCGTTCATTTCCGGGCTCGGGGCGCTCCGCTCCCCCGTGCGATTCGCGCAGGTGATGGCGTGGGCCTTCGCGATGTGGCTGTGCAACGGGCTCGCCTTCTGGATCGGCTTTCTCGCGGTCGGGATCCACGCCCCGTTCACCGCCGCGCTTTTCCTGATGGGAGTGATCGCGATCGGCGTCGCCCTCCCCTCGTCGCCCGGCTTCTTCGGCGTCTTCGAGGTGGCGGCACTCGCCGGGCTGACGCTTTATGGCGTGCAGAGCGACCTCGCCGTGAGCTGGGCGCTCGGCTTCCACCTCCTGTCGTTCCTCCCGATCACGCTGATAGGCCTGTACTACTTCCTGCGACTGGGAATGAAGTTCGGCGAGCTGGGGCAGCCGCGGCGCCCGACCGCCGAGGCGACGGCGTAGCCGGGGAATGGCGACAGCGCGGGTCGTGGCGCAGGCGAAGATCAACCTCTTTCTTCGCGTTCTCGCCCGTGAGTCGAGTGGGTTCCATCAGCTGGAGACGCTGTTCTGCCGGCTGGCGCTCGGCGACGAGGTGTCTGTCCGCCTGACGGAACGGGAGCGCTCGCTCGACTGTCGCGGCGAGGTAATTCCCGAAGCGGGGCTCGGCCCGGTCGAGAAGAATCTGGCGTGGCGCGCGGCGACGGCGTTCGCTGACGCGACGGGGTGGACGACTGGCTTTGCAATTGAGATCGAGAAGAAGATCCCCGTTGGCGGCGGACTTGGAGGCGGAAGCGCCGACGCCGGCGCGGTGCTTCGAGCACTCAATGCGCTCTCGCCGAAGCCTCTGGACCGGCACGCGCTGCTGCGACTGGCCGCGACCCTCGGCGCCGACGTCCCGTTTCTGACGCACGACGAGTCGCCGCTGGCGTTGGCATGGGGGCGCGGCGACCGGCTGATGCCGCTTCCAGCCCTCCCTGCCCGCCCGTGCCTCCTGGTGACGTTCGCCGAAGGGGTGCCCACGGCCGACGCATACCGCTGGCTCGCCGAATCGCCCGCGGCGGGCGCTGGTCCGATCGTGTACTCGCGTGAGCAGTTCGACGACTGGTCGAGCGTGGAGCTACTCGCGTATAACGAGTTCGAGCGAGTGGTCGCTCCCCATCGGCCGGCGATCGCCGGGATACTCGACGGCCTCCGCCAACCGGAGCTTCGCCCGTCGCTCCCCGTCGTGCTCATGAGCGGGTCGGGGGCGACGATCTTCGCCCTGCAGGGATCGAGCAACGCACCGGGTGGCGACAGCCTCGTGTCCATCGCATTCGGAATCGATCCTTCGCTCCCCGAGGCTCGTTCGATTCAGCTCGTCGATACGAGCACCGCCGCGCACGTTGAGCCGGTGCTGCTGGGCGACTAGCTTCGGGGGCTAACTGGCCCTTCGTCCAATGGCAGGACAGCAGACTTTGGATCTGCGAATGGTGGTTCGAATCCACCAGGGCCAATACGGCAGACGTGAGACGGGGGACGGGAGACGGGGGTGCGACGCGGCGGGGCCGCGTCGCGAACCGACGAGGGCGCGAATTCGCCGCTCCGAAGGAGCGCACTCGTCTCCCGTCCCCCGTCTCCCGTCCCTGGGCAGAGCCCGCCCTTCGTTGACACAAGTTCCACTTCCCACTACGCTTAAAGGCTACTCGGCAATGGACCATCTGCCCGGCGTTCTCCGCGGTTTCAAGCTGATCTCGGGAAACGCCAACAGGGGGCTCGCCGAAGAGATCGCGCGCAACCTCGGGGTCGACCTCGCCAAGGTCACCGCCACGAAGTTCGCGGACGGCGAAATCTTCGTCCGAATCGATGAGAATATCCGCGGCGCGGATGTCTTCATCGTCCAGCCGACCAACCCACCGGCGGACAACATCATCGAGCTCCTGCTCCTGATGGATGCCGCCAGGCGGGCGTCGGCGGCACGCATCACCTGCGTGATGCCGTACTACGGATACTCTCGGCAGGACCGAAAGGACCAGCCTCGTGTCGCCATCGGCGCCAAGCTGATGGCGAACATGATCGAAAAGGCGGGCGCCGATCGGGTACTCGGTTTGGATTTCCATCAGCACCAGCTGCAAGGGTTCTTCGACCAGCCGGTCGATCACCTCTACGCCGCCCCGGTGCTGGTGAATCACTTCAAGAAGAAGCAGTTGAAAGACCTGGTGATCGTGGCTCCGGATGTCGGGTCCGCGAAGATGGCGCGAGGGTTCGGCAAACGACTGAATGCCACCCTGGCGATCATCGACAAGCGGCGCCCGTCGGCCAATGTGTCAGAAGTGGTGAACGTGGTCGGTGATGTCGAAGGGAAGAACTGCATCATCCCCGACGACATGATCGACACGGCAGGAACCGTCAGCGAGGCAGCGCGCGCCCTCAAGGCGCTCGGCGCCAATGAGATTTTCGTTTGTGCAACACACGCGCTCCTCTCCGGCCCGGCAGTGGAGCGCTTGAAGAATGCCCCGATCACCGAAGTGGTGATCACCGACTCGATCGCCATCGACCCATCGAAACACTTCGATCGTTTGACGATTCTCTCGGTCGGTGAACTGTTAGCCAAGGCAATCCGCTTCACCCACAGCGAACAGTCAGTCAGTTCTTTGTTCGACTGAGTCTTGAGTTTATAGATCTCGTCTTCTCGTCTTCTGATTTCTCGTCTTCTGCACTTTCGTCTTCTAGATCATGGCCACCGCATCTCTCTCCGCTTCCTCGCGCTCCGGCGTCGGCAAGGGTGTCGCCCGCTCGCTGCGCCGCGATGGGCGCGTCCCCGCCGTCATCTACGGACATGCGCGCGCACCGCAGTCGCTCTCCGTCGACGCGCGTGAACTCGGTCGCCTCCTCGGACACGTCTCCGCCGACACCACCGTCATCGAGCTCGAGATCGACGGTACCATGTCGCGCACGCTGATCCGCGACATCCAGCGTCACCCGGTCAAGCGCGCGATCATCCACGTCGACTTCCAGGAGTTGGTCGCCGGCGAGAAGGTGACCGTCAACGTCCCCATCGTCCTCACCGGGACGTCGGTCGGTGTGCGCCTCAACGGCGGCATCCTGTCGCACATCCTTCAGGAGCTGGAAGTGTTGGTCGATCCGGCCAACATCCCCAACAAGATCGAAGTCGACATCACCAACGTGAACATCGGAGGCTCGGTCCACGTCGACGAGCTCCCGATTCCCGAAGGGGTCGAAGTCCTCACCGACATGCGCGATACGGTTCTCACGGTGAGCGCGTCGAAGGCGTCGGAAGAGACCGCGGCCCCTGCCGAGGGCGCGGCGGCGGCTGAGCCGGAAGTCATTCGCAAGGCGAAGGCTGAGGAGGAAGGCGAGGCGAAGGGGAAGAAGTAGGGAATCCCCCGAGTGCCCGCTCGTGAAGCTCATCGTTGGCCTGGGGAACCCGGGCCGTCGCTACGCGGAGACGCGTCATAACGTCGGCTGGTGGGCGCTCGACCACCTCGCCGACGTTTGGCATTTCGAGGGGTGGCGCGCCGAGGGCGACGCCTTGCTGATGGAAGGACGGGTGGCGGAGGAACGGGTGCGGCTGGTGAAGCCGCAGACGTACATGAATCTCAGTGGTGTCGCGCTTCGCCCCTACCTGCGGCGACTGGAGTGGAGCGGACTGCAGGACCTTCTCGTCGTGGTCGACGAGGTAGCAATCCCCCTGGGGACGTTTCGATTGCGGGCGACGGGTAGCGCCGGCGGTCACAACGGACTCAAGTCGATCGAGGCGACGTTAGGCACGCGGGACTACGCCCGCCTGCGCATAGGCATCGCGCCGCTCGATCCGGCGCGTCAGGTCGGTGACCTGGCGGATTTCGTCCTCGACCCGTTCGAGGCAGCTGAACAGAAGGTCGTACGCGACCTCCTGCCCCGCATCAGCGATGCGGTGGAGTGCTGGGCCCGCGAGGGCATACAACCTGCGATGAACGCCTACAACCGGAAAGTCGACTCCTAGTCGCCCTACCCCGCCCCTCATGAACCTGGACATCATCTCTCTCGCGCTTCCCATCGGCATTGTGGGATTGCTCGCCTCGTTCCTGCAGCATCGCGGCGTCATGTCGCTCGCCCCGGGCTCGTCGCAGATGCAGTCGCTCGCCGACGAGATCCACAAGGGGGCGATGGCCTTCCTGCGGCGCGAGTACCTCGTCGTGCTCCCGTTCCTCCTCGTGGTCGGCGGGCTCCTCGCCGCCGCACTCTCCTGGCGCACGGGCGTCGCCTACCTCGCGGGCGGTATCTGCTCGGTGATCGCCGGCTACGCGGGCATGCACGCGGCGACGCACGCCAACGTGCGCACGAGTGAAGCCGCGCGCGCCACCGGCCAAGCGGCCGCGCTCCGCGCCGCCTTCGGTGGCGGCGCCGTCATGGGGCTCGCGGTCGCCGGACTCGGACTCGCCGGGATCGGCGCCGTCACCCTCTGGCTCTCCAGCTGGCTCGGAGCCGAAGGGCGCGCCGCCGAGTTCGGGCAGGTGATCTCCGGATTCGCCATGGGCGCCTCGTCGATCGCGCTCTTCGCGCGCGTCGGCGGCGGGATCTACACCAAGGCCGCCGACGTCGGCGCTGACCTGGTCGGCAAGGTCGAAGCGGGAATCCCCGAGGACGACCCGCGCAACCCGGCCACGATCGCCGACAACGTCGGCGACAACGTCGGTGACGTCGCCGGACTCGGCGCCGACATCTTCGAGAGCTACGTCGGTTCGGTGATCGCGACGATCGCCATCGCCGCGACCTCGACGACGATCGCTGCCGACTCCATCTCTGCCGCGATCCTCCTCCCGATCACCTACATCGCCGCAGGGCTCGTCGCCTCGATCATAGCGGTCTGGTCGATGCGCGTCCTTGCCAAGGGAAACCCAGCGAGCGCGCTCCGCACCGCGACGTTCATCGCCGCCGGGCTGTTCCTCGTCTTCGCCTACTTCGTGACGACGATGATGCCGCTCACGATGGCACGCCCCGAAGGCGGCAACTACGGCCTCCTCGGCCCCTTCTGGGCGGTGCTCGCCGGCACGGTGTCGGGGACGCTCATCGGGATGGCGACCGAGTACTACACGGCCGGAAAGCCGATCGAACGAATCGCTGAGTCGAGCCAGACCGGTCCCGCCACGAACATCATCGCTGGTCTCGCCATCGGGATGCAGAGCGCGATCATCCCGGTCATCCTTATCTGCGCCGCGACCTTCCTCTCGTACTACTCGGCGGGGCTCTATGGCGTCGCGATCGCCGCGGTCGGCATGCTCTCCACGGTTGGGGTGATCATGTCGGTCGACGCATACGGCCCGATCGCCGACAACGCCGGCGGTATCACCGAGATGTGCCACCTGGGCCCCGAAGTCCGGAAGATCACCGACGGCCTCGATGCACTCGGCAACACCACCGCGGCGATCGGCAAGGGCTTCGCGATCGGGAGCGCCGCGCTCACCGCGCTCGCCCTGTTCAGCGCATACGCGTCAGCGGTCGGCCTCCACGAGACTGGGCTCAACCTCGTCGACCCCATGGTCGTCATCGGGTTGTTCCTCGGTGGCGTGATGCCGTTCTTCGTTGGAGCAAGCACCATGACCGCCGTCGGCCGCGCCGCGCAGGGAATGGTCGAGGAAGTCCGTCGCCAGTTCCGCGAGATCCCCGGACTCCTCGAAGGGACCGGCAAGCCCGACTCCGCGCGTTGCGTCGACATCTCCACGCGCGCCGCGCTCCGCGAGATGATCATCCCTGGCGTCGTGTCGGTCCTCGTCCCGGTGATCGTCGGCAAGTTCTTCGGCGTCAAGGCGCTCGGCGGCCTCCTCGCCGGTGCGACCGTGACGGGCGTGATGATGGCGCTCTTCATGGCCAACGCCGGTGGCGCCTGGGACAACGCGAAGAAGTTCATCGAAGGCGGCGCGTACGGCGGCAAGGGCTCGCAGGAGCACAAGGCGGCCGTGGTGGGTGATACGGTCGGCGATCCGTTCAAGGATACGAGCGGACCGGCGATGAATATTTTGATCAAGCTCATGTCCGTCGTGAGTCTCGTGCTGGCGCCGTGGTTTATCTCTTAGCTGGGACGGGGGACGGGGGACGGGGGACGGGAGACTGGAGTGTCAGCGCGACTTGGTCGCGCTGACGGGTTTTGTCTCCCGTTTCTCATTTTTTCGTGCAGTGCGTAAAGGCGTCGCGTTCGTCTCCTTCCGCAGAATGGCTCGCTTTTGAACCGTCGCGCGAAGACTGACCAGCATTCGGCACACTTGATCGGTTCGCGCTTCTAGCTTGGCGTGTTCGCTTCTCTGAATCGCTTCGAGGTCGGCTGCCAGCGTGAGCAGGTAGTCGACCTCGCGTGCGGAAGCGACCGCGATCTCGAGAAACCGACAGAATTGGAGCGCTGTGTCTCGCCCGGCGCCCTCCGCGATATTCGCAGGAATCGAGATCACTGCGCGCCGAAGCTGGTCGGCGAGTCCGGGGAAATTCCGATACGAGACGCCGTCGGTGGCGCGGTACGTGGCGAGCGCCAATTCATGCGCCTTCTGCCACACGGAGAGTTTTCGAAATGGATGCATGATTGAGAGTCGTGCATTCGCGCTCGGGCAGCATCATCCTCGGAACGCAACCCGGTACATTTGATCGCACACGAGAGCCCGCGCCGACCGTAGGGCGGCGCACTCCCGTCCCCCGTCCCCCGTCTCCCGTCCGTTCGTCATGCTCCGCCTTGGCATCGTCGGCCTCCCCAACGTCGGCAAATCCACCCTCTTCAACGCCCTGACCTCGGCGGCCGCGCAGGCGTCCAACTATCCGTTCTGCACCGTCGAGCCCAACGTCGGGATGGTCGAGGTCCCCGACGACCGGCTCGGCGCGCTCGCCGAGATCGTGCAGCCTAAGCGCACGGTGCCGGCGGTGGTGCAGTTCGTGGACATCGCCGGACTCGTGAAGGGGGCGTCGCAGGGCGAGGGGCTGGGGAACAAGTTCCTCACCAACATCCGCGAGACCGACGCGATCGTGCACGTGGTGCGCTGCTTCGACGATCCCGACGTCACGCACGTGATGGGGGACGTGAATCCGGTGCGCGATCGCGAGGTAATCGAGTTCGAGCTCGCTCTCGCCGACTTCGGCGTCGTCGAGAAGCGCCTCGACAAGGTGGCGCGGGCCGCGCGCACTGGGGACAAGGAAGCGCAGGCTGAACTCCCGGTGCTGGAGAAGGTGAAGGCGCTCCTCAACGACGGAAAGGCGCTCTGGGAAGGAAAACTCACCGACGAGGAGCGCGCGGTGCTCGCGCCGCTCGCGCTCCTCACGGCCAAGCCGGTGCTCTACGCGGCTAACGTCACGGAGTCGGAGCTGCACGGCGACGAAGGGGCGCACGTGACGGCGCTCCGCGCAGCGATCGCGGCCAGCGCCGAAGACGCCGAGGTTGTCCCCTTCTCTGCCAAGATCGAAGCTGAACTCGGCGAACTCCCCGCGGAAGAGCGCAAGGAGTTCCTCGCCTCGCTCGGGCTCGAGTCGGCGGGGCTCGACCGCCTGATCCGCGCCGGCTATCACCTGTTAGGTCTCCAGACGTACTTCACCGCCGGCGAGCAGGAAGTGCGCGCCTGGACGATCCATCAGGGCGACACGGCGCCGAAGGCGGCTGCCGTCATCCACACAGACTTCGAGCGCGGATTCATTCGCGCCGAGACGGTGGCATTCGACGACTTCGTGCGGCTGCGCGGGTGGAAGGAAGCGCGCGAGAAGGGAGCAGTGCGCAGTGAAGGCAAGGAGTACGTGGTGAAGGACGGCGACGTTCTCCTCTTCCGATTCAACGTTTAGTCGTTGGCGCACGCGTCGTGGGCGGCCTTCGGCTGGCGCGACGCGCCGGCGCGAACGGCGACGATCCGCGAGATGAGAAATAGCCGTCCGCCGGGCGCAACGGTTCGTCACGCCGGACGTCCCTCCCGTCCGCTGCTAGTTTCGCGGCGTTGGCGCGTCATGCTATGGTGAGGTACGTGCCCGCGGAGGAGCCCGTGATGAAGCCCCGTTCGTCCCACCCGCCCTGCTCTCCCTCGAACGCGAGCGGGAGTTCGCTCGACGGCAGTCCGTCGACGCCGCGCGCGGAGGGAAGTTCTACACGGAGGCGTTTGTCGCAGGGCCTTGGATGCGTGGCAGTGGCCGCGCTCTCGGCGTGCGCCGGTTCTCCCACCTCCAACGAAACGGCAGCGAACGGCGATGCACCGCGCGTGGAGTCGCTCGCGATCGCCCACGCGGGAGGGCACGAAGTGCGACAGCGCGTCGTCGTCGATTCGGCGACGCACCACTTCACGGTGTCGCGCTGCGACGATGCCCCCCTCGTGACGGCGTGCACCAACCTGCGCGTGATCTATGAAGGGACGACGCCCACCACGACGCTTGTCGCCTTGTTCGAGGCGACCAACACCTCCGGATTTCGGGCGCTCAGCCCTAACTATCCGTCACCGTCGAGCGTGACGCCCCCCGACGGCGGGAGTTCGCGACTCGAGGTCGTCCGCAATGGGTCACGACGCGTGATCACATGGTCGAGCGATGCTTATCTCCCCAACGCGCTCGTGCAGGTGAACTGCATCCTTCAGGCGGCCCAGCTCAGCAAGATTCTCTGCGACTGACCATCGTCGAGAATAGACCAACGCTCCAGAGCAACAAGCGCCCGGACACGAGCCGAGGCGCCTCTTTTTCGCCACCAGGTGCCGTACGACTCAGGCGTCGGCGCCCACCGGCTCCATCACGCTCGCGTCGTCGCTCCGCGGGTTGTTCACCTTGAGCGATACCGGATACGCCTCGAGCCATTCGCTGGGACTCGGCTGCATGAGGTCGCGCAGCGCCGGGGCTGGCGTGTGCGGGTCGAGCCACGCCGCGTACGACTCCGGGGCGATGATCACCGGCATGCGGTGGTGGATCGGCTGCATGAGCGTGTTGGCGTCGGTGGTGAGGATCGCGCAACTCACGATGGCCTCGCTCTCCTCCCCTCCCTTCGGCTTCCAGTATTCCCAGAGACCACCCAGGGCGAAGATGTCGCGGTCCGGGCGGAGGATCGCATGCGGGCGCTTGCGCGACGCGCCGGGGACGACCTGCCACTCGTAGAAGACGTCGGCCGGGATGAGGCAGCGGCGCGACTTCATCGCGTTGCGAAAGGTCGGCTTCTCGAACGCCGTGTCGGCGCGGGCGTTGGCCATCCGGTTCCCGATCTCCGGGTCCTTGGCCCAGGCCGGGACGAGTCCCCAGCGGAGAAGGTCGGCGCGGCGCACCCCGTCGCGCTCGCGGATGGCGAGAATGTCGGTGGAGGGGGCGATGTTGAACCGCGGCACGAGCGCGGGGAGCTCGTGGATGCCGAAGCGCTCGAGGTCGAGGCGTTCGGGGCGTGTGAGTCCAAAGCGGCCGCACATGTTCGCAAATGTAACCCCTTGGTATTGAACGAGAAGCCCGCTAGCTTGCGCGGACAATTCGCGGGCACCGATTCGCGGTGCCCCTCCCCTCCTCCCGTTTCCGGCAACCAACGGGGGGCGGTTCACGGCCAAAGGGAGGATTGCCGACCGTGTCTCGACAATACGAGGCGGTATACATCTTCGACTCCACGCTCGAAGATGCCGTCATCCAGGAAAAGCTCACCAAGCACCACGCGCTGCTAGAGGCGACCGAGGAAATCTCAGTCGACCACTGGGGGCGTCGTCAGCTCGCCTACAAGATCGGGCGTCGCGAAACGGGCTACTACATCCTGACCCGTTTCACCGCCGATCCCAAGGTGCTCCCCGAATTCGAGCGTGCGCTCAAGCTGGACGACGGTGTCGTCCGCTACCTGATCACCCTGTACGAGCACGAGCTCGGGGCCCCGCCGATCAGCGAGGAAGAGGCAGCCCTGGCCCGTCGCCGCGACGAAGACGACGAGGACGAGGACTAAGCCATGCGACGCCAGACCAAGACCTGCCCGTTCTGCGAAGGACGTGTGCACTATGTCGATTTCAAGGACGATCGCACGCTCGGTCGCTTCATCACCGACCACGGGAAGATCCTCCCGAGCCGCCTGAGCGGCGTCTGCGCGCGTCACCAGCGCCAGCTGTCGACCGCGATCAAGCGGGCGCGCTACCTCGCGCTCGTGCCGTATCAGCGCGGCCACGTCAGCGCCTCCTGACGCTCGGCTGACCGGAGGACGTACGAACTCCCCGTCGACGCCGGCCACCGCGCCGGTCGCTCAGGCCGCTCCGCGAGAGCGAGGATGGATTCGCACCATCCTCGCCCTCCTGCTGGCGCTCGCCATCCCGCTCATCGCCGCACTGCGTCTCGTGGTGTCGATCGAGCAGACCATCGTGCTCATCGCGCCAGCCATGGCGGTGTGTGCGCTGGTGGGGTGGTTGCAGGGGGGGCGGTTGTGGCTGGCGGCGGTCTGGATCGCCCTTGCGGGATGGATCCTCGCCACCAGCCTGCCCGCTGGGGGAGCATTCCAGATCCTCAGCAAGGGCTGGGCGACGGCGCTCGCAGCGTCATTCGGTATCGCCAGCGTCGCCGCTCCGCGTCGTCCGTTCCTGACGCGGGCGCTGGCGGCAACGGGGATGACGTTCGCGTTGGCGCTGACGGTGATCGTGGCGCTGCGGGTTCCGCCGGCCACGCTCGCGGGGCACGTCTCCACGGAAATCGGTCGGCGATACGCCGAGTCCGAGGACGAGTGGAGCAGGCGCACCGTGACGCCCGAGTGGAAGGAGATGACCGAGAAGTATCCCGAGGTGGTTGCGATGGTGAACCAGGGCGAAGCACAGCTGCAGAGTGTCGTGCCGGTTTCGGTGATGCTCTTCCCTGCGCTCCTCGCCGTGGAGTCACTTGTCGCGCTGGGGTTGGCGTGGTCGCTGTATCACCGCGCGAGCCGCACGCGAATCGGGGCACCTCTCCGTCCGTTGAGCGAGTTCCGGTTCAACGACCAGCTGGTGTGGGGAATGGTCGTGGGGGTGACCCTGCTCGTTCTCCCGACCCTTCAGGACGCACGCGGACTGGGGCTCAACCTCGTGGGATTCTTCGGAGTTCTCTACGCGCTCCGCGGGCTCGGAGTGCTCAACTGGTTTCTCGCCCCGCGCGGTTTCGTGCGGGTGCTGTTCTTCATCGCGATAGCCTTTGCCTGGCCGGTGGTCAGCGTCTTTTCGCTGGGCCTCGGGTTGGGTGATACTTGGATCGACTGGCGCGGGCGCGCACGCCCCGCCGCATAACGAGGGAGCTGACCATGGAAGTCATCCTGCGACAGGCAGTCGAAAACCTCGGGCACCCTGGCGACCTGGTGAAGGTCTCCTCGGGCTTCGCCCGCAATTATCTCCTTCCGCGCGGCGTGGCCGTCACCGCCACGGAAGGCAACAAGCGCCGCATCGCCGTCGAGAAGGCGCGCCTCGAGGCCGCCGAGGCGGCTCGCCGGCAGACCGCCGAGGAGTACGCCACCAAGGTCGAGCAGATTTCGCTCACCTTCTCGGCGCGCGTCGGTGAGGAAGGAAAGCTGTTCGGTTCCGTCACTTCGGCCGACATTGCGGCGCAGCTCGAGGCGCAGGGCTACCACATCGAGAAGCGCCAGATCGACCTGCACGAGCCGATCAAGGCGTTGGGCGTGTATCGCGTGCCGATCAAGCTGCACGCGGATGTGAAGCCGGAGATCAAGGTTTGGGTCATTAAGCAGTAAACTGCAGAAATCAGAAGACGAGAAGACGAGAAGACTGGACTAGTCTTCTGAAGACGAGAAGACGAGAAGACGAGAATGGGGGCGGCACCTTCGGTGCCACCCCCACATTCGTTTCATCCCACGACTCTCGCGCCCCCCCCCCTCGTCTTCTCGTCTTCTCGTCTTCTGATAGCCGCCCCGTAAGGGGCGGCTCTGCCGTCCCGTGTTTCTGTACCCAGTGCCGCGCGTTAACGTATGGTGTACGGTCGCTTGGGAACCTTCCTCGTCCGGCCTGTACAACCACCACCCGTTCTCGCGCCCCGCATGGCATCTCCTTCGTCCGCCGCATCTGCCGCACGTCGCAAGAGTTCTGCGTCACTCGCCCTCGCCCGTCGCGTCGCCGCGCTTTGCGAGGAGTACAAGGCCACCGATGTCACGATCCTCTCGCTCAAGGGAGTAAGCGACATGACCGACTACTTCGTGATCGCCAGCGGATCGTCGGACACGCATGTGCGAAGCACGGCGCAGCGGGTGGAGGAGGAACTCAAGCGTGAGGGAGATCGCCCGGCGCACACCGAAGGGATCGAACAGGGGCGCTGGGTGATTCTCGATTACGTCGACGTCGTGGTGCACGTGTTTCATCCGGCGATGCGCGCCTACTATCAGCTCGAGCGGCTGTGGGGCGACGCCGCCATCGTCCCGCTCAAGCCGCAAGGAGTTTCCGCATGAACGCGCGTCTGTGGGTCGTGGCTGTTGCCATCGCGGCAGCCGTCCCGCTGGGACGGGCCGAAGGGCAGATGTACTTCGGCCAGAACCAGGTGCAGTACGACAAGTTCAACTGGCGCGTGCTCGAGACCGAGCACTTCCTCGTGCACTACTATCCCGAGGAACAGGACATCATCGTCGACGGGGCGCGCATGGCCGAGCGGTCATACGGGCGCCTCTCGCGCATGCTGAACCACCAGTTCCGCGAGAAGAAGCCGATCATCCTCTTCCGCTCGCGCACCGACTTTGGGCAGAACAACGTCACCGGTGACCTGGGCGAAGGAACGGGAGGTGTGACGGAAGCGCTGCGTCATCGCGTCCTCCTCCCCTTCACCGGCGACTTCAAGAGCTTCGAGCACGTACTCACGCACGAGCTGGTGCACGCCTTCCAGTACGACATCTTCGCCCGCGGCCGCGCCGGCGGCGGGCTGCAGACGCTGCAGCAGGTGCAACCGCCGCTCTGGTTCATGGAAGGGATGGCGGAGTACCTCTCGCTCGGCCCCAACCACATCCTCACGCAGTCGTGGGTGCGCGACGCCTCGCTCAACGGGAACCTCCCCACGATCGAGCAGATGACCAACCGCCCCGATCTCTTCTTCCCGTACCGCTACGGCGAAGCGCTATGGGAGTACGTGGGGAAGCGCTGGGGGGACGACGTGATCGGCGAGATCATGAACGCCGTGCCTAACGTCGGGATCGAGCGCGCCTTCAAGCGCGAGCTCGGGTTGTCGCTCGAGGAGCTGAGCGACGAGTGGCGCGAGGCGATGCAGGTGAAGCACCTCCCGCAGATCGCCAACCTCGATCGCGCCCGCAAGTTCGCCGAGCCGCTGCTCAACAGCCGCAAGTCCGGCGGCTTCTCGCAGCTGTTCATCGCGCCGGCCTTCTCCAACGACGGAAAGCTCATCGCCTTCATTTCGCAGGGTTCCTTCCTGCGTGGCGAGGTCTTCCCGGACCTCTGGCTCGGCGACGGCGAAACCGGCAAGCGCATCAAGCGACTGGTGAAGTCGGTGCTCAACCCCGACTTCGAGGAGTTGCGCCTCCTGTACTCGCAGAGCGCCTTTTCCCCTGACGGGCGCACGCTCGCCTTCACGGCGCAGAAGGACGGGAAGGACGTGCTGTACCTGATGGACATGCGGCGGAAGAAGATCTCGAAGACATACGATCACTTCCCGCTCGATGTGGTGATGTCCCCCTCGTTCAGCCCGGACGGCAAGGAGATCGTCTTCCAGGGATACAACGACGGAATCAACGACCTCTTCATCGTCGATCTCGCCACCGGCAAGCTGCGTCAGCTCACGAACGACAAGTTCGCCGAGATGCAGCCGCAGTGGTCTCCCGACGGCAAGACGATCGTCTTTGCCACCGATCGTTCGTCGGAGGCCGATCTCGACCTCCTCAAGTTCGAGCCGTGGAAGATCGCGACGCTCGACCTTGCGACGTCGCGCATCGACCTCCTGCCTAACCAGGACGGGTTGAACCTGAATCCGATGTGGGCCCCCGACGGCAAGAGCGTCGCCTTCATCTCCGACCGAACCGGGATCCAGAACGTCTTCCTCTACGATTTCGAGGCGAAGGAGCACTACCAGCTCACGAACGTCGTCGGCGCAGTCTCGGCGATCACCGAGTATTCGCCGGCGATCACCTGGGCGCGCGGCGCCGACCGGATGGCCTTCACGTACTACGAGAAAGGCGATTACACCGTGTGGTCGGTGGCCAACCCGCGGCACCTCAAGGGGCAGCCGTATCGCGCGCCGATGCCCACGACGACGCTTGCCGGGGCAGCGCCCGGGATGTCGAACGTGGCCGCTGACTCCACGCGCCGCGTCGCGCAGGCGAACAATGCCGCCGACATGCTGCGCGCGATCGAGACCGCATCGCGCGCCGCCGATTCCACGAAGGCGAACGAGCGACAGGTCTCGCTCTATCGCTCCTCGACCGGGATTCGCGCCTCGGCGGATGTTCCGTCGTCGGCGGAGCGTTCCGGCAACGCGCCGATCTCCGTCGCCCAAATTCTCGACAGCGCCAGCCTGGCGCTGCCCGACACCACCAAGTTTCGCACCTACGCGTACAAGCCGGGATTGCAGCCGGAGTATATCTCGCGCCCCAGCATCGGCTACGCGCAGGACAACTATGGGCGAGGGATCTTTGGCGGGACGGCGATCATCCTGGGCGACATGCTGGGCAACAACCGCCTGGCCCTTGCCGGTCAGGTGAACGGGCGGCTCAGCGAGGCGTACTTCTACGGCGCCTACACAAACCTTGCGAGTCGCCTGCAGTACACCACCGGCGTGGCACAGACGCCGTACTTCTACCTCAGCGGCTACAGCGAGACGCCGCTCGGCGATGGCACCTTCCGCACGCTGCAGTCGATCGCGCTCTCGCGCCTGATCTTCCGCCAAGCCTTTGCCATCGCCTTGCGCCCGAGCAACCGGTTCACGCGTTTCGAGTACGGCGTCAACGCCAACAATGTCGCCCGGTCGGTCGCCTTTTACACGCAGGGTATCGACTACACGCTCGGCTACGCCACCGGCTTCCAGACCGACTCGGTCATCAACTACAAGAGCTACAACTACGTGTCGCCATACGTCGCGTACGTTTCGGACAACACGTTGTTCGGCTACACCGGGGCGATCTCGGGTCGGCGCTATCGCTTCCAGGTCGAGCCTAACGTCGGCGGCTTGAACTGGATGGAGTACTCGGGCGACTACCGCCGTTACGTCCCGATCCTGTTCAACTTCCTCACCTTCGCCTTCCGCGGCCAGTCGAGCCTGGCGATCGGGAAGGACGAAGGGGTGGTGTCGGAGAAGTACATCGCGCGCGCCGACTTCGTGCGCGGATACGATCGCGAGCAGTACCTGTCGCAATACTGCGGCGGCGCGATCAACGACAACACTGCATGCTCGGCGACCGAGCTGCTGGGATCTCGCGTGGCGTTCGCTAACGCGGAATTGCGTTTCCCGCTCGTGCGCCGCTTCGACCTCGGACTCCTTCCGATTTCGCTTCCGCCGGTCGACGGGTTGTTCTTCTACGACATCGGAATGGCGTGGAAGGCGGGGCAGTCGGTGTCGCTCAAGAAGCCCGCGGACTACAACCAGGCGATCGAGCGCTATCCGTTGCGCAGCTACGGCGCCGGCATTCGTCTCAACCTCTTCGGCTTCGCGCTCCTGCGATGGGATTACGCGATTCCGCTCGACCGCCCTGGTCGCAAGGGGTATTGGCAGTGGACGCTGGGGCAGAGTTTTTAATCTGCGGACGGGGGACGGGGGACGGGAGTGCAAACGGGCGCCGCGATGCAGCGCCCGTTTGCGTTTCCTGCGTCGTGCGCGACAAGGCGTGCACCCCGGCGTGAGAAGCATCACACTTCGCGATCGGAACTCGCGTGCACGACACCGAACTCCCGTCCCCCGTCTCCCGTCTCCCGTCTCAAAGTCCTACTTTGCATCGGTGCGAACGCGTTTTTTCGCGGCGCTTCTGCTCACGGTGTGCGCGTGTGGTCGCGGGGATCGCGACACGGCGTCTGCAGCGGGGAGCGCCCTCCCTTCGTCTGGCCCGGATCCGATCGTCATCCGCATTCCGCGCGATGGCGGGGTCGTGCACGCGTTCAGGTATCCGAACCTCGACTCGCTGATCTGGCGATCGCAGGAATCGACGCCGCCCATCGATCGCCTCCTCTCGTTCGACGCCGAGAACGGCGTGCTCTCGTATGTGAGCGGTGAGAAGGGATCGGGGTGGATCGACTTGCGGCTCGGCTCCATTCGCACGGGCGGAAACAGCCGGCTCGTCTCCATCACCTCGGCCGATGGCTGGTCGATCTATGGCGTCGATTCGTCGAGCACGATCGTGCGGCTCACGCCGACCGGCGACTGGAAATTCAAGACAGCTGGCAAGGTCCGCCGCCTCTTCCCGCTCGCCGACGGAACGCTCGTCGCGCTGCTCGATCGCGGTGAGGAGAGTCTCCTGCTTCGCCTGCGCCCACCGAGCGACGCGATCGATGACTCCGTCGAAGTGCCACGCCCCGATCGCGCGGTCGCCACGCCGCTCGGCGATCGCCTGTATCTCGGCGTGAAGGACGACCTGCTCGGCGTCCAATCGCACACGCTCGACGGAATCGCGAAGGCCTCGGCGCGCGACGACATCCTCGCGATCGCGCCGACACCGAGCGGGGACCGGATCTTCGTGGCGAACAAGGGCGGGCCGCGCCTGCAGGTGATGGATCGCTACGCCGAGGAGATGGGAGGTTCGGTGAAGCTCCCCGGGCTCGTCACCGAATTCCGCATGGATCCGATGGGGCGCTACCTCCTCGCGCGCCCCGCCGAAGGGGACTCGGCGTGGGTGGTGGCCATCGGGACCGACGAACTCGTGGGCACCGTGCAGACGGGGTGGCGCTCCGATCTCCCGGCGGTGGCGGTAGACGGTCAGATCGCCACGGTCCGCGGCAGCGACGTGGCCTTCGTCGAAGCAACAGACGGAAAGGTGACGCGCACGATCAAGGACGGCGCGAAGGATCTCTGGTTCTTCATGCTGTGGAACGGGCTGCGTCCGCGAGCGGAGGGGGTCGACGTTCCGGTGTCGTTCTCGCTGGGAGAGGAGGGAGACCGTCGCGCGCCCGCGGATTCGATCACGCGAATTCCGGTACGGACGCCGACGCCGACCGACACCTCATCCGCCGAGCCGGCGCCGGTCCTTCCGGCGCCACCGCAGGCGACGCCCTCACGCGATTCATGGACGGTGTCGTTCGCCGCGGTCCTCACCGAGGATCGCGCGCGCGAGATCGCCGACGGGATCACGGTCGAGGGGCAGCGTCCGCGCGTGGTGAAGGGAGAAACAGCCGGGACGACGGTGTATCGCGTCGTGTTCGGCCCCTACAACTCGAAAGCCGACGCCGAGCGCATGGGGCGCGCGTCGAAGCACAACTACTGGGTCTACGAGGGGGTCCCCTGACCGACCTCGACGTACGCGACTACGAGGCGATGTGGGAGGCCGCCGGCGGGCGCGTGAGCGCGTCGGTGGGCTCGGCGAGGGCGGTGGCGGTCCTGGGAGATGACCCGGACGCCACCGGCGCCGTGACGCTCGGCATCGCCCGTAGTCACGCCCGCTCCCGGCGCGTCTTCGTCTTCGACCTGCTCGGCGCGGAGCACCGCCTCGGTCCAGCCATCGGTGGCGGAGACGACGAGCCGCTCGGCGTGAGTGACATGGTCAACTTCGGCGTCTCGCTCGGGAAGACGGCGCAGCCGCTGGACGGCATTCCGAACCTGTTTCTCGTCTCCGGTGGCGCTGAGTCCCCGCTCAACGAGGCGATCCTCACCGACCGGTGGTGGGAGGTCGTGGTGGATCAGGTGCGCCGCGCCGATGCCCTCGTCCTGATCGCCGCGCCTTCGATGGTCCCCGGAATGCGCGAGATGGTCTCGCACCTGGACGGGGTGATGCTGGTGGGCGAGGCGGTGGCTCCGACGCCGTTCGTGACCGTGCTGGGCGAAGTGCGCGCTGCATCGACGTTGCGTTCTCCGATCACCCCGACCGGGAGCGCCCGTCCGAGGATCGTGCATCAGCACCCATCGCGCTGGCCGATGATCGTCGGCGGCGTGGCGGTGGCCGCGCTTGTCGCGGTGATCACCGCCCCGCAGTGGCGCCCCCTCGTGGGACTGGGGGGGCCGAACGGCTCCCCGACCGGCGCACTCCCGCCTGTGCCTCCCCCATTGTCGCCGGAGATCGCTCCGGTGCGCAGCGATGCCGCGTACAGCGTGGAGCTCCTCTTCACCAACTCGAACGAGGACGCGCTCCGCTACCTGTCTCCCGCGGAAGACTCGCTCCCGGCGGCAACATTTTCCATTGTGTCGCGCGGCCCGGAGAGCGATCACTGGTATCGACTGGTGGCGGGTGCGTTTCCCGACAGCGCCTCGGCGACGGCATATCTTGGACGCCTTCGCGGCGCGGGACGCCTCCCCACTGGCGGCGGGTCGATCGCCCGTACACCGTTCGCGCTCTTGCTGGATTCCGCTTCATCGGATGCCATCGCTCAGGTGCGTGTCTCGGCGTATCGGGGGCGCGGAATTCCGGCGTATGTCCTGCTCGACTCCGCGCAGATGTGGCGCGTGTACGCGGGCGCCTTTCCGACGCAGGACGATGCACAGTTGCTCAAGCAGCAACTCGACAGCTTGAACATTCAGTCGGTCCTCGTGACGAGGGCTGGGAGTACTCCATAAGGTGCGTCTCTCCAAGCTTCACATGCAGGGCTTCAAGTCGTTTGCCGACCAGACGACGATGACGTTCGATACGGGCGTCACCGCCATCGTCGGCCCGAACGGCTGCGGCAAGTCGAACGTGTCGGACGCGGTGCGGTGGGTGCTCGGCGAGCAGCGTGCGCGCATGCTGCGCGGCGCCAAGATGGAGGAGGTGATCTTCCAGGGCTCGTCGGCGCGGCGGGCGGTGAACGTGGCCGAGGTCTCGCTCTTCTTCGACAACGAAGACGGCGGACTCCCGATCGCCTTCAAGGAAGTGGTGATCACGCGCCGGCTGTCACGCTCTGGTGAGAGCGACTACCTGCTGAATGGTGCGTCGTGCCGCCTGCGCGACATCCATGACATGCTGCGCGGCACTGGACTCGGCGCCGATTCGGGGATCGTCATCGAATCGAAGATGATCGACGCGCTGCTCTCCGATCGGCCGGACGACCGGCGCGAGCTGTTCGAGGAAGCGGCAGGCGTCGGTTTGTATCGCGACCGTCGGCGGAGCACCGAGCGTCGGCTCGAGGAGACCACGGTCGATCTCTCGCGTCTCGACGATCTCATTTCCGAGGTGCAGAGCCAGGTACGTTCGCTCGCCCGGCAGCGCAAGCGCTCGGAGCGTCACGCCGAACTCACGGCGCGCCGCTACTCGGTGGAGCTCACGGTGGCGTCGCGCGAGATGGCGGCGTGGCGAGAGGAGTTGTTGCAGCTGGAGGAGAAGCTGGTCACGCTGCGCGAGTACTCGCCCGGCGACCAGACGCGGGTGACCGACGCCGAAGCGGCGCGCCACGCGGCGCAGGATGGGCGCACGACTGCCGAGGCACATCGGAGCGAGCTCGCGCGACTCGCACTCCTGCAGCGGCAGAGCGTGCAGGAGCTGCGTTCGGAGATCGCCGTCGCCGAGGAGCGCCAGCGCAACGCGCTCGAGCGTCGGCAGCGCGCCGAGGTCGAACAGCGCGAAGGCGAGGCGTTCGGCGAGCGACTGCAGGCCGATCGCGCGCGCGCCGGCGAAGAACTGCAGGCGTTGGAGGCCGAGGTCGGCGCGCGTACCGAGGAGCTGTCGGTCCACGCGCGTGAGGAAGACGATGCTCGTCAGGCGGTGGGGGCAGCGCGCGCCGCGGTCGAAGCGGCCGAACGCGCCGCGCGAGAGATGCGCGAGCAGCAGCGTCGCATCGAACTCGATCGCGAAAGCGCGCAGCGCGAGTCGGTCGAGCTGGAGCAGCGCGCCGCCGCGCTCGAGGTGGAGCGGCAGCAGCTGGTCGACGCAGCCAACGTGCTCCAACGCGAGATTGCTGGCGCCGACGAGGCGATCGAACTGGCCAAGGTGAACGTCGCCAGTGCCGTGGCGGCACTCGAGGAAGCTCGCGCGATGGCGCGCGCCGCTCGCGAGCAGGATGCGCAGGCGCGCGCCGAGCTCGGGCGCACCGAGGACACGCTTACCGCACTCGAAGGAAAGGTCAACGCACTCGAGGGGCTCGAGCGCGAGCGTGTGGGGCTCGCCCCCGCTGCCGCGCGTTTGTTGCGCGAGCGCGAGCGCTTTGGCGAGGGCGCGATCCTCGGCCCGATCTCCGACTTCCTCACGACGACCGCCGCTTCCGCGGTGCTCGTCGAGCGCTTCCTCGGGATGACGGTGCACGCCGTCGTGGTCCGCGACCAGCAGGTGGCCACCGCGGTTCGCAGCTGGCACGCCCAGGTGAATCCCGGCCCGCTCCTCCTCCTCCCGCTCGACTCCGCCCCGCCCTCGCAGGATGGCGATTCCGGCGACCTCCTCCCCCAAGTGGAGGCCGCGGCTCCGGCCGCTTCGTGGATCCACAACCTCCTCGAGCGCGTGCGCTCGCTCGACGACGGAAGCGGCTTCGTCGACGCGCGCGGTGCCGTCTGGCTCCCCGGGACCACGGCTGGCCCCGGGCCGCTGCGCCGTCGTGCCGAGCTCTCGTCGCTCCGCGCCGACCTGCAGGCGGCGACCGAGGCACGCCAACTGGCGGCAGCAGCTGCCGAGGCGGCGCGCCGCGCCCTCGCCGAGAACGATGCGGCAGTGGCCGCAGCGACCGAGGGAGCCAACCTCGCGACAGCAGAAGACCGCCGCGCGAACGACCAGCGCGCCGAGCTCGAACGGCGCCGGTTGCGCGCCGCGCGCGAGCTGGAGAACGCGGAAGGACTGGCGCGTCGCCTGAGCGACCGGCACGAGGAACTCGCCGCGCGCCTCGCCAACCTCGAGGTGCGCGCCGCGGAAGTTCAGGTGGAGATCGAGACGCACGGCGCCGACGCCGACACCTTGCGCGCGCAGGCGCTCGAAGCCGAGCGCGCGCTCGAAGGGGCGCGCGAGCAGCGCGCCAACGGGCAGGTGACGCTCGCCCAGGCGCAGGCGCGCCTGCAGGTGGCTACCGATCGTTTGCATCGACTCGAAGCCGAGCACGATACGGCGTCGCAGCGACTGCAGTCGCTGGAGACGGAGCTGTCGACGCTCGCGGATTCCGATCGCTCGCTCGCCGAGCAGATGGCGGCGTGGCAGGCCGACCTCGCGGCGCGCGTCGCGACGCTCAACGACGCGGACGCGCGACTGGCCGACGCCGAGCAGAAGGTGCGGGACGCCGACGCCGCGCTCACAGCCGCCGATCAGGCGCTCGATGCCGCTCGGCGCGAGTCGCACGAACACGAATCGGCATTGCACCACGCCGAACTGCGCTTCACCGAGCTCAGTGGGCGTCGCGCCGCGATCCGCGAACGTCTCGAGACGGAGTGGCGCCGCCCGCTCGAAGACCTGATGGCGAGCTTCGAGGCGCTCGACGTGGAGGACGAGCTCCTGCGCGCCGAGGCCGAGCAACTGCGCAACGAGCTGGAGAAGCTCGGGCCGGTGAATCCGCTGGCGGTGGAGGAGCACGAGGAGGAGGTGAAGCGCCTCGACTTCATCACCGGGCAGCGAAACGACCTGAGCGAGGCCAAGAACAAGTTGCAGCTGGCGATTCGCGAGATCGACGCGACGGCGCGCGAGCTGTTCATGGCGACGTTCGTGCAGGTGCGCGAGAACTTCCGCCAGATCTTCATGACGCTGTTCGGCGGCGGCGAGTGCGACCTGCGCCTGGAGAATCCCGAGATGCCGCTCGATTGCGACATCGAGGTGCACGCGTCCCCGCGCGGCAAGCGCACGCAGCGCATCCACCTTCTGTCGAGCGGCGAGCGCGCGCTGGTCGCCCTTTCCCTGTTGTTTGGCATCTTCCTCACCAAGCCCTCCCCGTTCTGCCTCCTCGACGAGGTGGACGCGCCGCTCGACGACGCGAACATCGGGCGCTACGTGCGCATGCTGAACCAGTTCAAGGGGAAGACCCAGTTCATCGTGATTACGCACAACCCGCGCACGACGACCGAGGCGGCCGACGCCGTCTATGGTGTGACGATGCAGGAGCCCGGCGTTTCGTCGCTGGTGAGCGTGCGCATGGGCGGGCGGACGGTGGACGACGCTCCGGCCGATAACGAGGCGAGCGCCGAGCCCGAAGGTTCGGACACCGAAGTCGCCGCAGCGCCCGCCTAACGAATCGCGACGATGATCCCGCAGCCGACGCGCCTCCGGCGCGTCGGCTGCACTCCCGTCCCCCGTCCCCCGTCCCCCGTCTCAAGCTGCTTCCCTCCCCCCGTGCGCATCCAAACAATCGGCACCGGCACCGCCGCACCCTCACCGGATCGCGTCCAAAGCGCGACGCTCGTGACGCATGGCGACGTTCGGTTGCTGATCGACTGCGGGAGCGGCGCGGTGTTCCGCATGGCGCAGTTGGAGATCGATTGGCGCACGATTACCCATCTCGCGCTCACGCACTTCCACGCCGACCACACCAACGACATCGCGAACCTCCTCTACGCCTGGCGCTACGGAATGCTTCCGCCGCGTGCGACGCCGATCGAGATCGTGGGTCCCGTTGGAACGCACGCGCTCCTCGAGCGGCTCGCGCTCGCCTTCGGCGCGGGACTCTCGACGGCCGTCGAGATCGTGGTGCGCGAGATCGCGCCCGGCGAGCAGGTGCAGCTGTCGGGTGAGATGACGCTGGAGGCAGCCAAGGTACCGCACACCACCGAGAGTGTGGCATATTCCGCATCGGCAGGGGAGCGGCGGGCGGTTTTCTCCGGGGACACGGGGTTCGACACGGGGTTCGCCGAGTGGGCGACGGGGAGCGACGTGCTGCTCCTCGAGTGCTCGCTCCCCGACGCGCTGGCGATCCCCACGCACCTCACGCCTCGCCAGTGCGGGGCGATCGCCGGGATTGCCCGCCCCGCCCTGCTCGCGCTCACGCACTTCTATCCGCCGGTAGAGTCGGTCGATATCGAGGGTGAAGTGGGCGAACGTTTCGATGGACGCGCGCTTCGCGCTTTCGACGGTTGGTCGCACGATCTCCAGGAGACGTAATGCTCGTCGTCATGCACTCGACCGCCACTTCCGGCGACATCGACGCGGTCTGCCGCGTGATCGCCGACATGGGGTTTCAGGCCGTCCCCATGCCTGGGGAGCAGCGCACCGCGATCGGCGTGGTCGGGAACGACGGACGCGTCGACGACACGAACGTCGTGGGGCTCCCCGGCGTCGCGCAGGTCATTCACGTCTCCAAGCCGTACAAGCAGGTCTCGCGCGAATGGCGCGCCGAGAACACCGTCGTGCGCCTCGCCCCCGGCGTGGAGTTCGGCGGCAATGCGATCGTGATCATCGCCGGCCCCTGCTCGGTGGAATCGGAAGAGCAGATCCTCGCCGCAGCGCGCGCCGTGCGTGCAGCTGGCGGGACGGCGCTTCGTGGCGGGGCCTTCAAGCCGCGCAGTTCACCGTACTCGTTCCAGGGACTCGGCAAGCAGGGGCTCGAACTCCTCGCCCTCGCCCGCGCCGAGACCGGTCTCCCCATCGTGACCGAGGCGATGGATGAGGCAGGGGCCGAGCTGGTGGCCGAGTACGCCGATTGCATCCAGATCGGCGCGCGCAACATCCAGAACTACTCCCTGCTCAAGGCAGTTGGTCGCATCGGCAAGCCGATCCTCCTCAAGCGTGGCATGGCGGCCACGATCACCGACCTCCTCCTAAGCGCCGAGTACATCCTGGCCGAAGGGAACGCCGACGTGATCCTCTGCGAGCGCGGCTTGCGCTCGTTCGACACGGCGGCGCGCAACATGTTCGACCTGAACGCGATCCCGATCGTGCAGAAGGTCTCGCACCTCCCGATCGTCGCCGACCCGAGCCACGGCACCGGGCGCCGCGACATGGTCCTCGCCATGACACGCGCCGCGATTGCGGCCGGCGCCGATGGGATCATCGTCGAGATGCACCCGAATCCCGATCGTGCCAAGTCCGACGGGGCGCAGAGCCTCTATCCCGAGCAGTTCGCCCGCTTGATGTCCGAGTGCAAGGCGATCGCCGCGGCGATCGGCCGCACGATCGCCATCCCCACGGCCACATCCGCGGGAACGGACGCAGTCGCTGGCAGGTAAGAAGTTGGGAGGGTGTGAGGCACCGCCCTCCGCTCTCCCCTACGCACGAGGCTCCATGTCGACATATCTCCGTAGTCATATCGGGCGACTCGCGAGCAGCGCGACGTTCGCCATTTCGCTGTTTGTGTCGCCCGTCACATCGCGTACGCTGCACGCCCAGGACGCCGGTGGTGCGGCGATCGATCGCGCCGTCGCCGCCTATGCCAAGGTGCGCACCGCGCGCGCGACGTTCGACCAGGTGGTCACCAACCCGCTCACCGGCTCCAAGCTGCAATCGCGCGGCGCCTTCGAGCAGGCGCGTCCCGATCGCTTCGCCTTTCGCTTCGACGACCCCAAGGGTGACGAGATCGTCTCCGACGGGAAGTACGTCTGGATCTACCTCCCCAGCTCGACTCCTGGCCAGGTGATCCGCGCCCCGCTCTCGTCGGACATGAGCGGTTCGATCGACCTGATCGGCGCCTTCTTCACCAATCCGCGCACGCGCTATACCGTGAGCGACGCCGGCGCCGCCACGATCGGCGGGCACGCCACGCGCGCCGTCACGCTCCTCCCCAAGACAAAGGATGCCAGCTTCACGCGCGCCAAGGTCTGGATCGACGCCGCGGACGGGACGCTGCGCCAGTTCGAGGCCGAGGAGCCCAATGGCGTGGTGCGTCTGGTGACCATCCGCGAGTTCACGACTAACGCCGCGGTGCCGGAATCGAGCTTCAGGTTCAAGACGCCGCGCGGTGTCAAGGTGGTCGACCAGTCGGAACTGCGATAGCGCGCAATCAGCGTCGCCCGCAGGCGCGGTGCGACGCAGCACACCCGCACAAGCAACCACGCGCAGCGCCGAGCAGGCGCTGCGCGTGTCGCGTTACGGTGTGTTGGGTGAGCGGGTGTAAGCGCTACGGGGTCGCGGCGGTGCGGTAGGCGGCACCGCGATCGAGCACGTCGTGCGGCGAGCGTGAGCCCGCGAGAAGCGACTGCGCCACCCGGATCACGTCGTCATCGTCGATCGCGCGGCGCGCCTCGGCGGCGGCGCCAAACGCGAAGCGCGTGACTTCGCGTTCGATGAGATGATCGATGATCGGCGTCGCCGCGTCGTAGATCGAACGGTCGAAGATCAGCCCGCGCTCGTTCATCACCCGCCACAGCCCATCGCGCATCGCCTGCGTAACGGCGAAATCGGGAGACGCCGGCGGAGCGGTCGCCTTGACGCGGATCGCGTAGTTGGTGAGGGCGTCGCGGAAGTCAGGAATCTTCTTGTCGAGTGCGCGCGCCAGCGCCAACTCCTGCGGTGACTGCGCCGTGTCGCCCGCGACGACGTCGGGAACGATTCCGCCGCCACCCTCGATCGTGCGCCCGCCATCGGTCTTGAATGCGCGGGAGCGCGGGTGCGCCATTTCGCTGTCAGCGAGCGCGCCCCGGCGCTGGCGCGCGCGCCGATCGATCGAACGCCCCGACGGGGTGAACCACTTCGCTGTCGTGAGTTTGAGCGCGCCACCCGACGCCGTAGGATAAACCGACTGGGCGCTCCCCTTTCCGTACGTCGTACGCCCGACCACCAGCGCCCGGTCGTGGTCCTGCAACGCACCGGCCACGATCTCCGACGCGCTCGCACTCCCATCATCGACCAGCACCACGATCGGGAGCTTGGGCCAGCGCTGCGGGGCCTGATCGCTGAGGGTGGCGTTCGCCTCGGGCATGCGCCCCTTGATCGCGACGATCTCGGCGCCACGATCGAGGAAGAGATCGGCGACACCAACGCCCTGCGAAAGGAGCCCGCCGAGGTTGCCGCGCAGGTCGAGGATCAACGACGTCATCCCAGCGGCGGTCAACGAGTCGATCGTGCGCGATACCTCGAGCTGCGTCGAGTCGGAGAAGACCTTCACGTCGATGTATCCGACGCCGTCGGCGAGGAGCGCACTCCGCCGCACGGCGCGCCGGTGGATTTCACCGCGCGTGACGCGAACCTGGAACGGCGTCGACACGCCGGGGCGCTCGATCATCGCCACCAGCGTCGAACCCGCCTCGCCGCGCAGGAGTGCGCGGACCTCGTCGACGGTGAGTCCACGCGTCGGCTTTCCCCCGATCTCGACCATGCGATCGCCGCTCTGCAGCCCCGCATGCTCGGCGGGGCCACCGGGGAGCGAAGCGAGCACCGTCGGGAGCCCGTCGCGCACGTCGACCTGGATCCCCAATCCCGTGTAGTTGCCGCTGGTGGTCTCGTTGAGACGCTTGAGACGCACCGGATTGAGATACAGCGTGTGGGGGTCGCCGAGTTCGTCGAGCATCCCCGTCATCGCCTTCTCGAACAGCTCGGGCTGCGGGATCGAATCAACGTAGTATCGACGGACGTGCGTAACCACTTCGTCGAAGAGTCGCTCGCCGTCGGGATGCGTCGGCCGCTGCATGCCGCGGCTCAGGAGCCACCCTCCAAACAGGAGGGAGCTCCCGAGAACCGACATCACGACCAGCAGCCTCGAACGCATCGACATTTCGCTAGTGGTGAGACTCGGAAACGGGACGAAACGTTTCAGGCCAACGCGAAGAAAGCTGCGTCCAGATGCGATCGGCGACCGCATCCTCCGACCCGCGCGCGTCGACCGCGGCGATCGGCCCGCATTCGGGGTGCGCGCGCTGCCACTCCGCACCCGCAAATGTACGAAAGGCAGCCGCAACGCGCGCGTGGAAGTCGGCACCCGAGCGCTCCATGCGGTCGGGTTCGCCGCGAGCGGCAATGCGCGTCATCCCTTCGTCGGTAGGGAGATCGAGGAGAAGCGTCACGCCCGGTATTAGTCCAGCCGTGGCGAAGTCATTCGCTCCCTGCACGCCGGCTGCGTCCAGCCCTCGTCCCTCGATCTGATAGGCATAGGTCGCCAGAAAGAAGCGGTCGGCGAGGACGAATTGCCCGTTTGCGATGGCAGGACGTACGACGGTGTCGACGAGCTGCGCGCGGGAGGCCATGAACAGAAGCGCCTCGGCGCGCGGCACGATTGCGCCGTTGGGGTCGAGGAGGAGTCGACGGATCTCATCGCCGACGGCGGTCCCGCCGGGCTCGCGCACGGTGCAGTGGGCGATTCCCGCTTCGGTCATGCGCGCCGCGAGGTGGCGGAGCTGCGTCGTCTTGCCGACGCCCTCCGCCCCTTCTAGCACGACCAGCGCACCGTTCGTCTGGCCGTGTGCCACGATCAGGAGAGCGTGATGATCGGTGAGGCAGCGCCGGCCTTGATCCCTTCGGCGATCCAGTTGTTCACCTGCATCATGAGCTTGTCGAAGTTCTCCTGCGCCGCGACGGCCTGCTGATACGCGGGACTCACCTGTACCTTGCCGAGCAGGTCGTCCATCTCCTGCTCCATTTCCTGCGTAGGCTCCTGCCCGCCTTCGATGAGGCGCTGCGCGTCTCCACGCAGCTGCTCCATGCGGCGGAGCATGGTCACCGCGCTCTGATCGGCCCCGAGGCCGTCGTTCGCGCGCTTGAGCGCCTTGTATTGATCGCTCTGGCCGAGCATGCGGCCGAGTTCCTTCGCCTTGGCATCAATCATCGTCAGGTTCCGTGGTGAGAGGGGCGGCGCGCCTTGGTGCACCGAGGATTGTGACCGGAGCTGGAGCGCACGCGGAAGACCGCGCGCGCGGCGTTTCTGCCCCGCATGCTTCAGTTAGTCCCGCGTCGGCGCGCCAGCACGTAACGCTCGCGCCCCGTGAGATCGAGGAAAACCTCGACTCCCTCGTACATTCCGGCTTCACGGACGAGCTGCGCCACGCGCTGTGCGCGTCGCGCATCCACCTCGAAGGCCAGGATTCCGCCGGGGCGCACGAGGCGCCCGGCATCGCTCACGATCGCGCGCGTCACCGCCATGCCGTCGTCGGCGCAGCTCAGTGCGAGCGCGGGCTCCCAATCGCGCACACCTCGAGGGAGTGCGGAGAGTTCGTCGAACGCAATATACGGCGGATTGGAGACGAGGAGTTCCACCTCACCCGCGAGATCGTCGAGCGGCGCGAGCGCGTCGCCCTCGCGAAAGTCCACCGGGACGCGGAGCATTTCGGCACAGGCTGCGGCGTTGCGCCTCGCGACCGCGAGCGCGTCGTGCGATACGTCGGTGGCGATCACGCGCGAGAAATGTCCCTCGGCGGCGAGGGCGAGGGCGATCGCGCCGGAGCCGGTTCCCACGTCGACAGCGACGCCTCGCATGCGATCGGCGCCAAACGCCAGGATGCGGTCGATGAGGTACTCGGTCTCGGGACGCGGAATCAGGACGCGCTCGTCGACGTAGAGCGTGAGATGCCGAAATGGTGCGGAGCGCACGGCGTAGGCGAGCGGCGCTCCGCGCGCGCGCCGCGCGACCGCCGCCTCGATCTCGGCGCGCACATCACCCGTGAGCTGCGTGTCGGCGGCCGCCGACGGCCAGTAGCGCGGTCGACGCATGACCGCGGCGACGATATCGCGCGCCTCACGCCGCGCCATTTCTTCGGGCGATTCAGGCGAGGTGCGCGCCTGTAGCCCAGCGAGCGGTGGTTCGCCGTTACTGGCCTCTCGCGCGAGCTGCGGAACGAGCGCGCGCGCTGCATCGCTCACGATCTTCGCGACCGTCGTCGCGGCGGCGTCGCCCGTGGCCACGCCCGTCACGTCACTCGCCCGGCGCGTCGCCGGAGAGCTTCTCCTCGGTGTCGGCGACCCGCAGCGCGTCGACCAACTTGGCGATGTCGCCATCGATCACGCGCGTGATGTCGTGCAACGTGAGGTTGATCCGGTGGTCGGTGACGCGGCTCTGGGGAAAGTTGTACGTGCGAATCTTCGCCGATCGATCGCCCGTCCCTACCTGAGTCTTGCGCATGCGGGCGCGATCGGCCTGGATCTGCGAGAGGCGATGGTCGAGGATTCGCGAGCGCAGCACCTCCATCGCCTTCGCCTTGTTCTGGATCTGCGAGCGCTGATCCTGCTGCGAGACGACGATCCCCGTCGGCAAGTGGGTGATGCGGACCGCGGAATCGGTGGTGTTGACCCCCTGCCCCCCCGGCCCCGACGCGCGATATACGTCGATGCGCAGGTCCTTGTCGTCGATCGAGACGTCGACCTCCTCGGCCTCGGGGAGGACGGCGACGGTCGCCGCGGAGGTGTGAATGCGCCCGGCCGCTTCGGTCGCGGGGACGCGCTGCACGCGATGCACACCCGACTCCCAGCGCATAGCGCCGAACGCCCCGTCGCCAATGACCTTGAAGACGACTTCCTTGACCCCGCCGAGCGTTCCGTCGGAGTGGGAGATCATCTCGATGCGCCAGCCACCGTGCCGCTCGATGAAGCGGGTGTACATGCGGAAGAGGTCGGCCGCGAAGAGTGCCGCCTCGTCGCCCCCGGTGCCGGCACGGATTTCGACGATCGCGGGGCGGTCGTCGAGGGGGTCGTGCGGGACGAGGAGCGGGCGAAGGTCGAGCTCGAGCTGTTCGATCGCGCCGGTGAGACGATCGACCTCGGACTCCGCCTCGGCGGCCATCTCGGGGTCGTCAATGGAAACGAGCTCGCGCGCCTGCGCGAGCTCGTCCTCGTATTTGCCAAGTTTCTGCGACAACTCCACCACCGCGACGAGGCGCTGATGCTCCCGCCCGAGGGTGGCCAGCTTGCGCGCGTCCTTGGCGGTCGCGGGGTCGGAGAGTTCGCGTTCTACTTCGGCGGCACGCGCGACGGCGTCCGCCAGGCGGGCGCGGAGACTCAGGCCGACTTACCGGCGTACTTCTGACGGAAGCGCTCGACGCGTCCCGCGGTGTCGACGAGCTTCTGCTTCCCGGTGTAGAACGGGTGGCAGTTGGAACAGATATCGAGATGCAGTTCGCTCACGGTCGACCGCGTCTGCCAGCTATTGCCGCAGGCACAATGCACGGTCGCGGTGGCGTACTCCGGATGGATGTCGGCTTTCACGGCTGCCTCTGAAGCTGCTGAAGGTGCTGATGGAGAGCTTGCGAATATAACGGGTAACGGAACGGAAGTTCAACTCATGGGTCTGGACGATGGGAGACGTCGGACTCGCGCCCGCAGGGCACGCTCCCGTCCCCCGTCTCCCGTCCCCCGTCCGCGGTTAGTGACCTGCACCACAGACATCACCCGCCACCCAAGCAATCCCTGAACGGATGTACGGTTCCCACGGCCGAGGCCGCGGGACCGCGCCACGCGAGGGGACGGAAATTCGAAAGGGCGTCGCGCACACGACCACTGTGACGCGCCCCATCGGTGGGCGTCCTTGTTCATAACCGCCCTTCCATATTCATTCCTTGAAGCGCGTCCGTCCCCATGGCTCTTCCGCTCGCATTCGATCCACGCCCTGCACCACAGGCACTCCGGATGGATATCAGCAACTTCCTCCGCTCAATCCCGATATTCTCCAAGCTCGACGACGCCGAGCTGCAGCGATTCGGTGAACTCACCCGCGAAAAGAATTATCCCAAGGGGAGCGTCATCGTTTTCGAGGACGATCCCGGCGACTCGCTTTTCATCGTGCGCGATGGGCGCGTGAAGGTCGTGCTGATCGGCGAGGACGGACGCGAGGTCATCCTTGGCGTCCTGGGCGTCGGTGAACACTTCGGCGAACTCTCGCTGATCGACGACCAGCCGCGCTCGGCGCACGTGATCGCGATGGAGGACACCAACCTCCTTGTCCTGCGCCGCGACGATTTCCGTCGTCGCGTCGAGGCGAATCCGGCGGTGGCGTGGTCGCTCCTCGTGGAGCTGGCGCGCCGTCTGCGCCGTGCCGACGCGAAGATCCACGGGCTGGCGCTGCTCGACGTCCCCGGTCGCATCGCGCGCCTCCTGCTCGACTTCGCCGATGAGGCGGGGAAGGAAACGATCGAGAAGCCGCTCACGCACCAGACGATCGCCCACATGATCGGTGCGAGCCGCGAGACGGTGTCGCGTACGATCCGCGACTTCCAGATCCAGGGGCTCATTCGCGTCGAGCGCCGCCGCATTTCCGTTGCGAACCGCCAGACCCTCAAGCAGCTCGCGCAGGCGCGCGTCTAGCAGGGGATTTCCGGTCGGTACCCGCGCCCGGACGGGCGCGGGGTGCCGGTCGCTCCGCGTGAGTTCTCCCGCCCTTCCCATTCACCGGCCGTCGTGATGCGTGTGCGTTTCTGGGGAACCCGAGGTTCGTGTCCGTCCCCGGGTCCGGCCACGGCGATCTATGGTGGCAACACGACGTGCGTGGAAGTCCGCACCGACGACGACCAGTTGGTGATCCTCGACGCCGGCACCGGCATTCGGGAGTTGGGGCGCACGCTGGTGCAGCAGGCCGACGGCGTGCCGATCCGCGGCGATGTCTTCTTCTCGCACGCGCATTGGGACCACATCCAGGGGCTCCCGTTCTTCACCCCGGCCTTCCAGGCCGGGAATCACTTCACGCTGTGGGGCTCGCCTTCGCTCGAGCGCTCGCTCGAGGTGGTGCTTCGGCAGCAGATGAGCCCAGTCGTCTTTCCGGTGGCGTTCGACCAGCTGAGCGCGCGCATGGAGGTGCGACAGTTCACCGAGCACCGGCATGCAGGGAACGGCTACGACATCCGCGCGATAAACGTGCGCCACCCGGGGAGCGCGCTGGGGTTCCGCCTCTCACCGTCGGGAGACGCGTCTCGCTCGGTGATCTTCATCCCGGACAACGAACTCGATCCCTTCGGCGACCAGGCCGACGCAGCGTCGTCGCGCGAGGCGCTCATCGACTTCGCACGCGGTGCGTCGATCCTCATTCACGACGCGATGTACACGGGGACGGAGTACATGGACCATCGCGGGTGGGGACACTCCTCGTATCGCGACGCGGTCGACTTCGCCATCGCCGCCGAGGTGGAGACGCTGGTGCTGTTCCATCACGAGCCCGACCGGAGCGACGAAGCGCTCGACGAGATGCTCTCACTCTGTCACGTGATGGTCGAGGAGCGCGGCGGGAGTGTGCGCGTGATTGCCGCGCACGAGGGGATGGAGCTCGCGCTGTAGAGGTGTGCGCAGTCGGGCGCCGCCGTGCCTAACGCCGGAAGAGATAGGCGACCTTGATGAAGATCCCGTCGCGGCGACGCCGCATCCCGGTATCGTCGACGGTTCCGGGCGAGCTCCAGCCGTCTCCATAACCGATGAAGGCCGTGGTTCCGGGCGACGGTTCGTACTGCACGAGCCAGTCGGTATTGAGCGAGCGGTTATCGCTCGCGCCGACGGCGTCGCCCGAGCTGTCGTACAGCGGGAGCGACGTCCCGCGCTGGCGGAGTGCCTCCAACTGGTCGATGCGATACTGCGATACGACGCGGAAGAAGAGCGCGCGCGTCGGCTGGATCTCGACCTTGAGGCGCGGGATCGTGGAGCGCGCGTAGGGTGAGCCGTCGCTCGCGCGCGTGATGCGCGAGGTCGTGAACGTCCCCTCGATGCGGGTGCCCGCCGACGGTCGCAGGAGGAGCGAGCCGGTCACGCGCCACTGCCGCCCCTCGATCCCCTCCACGAAGATCGGGACGCCACCCCCCGACGCGTTGAGCGAGGCATTGAAGCGCCCGTAGATTGGCGACGTGATCCCGGCCGACGCGGACCAGAGCCCGTCGAGGCGCGTCGACGGATCCCATGGCACCAGTTCGCCCTCGATACTGGTGGCCTGCAAGCCCGTTGCAACTGACGGATCGATCACGAAGAACTTGCGGCTGGCGCTCGTCGAGACATTCCACCCGCCGCGCAGCGTGCTGAACGCGTTGAGTTCGTCGCTCCCTTCCAGCTCGCCGTCGTGCGACAGCGAGCGGTACTCCCACAAGCGCGACGCGCCGAAGAAGGTCGTGAAGCTCTGGATCGGCGAGGTCGTCCCTCCAAACCACGAAAAACGATTGTAACCGTGCGCGGTCTGGTAGCCGACACGCGGGACGAAGCCGGCGTCGCTCCGGAAGCGGTCGCCGATTCCCGAGTAGAGGTAGTTGAATCCCCAGATGCGCCCGGTCCGATCGAGCTCGGCCTTCCAGATCGGTGCGGCGCGTGTCGCCGCGCCGTCGGACGTGACCGACTGACCGAGCTGGGTCTCGAAATAGTAATTCTTCTTGAATACGAGACGGTTGTCGCCGGCGATGACGGTGTTGGAGCGCGTACCCTGCCGACGGTCGGTGATGGTGAGGCCGGCGACGGAGTTACCGCCGTAGTCCGAACGCAAGCGCGCAATGTTGAAGAGCGCGTTCTCTCCCGGGGTATCGTCGAGCGCCGAGAGAAGTGCGACGCCGGCACGCCCCAGTTTGCCCGTGAGCTTGCCACCGGCGATGGGATTGGCGATCTGGCGCGAGTACACCAGCTGGTTCGGCGTGGCGAAGAGCTCGATCCCCTCGAGGAAGAAGGGGCGCCGCTCGGGGAGAAAGAGGGCGAATCGCTCGTTGATCGTCACCAGCCCGGCGTCGGACTCGACCTGCGAGAAGTCCGGATTGATCGTCCCCTCGAGAGCAAACGAGGAAAAGCCAAGCCGAGCGTTCACACCGGCGTCGAACTGGTCGTCTCGCCTGAACGTCCCGTTGGCGTCGCGCAGCCCCGACACGGCCTCTGTCAGGAAGGGCTGGACGTCGGTCACGACGCCGCGCTCGATCCCGTTCATCCCGGTGAGGACTCCCGACTGCGCGAGGAGCGACGACTGCCCGCGCTGGGCATCGGTCCAGGTGTCTTCGGCGGTACGCCCGGGGATGCTGCGCACGACCTGGATCCCCCAACGCTGCTCGCCGTTGGGGAAGCGCAGGCTCTTGAACGGGATGCGCATCTCGATGACGTAGCCGGTCGGCGTGACTCGCCCGCGCGACTCGAAGCGGAAGTCGGGGTTGAGGTCGACGCTCCCGCCAAACATGTTGCCAGCGCTCACCGCCCCTTCGGTGCGCACGCCGTCGAGCTGCACGCCCAGCGCGTTGGCGCCGAAGAAGAAGGCGCGGCGCTTGTCGTCGAAGGTGTCGAGGTAGACGGTGACGCGATCGTCATTCCCGATGTTGTCCCGCTTGGAGAGCGTGGCGCGCACCGTTCCCGGTTCGTTCACAGTGGCGATGATCCCGAAGTAGATCGCCTGCGGCGTGTAGAAGACGCGCACCTCGGTCGCTTCGGCGGCCGGACGCTGGTCGACCGGCTGGTACTGCGAGAAGCCGGTCAAGCGCGCCGCGGTGCTCCACGCCACCTCCTCGAGCGCGCCATCGAGAGTAATGGGCTGCGAGTCGCGGGGGACGGTCACCGTGGGGGCGCCGCGTCCGGGGTATTCGCGCCCCTCCTGCCCTTGTGCGATCACCGGTGCGATCAGGTGCGCGAGGGAGAGCAGGACGAGCGTGGAGAGAATCCGCATGAGAAGGGAAGAAAGTGCGCGCGTCGAGCGCGCACGTCAGCGTGAATGATCGCTCGCCGCTGCCGGCGCCACGCCCCACCCGCCGCCACCCGGGGTCAGGACGCTGATGACGTCGCCAGCTGCAAGCTCGAGGCGGCACTTGGCGGGGATCGGCTCGCCGTTGAGCAGGTTCTGGCCGGGGGCGCCATCGGCACCACCTGCTGCGCCGCGAGGCGCGAGGCGGCGCCGTTCGGTGACCAACGTGACCGTGCAGGGCTCCAGCACGCGATAGCGGCGCACCACACCATCGCCGCCGCGCCCGGCTCCCGCCCCGCCCGAGCCACGGCGCACCGCGTACTCATCGATCCGCAACGGGTAGGCATGCTCCAGCGACTCGATCGGCGTGTTGCGCGTGTTGCTCATCCCCACGTGCACCGCGCTCGGTCCCGGACCTCGGGACGATCCGCCCTGCCCTCCACCGAGCGTTTCGTAGAACGTCCACCCACGCCCGCCGAAGGTGATGTTGTTCATCGTCCCCTGCCCCTGCGCCGGCACGTCGACGCCGGCGTCGGCGAGCGCCGCGAAGATCGTGTCGGTCACGCGCTGCGACATCTCCACGTTGCCGGCGGCGACGGCGGCGGGCCAGCGCGCGTTGATCGCACTGTCCTCGGGGACGATGAGTTCGAGCGCGCGCGCGATCCCGTCGTTCGTAGGGACGTCGGCGTCGAGGAGCGTGCGCAACACGAAGACCGCGGCAGCGCGCGTCACGGCGAAGGGCGCATTCACGTTCCCCGTCACCATCGGCGAACTCCCGGTGAAATCGAGGCGGAGGCGATCGCCGAGCGCCGTCAGCTGCACGACGATGGGGACATCGGCATCGGTGACACCGTCTCCCTCGAGCGCATCGCGCGCGCGTCCCTGCACGTCACCCAACTGCGCGATGCGGGTGCGCGCACGGCGCTCGGTGTAGTCGAGGAGCGCCGCGCCGGCGAGATCGATCGTTGCCCCTCCCTCGCGTGCGCGCAGGGCGAGCCACCCGTCGCGCCCGGCCGCGCAGGCAGCACGTTGCGCGCGAAGGTCGCCGAGTCGCTCCTCGGGCGTTCGCACGTTGGCCAGCACCAGTGCGAGGACGTCGTCGTTCCACCCGTCGCGCGTGGCGAGGCGGACGGGCGGAACGATCAGCCCTTCCTGCACGAGTTCCGTCGCTCCGCGCGGCATGCTTCCCGGCGACATCCCGCCGACGTCGGCGTGATGCGCGCGCACGGCGGCATAGCCGACGATCGTGTCGCCCTCGGCGATCACCTCGACCATCGTGAGGTCGGGGAGGTGCGAGCCGCCGTGATTGGGATCGTTGAGCAGGAACACGTCACCAGGGCGCGGCGCACGGGCCCGCACGGCGCGCACCGCCTCCGGCATCGCGCCAAGGTGGACCGGGATGTGCGCGGCCTGGGCGATCATGCGCCCGTTGGCGTCGAAGAGCGCCGACGACGCGTCGCGGCGCTCCCGAATGTTAGGAGAGAGCGCGCCGCGCTCGAGCACCGTCCCCATCTCCTCGGCGATCATCGCGACCGCGTTGGAGAAGACGGTGAGCGCGAGCGGATCGAACGCCGGCGGAGCGGCGGCTTGGGCGATAGAATCAGCCATTGGCCTCCAGGAGCCAGCCGCCGATCTCGAGCGGACGGGCCGACCACCCCTCCGTCACGAGGAGCGTCGCATCGGGGAGCGCCACGACGGCGGGTCCTCGCACGGTGGCGTCGAGTACGCCGCCGGAGTCGACGCCCGGCTGGGCCGCCCACCGATTGGCGCCGCGCCTCGACAGCTGCAACGTCGGCGCGTCCTTCGACGTCGTGGCGCGGACGCTCACGATCTCCGGGCGGCTCTCCAGCACGAAGCCGTATCGGCGTCGGTGCGACTCGGCGAATCGGTCGGCGAGCGTCGTCACCGATTCTCCCACGGCAAAGGGGATCTCGAGGTCGTGTCCCTGCCCACGATAGCGCACGCGCGCCACGTGTTGCGTGCTGCCGGTCGCGCCGGCGCGCGCCGTCGCCTGTTCCGCGACGTTGGCGAGGGCATCGTTGCCCACGTCGTCGAGCGTCTGCATCACGCTGACCATCGCCATCCGGCGTTCGGGGGCGACGGCGAGTCCAAGCGCCGAGAGCACCCCTGCGTGGGGCGGGACGAGGACGCGCCGCATGCCGAGCGTGTCGGCGAGGGCGCAGGCGTGGAGGGGACCGCCGCCACCGAAGGCGACGAGCGTGCAACTGCGTGGATCGATGCCACGCTCCACACTCACCCGCCGGAGCGCGCGCGCCATCTCGGCGTCGGCCGTGGCGATCATGGCCTCGGCGGTGCGCTCCGGAGTGGCGCCTAACGTAGCAGCCAGTCGCGCAACGGCATCGCGGGCGCCAATGGCGTCGAGCGAAACGTCGCGGGCCATGCGGTCGGCGCGGATGTTCCCGAGGGTGACGTGCGCGTCGGTGACGGTGGGCTGCGTCCCGCCGCGCCCGAAGGCGACCGGGCCGGGAACGGCGCCGGCACTGCGCGGCCCTACGCGGAGCGCGCCGCCGTCATCGATCCACCCTAACGATCCACCGCCCGCTGACACGGTTTCCACCAGGACGCGCGGGAGGGCGATGGGAACGCCGGCGACCGCCCCTCCCGCCTCGACCAGCGGCTCCCCGTCGAGGATGAGGCCCACGTCGGCACTCGTCCCCCCGATATCGATGGAGAGGGCGCGCTGGAAGCCGGCCAGACGAGCGGTCAGTGCGGCCCCGGCCACACCGCCGGCCGGACCGGAGAGTGCGAGGGATGCGGCGTGACGCGAGGCCTCCTGCGCGCCCCGCATTCCGCCGTTGGAGGCGACGACGCCTGGCGCAGGCATCCCGAGCGTGGCGACGCGCCCGGTGAGGTTCTCGTGGTAGCGCGTGACGCCGGGGCGCGCGTAGGCCTCGCACGCCGTGGTCGCGGTCCGCTCGTACTCGCGGATTTCTGGCTGGGAGTACCTCGGCGCCGAGGACCACATCGACGCCGGGAATCCGCGCGCGGATCGCTCTTGCCAGCTGCACCTCGTGCGCGGCGTCGGCGTAGGCATGGAGGAGCGAGATGGCAACGATCGCCGGCTCGCGCGCGGCCACCGCGTCGGCAACGCGTGCGGCTTCGCTCGCGGTGAGCGCGACTTCCACCCCCGACGGCGTGCGCCGTTCGTGAACCGCGATGACGTCGTCCTGTTCGACGAGCGGTGCCGGGTGATGCGCCGTGAGGTCGTAGAGCGACGCGCGCTCCTGCCGTCGAAGCGAGAGGAGGTCGGTAGCCCCCTTGGTGGCGCAGAGCACGACGCGCGCCCCGCGGCGCTCGAGGAGCATGTTGGTGACGACCGTCGTCCCGTGCACGATGCGCGCGACGTCGGCGGCGTCAGGCCCTTGGGTGCGCAGCGCCTCCTCGACCCCCTCACTCTGGTCGTGCGGGGTGCTCAGGACCTTGCCGGCGACGACCGATCCGTCGTCGAGCGAGACCGACACGAGATCGGTGAAGGTCCCGCCGACATCGATTCCGACCGAGTGACTCACGCGCGCGCCGGTCGCCCCGCCGCGCCCTGCGGCAGCTTGGCGTTGGACTCCTGCTGCGCGAGATACACCACGCGAAGCACGAGGAGATACACGGCGACGATCACGGGGACGGCGAAGGCGGCGATTTCGCCGGACGGCTGCCCGAACGGTGTCAGCGCCACCAGCCCGCCAAGGATTGCCACGCCCGTGCAGATGCGAATGATGAGCAGGAGCCGGCTACGGGTCGCGCGGCTTCGGCGCGCGAACGGGAGCATCGCGGCCACCGCCAGCCACAACGGATGGGCGAAGAAGAGATTCTGGTTCCCGTGGGCCGCCGTGTGGCTGGTGAAGGCCCACAGGAGGAAGAGGAGGAGCCCGAAGATTCCCGCGACCCAGCTCCAGAGCGTCGACAGCGAGAGCGCGGCGAAGCGCCCAGGGGTGCGGTATCCAAGCGCGAGCAGGATCCCCGCGGTGACGAGCCCGATGAGGAGCCCGGTTCCGGCGAGCGAGGGAACATCCATGCGCTCCGGGGGGCGCGACGCCTCGAAGAGGACGTTCTCCGACGCGACCAGCGGGATCAGGTTGCCGTTGGCGTCGGGGACGCGGATATCGCGGAGGCGTCGCTGCAGCTCCATCGGGATGAACATCGCCTCCCACGCCGTGATCGGGTGATCGGTTGGGGCGCCAAGCCCGAAGTCGATCCCCGTACGCCACCAGAACATTCCGTCCGTCAGGCGCAACGAATGGTCGCGATACGTCATCGCCGTGCGCTGCGTGTCGGTTGCGGCGCGGAGCGCCCCGCCGAGGATCAGGTCGAGCGCGTCGCGCACGCGCGTGGAGCAGTTGTCGCGGTAGTAGTCGTAGTGGTAGAACTTGTTCTCTTCTCGCGCGTTCCACTCCACGAACTTTCGCACGCTGTCGCGCTGCGCCGGCGTGAGGTTGAGGCGCTGGACGGTCACGGACCGGTTGAAGTACTGGTACGCTTCCAGCGTTTGCGCCGCATCGTTTGGCGCGAGCCAGTACAGCATCTCTCCCCGCAGGAAGCGCGGGAGGAACCCCGGCTGCTCGAAGGAGAAGGTTCCCCAGTTGTAAACCACGTCGGAGCCGGTGGCGAGGTTGCGCACGCCTAACGCGTTGTGCCCGAATCGCTCCCAGAGCAGGTCGCCCTGCCCCATCGTCATGACGTAGATCTCGAGTTCGCTCCCCGGGACCGTGGACGCCGCGGTCCCGGCCGTAGCGGGAGACGACGTCGGAGGGGCCGCCTGCGCGCGCAACGCCGCGGGCCGAGTGCCGAGGAACGAGGCGACGAGCAGGAGCGCGACCGCCAGCGCCCGGTGGCAGCACCTCACAACCGCACTTCCTTCCCTTCCTCTGCGGACTTGTAGGCCGCCTCGATGATGCGGTGCACGATCACCTGGTCGGTCGGTGCCTCGTACTCCACTTCGCCCCGCAGCACCGAGATCGTGTGCGCCAGCTCGGCGCGGTACGACTGGATGAACGCGCTCTCTCGCGCCGCGGCCCCGGTAGGCGAGACATCGACCGGCTTGCCGTTCAGCTCCTTCACCACGCGCAGCGGGGCGAGCCGCGCGCTCCCGCGCGAACTCAAGGTCTCGAACCACCAGCGCTCGTCCTCGCCGACATAGGCCCAGGAGACGTCGAACGAGAAGACGGCGCCGTTCGCACACTCCACCGAGACGATCGCCGACTCTTCGACCGAGTTCGCACCGCGCGGGCGATCGAAGTGCGCCCACACACGCTGCGGCGCGGGGAAGTCGGCCATCCACATCGCCAGGTCGATCAGCGGAAATCCTTTCTCGAACAGCACGCCGCCCCCCGCTTCCTGCCGGCGCAGGCGCCACCCTTCGGTCTTGCCGCGCGGGTGATACGAGCCGGCGCGCATCCCGGTCAGCTTTCCGAGTTCGCCGCCACCGAGAAAGCGCACCAGCGCCTGCACATCGCTCCGGAAGCGATGGTTGTTGGCGACGAACACCTTGCGATTGGCGCGCGACGCCGCGGACAGGATCCGCTCGACGCCCTTCGAGGTGAGCGAAAGCGGACGCTCGCACAGCACGTCCACACCGGCAGCGAGAAGCTGCAGGACGTGTGGCTCGTGCAGATGGTTGGGCGTCGCGACGACGGCGAGATCGACCGGATCGTAGTCGATCAGGTCGTCGATGTCGGTGAAGACGTCGGGAATCCCGAAGCGATCGGCGAGGGCGCGGGCCTTGGCGCGGTCGTTGTCGCACAGCGCCACGAGCTGCGCGCCGCGCAGCTTGGCGAGCACCGGGAGGTGCGCGAGTTGCGCGATGGCGCCAGCGCCGACGACGGCGATGCGGACAGGCGATTGCATGAGGCGGAGAACGGCGTTAGGCAGGACAGGACGCGACTACACGTCATCTCGCGAATTGTCGCCGGTCGCGCCGGCGCCAGGCGCCTGCCGGAGGGCGTCGACTACTTGCGAGATGACCTCTACTGCTCCGGGCGTGTCGAGTGCGATGCGGCGCAACGTCAGGACAGTCGGGCGACCACCGTGCCAGGAAAGTACGCCGCCAGAATCGCACGGACATCGTGCCCTGCGCGAGCCCGGGCGATCGCCCCCCACTGGCACATCCCTACCCCGTGGCCACTGCCCGTCCCTCGCAACGTCAATTGCATTAGCCGTCCGTCACGCCCGACGACCGGCTCCAACGAAAAATAGGTCGAGTTCACGATCTCGCCACGTGCAGAACGCAACGTGGTGCGCAACAGCGTCCCGCTCAGGCGCATCGTGCCGCCGTCGGTCGCAAGGGCGAGTGCCGCCACGCGCCCCGATGGCGTGGTGCGCTCGATGCGCGCCCCGCGCACGCCCCCCGGATTCGACAGTGCACCGCTCGCCGAGGCGTTCACGTAGCGGACGACGGCGGCGTCGAGGTCGCGGCGATCGAGGGTGCGTTCCCAGTGAAATCGCGGCGAGATCTCGCACCACGCGCGGTCGCTCCCCTCCGGCGTGTCGCGAATGCCGCGCAGATACGGAACATCGCGCTCCCCGCTCCACGCCTCCGATGGCGGAATCGTGCGCCCGCCGCAGGTGGAGTGATACGGTGCGCGGACGACCGCTCCCTGCCACGTGAGCACGAGCCCCTCGGTGGCGAGGACTGCAGCGTCGGCGATCGGGTGCTCGGCATTCATCCCGCCGTACACCTGGTCCATCTCGCCACTGGTGAGGTCGTAGCGACGCCCCGTTGCTTCACGCTGACGCACGACGGTGTAGCTGCGCGCGGCGATCGCCTGCGCCTCGAGCGCGGCCGATTCGTTAGGTGAGCGGATCCCCAACTCCAGCGGGACGACGCCGCGCAGGTACGATTCGAGGTCGAGCTGGTTGACGACGATGATCGCCGTGTCGGTGGGGACGAAGGCGAGGGTACCGCGATAGCGACGCCCGTTGAAACTGAGCGCAGCGCCCGGCCCGTCGGGTGCAAGGGTGAACGGCTCCTCGCTCCATGCCGTGACGCGATCGGTGCCGTCGAAGGCAATTCGGATGCGGCGGTTCCGGCGTTCGATGCTCCACGTGGGGGGCACGTCGCCGCGCGCATGAGTTCTTCCCCACGCATCGCGCAGCACCCACGCTCCCTCCGCGCTGGCGCGCGCCTCGTAGCCCACGGACCCGATCGCAACGCGCACATCGCGACTCGGGTCTGGCGCTCTCTCGGTCGCGCTGGCGATCGCCCCCCGCTCCGGCGCGGGGTTGCGTGCGGCCAGCGGGAGGAGGAGCGGAAACAAGAGCGCCGCGGGGACGAGCTTGGGCAGACGCATCGGCGGTTGGCGGAGCGGCGGAGTCGAGGAAGCTCGGCCGCTGGGATTTCGGGCCTAACGACCGGCGGTGTAGGACGCGTGCCGCTCCCCGGGCGTCACCTCGCGGTCGGCTCGCATGAGCGGGCGTCGGTGAGCGCTGTGGACTCAAACATTTCTACCTCGGAGTCCGCGGAGATTTCGCGAGATGCACGCGACACAGAACTTGGCACACCATGGTTGGGCCGTCGTCCTCCGCGATCTCCGCGGACTCCGCGGTGAAAGCGCTGTTCACCACGAGGCACCGCGGCGACAGGGAGCGTCGCAAGAGTTCGGCGACGGAGGCCTGCGAGGTGACTAACGCCCGAAGCTCCCGACGCTCCCCGCCGCCACTGGAAGCACTCGCCCGGAACGCTGCTCGGGCCGCGCAGCTGGCGCGTCGATCGTCCTGCGCACAGTCGCCCGGAAATCGAAGTCGTCGACGACCTCGTCCAGCCGCACCTCGAGAAACGTCCCCGGCTGCGCATCGGTTGTGACCCAGGTCACGCCGTCGATGTCGTCTCCCTGCGACGCGAGTCGCGCTTGCGCCACACCGTTGGCCTCGGCCGCGCGGTCGACGAGCGCCGTCACCTCGCGCCCGATCCACGACTCGTACCGTTCGGCGGTGATCAGGCGTTGCAGCTCCTGCACGCGCTCCAGCCGGTTGCGCTTCACGTCCTCCGGGACGTCGTCCGCCAGCTTGTACGCTGCGGTCCCCTCCTGTGCCGAATAAGTGAACGCCCCCACCCGCTCCAGCTGCGCCTCCTCCAGGAAATCGAGGAGTTCCTGGAATTCGTCCTCCGTCTCCCCGGGAAAACCGACGATCACTGTCGTTCGGATGGCGACGTCGGGGATGCGCTCGCGGAGCGCGCGCAGCCGCTCGCGCTGCTTCGCCTTGCGCTCGGGACGGCGCATCCGCGTGAGTACGCTGTCGGCGGCGTGCTGCATCGGGATGTCGAGGTAGCGCACGATGCGTGGCTCACGCGCCATGAGGTCGAGCATCGCCGGAGTGAGCCCGGCACTGTAGATGTAGAGCAGGCGATACCACGGCACGCTCGTCTCTCGCAGGAGCGCCTCGAGGAGCTGCGGGAGTCCGTTGCCGTCGCGCACGTCGCGCCCGTAGTGCGCGAGATCCTGCGCCACCAGGTTGATCTCACGCGCACCCTGCACCTCCAGGAGCTGCGCCTCGCGCACCACATCGTCCATCGAGAACGACCGATGCCGCCCGCGCATGAGCGGGATCGCACAGAAGGCGCAGCCGTGGTCGCACCCCTCGCTGATCTTGAGATAGCGCACGTGCGGAAGGTCGCCTGCGTAGAGGCGCACGCCGGGGTGCGTGAGGAGCGGCGCATCGTCCAGCAGTCCGCGCGCCTCCAACTCGGGAATGAGTCGCTCGCTCTCGGCGGTTCCGAGAAAGAGATCGACCTCGGGGAGCGCCTCGACCAGCTCGTCCTTGTGACGCGCCACCATGCAGCCGACAGCCGCAACGAGCTGGCAGCGCCCTTCGTCCTTGTGACGCGCGGCATCGAGGATTGCGTCGAGCGACTCGCGCTTGGCCGCGTCGATGAAGCCGCAGGTGTTCACGACGATCACGTCGGCGTCGTCCATCTGCTCGGCGCGCTCCGCACCGTGCGCCACCAACTCGGCGATGTATCGCTCGGAATCGACTGTGTTCTTGTCGCACCCGAGCGTGAGGACCGCGAACTTCATGTCAGTATCGAATCAGTATTGGCGAGCGCGGTCGACCAGCCAGCGCGTCGGTTCACCACGCTCGAAGGCGGCGAGGCACTCGAGGAAACCCGCGCTCGCCCCCTCGATCGTCGTGAGCCCGCTGATGTGCGGGGAGATCATCACGCGCTGGTCCTGCCAGAGCGGGGAGTCGACCGGGAGCGGTTCGGTCTCGAAGACGTCGAGCGCTGCGCCGCGCAACCACCCGTTGTCGAGCGCCTCGACGATCGCCCCTTCCTCGACCACCGCGCCACGTCCGGCGTTGAGCAACACCGCCCCGCGGCACGCCATCATCACGTCGCGGTTGATCAACCCTTCGGTCTCGGCGGTGAGCGGGAGCGTGACTATCAGCCAATCGGCCACGGCGGCCATGTCCTTCAGCGCGGAGACCTGCGCCATCGCGGCGAAGATCTCCGGGTCGCCATCCCCCGAGCGCGAGACGCCGTACACACGGCATCCGAGCGCGGCGAACAGGCGACCGACGTGGCTCCCCACGTTGTTCCGACAACGACGGCGCGCGTTCCGCGTACGGCGGAAAGATCGCGCGGAACCCAGCGGTGGAGACGCTGGTTCTGCGCGAGGTCGACTAACTGTTGGGAGAAGGCAAGGGCGCGCGCCAGCGCCCACTCGGCGATCATCGGGCCGAACGACTCCGACGACCGGGTGAGGCGGATGTGATCGGGGAGCGCCTCGGGATAGAGCCAAGAATCGACGCCGGCGCCGGTGCAGTGCACCCAGCGGACATTTCCCAGCGACGACAGCGGGGGACGCTTGAAGCCGACGTACGCCTCGCCCCAATCCAGGTCGGCGGCCGTGATGTTCGTATAGCGCTCGCCGCGAATCTCCAGCTCGGGGCGCGCCGCGTGGATCGCCGCCGCCAACTCCGCGTGGGCGTTGGCGCCAATCACGATACGGCGCGGGGCGAATGGAGCGGTGGAGCGAAGGGCAGCAGACATGACGGGGCGGCGGGAGGGCGCGAGGATTCGAGACGCGCACCCCCGCGACTGCAAGCTAACGACTACTTGGCCTTCTGCGCCGAGTCGGCGGGCGTCCGTGTCACTGGCGGAGAGTTCTGCCGAGAGCGGGATGCGATCGCGCGGGAGGCGCTTGTCGGGGGCGATCGTCCAGTCGGCGAGCGTCGTCCACCATCCATCGTTGCGCCAGGTGCCGGCGTCGATGCGGCGATTCAGCCCGGCGACCAGCCGTGGCTCGTACATGAAGATCGCGGGGACATCGGCGTTGATCTGCTCGTACGCGCGGCGGTAGAGCACTCGGCTCCGGTCCGTGTCGAAGGTGACGAGCGCCGAGTCGAGCAGCGCGTCGACGGCGCTATTCGCGTAGCCGCCGTAGTTCGTGGCACCCGCCCCTTCGTGGCCGCGCGTCACCCACGTCTGGCGGATCTCGGCGGGACTGGGATCGGCATGCGCCCCATCGAACGACACGTCGAACTTTCCCGCCTCACGGTCGGCGCTCTGCGTGTTTTGCTCGATCCCCCTGAGCTGCAAGTTGACTCCCACCGCCTTCCACTGCGCCTGAAGCAGCGTGGCCGACCGGCGGCGCCCGTTGCTCGACGTCGGATACTCGAGGGTAAGCGTGAGTGGGCGCCCATTCCGCATGCGAGTCCCATCACCGCCGTTGGTTCGCCAGCCGAGCGAATCGAGGAGCGCGGCCGCCGCGACGGGATCGTACGGCACTGCCGCGATGGTCGTGTCGGCGGTCCATTGCGCGCGCACAAACGGCCCATTGCCGACGTAGGCGAGCGTGTCGAAGACGTTGCGCACGATCGTCGCACGGTCGGTGGCCAGCGCCAGCGCGCGTCGCAGCCGAGCGTCGCCGAGGATCGGATGCGGGCGTCGCGCATCGCCCGGCGCATGCAGGTTGAAGGTGAGGTAGGCGTAGTCGAGCGAATTGTAGGGAACAGGGCGCGCGGTGGTGGAGGCAATCACCTTCTCGAGTGGCTCCCCCATCAGGACTTCAACCAGGTCGATCTCTTCGGCGACGAGACGCGCCCACAGCGACGTGGGATCGGGTGAGATGCTCCAGATGACGCGATCGACGCCGGGGCGCCCGCGATAGTTCGCGGTGTCGGCAACGAGTTCGATGCGCGACCCGCGATCCCAGCGCCGAAAGCGAAAGCGTCCGCTCCCCACCGGATGTCGCGCCGCCTCTGATTCGCGCAGTTTGTCTCGCGGAATCGAATCGAGCAGGTGCTGCGGCATCACCGTCAGGTTGTTCACCAGCTGGAAGAACTGCTCCGGCGTGTGCCGCGCGAACCAGATGACGGCGGTCAGCGAGTCGGGAACCGTAACCGAGTCCACGTCGGCGAGCCCGCTCGCGAGGTTGGAGACGACGACCGGATCCTTGATCAGCGAAACGGAGAAGCGCACATCGTTGCTGTGCACCGGAACGCCATCGTGCCAGCGCGCGCGCGGATCGATGGCGAATGCGATCGAGAGGGAGTCGGGGGCCCAGGTCCAGCTCCTCGCGAGACGCGGCTCGAAGCCGGCGTCTCCAACCGTGCGCATCGACGCAGGGGCGACGGCGAGCGGGTCGTAGAGCTGATCGAAGACCTGCTTCCCGATGAGCTGACCAACGACCGCCGGGAGGAGAAAGTCGGCGTCCGCGGCGACGCCGATGATGATGGTGCCTCGCCCTTCGCGCGAGGCGTCGGCACCACCGCCGCCGCAGGCCGCCAGCGCCGCGAGGATTGCGGCGGCGAATATGCGCGCAGCGGAGCGCTGGCGCCGGCAGGTGCGAGCGAAGTGCATCGGCATACCCGATCCCTCCCGATGATGCGTGGGGGCGCGTCGGCCACCGCGCCGTCGCCGCTCTCGTTCCACGCGCAGGTGCCCGGCGGCAACGCCGGCTCACCCGCGAATGCCTGACGAATGCCTAACGGTAGTTCCCGAACTTGAGCTCGACGCCGAAGTCGGTCGAGCGCAGGAGGGCGATCGCGAGCTGCAGGTCGTCCTTGGACGGCGAGCTGACGCGCACCTGCTCCCCCTGGATGGCGGCCTGCACCTTCTTGAGTTTCGCCTCCTTGATCGTCGCCGAGACCTTCTTCGCCGTCTCGCTGTCGAGCGACATCTTGAGCCCGATCTCCTTGCGCACGGTATCGCCCCCCGCTGGAAGCGTCTCGCCCACGTCGAGGTTCTTCACCGGCACACCGCGTTTTATCAGCTTGCTCTGCAGGATGTCGAAGAGCGCGCGCATCTTGAAGTCGTCGTCGGCGATGAGGACGAGCTTCCCGGTGGCGCGGGTGAATTCGATCGCCGCTTTCGACCCCTTGAAGTCGTAGCGGGTCGCGACCTCCTTCCCGGCCTGGTTCACGGCGTTGTCGACTTCCTGCAGGTCGACTCCGGTGGTGACGTCGAATGAACTGGTATCAGCCATGAGATTCAGTTGGTGACCGGCGCGGCGCGGGCGGCGTGCACTGGGCCGGGCGACGCGCGCTGCGCGACGCGATCAGCGGGTGCGATCCGGTCGAAACGCGAGGTCGACGGCGAGCCAGACGAGCTTCGAGACCGGATAGAGAGCAATCGGGGCGATGATCATCCCCAGCGGCGCGCCGACCTGGATCCCGTCCCATGGAACGGTCGGCCAACGCACGACGAGTACCGTGACGAATATCAGCGCGAAGAGGAGTTCGGACAGCACGAGATTGAACATCATCCCGCCCAGAAAGTAATCGGGTTCGCCTCGCTCGAGCCGGCAGCCGCAATTTCCGCACGCCTCGCGCAGGCGGAACCAGTTGATGCGAACCGGGCCACCGCCACAATATGGGCAGCGAAGTGTCACCGCGCGCCCAAGCATCCGCAGCAGCACGCCAACCTTCGGCACCGCCATCTCCAGATGCTCGTTTCCATCGCGCAACCCCTCCATCCCGGGCGCCGCCGAACCTCCCGTCCCCCGTCCCCCGTCTCCCGTCCCTCGCTCACCCAAGATACGATTCCAGCGCCCGCGCGCGCGACACGTGCCGCAGGCGTGAGAGCGCCTTCTCCTTGATCTGGCGCACGCGCTCGCGCGTGATCCCGAGGAGCGACCCGATCTGCTCCAGCGTCATCGGCTCCTCGCCGTCGAGGCCGAAGTAGAGGCGGAGGATCTTCGCCTCGCGCTCCTTGAGCGACCCCAGCGCCTCCTCGATCGACTCCGTCAGCGCCTTCTCGAAGGTCTGCTCGTCGGGGGTGGGATTGAGGTTGTCGGGGAGGTAGTCGAGGAGCTTGTTGTCCTCGCCCGGGGTGAGCGGCGCATCGAGGGAGAGATGCGCCTGCGAGATCGACATCGTCTTGGCGACTTCTTCCTCGGTGATGTCCATCCCCTCGGCGATCTCGGCGTGGGTCGCCTCGCGACCGAGCTCCTGCAGCAGCGAGTTTGCGCGCTTGCCGATGCGGTGCAGCGTGCCGGCGCGGTTGAGCGGGACGCGGACGATGCGCGACTGCTCGGCGAGCGCCTGCAGGATCGCCTGGCGGATCCACCACACCGCGTACGAGATGAACTTGATCCCCTTCGTCTCGTCGAACTTGTGGGCGGCGCGGATCAGGCCGAGGTTCCCCTCGTTGATCAGGTCCGAGAGCGACACGCCCTGGTTCTGGTATTTCTTGGCGACGGAGACCACGAAGCGCAGGTTCGAGCGCACCAACTTGTCGAGCGCTTCCTGGTCACCGCTGCGGATCTGTTGTGCCAGCTCCACCTCATCCTCGCGAGTGATCAGCGGATAGGCGCTGATGTCGCGCAGGTACTGGTCAAGCGAGCCTTCGTCGAAAGACGACTTCTTTACGGCTATGCGTCCTGCTGCCACAGGAACTCCTGATGAACGGCGGTCGGGGAACTCTGGGGCGTCGCCGAGAGGAGAATACGTCGGCTCACGGCAGGAAACTAGCGGACGCGGTCACCCAGCCGGTGCCAGCGCACGCGGGTGAGGAAATCGAGGGGGGCGGCGGAGTCGGGGGCGTAGCTGTAATACACGACCATCGGCTGCCCACGAACAAGCGAATCGGGGACGAATCCCCAATAGCGCGAGTCGAGCGAATTGTCGCGGTTGTCGCCGAGCACGAAGAGATGCTCCTTCGGCACGACGAGCGGGCCCCAGTTGTTGCGTGACGGGTGATACGAGACCGATGCCGACGCCGTGCGCACGAGATAGTCGCGCTGCCAGCGGAACTCTTCACCTGCCGGATCGGCCCCCGGATCGATGTGACGCACGTACCCTTCCTGCAGCCGCACACCGTTCCGGAAGAGGACCCCCTCGTTCATCGAGAGCGTGTCACCCGGAACGCCGACGAGTCGCTTCACGAAGTTCTTCGACGGATCGGACGGCCACTGGAAGACGATCACGTCACCGCGCGCGGGAGTGCGCACCGCGGGGAGTCGCTTGCCCGAGAACGGAATCTCCGCGCCGTACACGAGCTTGTTGACGAGGAGGAAGTCACCGACGAGGAGCGTCCCTTCCATGCTCCCGCTGGGGATCTTGAATGCTTCGACGAGGAAGGCGCGGATGAAGAGGAAGAGGAGGACCGCAAGCTGGAATGACTTGGCCCACTCCCACAGGAGACGCAACAGGCGCGGGCTCGACTGGTTGACGCGGTCGAGCGCAGCCGCGCGCTCGGTCGGGGAGATCCCCGCGCGTCCCTCGACGGTCGTTGTGCCTGACGTCATGACTCCTCCATCCACCGGATGATGCGTCGCCCCGCCCCCCATCCCTCCGGTCGCGGCGTGATCGCCCACGTCGAACTCGTGATGCAGCGCACAGTGCGCACGCCTAACGCGGTACAACCGCTCGCTTGCCTGATCGACGCCCGCCGCCGCGACATGCGGCTCCGCCAGCGCCCGATTGCCGGCGCCACGCGGAGTCGCACATCGTCACGGTCAGGGGAGATCACCACCATCGCTCTTCGGGGCAATTAACCCGTGCCCTCGGAGGCACGCAACCGGTCGACCAGGGAGCGGCACCGTGCAACGGCGCACGGTCCTCTCCTCTGACGACCACTAGTCACCATACGTGTCAATCTGCGCGCGCTGCAGCGCGCCGGAGTAGTCCACGTAGCCGACCTTCGTTTCGGAGTAGAAGTCGTACACTTCCCATCCCCCCTCCCGGTGCCCATTGCCAGTCAGCTTCACACCGCCGAACGGGAGGTGTGCCTCGGCGCCGATCGTCGGGGCGTTGATGTACGTGATGCCGTTGTCCAGTTCCGTCATCGCGCGGAAGGCAACCTCCACGTTGCGCGTATACACCGATGACGAGAGTCCGTAGCGCACGCCGTTGTTGACGGCGAAGGCCTCGTCCACGGAGTCGACCCGGACCACCGACAGGACCGGCCCGAAGATCTCCTCCTGTTCGAGGCGCGAACCGGCGCGCACGCCGGTGAAGATGGTCGGCTGGAAGAAGGTCCCCTTGGCGAGTGCTCCCTCGGTCGCACGCTTTCCGCCGACCACCAGTTCGGCCCCCTCTTCCAGGCCGATGGCAACATAGCGTTCGACCTTTTCGCGCGACTCCTCGTGAATCAGCGGGCCGACGTCGGTCGAGGCCACGCGACCGTCCCCGAGTGTGAGCCCCTTCACGCGCGTGACGAGCATGTCGACGAGGCGGTCGTGCACGCCGCTCTGGATGATGAGGCGCGAGGTGGCGGTGCAGCGCTGCCCGGTCGTACCGAAGGCGCCCCACAGGACGCCTTCGAGGGCGAGATCGAGGTCGGCGTCGTCGAGGACGATCTGCGCGTTCTTGCCGCCCATCTCGAGCGAGAGGCGCTTGTGCATCCGCCCGCACGTCTCGCCAACCTTGGCGCCGGTATCGGTCGAGCCGGTGAACGAGACGAGGGGGATGTCGGGGTGCGACACGATCGCCGCGCCGACCGTTTCACCCACGCCGTGCACGAGCTGTATGACTTCGGGCGGAAGGCCGGCCTCGAGCATCACTTCGACGAGGACCGCGCCGGTGTGCGGAACATCCTCGGCGGGCTTGAAGACGCAGGCGTTCCCGCAGACCAGGGCCGGGAACATCTTCCAGGTGGGGATGGCCATCGGGAAGTTGAACGGCGTCACGATCCCGGCGACGCCGATCGGGCGGCGGAAGCTCATCGCCCACTTGTTGCGCAGTTCGCTCGGGACGGTGTGTCCGAAGAGTCGGCGCCCTTCGACCGCGGCGTAGTACGCCGTGTCGATCCCTTCCTGCACGTCGCCGCGCGTCTCGGCGAGCGGCTTCCCCATCTCCCGCGTCATGAGGTCGGCGATCTCCTCCTTGCGCGAGGCGAGGATGTCACCGACTCGGCGGAGGACGTCGCCGCGGAGCGGCGGCGGGGTCTTGCGCCACAGGGCGAAGCCGCGCGCGGCCGACTCGACCGCGCGATCGACGTCGGCGCGCCCGGAGAGCGGAAAACGCCCGATCACGTCGCCGCGATCGGCGGGGTTCGTGTTCTCGAAGTAGTCGCCCGTCGAGGGAGCGACCCACTGGCCGGCAATGAAGTTCTTGAAGTCGGAGGACATGCGATGGGAGTACGAGTCGCGAGGGGGGCACGAGAGCGTCGCGCTGCGCACTCCAAAGCTACGCGCGGCCCCGCCCCGCGGCAGTCACGGCTGCCATTCGACTCCGCGATCCCCCCGAACCGTTGCCTTTCCTACTGGCAGAGCCAGACCGCGGGGTGATCGGGGGTCGGGAGCGAATACCCGGTGCGTGGGAGGACTTCGACGGCGGCGAGTACTCCACCCCAGAGAATCAGGAGGAGGGAGAGGATATGCCCCTTCGAGCTGCGGTGCCGCCAGGTCCAGATCGACGACCAGACGCCCGAGAGCGCGACGACACCGGTTGCCGCGAGGTAGCCAAACAGCCCGAGCCCGCAGCGTGCACTATACGGCCAGAACAGCATTCCCACGCCGAGTCCAACCGAGAGCAGCAGGCGGAGCGCGACGCCAAGCGTGGTGGTCGACGCCTGCTTGGTCAGCGCCTCCTGCTTGGCCTGCGGCGTTGGGGCGTTCCTGGCCGGAAGGAGCGCTTCGTCGGAGACCGACTCGAGCTGTTTGTCGATCTTTTTTAGTTCTTCGTCCCAGTTGGTCATGAGAAGACGAGAAGACGAGAAGACGAGCAGACGAGGGTTGTCACTTTTCGCGCTCGAGAGAATACCGCTCAATCTTCTTGTACAGATTCGATCGCGGCATGTCGAGGGCGCGAGCGGTTTCGGAGACGTTCCACTCGTACTCGCGGAGCTTGTGCAGCAAATACGCGCGCTCGGCGGCGTCCTTGAACGCCTCGAACGTGCCGATGTCGAGGAGCGAGCCGAGGCTTGCGCTATCGGCGTGACGGGCACCCGTTAGGCGGTTCACGTCGGCGCTGGTCACGCGCGGACCCGACGCCAGGATGAGCAGCCGCTCGATCGTATTGCGCAGCTCGCGCACGTTCCCTGGCCACTCCATCAACGTCAGCGCCTCGATCGCCGAGGCGTCGAGGACGCGGACCGGCGCGCCCTCACGGCGCGAGAGCTGGTCGGCGAAGTACTGCGCGAGGAGCGGGATGTCGTCGCGCCGTTCGCGGAGCGGCGGCACGTGAAGCGGGACGACATTGAGGCGATAGAACAGGTCCTCGCGAAAGCGCCCGGCCGCGATCTCCTCCTGCAGGTCCTTGTTTGTCGCGGCGAGCACCCGCACGTCGACCTGCACGCGCTTGGCGCCGCCGATGCGCGTTACCTCGCCGTCCTGCAGCACGCGCAGGACTTTGGCCTGCGCCGACGGACTCATGTCGCCGATCTCGTCGAGGAAGATCGTCCCCTTGTCGGCCTGCTCGAACTTCCCGGCGCGGTCCTGCACGGCGCCGGTGAACGATCCCTTCATGTGGCCGAACAATTCGCTCTCGATGAGTTCCGCCGGGATCGCCGCGCAGTTCACTTCGATGAACGGCTTGTTGACGCGCGGCGACAACCGATGGACAGCGCGGGCGACGAGTTCCTTCCCCGTCCCGTTCTCGCCGGTGATGAGGACGCGCGCTGGCGTCACGCCGACCTTCTCGATCTGCCCGACCAGCGTGCGGATGGCAAACGACTTCCCGACGATCTCGTAGCGCGACTCGATCGAGGCGCGGAGCTGGGCGTTCTCTTCCTGCAGCGTGAGGTGCTGCAGCGTGTTGCGGAGGAGGACGAGGATGCGGTCGGTGTCGAGCGGCTTCTCGAGGATGTCGTAGGCGCCGAGCTGCGTCGCCTCGACCGCCGTCTGGATCGTGGCGTGCCCCGAGATCATCACGACGGTGGCCGAGGCGTCGAGCTGGCGGATGTGGCGCAGCGCCTCGAGCCCGTCCATCCCGGCCATCTTCACGTCGAGGAAGACGAGTTGCGGGCGCCACTGCTCGTACTCCTTGATCCCGTCGGCGGCATTCGAGACCGCGCGGACCTCATATCCCTCGTACTCGAGGAGCTGGCCTAACGCGGCGCGAACGCCCTGCTCGTCGTCGACGATGAGGATCCGGCGGCTCATTGCACCGACTTGTAGAGGGTGACGCGCCCCTTGCCGACGCGAATGTCGCCGACATACGACGGGACGTCGAACCCGATCGCGCGGTCCGATGTTCCGCCAACGCGCGTGCGACGATCGATCTGCCTGACGAGTGCGGCGATGACCGGCGAGGGGACATCGAGATCGTTCACGTGCAGCTCCTGCACCACGTATTCCGCGTGTCCGGGGCTCGCGACGTCGAGCGTGCCGGAGAGCGTGACCTGCTGGCGTGACTGCAGCTTCGACGCGAGGGGGCCCAGCTTGTCGAGCGCGTTGAGTTCGGCGGGGTCGATCTCCGAGCGCAACACCAGTCGGTCGCCCACGACCGCCGCCTCGACGTTGCCGACAAACGCCGGAAGGCGCCGCTTCGCGTCGGTGAGGACGAGCGCCGACGCTTCGGCGGCGGTGAGGTTGGCGAAGACCGGACCGCTCTTCTGCCCGAGCGAGGTGATGGCGTTCCGACCGCGTTCACGCCGAGCCTCGGTCACCGGGTCGAAGGCGATGGTGGGTGCAGAATGCGTACCCGTGACCGCCGGCATCCAGCGGGCGCGCGAGATCCACCCCGCGATGGCGAGGATGCAAAGCAGCGTGAGACAACCGACCGAGCGCAGGCAACCGGACATCAGCGGGCTCCGAGGGGGATCGATTGCAGCGGAACGTAGCGAAGTGCGCCACGCACATGTTCACTGGAGAAGAGCACAACCTCGTGCACCGGAACGCTCCAGCGGCGAGCCGCGCCGTCGAACGCACGGGCGAGCGCCGCGCGCAGCCGGTCGCGTTGCACCTGTGCGAGCGGGCGCGCGATGCGGCCGAGCGTGAGATGCGCGCTGAAGTCGCGCTCTTCCCGTGGATACCCGAGTGGTGCGATGTGGTGCTCCAGGCGGTCGGCGATCGCCGTGAACGAGGCGGATGGCTCCATGCCAAGCCATACGACGCGAGGGCGCGAGAAGTTTGGGAAGGCCCCCGCCTCGCTTGTGGATGCGTCGAACGGCGCGATCGTCGCGACTGCGTCGCGCATCGCGCTCGTGAGACGCGCGACGTCGTGGTCCGCGCGCTCGCCGAGGAACTTCATCGTGAGGTGCATGTGCGCGGGAGACACCCAGCGCACGCCGGGCACCGACGCCTCGATCGCGGCGCGGGCACCCGTGATCTCGCCGGCGGCGACGTGGGGAATCGGGACGGCGATGAAGAGGCGCACGCGAGCGCGCTCACCGCGCCCGCGGTCGTGGGGCAATCTCCAGCGCGATGTGCGTGAAGCCCGCGCGCTGCGCTTCGCGCACGCAGGCGCGCCGGAGCTCCACGTCCAGTGATGGCGACGCGTCGTCGATGAGCGCGATGATCGCCAGCGCATCGCGGGATTCCACCTGCGCGTGCACTCCGAGTTCGGCGAGCGCCGCCTCAAGGCGATGCGAGCGTTCGTCGGCTGGTGCCCCGTCCGTCGCACGGTCGATCGAGCCACGATCCGGCGCACGCTCGTCGACGCGATTCGACGTCACGCGGGTGTCACCCCGCTCAGCACGTTGAGCGACCCAGACCGAAAGCCACGCAGATCGATCGCCACGCGGGCGAAGCCGGCGTCGCGCACGCGATCGGCGATCGCCGACGCCCGCTCCGGCTCGAGCCAGTATTGCAGCGACTCGGCCGAGATCTCGACGCGCGCGAGGTCGTCGTGGAAGCGCACACGGAGGTCGCCCGTGACGCCGAGTTGGCGCAAGGCGGCTTCGGCGCGCTCGACCCGCGCGAGGCGCTCGGGTGTCACGCCGGTGCCGTACGGGAGCCGCGACGAGAGACAGGGCGACGAGGGCTGCGACCAGGTCGGGATCCCGCGTCGCTCCGACAGCAGGCGGATCGTCGCCTTGGTCAGCCCAAGCTCCGCGAGCGGCGACTGGACCGCACGCTCGCGAGCCGCAGCCGCGCCCGGGCGATAGTCCGAAACATCATCGGCATTAGTCCCGTCGACCACGACGGCCAGCGCTCGTTCGGCAGCGATCGGGACGAGACGAGACCACAACTCGGACTTGCAGAAGTAGCAGCGATTGACCGGGTTGGCAGCGTAGCGCGGATCGTCCATCTCGTGCGTGTCGATCTCAAGGACGGGGACGTCGAAGCGATCGGCGACGGCGCGCGCCATCGCCCACTGCGCCGCCGGATAGGACGGCGAACGCCCGATGACCGCGAGCACCCTGTCGCGACCGAGCGTTTCCACCGCAACGGTCGCGAGGTACGCCGAATCTACGCCGCCGCTAAAGCCGATGAGGACGGAGCCACGCTCCGCCAGCCACGACTGCAATGCGCGCTCGCACGCGAGTGCGAGTTCAAGCGCCTCGCCGGAAGCATCGGACGCGCTGGGGTTGCCTGGGCGTGGCGCGCGACGGGCGTGCTCCTCGGTGGCGGAGCCGCCAGAGCGCTCGAACTGTTCGGAGATTTCGGCTTGACCAGCCGGAAGCGTCGACATGCCCGCAAGTTAGGCGACCTCCTCCTGCGCTGGCAGGTTCTCCGGTGTGCGGACGAAGAGCGCCTCCGCAACGTGGGCCCGCTCGATCACATCGCTCCCGTCGAGATCGGCCACCGTGCGCGCCACTTTGAGGACGCGGTGATATCCGCGGGCAGACAGGGCCAGCCGGTCGGCGGACATCGTGAGGAGCGACCGCGCTTCAGGTGAGATGGACGAATGCGCGTCGAGCCATCGTCCGGCGACGTGGGCATTGCAGCTCACGCGTCGCAGTCGGCGGTATCGCTCCCGCTGGCGTTCGCGCGCCGCCACCACGCGCGCCCGCACGCTGGCCGACGACTCACCCGCCGCCCCGCTCCCCAACGATGCGATAGCGACGGCGGGGACGTGCACCGTCATGTCGAGCCGGTCGGCGAGCGGCCCCGAGATGCGGGCGCGATGGCGCGTGACATCTGGCTCGGAGCAGGTGCACGTTCGTCCTGCCTGCCCGCGTTGTCCGCACGGGCATGGATTCATCGCCCCAACCAGCGCAAACTTGGCAGGAAAGGTGAGTGCCTGCTGCGCGCGGGCGATGACGACGCGACCGTCCTCCATTGGTTGGCGCAGCGCGTCGAGGACCGAGCGCGGCATCTCCTGCAGCTCGTCGAGAAAGAGCACACCGTGGTGCGCAAGACTCACTTCTCCCGGACGCGGAAAGCTCCCGCCGCCTATGAGCGCCGCGACGGAGAGGGTGTGGTGCGGCGCGCGAAACGGACGCTCACCGGTTCTCGTGGCGTGCATGCGAAGGATCCCCGCCACCGACTGGACGGCCATGACTTCGAGCGCTTCTTCGTCAGCGAGCGGGGGGAGTATTCCGGGGAGGCGTCGGGCGAGCATCGTCTTGCCGCCACCGGGAGGACCGATCAGGAGGAGCGCGTGTCCGCCAGCCGCGGCGATTTCCAGCGCTCGTTTGGCCGACTCCTGTCCGACGACGTCGCTGAGGTCGAGGCGCTCGTCGACGTGTGCCGCGGTCGGTGCTCCCTCGAATCGTCCGGCACTTGTGTCTTCCGCGACGGTCACCGTCGGCGCGAACGCTTCGTCGAGGCAACGCGCGCGCTTTGCGCGGGGCGCGCGCAGCGCTTCGACGAGTGCTCCGAGCGACGGCGGCGAGGAGCATCGGAGTTGGGAGACGACCCCTGCTTCGGCGGCGTTCCCCGGCGGGACGATGAGGCGGAAGTCGGGCCCGCGACCCGGAAGCCTCGCCAGGTGCAGTGCAACCGGGAGCACGCCGCGCACCGGGCGCAAGGCGCCGTCGAGCCCAAGCTCGCCTAACGCGGCGCAGTCGCGCACCGCCTCGGGATCGAGCTGCCCGGTGGCCACGAGCACACCGAGGGCGATAGGAAGATCGAAGGCCGTCCCGTCCTTCCGCTGGTCGGCCGGGGCGAGATTGATGGTGTACCTCCGCGGCGGGAGCGCGAAGCCAGCGTTGCTCAAGGCGGCGGCAACGCGCTCCTTGGCCTCTTTCACCGCGCCCGCTGCCAGTCCGACGATGGTCCACTGGGGGAGCCCCTTGGTGGCATCGACTTCGACGGTGACATCGTAGGCATCGACGCCGATTACGGCGGCGGAGCGAATCGCGGCAAGCATGGAAGGAAGAGTGGCGAGGAGAGCGCCGCGCACCCGTACCGGAATCGTGCGCGCAGCATCAATCCGTTGCTGAGCGAAGGGCGGCGCGTAGCTTTCCCGTCCCGCTTGGCTCACCTTCGCTCCCTACGTTGCCCGCCATGGCGTTCCAGTACATCGATCCTTCCCTCCCCCGCCGGATCGACCGCTGGCGCTCGCCGCGCCTCGGTCTCGAGATGCCGATCGTGCAATACGGGTGGGGCGGAACACCGGTCCTCCTCTTCCCCACCGCCGCGGCGGACTTCCTGGAGAACGAGCGCTTCTTCCTGGTGAAGGCGATCGAGCCGTCGCTCTTCGCCGGGCGCGTGCGCCTCTTCTCGATCGACAGCATCAACTCGTACGCCTGGATGGACTCGCAGCTCCCGGTGCACGAGAAGGCGCGCCGCCAGGCGCTGTACGTCTCGTACGTTGAGGAGGAGGTCGTTCCCTACATTCGCAATGCGTGCGGCGACGGCGGGGCGCGGGCGATCACGACTGGGGCCTCGTTCGGAGCCTTCCACGCCGCCAACTGTTTCCTGCGCCGCCCCGACCTCTTTGGCGGCACGATCGCCATGTCGGGCTTCTACGACCTCGAGAAGGGATACCTGGAGGGGTATTCCGACCAGAACGTCTACTTCAACAACCCGATGTGGTACCTCCCCGGCCTCGAGGGGCGCCCGCTCGAGTTGCTTCGCCACGAGTCGCGCATCGTCATCGTGACGGGACAGGGGGAGTGGGAGAAGCCCGAGGCATCACGCCGACTCTCCGACGCGCTCAGCGCGAAGGGCATCCCGCACTGGCTCGACCTCTGGGGACACGACGTGCGCCACGACTGGCCGGCGTGGCGGCAGATGCTCCCGTATCACCTCGGACGGATGGGGCTCTAACGCACCGCAGCGTGATCGCTGCTGGCCTGCGCTAGAGCGCCGAAGCTTCCGGCTCCTCGTCGAGCGAGTCGGCACGGGCGAGCCGCACTTCCGATTCGCGGATCATCGAGGTGAAGGCGCGCGCGATGTCGGGATCGAACTCCTTCCCGGTGCGCCGGTCGATGTAGTCGAGGATCGCCGCGACGTCCCACGCCACGCGATACGGACGGTGCGTGCGCAGCGCGTCGAAGACGTCGCAGACGTGCACGAGGCGCGAGGCGTGGTGGCAGTCCCGCCGGGTGCAACGCGTGGGGTACCCGCCGCCATCCAGCATGATGTGGTGCTCGAAGGCGACCGCGGCGCTGAGGTCGAGGTGACGGTCCGCGTCGAGGATGAGCCGCGCTCCTTCCACGGTGTGCGAACGCACGATCGCGAACTCCTCGTCGGAGAGCACCCCCGGCCTGTTCAGCACGGCCTTGGGGATCTTCACCTTCCCGAGGTCGTGCAGGAGCCCGGCGATCCCGTACGCGCGCGCCTCACGCGCCGACAGCTGCAACCGCTCGGCGAGCCCCATCGCCAGCACCGAGACGTTGAGCGCGTGCGTCGTCGTGTACTGGTCGAACTCCTTGAGCGAGAGGAGCGGGATCAGCGCGCGCGACGACCCGTGCATCGCGTGCGCGAGCGAGCTCACCACGGCTTCGGCTTCGGCCAACGGCACGTGACGCGACGACGAGACCTCGTCGTGCATCCACGAGACGACATCGGCCTCCTCGGACAGGTCGAAGCGCCGGGCGTCGTCGATCGAATCGTCGAGCGCTACGATCGGATCTTCGATCGCGTCGCCCGAGCGCATGCCGAGCGCACCGAAGCGGATCGGCGTTGCACTGCGCGGCGCGTGTGGAACGAGCGGTCGCTCGCGCGGCCCGGCGGAGAGGGCGATGCGGGTGATCAGCTCCTCGAGAAAGGCGTGGTACGATTCCGGGTCGACAGCGGTCTCGAACTCGAGGCGTTGCACGCCGGCACCGGAGAACTGTTGCGCCCAGTCCCAGTCGGCGAGTTCGCGCAGCGTGCGCTGGTCGTACACGACTTCTCTTCCGATGAACGAGAAGGTCGGCATGCGATCGATGGCCTGCAGCGCACGCAGTCGCGCGAATGAGGCATCGGCGGCGCGGGCGCGCGCCGGATGTCCCTCGCTGTAGAGCGACATCTTGGCCAGCGCCTGCGCCAGCGACGTGAGGTAGAGCGTCGCCTCGGTCATGGCGAACCCACCGCGTCGGGGAGGGAGGCGGCGGCGCGGCGAATGTCGTCGTCGCGGCTTCGGGCCGCCAGGCGCAACACGTACTCCGCCTCGTCCTCGCCGCGAAAGTGCTGCGCGATCGCGCCGATCGCCGCGACGACCTCCGGAGATCCCTTGCGCAGGCGTTTTCCCGCGCGCCACCAGCGCGTGGTGAGTGAACGTTCGGTGAGCCAGGCGAGCGCTTCGGGGTTCCCCGCGCTGGCGATCGCCCGCACGATGCGCGGACGCAGCTCCGCGCCTAACGACTCGTCGTCGTAACGGCGCATCAGTATCCGCGACGCCTCGGCGGAGCAGCCGCGCAGCGCCACCTGCATCGCCTGGTGGAAGGCACGGATGTCGGCGTCGCGGAGCGCGACGAGGAGTGCCCCCTCGCGTGTGGCGTCGTGTCGCAGGAGGAAACGTTGCGCCTCGCGACGCACCGTCGCGTCGGGATGGCGCGCGAAGGCGAGGACGTCCACCCCCGGCGGCCAGGCGTCGAGCCGGTCGAAGAGCGTCCCGAGCTGCCGCAGCACTCGCGTCGAGCACCGCGGGAGCGCCTCACGCAATGCGGGAAAACTCTCTCCCCCCAGACGCAGCAGCAGGGTCACCGTCCACGCCGGGTCGGCATCATCACGCGAGTCGATCGCCTGAAGGATCGGCTCGATGGCGCGCGTGCGGATGTGGTCGACGGCGTACGTGAGGAGCGCAATGTCGGGACGGTCCGCGTTCAGCTGCTCGCGCAAGAGCGACTCGTTGAGCAGGCGCCCCACGAGCGACTCGCGACAGGGCGAATCGGGGAGGAGCTGGAGACGTTCGAGCGTAGCGGCAGCGCCGTCGCGCATGACCAGCCGTCCGAGCGCGGCCTCGGTGCTGGGCGCGATGAGTTGAACCTCGAGGCTGATCTCGATGACGCGCTCCGGCTCAGGGACGTCGCGCCGACGATCCACCGCCGACTGCCCTCCGTCGGCCGAGATCTCGACGAGCATGCGCGAATACTGCTCGGGGTTGGGATCGTCGAGCGTCCAATCCCGCAGGAGGTGTCGCGCGATGCGACGCAGCGCGACATCGGCACCGCGCGCCCCCACGCGATGACCGCTCGCCTCGCGCGCCAGCTTGCGCATCAGACGCAGCACCGCGGAGGAGATCGGCGCTCCGTCCTGCTCAGCTGCAACGCGCACGAGGTCGAGCACCGCATGTGCGCCGAGCGTCTCGCTGGCCCCGCGAAGGAAGGCGTCGCGCTTGGAGTGGTCTCCCCCCATCTGCAGCAGCTGCTGCAACGCCGGTTCGCTGAGCGCCTCGACCAGCTCAGACACCTGCGAACGGAGTGCCGGCTCGATTGACGCGGCGCGAGAATCCGCGACTCCAACTGCCTGCAACAGGAAGCCGGAGAGATGATCGTCGAACTGCGGTGTTCCGATCTTCTTCTCGATCGAGCGGGCCAGCTCCTGCGGCCAGTACACGGCGCCGGCGCCGCCCACCGCGCCGTCGGCGAGCGCCGCCTGCGCCAGTGCTCCCCACAACTCCGAAGCGCGAGCCGCGCGTGGTGTTGTGGAGAGCGCGTTCCCCTCCTCGTCGAGCAGGGCGAGCTGCTCGAAGGCGAGCGGTGAGACGATCAGGTGAGGCCACTTCGGCGCGACGCCTTCGCTCCGTGTGCCGAGCGGTTCCCCGCCACGCTGGAGCGATTCCGCGACCGCAGCGACAAATGCGTCCAGTTCGTCGCGCGAAACACCGGCGGCGAAGCGCACTCCGCCCACCTGGTGATCGTGCAATCGCGCCGCGAGCTCCGAGAGCAGCGGATGATCCGGATCGGTGGCGTGTCCGTCGAGGAGGAGGTGGGAACGTGCGACACCTATCGAGAGATCCGGTCGCATGGCGAGGATACGCTGCAAGCGCGCCAGCACTCCTTCGACTGCGCCGAGCTGCATCGGGTGCGTAGCCGGATAGATCCCCCGTTTGTGCACGGCAACCGCCAGCTCCTGCACGAGCTCGCGCAGGTCGGGCGGGATCGCCTCGGGCGAGGCGGAGGAAGGGGATCCGGAAGCGAGCGATGACATGGGGTGGGAGACGTCCCGCGCCTCGCGCGGACGTTACTCCAAAAGACGACTGCGGTGTGATCCCCGTTACACCTGTCTCTTTTCCAGACTCGGCACGCCTAGGTACGGGATTTCCCTACGTGACAAAGAGCTTGGGAAGTTCGATCACCATCGTGTAGGCCCCCATCGCCGCCATCGATCCGGCCACCAGCCACCCCAGCGCAACAAGGACGAAGGGGTGTCGATATTCGCCGACGATATCGCGCCGGCGCGCGGCGAGGAGCATCGCCCCGAGCGCCAGCGGAAGAATCATCCCATTGAGCGAGCCAACGAGGACGAGCGTCTTGACCGGTCGACCGACGGCGAGGAAGAGGAGACTCGAAAGGGCGATGAACGCGATGATCGTCGCCGAAACATGCGCGTCCACCCAGCTGCTCACCGAGCGCAGAAAGCTCACCGACGTGTACGCCGCCCCGACCACCGACGTGATGGCAGCCGCCCACATCACGACGCCAAAGAGTCGATATCCGAACTCACCGGTGGCCAGACGAAAGACGGAGGCAGGCGGATTCGCCGGGTCGAGCGTCGCACCGTGGGCGACCACACCCAGCGCGGCGAGAAAGAGAAGAACGCGCATCAGCGACGCGATCCCGATCGCCTGCCCTGCCGAACGCGTGGCCGCACCGACCGAACCGAGTCCTCCCACTCCCGCATCGAGGAGGCGGTGCGCGCCGGCAAAGGTGATGTAGCCTCCGACCGTTCCCCCGACGAGCGTGACGATCGAGAAGACGTCGATCTTGCCCGGGAAGACCGACTCGCGCAGTGCATCACCAACCGGCGGGGCCGATGAGGTGGCGACGTACAGGATGAGCGCGACCATCACGAGCCCCAGCCATTTTGCGAAGCGGTCCATCGCCCGCCCGGCCTCCTTCACGAGGAAGAGCCCGATCGCGATCGCTGCGCTGATCGCCGCCCCCACGGACGGCGAAATACCGGTGAGGACGTTGAGGCCGAGTCCCGCGCCGGCGACGTTGCCGATGTTGAAGGCCAATCCTCCCAGCGTCACGAGCAGGGCCAGGAGCGTCCCGAGCCCCGGCAACACGCCGTTGGCCACGTCCTGCGCGCGCCGGTTAGCCGCGACCAGCACGCGCCAGGTGGTGAGTTGGGCGCCGAGATCGAGAATTATGCTCATCAGGATCGCGAAGCCGAAGCTCGCGCCCAACTGTTGGGTGAAGACCGCCGTTTGGGTGAGGAAGCCCGGGCCGACCGCCGACGTGGCCATGAGGAAGGCCGCCCCGAGGAGCGCGCTGCGTGTGGTCTTGCCGGAGTTGTCGGGCACGTCGGTGGGGTGAGGGTGGCGCGCGGAAACTATGCGTGACACCCGGCTCGGCTACTCGCGCCGCTGTAGCGCCCACGGGCGCACTCGCGCATCCGGTGCGAGTGACGTGAGGTCAAATGACCTACCCGATCGGGTAACCCATTGCATCCAATAGCATTAGACTAGCGGTCCGATGGCGACGTGAGCGGCGATTTGCTATATACGCCTCTCCCCAAACACCAGACGATCGCTTCGTACGAACTGGCGATCCGTTCCGTGACGAGACCGATGACTGCCACCTCCCCCGAAGTACTGAACCGGCAAGGCGCGTCGAATTCGCATTGGACGTTCCTCACCAATCACGCCTACGTCCTTCTCTCCATCGCCCGCAATCAGGACGTGCGATTGCGCGAGATCGCCGCACAGGTGGGCATCACCGAACGCGCGGTGCAGAAGATCATCGCCGAGTTGGAGGGGACCGGGATCGTGACCAAGTCGCGCGATGGGCGGCGCAATCACTACGAGGTGCACACCTCGGTCTCGCTCCGCCATCCGCTGGAATCGCATCGCACCGTCGAGACGCTCGTTCGCATGCTGTGCGACGATGCCCCGGCGTTGAGCGCCGGGGCATCGTGAGACCCTAACAAAGTAATGAAGTAAGTCTCCGCTGCGTCCCGCGTCGCCTAACCGGCGCGAGGCGGGGGGCCTGGCCGGCGCGTCACGCCAGCGTCATGCCCGCGGCGCGCCGGCTGGCGGCGACTGCGCGAGGTCGATCTCTGGTGTGAAATCCTCGCCGGGATTGATGAAGCGATCGGCCTCGATCCCGTACTGGCGGTCGTGCAGCTCCTTGTACCGCCCGGCCATCGCCATCAGCTCGGCGTGTGTCCCGCGCTCGAGGATACGCCCTTCCTCGATCACGAGGATCTGGTCGGCACTCTCGATGGTGGAGAGGCGGTGGGCGATGACGAAGGTCGTGCGCCCCGCGCGCAGGCGGCGCAATCCGTCGCGGATCATCGCCTCGCTCTCGCTGTCGAGCGATGACGTCGCCTCGTCGAGGATCAGGATGCGCGGATCGGCGAGGATCGCCCGGGCGATCGCCACGCGCTGCCGCTGCCCCCCCGAGAGCTTCACGCCGCGCTCGCCGACGATCGTCTCGTACTTGTTTTCCCACGTCTCGACGAACTCGTCGACGTGGGCGATACGCGCCACCGCGCGCACCTGCTCGTCGGTCGCGTCGGGGCGCGCATACGCGATGTTGTCGCGGATCGTTCCGTCGAAGAGGAAGTTGTCCTGCATCACGACGCCGAGGTGGCGGCGATAGTCGTGCAGCTGCAACGTGTCGAGATCCTTCCCGTCGACGAAGAGCTGCCCAGCCTTGGCGCGGTTGAACGCCATCACCAGGCCGATCAGCGTGCTCTTCCCCGCGCCGCTCGACCCGACCAGCGCCGTGGTCGATCCGGCAGGTGCAACGAAGGAGATGTCGCGCAGCACCGGCACCCCCTCGACGTATTCGAAGTCCACGTGGCGGAACTCGATCTCGCCTTCCACGTCCGGCACCGGCGACTTGCTCGCGTCCTGCGCATCCTCGGTCGCCATGTCGCGAATCTCGCGGATGCGGTCGAGCCCCGCGAACGCCTCGGAGATCTGCGTCCCGATCGAGGCGATGGAGACGAGCGGCGCCGCCACCAGCCCGATGAAGAAGATGTAGCGCACGAAATCGCCTAACGACATCTCGCCGGCGATGATCGCCCGTCCGCCCATGATCGTCAGCAGCACCCCGATCACTCCGACGATCGCCGTCGTCGCCGCCCCCACCGCCGAGGTCCCGGTGATCGTCGAGCGGATGTTGTTGAAGAGGCGCTCCACGCCGGTCGCGAAGACCTTCTCCTCGCGATCCTCGGCGGTGTACACCTTCACGATCCGCACGCCGCCGACCGTCTCTGTCAGTCGCCCGGTCACTTCGGCGTTGATCACCGAGCGCTCGCGGAAGATCGGGCGCAGCCGCTTGAAGGCGAACGCCATCATCCCGCCGAAGCCGGCGAGCACGATCAGCGTGATCGAGGTGAGCTTCCAGCTCGTGTAGAAGAGCACCCCCATCGCCAGCGCCGCCGTCAGCAATCCGCCGACGAGCTGCACGATCCCGGTCCCGACCAGGTTCCGGATCCCTTCGGCGTCGGTCATGATGCGCGAGATCAGGACGCCGGTCTTGGTCGAGTCGAAATACGAGACAGGGAGGCGCAGGATGTGACGCTGGACGTCGACGCGCATGTCGGTGATGGCGCGCTGCGCGGCGATGCTCACCACCTGCGAGAGTGCGAACGAGGTGATCGCCTGGATGATCGTCGCGACGCCAGTTGCCAGGGCGAGCGGAAGAAGGAGTTCCACCTTGTTCTTCGACAGCACGTCGTCGATCAGGTACTTGGAACTCGCCGGGAGTACGAGCCCCGAGAGGCGGTTCACCAGCATGAGCGCGAACCCGATCGAGAGCGACCGACGGTGGGTCCACATCAGCGCGCGCGTCTCGGCCCATGCGCGGGCGGTGTTCACCTTCGGCTTGGCGGGCTTCTTGGCGGGGGGGGTCGGAGCGGCCATGGTCGGGGGCAGAGGTCGGGCATAAAGTATCGCATCGCCCCTCCCCTCGCGGTCGGATGTTCGGGTGAGCTCGGCGGTCTACGCAACATTTTTTCGACGCTGCATCTGGCGGACACCATGTCGCGCGAGGGGCGGCATCGGTACCTCTCGCCCCTTCGCACCGCGCGGAGAGACCTCTTTGCGCGATCGAGGCGAAACCGTCGTCCCTGTGGCGCGTATTGCCGAGTGACCCTTCTGCGCCGAGGATCTCATCATGTGGCTCTTTCTCAAGTCCCTGCTCGCCAAGTGGGCGATCCTCAAGCTCGTGCTCAAGGCGTTCGGGAGCCTGGGGTGGCTCCTCCCGATTGCCTTCGTGCTCAAGGCGCTGGGGCTCCCGTTCCTCCTTCTCCTCGCGGTGATCGCGCTCCCGGTGATACTGGTGCTCGCGGTGCTCGGACTTCCGATCCTCCTCATCGTGCTGCTCGGCGGTTTCCTGGTAACCGTGACGATGTGGATCGTGAGCTTCGGTGTCGTGGCGCTCAAGCTGGCGATCCCGATCCTCCTCATCTACTGGGTCGTGAAGTGGATGATGTCGAGCCGGCCGGCCTCCGACTCTCCTCCGGCGACAGACGCGGGGTAGCGCGCGGCGCTGACGTTGCGGAATCGATCGCACGAACATCGCACCGCTCACCGGAGCGGTGGCGCATCCCGAAGTCGCGAGTCTCATCGAACGCGCCGCATCGTTCACGATGCGGCGCGATGTGTCAGGGAGCACATCGCGCTCGTGCGAACGGCGACCGATCGCAGGAACGCGCGTGACGCCGCGCTCGTTAACAAAGTCTCGATCGGGGCGTAGTTAAGGACGGGAGCGCTAGGAGTTCTCCGAGTTGATGGCGCCGCTTCGCGGCGCAACTATACGCGGACGCGCCCCAAGTTCTCCGACGCCCTCCTCCGTGCTCGAGCCCCCTACGCCACGCGAAGGTTTCGAAACGACGCCCGACGCGAACGCTCCTTCACTCGAGGAGTTGGCGCGCGCATCACGCTTCTCGACCTCGCTACAACGGATGGCCGCGGCGCTCGCCTCTCCTTTGGAGAGAACGCAGGTGGTTGATGCGATCATGCGGAGTACGGTCGATGCGCTGGGAGCGGCAGCCGGAGCGGTGTCGGAACTGTCCGATGGTGGCGAGGTGCTCTCGATCGTCGCCGCTGTCGGCTACGACGAGCGATTCGTCCAGCAGTTCGCCCGAGTTCGAGTGACTGACTTCCCCGCCGTCGTGCAGATGGTGCACACGCGCGAGCCGATCTACGTGACATCGCAGGACGAGTTCGCGCGCATCGCGGCTCCTATCGCGCGATTCACGCCACCGGCCGGGGCGCGTGTGGCGCTGCCGCTGGCCACCTCGGACCGCTTCGTGGGGGTCCTCCTGCTCACGTTCCGCGAGTCGCGGAACTTTGCACCTGACGAACGCGAATTCCTCGAGGCGCTGGCACAGCAGTGCGCGCTGGCGCTCGAGCGCGCGTCCCTCTTCGCTCGCGAGCGGAACGCACGAGAGGTCGCCGAAGCGCTGACGGAACGGCACGCCGACTCGCTCGAGCGCATGAGCGATCTGTACTTCGAATGCGACTCCGAGTGGCGCTACGTGAAGATCAATCGCGCCATGCGCGCCTTCACCCGCGAGGTCGGGATCGATCCGGAAGAACTGCTCGGGCGCAGCATCTGGGACGTCTTTCCGCGATTGGTCGGCGGACCGATGCACTCGGCCATGCTGCAGGCGCGTGCAGACCAGGCGACGATCGCCTTCGAGGCACGCGGCACCTACGCCGAATCGTTCTATCAAGGGCACGCCTTCCCGTTTGGCGCTGGCGTAGGTGTTCACGCGCAGGACATGACGGTCCAGCGACGCGCAGAGGAAGAAGTCACGCGTCTCACCGGAGCGCTCAAGCAGCGTGTCGAGGAGATGGAAACACTCCTCAAGGTGATCCCGGTCGGCATCGGCATCGCCAACGATCCCGCGGGTGAGGACATCACCGTGAATCCGGCGATGGCGACGCTCCTTCGCATCTCCACTGCCGACAACGCATCGAAGTCGGGACCGTCGGGGGACGCCCTCCCCTTCAAGGTGCTGCGCGACGGCGTGGAGATGGCGGCGGACGACCTGCCTTTGCAGCTGGCGGCGCGCTTCGGGCAGGCGCTCCCCTACGGCGAGCATGAACTCCTGTTCGAGGACCAGACGCGCGTCACGCTCCTCGCCAGTGCGGCGCCCATCATGGACGAATCGGGGACGGTGCGCGGAAGCGTGGGCGCCTTCGTCGACATCACCGCACGAAAGCGCGCCGAAGTGGCGTCGCGCGTCCTCGCCGAAGCATCAGCGGCATTCGCCAGTTCGCTCGACATTCCCAACACCTTCACGATTCTCTCGCAGCGCGTCGTCCCCGAAATGGCCGACATCTGCGTGATCTTCGTGGTTCGCGAGAACGGGAGCATCGGTGTTGTCGCGATGGAGACGACCGACCGTGGCGTCTTCGAGGCGCTGCACGAGTTCGACCGTCATCATCCGGTCGACTCGACGCCAACGCATCCGGTCTGGCACTCGCTGCGCGACGCGCGCTCGATCCTCGTCCCGAGCGTGAATGACGCCAGCATCGCCAGCATGCTGTCGGGCGAACAGTCGGTGATCGAGGTCGCGCGCGAAACGAAGACGACGAGCCTTCTCCTCGTGCCGATCGCCACGCGCGGGCGCGTGCTGGGCGCGATGGGGATGGGGACGCGCGGAATGCGCCGGCGCTTCGACCAGGGAGATCTTGCGCTCGCCGAAGAGCTTGGGCGTCGCGCAGCGATGGCGCTCGACAACGCCTACCTGCTGCGCGCAGAGCATCGCGCGCGCGCCGAGGCCGAAGCCGCGCGAACGGAGGCAGAGCGCGCCAGCCGCGCGAAGAGCGACTTCCTGGCAATGATGTCGCACGAGTTGCGGACGCCGCTCAACGCCATCGCCGGCTATGCCGAGTTGATCGAACTCGGGCTGCGCGGGGCGGTGACCGAGGCGCAGGTCGGCGACCTGCAGAAGATTCGCCAGAACCAGCGTCACCTGCTCGGGCTCATCAATTCGGTGCTCAACTTCGCGCGACTCGACGCAGGGCGCGTGATGTACGACATGGCGAACGTCCCGGTGGCGGCGTCGCTCAAGGCGGTGGAGTCACTCATCGAGCCACAACTGCGCGAACGCCGGCTCGAGTATCACCTCTCACCGTGCGATGCGACCGTGACGGTGCGCGCCGACAGCGAGAAGCTGCAGCAGATCCTCCTCAACCTGCTGGGGAACGCGACGAAATTCACCGCGGCCGACGGACGCATCGACGTCTCGTGCAAGGTCGAGTCCCGTCAGGTGCAACTCCGGGTACGCGACACCGGCGTCGGGATTCCCGCGGAACTCTTCGAGCGGATCTTCGAGCCGTTCGTGCAGGCCAACCGCACGCTGCGCTCGTCGAAGGAAGGGGTCGGCCTCGGGCTGGCGATTTCGCGAGAGCTCGCGCGCGGAATGGGAGGAGAGCTTAGCGTCGAGAGTGCGGTCGGCGTGGGCTCAACGTTCACACTCACGCTTCCGCGCGGCCCCGATCGCAGCCCGATCTCGTGACGAGCCGCGGTCCGTAACGCGCCCGCGCGATCGCCGCGCGGGCGCGTGCCGATCACGCGCGCTAGTCGCTCGCCTCTGCGACGGAATCGAGCGACATTCCCGCCGCCCGCCACGCCCGCTCCGCATCGTTTGCCCGCTCGGCGCGGACGAGGATCACGTCGGTGTCGAAGGTGGAGAGCGCGAGCAACGGTATCCCGGCATCGGCGAGCGCCTGCGAAAGCCGGGCGAGGATCCCTACTGCAGAAAAATCGAGCGGTCCCCGGACCGTGTAAGCGACAAAGCCACGCTCGGCCCGCACACTCGTCGGCACGAGATGCTCCTCGCAGAAGATGCTCGTCTCCTGCGCCGTGCGAACGATCGCGCTCACGCCACGCGCCCAGGTGAACCAGTGCGGCCACCCCTCGCCCGCGGGGAGCCGCGCGACGGCGAAACGCCCCTCGATCCGGTCGAGCTGCATGGCTACCGCGCCCCGCTCTCCTGCTGCGCTTGCATCTGACGGAGATGCCGCCGCTCGTGCCCGTCGATCATCGCCACCCACTCGTACAGGTTCAACACGCCGAGCGCCGGGTGCGGGAAGGTCACCTCGGCGAGCGCAAAGCCATCGGCCTCGGCGGCCCACACCTTGAGCCCGGCGCGCGACTCGTCGAGGCGCGCGCGAATGCTGTCGAAGTCGGGGGCGTCGCCCGGCTGCGTGAACTCGGGGGCCTGCAGCTTCTTCGTCCCCGCGACGAGATCGGTCCCGTCTAGCGCCCCCACGAGCGACGACGTCTCCGTCTCCTCTCCCAATCCATTCGCCCGCGCCGTGCGGAACGCGCGAAAGAGCGCCCGCAGCGACGAGGATTCCACGAGGTGCAGGTGCGCTGCGTGCTGCGCGGGCGACCACGCGCCGTCGGCGCGAGTCGCAGCGAAGGAATCGGCCGGGATCGAGGCGAGGTAGGCGAGCAGCTCGGCGCGCGTCTGGTCGGCGTGGGCGAGGAGGTCGGCGAGTCGCGGATGCATGCGTCGGGGAAATGGAGGATACGTACGCGTGGACTTTCGATCAGCTTGCGACAAGACGTGACGGCGCCTGTTCGGCATGCTCCGTCTGCGCGCGTGCTGAATGTAGCGCGCCGCAGTGCCCTTCACCCCCGCATTACCTTCCGCGTTGGCCGCGCGCTCGAGGCGTGCACACGACGCGCGAGGTGATGCGGGAATTCCCACGCGCACGATCTCGTGTTCCTCCCCAAGCTCGTCACAACGCTTCGCGCGTACGACCGCCGACAGTTCGTCGCCGACCTCACGGCCGGGACGATCGTCGGCATCGTCGCCCTCCCGCTCGCGATCGCCTTCGCCATCGCCAGCGGCGTCACTCCTGAGCGAGGGCTCTACACGGCGATCGTCGCCGGCTTCCTGATCTCTGCGCTCGGCGGCTCGCGCGTGCAGATCGGCGGACCGACCGGGGCGTTCGTGGTGATCGTGTACGGAATCGTACAGCGCTACGGCGTCGAGGGACTCGCGGCGGCGACGTTCATGGCGGGAGTGATGCTCGTCCTCATGGGCGTCGCGCGCCTGGGGACGATCATCAAGTTCATCCCGCAGCCGCTCATCACCGGTTTCACCAGCGGGATCGCGATCATCATCTTCACCGGGCAGCTCAAGGACTTCTTCGGGCTGTCGATGGGCGCCGTTCCGGCGGATTTCGTCGCCAAGATCGGCGCGTACGCCGAGCACGCGACAAGCGTGAACGTGTCGGCGCTGGGAGTCGCGCTCGTGACCATGGCGATCGTGATCTGGTGGCCGCGCGTGACGCGGCGTATCCCTTCGCCGTTTGTCGCGCTGGTGGTCACGACCGTACTCGTGGCGGTCTTTCACCTCCCCGTCGAGACGGTGGGGAGCCGGTTCGGGGCGCTCGCGTCCGCGCTCCCTTCGCCGGTCGTTCCTCATCTCTCGTACGCCGACATCCAGCGACTCGTCGCTCCCGCCTTCACGATCGCCATGCTCGGCGCGATCGAGTCGCTGCTCTCAGCCGTCGTCGCCGACGGAATGTTCGGCGGGCGGCACCGCTCGAACATGGAGCTCGTCGCGCAAGGGATCGCGAATATGGCGTCGCCGCTCTTCGGCGGGATTCCGGCAACCGGCGCGATCGCGCGCACGGCGACCAATGTGAAGAGCGGCGGGCGCACGCCGGTGGCGGGGATGACGCACGCGATCGTCCTCCTGCTCATCACGCTCTTCTTCGGACGCCTCGCCGCACTCATTCCGATGGCCACGCTCGCCGCGATCCTCGTCGTGGTGTCTTATCACATGAGCGAGTGGCGATCGTTCGTCGACGAGTTGCGCGGTCCGCGCCAGGACATCGCCGTCCTCCTCGTGACGTTCCTGCTCACGGTTCTCGTCGACCTCACCGTGGCCATCGAAGTGGGGATGGTGCTCGCGTCGTTCCTCTTCATGCATCGCATGTCGGAGGTGACGAACGTGAACGTCGTCACGCACGAACTCCGCGAGGAGCGGCGTGCCGACGCCGCGCGCGAGGATCCGGTCATCGAGTCGCACGACATCCCCGAGGGAGTCGTGGTCTACGAGATCAACGGTGCGCTCTTCTTCGGCGCGGCGGAAACGTTCCGCGACATACTCAATCGCGTGACTGCACGGCCCAAGGTGCTCATTGTGCGCATGCGCAACGTGTCGTTGCTCGACGCGACGGGGCTGCGGGCGCTGCGCGACGTGGTGCGGCGAATCCGTCAGGAGCGAGCGCTGGTGCTCATTGCCGAGTTGCACGCGCAGCCGCTTCTCACGCTGGAGCGCTCATCGCTCCTCGACGAACTCGGGCGCGGGGCGCTCTGCACGACGCTGGACGACGCGCTCGATCGCGCGCGCGAGCACCTGGCGTCGCGCGTCCCCACCCCGCCGATGGGGACGCCCGCCGTCCTGCCGCGTTAGGCGCCCGGAGGGAGGGCCCGACGGATGTCGCGCTGCCCGTTGGCCACGCCGAGTCCGACGCTCACACCGAAGGCGAGCGCCGTCCCCGTTCCGATAATCGGGAGCAAGGCAACGACCGGGCCCGCTACCAGCGCTGCGCCAAGTCCGGCGAGAATCGGCGCCAGCCCCGACTGGGCGGCGTCTACGTAGCGCAGGCGCTCGCGCACGAAGGCGCGGGCCTGGGTGTATCCGATGGCGGCGGCCGCGATGCTGGCGGCAAGAGCGATCAGTCCGAACATGGCGACGGTCCTCGCAGGTCGATCGGGCAGGTGTGTCGAATCCTCGCGTAACGTACGGGAATTGGCGACCGATGTTTCGCGAGGGCGTGGCTCACGCGCTTCCTCCGCTTCACGATACGCGAATGGCGCAGGAGCGGCCAGCGGGTGATACCTTGGGGGCGCCGCGTCCCCCTCCCGGGAGCGCCGCAGCGAAGCGGGCGTCCCACTGGGCGCCCAGAGCTCCCTGACTCTCACCGATCGCAGCGTGCTCCTCATCTACGGCGCGAACGGCTACACCGGACAGCTGATCGTCGAGGAATGCGTTAGGCGGGGCGCGCGCCCAGTCATCGCAGCGCGCCGCGGCGACACGCTCGACGCACTCGCCACGCAGCACAACCTCGAGCGGCGCGTCTTTCCGCTCTCGTCGCCGGACGACATCGCGCGCATGCTCGACGGCATTCGCGTGGTGCTGCACGCGGCGGGGCCGTTCTTCCGAACGAGCGCGCCGATGCTCTCGGCGTGCCTCGCGCGACAGGTGCATTACCTCGACGTCACCGGCGAGATCGTGGTGTTCGAGGGGTGCAAGGCGCGCGACGCCGAGGCGAAGGCGCGCGGGATCGTCGTCCTCCCCGGCGTGGGCTTCGATGTCGTGCCGACCGATTGCCTGGGAGCGAAGCTCGCCGAGCGACTCCCCGAAGCCTCGCTGCTCGAACTCGCCTTTGCCGGGGGCGGCGCCTTCAGCCGCGGGACGCTCAAGACGATGGTCCTCGGCCTAAACGAAGGCGGGGCGATTCGCCGTGGCGGGCGCATCACCCGCGTGCCGACCGCGTGGAAGACGCAGCGCATCCCATTCAGAGACCGCAGCCGCGGCGCCGTGACCATTCCCTGGGGCGACGTGTCGACGGCGCATTGGTCGACGGGAATCCCCGACATCCACACGTACATCGCGCTCCCCCCGGACGCACGCAAGTCGCTGCGGATGGTTGGAGTGGTGAAGCCGCTCCTGAAGCTCGGCGTCGTGCGCTCGCTCGTCGAGCGCCTCATCGACGCCCGCGTGACCGGGCCGAGTGCCGAGGTGCGCGCGACCGCACGCATGCACATCTGGGGACGCGTCACGCATGCCGACGGACGCACGCTCGAAGGGACCGCCGAAACGCCGGAGGGCTACCGACTCACCGCGATATCCGCGGTCGAGAGCGCGATGCGCGTTCTCGCGTCGCCCCCCGCGCCGGGCTACCACACGCCATCGAGTGCATTCGGCGCGGACTTCCTCACCTCGCTTCCCGAGTGCTCCATGGAAATCGGGGGTGCTCTCCCGCCCTGATCGATTCTCGGCACGTCACTGACTCCCGACTCCCCACGCCATGATCGCCGCCGTCATTCCCCGGTTTGGTGCGCCCGACGTCCTCGAGCTTCAGGAGCGCCCCGCGCCCGAACCTTCGCCGCGCGAGGTCCTCGTGCGCGTGCACGCGTCGGCGCTCAACCGTGCCGACCTGCTGCAACGCATTGGACGCTATCCGGCGCCGCCGGGATGGCCTGCCGACATTCCAGGGATCGAGTTCGCCGGCGAAGTTGCTGCGACGGGGAGCGATACGACGCGCTGGCACACCGGCGACCGCGTCTTCGGACTTGTAGGGGGAGGAGCGCACGCCGAGTACCTCGTCGTGCACGAGTCGACGATCGTGCGCGTCCCCGACACGATGACCTGGCACGAGGCAGCAGCCGTGCCCGAGGCGTTCTTCACGGCATACGACGCGATGGTCACGCAGGGGCATCTCCGCCGAGGCGATCGGGTGCTCATTCACGCCGTGGCGAGCGGCGTGGGGCTCGCAGCGGTGCAGGTCGCCCGCGCATGGGGGGCCCTCCCCTACGGCACGTCGCGATCGGGCGACAAGCTGTCCGCAGCGACGGCCGCCGGGATGATCGACGGAGTCGCGCTCCCCGATTCACTCGAACCGCTGGCCGAGGCCGTCGCGCGCTGGAGCGATGGTCGCGGAATGGACCTCATCGTCGACCTCGTGGGCGGGAGTTATCTCCCGGCGAGCATCGACGCTGCGGCGGTCGGCGGACGTCTCCTCCTGATCGGCGCGGTTGGCGGAGCGCGTGCCGAGGTGGACGTGCGGCGCATCCTCGGCAAACGCCTCACGCTCCAGGGAACGGTCATGCGGGCACGATCGCTGGCCGAGCGTACGCGCGTTGCAGAGGCAGTCGAGGCCGACATCATCCCGCGCCTCGCACGCTCCGAACTCCTGCCGTCGATCGACAGCGTGTATCCCCTCGCGCGGATCGCCGAGGCGCACGCGCACCTCGAATCGAACCAGACGGTGGGCAAGGTCGTGCTGGAGATGCCGCCAACCTAGCGGCTCCGGGATCTTGTGCGGGGAGCACTGGGTATGTATGCATTCACCATGCATATAATCCCGGCACCCCGTCCCCTCGCCGCACCCACGCCCGCGCCGCGCTCGCACCTGAGCGCGACGCACGTCGTGCGTGGCGCGCTCGCGTCGGACGCGGGGGAGATTCACGAGCTCGTGTCGGGCTTCGCCGAGTCGGGGCTGCTTCTCCCGCGGTCGCCGGATGACATTGCGCTGGCAATCGATGACTATGTCGTCGTGGCCGACCAGCACGGACGCGTGATGGGGTGCGCCGCGCTCTTCGAGTATTCGCCATCGCTCGGCGAAGTCGGCTCGCTGGTCGTGGCGCCCGAAGCGCAGGGGCGCGGACTCGGGAGCATCGCCGTGCGTGGCGTCGAGGGAATCGCCCGTCAGCGCGGGATCGAAGAACTTTTCGCCCTTACTCTCGCCGACCACTTCTTCGCCTCGCTCGGCTACACGCGTTGCGCGCTCGCTCGCTTTCCCGAGAAGCTGGCGCGGCAGGCCGAAATGGCACGGCAGGGGATTCCGGTCGTTCCGAAGTCCTGCTATCGCAAGATGGCCAACTGGCCGTAGCAGCTCGGCACGTCAGTCAAGCGCTCGTTCGCACGCCCCGCCTCTCCTCGGCGGGGCGTTTCGCGTTGGTGCAGCTACCTGGGGATCGCAACGATGGCAAGCCGATCCCCTGCGGGTGAGACGGCCAGCCGCGAGATCGCCGTGAGGCCGTCGGCTGCAAGATCGGCAACGGGCGTCCATTGCGCCTGGCGGGTGAGGTCGCACACCAGGAGCTGGCTCCCGCTGCCGGCAATCAGGCGTCCGTCAGGGAGCCAGGCATAGTCTTCGGTCCCGGCGGGAAGCTTGGTGAGCGGCTTCACGTCGCGCGTGTCGACGTCGAGCGACATCACCCAGGCAGCGGACTCGTAGGCCTTGCTCACGAAGCTCACGCGGGTGCTCCCGGGAATGCGATGCAGCGACCGCCCGACGTTGGCGACGATCGTGTCGATCGTCCCGGTCGCGAGGTTGCCGAGGGCGAGCGCATTGGGATTACCCAGCACGAACATCACGGCGCGATCGGCGTCGGCCCACGCGTGGTAGCCGACGGGCTTGAGCGCGGGAAAGAGGACGCGCCCCTCCCCTCCCGTGAGCGGGAGGCGCCACAGTCGTTGCGTCGAGTCGCGCTCGACGCGGATGACGCTGATCGCTCCACCGCCGGGCACCTCGACCGCGGAGTACTCGCTCTCGGGCGCGGTCTTCGTGACCCGCTCGCTCTGGTCGCTCGCGAGATCGAGACGATAGATGTCGGCCTGCGCGTCCTCGCGCGTCGACGTGTAGTAGAGCGAGCGCCCGTCGGCCGAAAACGCGGGCTGATTGTCATAGCCGGGGCGCGAGGTCACGTTGCGCACCTTCCCCAGCGTGGGCGCCGCTCCAGTGATGGACAGCGGGGCGAGGAACACATCCGGTTGTCCCTGCTGGGCGTACATGGGGAGTGCGGCGGCGATCAGCGCGATGGCGCCAGCGAACGCTGCGTGGGAGGACTTTCGAACGGTGCGCATGACGTCTCGGTGCGGGTGGTCGGTGGAGAGCATACCGCCGCGCCATGGCGCAAACCAGTCGGCGCGCGCCGTGCGTGCGCGGCGAGACAAGCCGTGAATCGCCGCCCACGCATCGCCCGCCAGTCGCGCGGGTTGTGCCGCACGCCGCCGGCGCGCAGGTTAGCGCATGCCGCCGAGCGCGCCACTCGCTCGCGCTTCCCACCTCGACGCCCCGACCGGAGACGTTGCCCATGCTCGGTCTGATGCAGGAGCTTCCGCTCTCGATCCCGATGATCCTGCGCCGCGCGCACGATCTCTTCCCCGAGAAGAGCGTCATTTCGCGCCGCCCCGATCGCGCGCTGACGCGCACGCCGTACGGCGAGGTACTCGCCCGCGCCGGCCGGCTCGCCGCGGCGCTCCGAACACTCGGCGTACGTGAGGGAGACCGGGTCGCGACGCTCGCCTGGAACCACCAGCGACACCTCGAAGCGTACTTCGCGGTGCCGTGCACGGGCGCCGTGCTGCACACGCTCAACCTCCGTTTGCACCCGACGGACCTCGCCTACATCATCAACCACGCCGAGGACCGCGTGGTCCTGGTGGACCACGTCCTCTGGCCGCTGTGGGAGAAGGTGGCGCCGCTGGTGAAGGTCGAGCACGTGATCGTCATGTCCGACGGCGCCGAAACCCCGCCAGGCGCAACGGACTACGAGGCATTCCTGTCGGGGAGCGAATCGGCCAGCTGGATCTTCGACGATCGCGACGAGCGGTCGGCGTGCGCGATGTGCTACACGTCCGGCACGACCGGGCGTCCGAAGGGGGTACTCTACTCGCACCGCTCGATGGTGCTGCACTCGATGATGTCGCTGTGCGCCGACGGCTCGGCGATCACCGAACGCGACATCATGCTCCCCGTCGTCCCGATGTTCCACGTGAACGCGTGGGGTTTTCCCTACACCACGACGTTTGTCGGCGCCTCGCAGGTACACCCGGGTCCGCATCTCGACCCCGCGTCGCTCCTGGAACTCATGTCCAACGAGCGCGTCACGATGTCGGCCGGCGTACCCACGATCTGGCTGGGGATCTTGCAGCTGCTCGACGCCGAACCGAAGCGGTGGGATCTCTCGGCGATGCGGATGACGCTCGTGGGGGGTGCGGCGCCGCCGGAATCGATGATTCGCGGTTTCAAGGAGCGGCACGGCGTCGTGGTGCAACAGGGATGGGGGATGACCGAGATGTCGCCGATCGGGACCGTCTCACGGCTGCAACGCAAGCACGACGACATACCCGAGCACGAGAAGTTCAAGCAGCTCGCGAAGGCCGGGTATCCGGTCCCCGGCGTGGAGGTGCGCGCGCGCAGCGAAGAAGGGATCGTCGCGTGGGACGGAAAGACGATGGGAGAGCTCGAGGTGCGCGGCCCGTGGATCGCGCGCGCCTACTATCGCCCCGAAGACGAGATCACGCAGTTCACCGACGACGGGTGGTTCCGCACCGGCGACATCGTCACCATTGCACCTGACGGATGCGTCACCATCACCGACCGGTCGAAGGACGTGATCAAGTCGGGCGGTGAGTGGGTGAGTTCGGTCGCGCTCGAAGGGGCGCTGATGGGGCACGCCGAAGTCTTCGAGGCGGCCGTCGTCGGCCTCCCGCATCCACGCTGGTCGGAGCGTCCATTCGCGGTCGTCGTGCGCAAGCCCGGGGCGAAAGTCGAGTCGCAGGCGCTCAAGGCGTGGCTCGCCGAACGCTTCGCGTCGTGGTGGGTGCCCGACGACTTCGCCTTCGTCGATTCGCTCCCCAAGACCGGAACGGGCAAGGTGCAGAAAATGGTCCTTCGCGAGGAGTATCGCGATCGCTACGCCGGGGAGACCGGTGCGACGGCATCGCGCCCCTCGTCGGCCGAGGCCGGCGCCTGACGCGCAGACGGCGCAGCGAGCGCTACATTCGACTGGGTGCGCCGGACAGTCCCGTAGGAGATGATGGAGTCGTCCCCTGAACGCGCCGAGGATGCGTCGCGCCCGCGGCGCATCCTCCTCGTCGACGCCGACGCCTTCTTCGTCGCCGTCGCCCGGCTCGTCGATCCAGACGGCGCCGGCAAGGCTCCGCTTTTGATCGTTGGTGGAGCGCCGGGCTCGCGCGGCGTCGTCTGCTCCGCCTCGTACGAGGCACGCCAGTTCGGCGTGCGCTCGGCGATGCCGATCGCGCGAGCGATCCGTCTCTGCCCCGACGCGATGTGCGTCCCTGTTCCCCGCGGCGCCTGCGGTCGCAAGAGCCGCGAGATTGCCGCCGTGCTCGCCCGCTACGCCCCCGTCGTGCAGGCGGCGAGCATCGACGAGTGGTACCTCGACCTCTCCGGGACCGAAGCGCTCTACGGCCAAGCGTCGCTCGACAGCGTGGCGCACCGCATTCGCGACGCCGTCATCGCCGAGACCGGGATGACCGTTTCGTTAGGCGGCGGGACCAACAAGCTGATCGGCAAGCTCGCGGTGGAGTTCGCGAAGCCCAAGCCCGGGACCGACGGAAACGGAGTGTACGTCGTGCGGCCCGGAGGCGAAGCCGCCTTCATGTCGCGCGTCGCCCTCGGCGACATCCCCGGCGTCGGGCCCCGGCTGCGCGATCGCCTCGAAGCGCGCAGGCTGCGCAGCGTCCCCGACGCGCTGGCGTTTGGGCTCCCCGCCCTGCAGCGCATGCTTGGAGATCGCGCCGGCCAGTGGCTCTTCGACCGCGCGCAGGGGATCGGGAGCAGCGAGGTCATCGCGCGCGACCGGGCCAAGAGCGTGAGCCACGAGGAAACGTTCGGTCACGATGTGCACGACGACGCCGCCCTGGAGACAGAGCTCGTTCGCCTCGTGACGCGTGTCGCGTCGGACCTTCGCGCCAAGGGCGTGGCAGCGCGGACGATCACCGTCAAGCTCAAGGACTCCGACTTCCGCTCTCGCAGTGCGCGCCGCACGCTCGACGTCCCCGTTGTGGTGGATCGCGTGATTCTCGGGGTGGCGCGCGAACTCCTGCAGCGACTGCGTCGGACGCGGCGCACCCCGGCGCGCCTCCTCGGCGTCGGACTCTCCGGACTCGCCGAAGGGGACGAGGATTCGCAGCTCTCGCTCTTCGATGCAGGAAAAACAGTCGTGGATACCGAGACGGCGCGCGACCGCGCACTGACGTCCGCGGTGGACACGCTGCGCGCACGCTTTGGCGCCGACGCGATCGTCCCCGGGCGACTGACCGGCGCGCGTTCGCTGCGTGCCGCCGAGATGCCTAACGCCGCTCCGGCTGAGGGAGTCCCGCGGAAAGCGCCAGGGCGAGGCGCTCCACGGTCCGGTCGTTGAGCGAGAGGATCACCGCGGCGAGGTTGTTCGACACCACCAGCGTCGGCGGCTCGGGCCAGGTGGCGCGCGTACCCTTCGGAGAGACCGTCGCGCTGTCCAAGAGCGCCGTGTCTTTCTCGCGCGCCTTCGCCGACGGATACACGAAGACCAACAGTTGGTGCTCGGCGCTTCCCACGTGATATCGCACCCCCGGGACTGAGAAGAACGCGTACGTCGCCGGCTCCGGCTGCTTCTCGATCACGACGCCCGCGTGCACGAGGCGATCTTCCACCGCACACGGCGTCCAGTCCCCTTCCATCGGGCACGCCGGCTTTGAGGAATCTCCCGCTGCTGGCGCTCCCTGCACGGCGTCCGATGCGAGGGGCGGTGCTCCCTTGTCCTGTCCCTTGTCCTTCGCCGATGAGCAGCCGACGGCAGCGGCCGCGACGACGACTGCGAACAATCGCCTCAGACGGAGATCGAGTCGCCTGCGCCGAGTGAAGTGGCTCATGCTGCGCAAAGCTACTCGGCGAAGGCGCAGGATGCATCGTGACGATGCTGCCGCGGAACGAACGGCGGCGCCCGAAACCGCGCGCGGTGCACGCTCGTTGTCGAATGCGACCAGTGCGCCGCGCTGGTGCACCGTGCATCTTGCTCCCGCCCATCGCGCCACCGCGCGCGACCACCCGCGAGGTCTGGAGACTCCATGCGAGCAGACGAGATCGACTACCGGCTGATTGGCGACGACCTGCAAGGCGTCGTCGTGACCCTCGACCCAGGCGAAGCGGTCGTCGCCGAGGCCGGCGCGATGATGTACATGCAGGACGGTATCCGCATGGCGACGAGCCTCGACCAGACGGGACGCGGCGGTGGCATGTTCGACAAGCTGCTCTCTGCAGGGAAGCGCGTGCTCTCGGGCGACTCGTTCTTCGTGACCTGGTTCATGAACGAGGCGAACGTTAGGCGCGATGTGGCCTTCGCCGCGCCGTATCCCGGCAAGATCCAGGCGATCGACCTGCGGCAGTGGGGCGGGACGCTCATCGCGCAGAAGGACTCGTTCCTGTGCGGCGCGCGTGGCGTCGACGTGACCGTCGCCTTCACCCGGCGCATCGGCGCCGGCTTCTTCGGCGGTGAGGGATTCATCCTGCAGAAGCTCTTCGGCGACGGGCTCGTCTTTCTTCACGCCTCGGGGACGTTGGTCGAACTCGACCTCGCGGCTGGCGAGCGGCTGCGCGTCGACACCGGGTGCCTCGTGGCGATGCATCCAAGCGTCAGCTACGACGTTCAGTTGGTGCCTGGCGTGAAGACGGCGCTCTTTGGTGGCGAAGGGCTCTTCTTCATGCAGCTGACGGGGCCGGGGCGCGTGGTGCTGCAGACGCTTCCCTTCTCCCGCCTCGCCGACCGGATCATCGCCGCCGCCCCGCGCGCCGGCGGAAGCCGCAAGGGCGAGGGCTCGGTACTTGGCGTGATCGGCGGGATCCTCGACGGGGATCGTTAGGCCCGGACCGGGGGCGCGCCCGGCGCGCCGCGCGAGCGGCTAGCCGAGGACGCGCCCCCACCACGAGTCACTGCGCCGCGCCTCGCGCGCCATCTCCACCGTCACGGTGCGCCACGCCTCGTTCATCTTCCCCGCGTCGGGGAAGCGCGTCGCCGGGTCGGGGGAGAGACCGCGCTTGAGGAACGGGACGACCGGCGGCGGCAGGAGCGACTCGTCGAAGCGACCGCCTAACTGCTGCGCGAGAAGCGCGCTGGCGTCGGCGGCCTCGTACGGCGGGCGACCGGCGAGCACGAAGTAGATGATCGCCGCCGCGCCGAAGCAATCGACCATCGGTCCCTGCGTCTCGCCCAGCAGTTGCTCGGGGGCGGCAAACGCTGGCGTGCCGGTCGTTCCCCCCTGCTCGTCGTCGGCGCGGGCGATACCGAAGTCGGTGATGCGCCAGCGCCGATAGCGGTCGATCAGGATGTTTTCCGGCTTGAGGTCGCGGTGCACGATGCCGTTGGTGTGCGCCGCGGTGAGCGCGTCGAGCACCGCATCGACCTGCGGAGCCACTTCGTCGAACGGACGCGGACCGGCGCGCGCCACGAGGTCGGCCACCGACCCGCCTTCGGCGAGCTCCATCGTGTACCACGACACTTCGCCGCGCGCATCCCAGTCATAGATCGGGATGATCGCCGGGTGCGCCAGCATCGCGGCGAGGCGCGCCTCGCGACGGAAGCGCGAGACCGCGTTCTCGTCTTCGGCGATTTCGGGGTGGAGCATCTTGAGCGCGACCTCGCGCTCGAGCGAGAGGTCGCGCGCGCGCCACACGCTGCCGAACGTCCCCTTCCCCAGGAAGCCGAGGATCTCGTAGTCGTCTCCCACAGCCCAACGGAGCCGCCCTTCTTCGCTCAAGGCGCTGGGGATCGCCGGCGCGCTCACGAACATCGAGCGCGAACCGCTCACCCGCTCGAGCGCGCGGAGCATCGATGAGACCGAGCGATGGCGAAGCGCCGGATCGGCGACGAGGGCGTGATCGAGGATGTTGGCCAGCGCCTGCGGGCACTCGGGGCGAAGGAGTCGCACCGGCGGAACGTCGAGCGAATGCGGCAGCTCTCCCGTCAAAGCAGCAAAGCAAGTCGCCGCCAGCTGCCACTGGTCCGAGGCAAGCGTTGGCGCCCAAGCGTCCTCACCCCACTCCGGCGGCATCGGCGTCCACCGACGATCGGGGAGCAACCCGGCCGGGACGTCCTGCCTGGGAAGCGCCCACTGCCACCCTAACAACCAGAAGCGCCCCGACGGCGCCGCCCAGACGATCTCGGGCGACAGTCCACCATGCGTCTGCCCGGAGTCGTGCAGATAGGCGAGCGTCGAACCGACCGCGCGGATCATGCGCATGACCGCCGGAATGTCTTCGGGGCCGGTGCGGCGTACGCGCGCCCCGATCGTTTCCGACGAGATCCAGCGACGGAGGTAGCCGGGTCCGCGTGCGCTCTGCGAGTGCGGCGCCCAGTAGTGATACGTCGTCGGGATCGCCGGATGGTTGCGATGCGCCAGCGCCCGCGCCTCCTGCGCCAGCCACTCGGTGTGCGCAGGGTCAGGGGCGCTCACCAGGGAGAGCGAGCGCCCGAGCGCGTCGCGCACCTCCTGATAGTGGCGGTGCTCCATGTAGACCCCTTCGCTCCCCCACGCCCACTCGGGCGGCAATTCCCAGCTCCGCAGGTGCACCGGGACGTCGTACGAGACGCGATTCGGGACGTCGGCCACCGCCGTCGCCGGTCGCACCGCTCTTACGCCATCGAATGGGGTCGAGGACATGCAGAGAAAGCTGTCAGGGAGGAGGCGCCGGAACCAGCGTCACGCGCACGATTGTCCCGCGCGGCGTGGCGGGCACAAGATGAATCGCGCCCCCCCACGAATCCACCAGCCGTTTCGAGATCGCCAGTCCGAGCCCGCTCCCGCTGGTACGCGTGGAGAAATGCGGCTCGAAGACGCGCGGCATCACGTCGCCGTCGATCCCGTCGCCGTTGTCGGTCACTTCGATGACGACGCGCCCGTCGGGACCATCTCCATTGCTGACCGACGCCGCTACCCGCGTGGCGTTGGCGTGGCGCGCGTTCTCCAGAATGTTGAGCAGGACTTCGCGCAGTTCATCGGCGCGAGAGATCGCGAAGACCGGGGCGTCGTTCGCGTCGCAGACCCATTCGACCCCGGAGTCACCGAGCCGCTCGAGGGCGACAACGTCGCGCACCACTGCGGCCACGTCGGTCGACGCGCCGGGGGCGCGCTCCCCGGGGGCCGTCCCAAACTTCGAGAAGGATCGGGCGATCTCGTCGAGGCGGTCGATCTCGTCGAGGATGCGCGTGACGTTGCGCTCGAGGATTGCATCGAAGTCGTCGCGCCGGTCGGCGTGCGCGCGCCGCAGGTGCTGCACCCCGAGGCGGATTGGCGTGAGCGGATTCTTGATCTCGTGCGCCACCTGTCGCGCCATCTCCCCCCACGCGAAGACGCGCTGCGCGCGCGCCAGGTCGGTCACGTCGTCGAGCGTCAGGACGACGCCCCCGCCCCCGCGCGTGAGGCGCGTGAGGCGCGCGCGGAGCTGGCGCCCGCGATGCTCCAGTGCGAAGTCCTGGTCGTCGCCGCGTTCGGGGTCGCGCGCGAAGGCGAGCAACGGGAGGTACAGCGCATCGCCTCCAAGCGTGCGCAGCGACTCGCCAGGTGCAACGGCGCGCCCGAGGATCCGCTCGGCTGGTCCGTTCGCCAGCGTCACGGTGCCGTTGGGGTCGCAGGCGATCACCCCGCTCGCCACGTTGCGCAGCACCGCCTCGGTGCGGCGTTGCGCCTGCTCGAGCGCGGTGCGCGAGGCGCCGAGGTCGGTCGCCATGCGCCGGAACGCGGTGTACACCGGGCGAAACTCGTACGGCGGGAGCGACCCGAGCGACGGGAGCGATTGCTCGCCCCCGGCGACGTCGAGCGCCGCGTCGCGAAGTGCCCCGATCGGCGCCGAGAGCCCGCGTGCCACCAACCCGCTCAGCCAGAGCGCCGCAAGGGCGCCGAGCACCGTCGCGAAGGCGACGAGGACGCCGAGGTCGCTCCGCTGCCGCTCGAGCGTCTGCTCGCTCCGGCGCGCCGGCGCCGCGAGGATGATGCGCGCGCTGCGCGTGTCCATCAGCACCCGATAGCCGACGAGGGTGGTCACCCCGCCGACGGTGATCCGTCGATTGGCCGCGACCTCGTCGCCTAACGCCACGGTCTGCGCGGCGACCGGATCGAGGTAGCGCCCGAGCGGGACGAGGGCATCGTACAACTCGTCGCTCGAACGCGTGAGCTTCCCACCACTGTAGAGGAAGAGTGGAGTGTCGAGCCGCTTCCCTTCCTCCGAGAGCCTTCCGAGGTCGCTGGTCGCCGCAACCGCGCGCAGCGTTTCGCGCACGAGCAGCTCGCGCGACAGGCGATCCTCGTCTTGCAGCCGCCGGTAGGTCCAGGCGGCGAATGCAGCGGCCGGGAGGACGAACGCCGCGAAGAGCGCCGCCGTGAGTCGCGTGCGGTAACTCGCCCGCCAGCGACGGAGTCGCACGCGCGCCCAGCGCCACAGCGCCCCGTCGGCCGCCGCGGCCAGCGTCCACAGCAGCGCAACAATCGCGAGGTCGAGGAGGACGAGGAGCGCGCCGCGCTGCACCAGCGCGTCGAGCGAGCGCAGCTCGACTTCCACGTGCGCGCGCACGAAGCCCCGCGCGCCGCCGATCCGCCAGTCGCCGTGCAGTTCGTCGCCGATGCGCTGCCACTGCGGTGCCGATTCGAGACTCGCGTCGCGCGAGAGCGACGTGACCGCGAGACGATACGGCGGCTCGACGATCGTCGGGACCTCGAGCCCGATCAACGCCGCGAACGGATCGTCGGCGATGAGTCGCGTGCGAGGCGAGACCACCACCGTGATCACGCGCCCCGAGTCGAGCGGCGCTCCGAGGACGAGCTGCACGCCCTGGTTTGATGCCACCTCGCGCACCACCGCGCGTCCCGCCGCGACCACGTCGGCCACGACATCTCGCTCACCCTCCGGGCGACGTTCGAAGTCGGCGACGAGAAGCTCGGCGTCGGGCGCGTCACCGCCGACGTGCCAGGTCGCCAGCTCCATCGGATTCCCCGACGCGGCGAGGTCCGAGGCGATGTAGAGGCGCAGGAGATCCACGCGCGAGCGCGGCGGCGCCCCGCCCTGCAGGTCGCGCGCGAAGCGCTCCAGCAGTCGCTGCGTCTCGGCGTCGGGGGCAGCAAGCCCCTGTACATCGCGCTCGGCGAGGGCCACGCGCTGCCGCGCCACCGCCCCCCACACCAGCGTCACCGCACCGCACGCCGCAACAAACGAGGCGTGCAGCACGAACCCTCGCGCACGGCGCGCAACGGCGAGTGCGATCACCGCCGCGATCCACGGCAATGGATACCACCCGGGCCAGCGCCCCGGCGCACTCCAAAGCACCGGTGCAGCCAGCGCCGACGCGGCGGCGATCAGCGGCGCGGCGAGCGCCGGAATCCCTCCCCTCCCCCGTCGCACCAGCCGCCCCGCCTGCGCCACCGCCAGCAGCAACGCCGTTGCCGCGAGGCAGAGCGCGACTTCCCAGGCGATCCACATCGTCAGCGGGACGCCGCGAAGTGGCGGGGTGATCCCCCTCGCGAGGTCGCGCAGGAGGAACGGGCCGAACGATGCCACCACGAGGACGAGTGCCGGCGCCACGAGCTGCATGCGCGTGCGCGCGCGCACCCGGCGCAGTGCGAACACGCCGAGCACGGCGACGACGCCGGTAAGCGCCAAGGCGCCGACGCTCGCCGTGAAGGCGCCGCCAGTTGGCGTGTAGAAGTACGAGGGATCGAACAGCGCCGACTGGTTGGAGAGCGAGGACAACGGAAGGAGGCGAACCGCTCCCAGCCCGACGCCGAGCATCGCGAAGCGCTGCCAGGCCGGCGTTGGGCGTCGCCAGGCCACCGCAAGCGCGGCCAGCAGGATCACGCCGAGGGCAACCGTTCCGCGCAGCCGCGTCTCTTCCTCCACACGCAGGCGCACGAGCGCGCCGCCCATCGCAACGCTGCGCACCCAGAGCGCGGGAGCGTCGCTGGGAGCAATCCGAACGGCGCTCGACACCGAATCGGACGAGAGGTCGAAGCCGAGGATCCCCGCGCGTTCGGCGATGATGGCCGACATCCCCTGCGCGAGCCGGTCGGCCGGAGGCGAGGCGTCGAGCACCCGCATTACCACGGCGCGTCGTGTTCCGCGCGATGCGGTGGCATACGCGACCGAATAGAACTCCCCCCACGCCACGCCGGTCGGCGCCATCATCGAGTCTACGGCGAGGCGCACCGGGCCGATCCAGGTCGTCGGGCGCTCTCCCTCCATGACAATCGCCGACACCTCGCCCATGTCGCGCGACGGGAGGACCGCCTCCAGCGCGGTGAAGCGAGTGTCGAGCGCAGCTGGGATGTCGAGCGCGCGGTTGGCCGCCGCGGAGAGCACGCGAAAGTCGCCGGTCAGCGCGCGCGACAACGCTTCGTCGGCGTCGTGCTCCCGAGCCCGTTCGAGTCCATCGGAATCGCGCTCGACGCCGCGGAAGGCCGACTCCGCTCGCCATCCGTCGACGCCGAGCCAGGTCAGGGCGAGCGTAGCGACGAGCACAGCCGGGCGACGCGAGCGCACGAGACCGAACGCTCCCGACGCGACGATGGCTACGCTCGTGACGATGAGATATGGTTCGCCCCACGATCGCAGCCAGAGCGCACCGGCGAGGATCGCGGCGCCGACCGCCGCGAGCCAGCAGGCGGTGAGCCGCTCACCCGCCGACGACGCCATGCCTCCCGCCACGTCCAATTCGACACGCCAGCCGCTTCGGCTCAAGGAACTCCGCCCGCAGGAGGTCGCGGCGGCGATCCGCCGCGACGCGCGCCTCCTGATTCCCGTGGGAACCTGCGAGCAGCACGGCCCTCATCTCCCCATGGGGTGCGACACGATCATCGTCGAGCGACTCGCCGACGATCTGTCGGTCGAGTTCGCGATCCTGCGGGCGCCGACCGTGGAGTACGGGGTCAATTCTGAATACGAGCAGCGCCCGATTCCGGGAAACGCGACGCTGCGCCGCAAGACGCTCCTGCGCGCGCTCAACGACCTCACCGACGCATGGGAACAGGGCGGCGTTCGCGAGTTCATCTTCCTCACCGCTCACGGGCACGAGGGGCATCAGGAAGCGCTGTCCACGATCGTGACGAATGGGGCCCGAGTGCGCGTGGTCGACATCCTTTCGATCGATCTGACGGACCTCACCGTGAACGGAGAAGGATCGCTGCACGGAGACGAAGTGGATACGTCGCTGATGCTCTACCTCGCTCCGCACCTCGTGCGAATGGAACTCGCTGAAGACTATACGCTCACGCAACGCGAGTCGCGGCGATACCAGCGGAATTCGACACGAGTTCCCGCGTACGTGCCGCGGTCGGAGGCCCGCCCGTCGGTCGGACGCCCGTCTGTGGCGCGTGCTGAGACGGGAGCGGCGATCTATGAGCGAATCCGCTCGCGCATTCGCGAGCGCATCCTCCTCGCCCCTGTTGTTGCCGACGATTGAGGCGCTCGATCGTCTGACAACCGAGCTGCGGCATGTCCTCCACGGGCTCTCGCGCGGTAGCCGGAGCCGATGACTCAATCACGGGGCCTCTTCTCGAAGAACGGCCCAGAGCGCACGGGGTAGTACATTTCGACCATGCATACCCGACACTTCGCCCTCGCGACCGCGCTCGTGGCCTTCGCCGCAGCGCTTCCCGCCCAGAGCGCCCAGATCATCGACCAGGGGAGCTTCACGATCACTGTGTCGAACCAGCGCACGGGGCGTGAGGATTTTCGTATCGAGGGGACTCCCGGGAGCGGAAACGGACTCGAATACGTCGCCCGGGCCACCGTCGTCTTCGGCGACCGGCGCTTGACCCCGGCGCTCCATTCCGATTCGTCGGGTGGCGCCTTCGACTATCAGATCGAGAGCCGCGGCACCACCGCAGGCTCCGAGCGCTGGAGCGGGAAGATCACCCGCGGCCGCGTGAGTGCGCGCATCAACAACTCGCGCGGCGAATCGGCCAAGGAATACATCGTCACCGATGGCGCGCTCATCATCGATGACGACGTCTTCCATCAGTACTTCTTCCTGGCGCGCCGCGCCAACGAGTCGAGCGTGGCGATCGTGATCCCGCGCCGTAACGTCCAGCTGGTCGTCCGCCTCGCCGTCGCGGGAACGGAGCGTCTGACCATCGGGACGAAGGACCTCGAGGCGCGCCACCTCGTCATGACGGAGCCCGGCGGCGTGGTGCGCGACATCTGGGTCGACGCCAAGGGGCGGGTTCTCAAGGTGGCCATTCCTTCGAAGAACATCGTCGCGCTGCGCGACGATCCGCCGGCCGCCTAGCGATCGGTGTTCGCCGCGCCGCCAAGCGCTTGGCAGCGGCGCGGCACGAGCCGCCCCCGAGCAGTTCGCGCGGTGCGGCCTCGTTTTGCACATCATGCGTGTCCAATGCCCCGTGGACTCGGCCGCGGGGTCATCCTTCATTGTCGTGATGAGAGGATGAACTGAAACTCCGCATTTTCGGTCGACGTACAGCCACCTGACCTTACACCCTTCGCACCTGGCATGTCATGCGACGATTGATCTGCACCCTGCTCGTTTTCGGCGCTGCGCACGCTGCGCACGCACAGACGCCGGCCGCGGGCCCAGTGCTTCCGTTGGACGAAGCGATCCGGCTCGCGATCCAGAACAACCCGCAGTTCCTGCAGACCGCTACCGCCCGGCAACGCGCCGCCGCCGCACTCCGTGCCGCGAACGGGCAGCTTCTCCCGAGCCTCCGCACCTCGTTCGGCTCGAGCTACCGCGAGGGGCGCCAGCAGTTCTTCGCCGGTCAGGCCTTCGGTTCCACCTCCGACGTGCTCTCCTCGAGCGCCGACCTGGGGATCGACCTGACCGTCAGCGCCGCGAACTTCATGGCGCGCAAGCAGCAGAAGGCGAACCTCGCCGCGTCCGAATCGGACATGACCAACGCCGAGGCGACGCTCCGCTCCAACGTCATCACGCAGTACCTCAACGTGCTGCAGGCGCAGTCCCGCGCCTCGCTCCAGGACACCCTCCTCGTCTCCACGCAGGCGGCGCTCGAACTGGCGCGGGCGCGTGAGCAGGTCGGGGCCGCCACCACGCTCGACGTTCGCCGTGCCGAGGTCTCGGTGGGGCAGCAGCGCGTCGCCGTCCTGCGCGAGCGCAACAACGTCGAGGTCGAGAAGCTTCGTCTCTTCCAGCAGTTGGGTGTCGAGCAGCCGACCGGCGTGCAGCTGACCACGCAGTTCGTCCTCGAGGAGCCCAAGGTCCAGCTCGGGGCGCTCCTCGACCAGGCGCGCAGCGGCAACCCGGCGCTGAGTGCGCTCCGTTCGCGCGTGGCCGCCACCGACGTTGGCGTATCGAGTGCACGGTCGGCGTACTTCCCGACCCTCTCGCTGAGCACCGGCGTGAGCGGCTTCTCGCAACAGCTGCGCAACATCGACGGGAGCATCGCCGACGCGCAGTCCAGCGCCCTACGGCAGCAAAGTTCCTGCTTCTCGCAGGATTCGCTGCGCCGCGGCGCTGGCCTCCCGAGCATTCTCGGACAGTGCAACGCGATCGTCTTCACCGACGCCGACGCGGCCGCATTCCGGGATGCCAACGCGCAGTTCCCGTTCAAGATGACGCGCTCGCCCATTCAGTTTTCGGCGCAGGTCTCGCTCCCGATCTTCGACGGCTTCTCGCGTGAGCAGCGCATCCAGGAAGCGACCGCCAGCCGCAACGACGCCCGCTATCGCGTGCGCGAGCAGGAGCTCAAGCTCACCGCCGACGTCACCTCGGCGTATCGCAACCTGACGACGGCGTACCAGACGGTGCGCTTGCAGGAGCAGAACTCGGTGGCTGCGCGCGAAGCGCTTTCATTGGCGCAGGAGCGCTTCCGAGTTGGGGCGAATACCTTCGTCGACGTGACGCAGGCGCGCGCCGACTACGAGCGCGCCGAGACCGACCGCATCAACGCCATCTACGATTACCACAAGGCCTTTGCCGCGCTCGAATCGGCGGTGGGGCGCCCCCTGCGCTGACCCGGTTCTTACCCGCGAAATTCAAGGACACGTTCAATGAGTAAAGGCATGAAGTGGGGCTTGGGCATCATTGCGGTCGTCGCCATCGGCGGCATCGCCGCGAAGAAGCTCAAGGGCGGCGACAAGGGGACCGAAGTGCGCATGGAGGCGGTGCAGAAGCGCGACCTCGTCGCCTCGGTCACGGCAAGCGGCCAGGTGCAACCGGTCACCAAGGTCGACGTCGCCGCCGACATCAGCGGGCGCATCGTGCGGCTGGCAGTCAAGGAGGGCGACCTCGTCAAGCGCGGGCAGTTCCTCCTCGAAATCGACCCGGCGCAGTACCAGGCGGCGGTCCAACGCTCCGAAGCAGCCGTCGCCTCGGCGAAGGCCTCGGTCGCGCAGGCCAAGGCCAACCTCGACCAGGCATCGCGCAACTATGCCCGCTCGATGGAGATCAAGAAGACCAATGCGTCCCTCATCTCCGACGAAGCGCTCGAGCAGCTCAAGACGGCGGTCGAGGTGAACACCGCGCTCTACGAATCGGCCTCGCAGAACGCCGACCAGTCGGCCGCGTCGCTCCGTGAGGCGCGCAGCAACCTCGCGCGCACCACGATCCTTGCCCCGATGTCCGGCAAGATCACGCGCCTCGTAGTCGAGCAGGGCGAAACGGCGGTTCCTGGCACCTTCAACAAGGACGCCGCCACGCTCCTCACGATCGCCGATCTTTCCAAGTTCGAGACCAAGGTCAAGGTCGACGAGACCGACGTCGCGCGCATCTCGCTCGGCGACTCGGCCGTCATCCAGATCGATGCCTTCCCCGACACGACCTTCATCGGCAAGGTCGTCGAAATCTCCAACTCTTCGGTGAAGGCGACGGGGACAACCTCGAGCACCGAGCAGGCGATCGACTACGAGGTCACGATCGAACTGCTCAACCCGCCCGCCGAGACGCGCCCCGATTTCAGCGCCACGGCCAAGGTGGTCACCGACATACGGAACTCCGTCCTCACGATTCCGATCATCGCGCTGACGGTTCGCGAGAACGAGGCGCTCGCCAGTGACACGGCCGGCGTCCCCGGGCAGCCGCAGAAGAAGGAAGTCGGAAAGCGTGACGTGGAGGGGGTCTTCGTGGTCGGAACTGACAACAAAGTCACCTTCCGCCCCGTTAAGGTGGGGATCGCCGGCGACAAGTACTTCGAGGTCATCACCGGTGTCAAAGACGGTGAGAAGATCGTGGGCGGGACCTACCAGGCGATCCGCGAGCTGAAGGACGGCGCGCTGGTGAAGGAGCCAAAGGCACCGAAGAAGCCCGAAACAGGAGCCAAGACGTGAGCGACAACCAGTTCCCCGACGCGATGATGGGGACGACGGGAGAGTACTCCCTCAGCACCACCGCCGAGCGGTCGGCGGTGGTCCAGGCCCCCGGCGAAGCGCCGGGCAAGGACTGGGTGATCGTGACGCGCGGGCTCAAGCGGGAATACGACATGGGGGGCGAAGTGGTGCGCGCCCTCCGCGGCGTCGACCTCGCCATCCGCCGCAACGAGTATGTGGCGATCATGGGGCCGTCGGGCTCCGGCAAGTCGACGCTGATGAACCTCATCGGTTGTCTGGACACGCCCACCGCGGGCGAGTACTGGCTCAACGGGCTCCTCGTCTCGAAGATGAGCGACGATGCGCTGGCCCGCGTGCGCAACAAGGAGATCGGCTTCGTCTTCCAGACGTTCAACCTCCTCCCGCGCGCGACCGCGTTGCACAACGTGGAATTGCCGCTGGTCTACGCTGGCATCTCGTCCGACGAGCGTCGCCGCCGCGCCAAGGCGGCGCTCGAGCAGGTGCAACTCGACCACCGCATGGACCACCGCCCTAACGAGCTGTCGGGCGGACAGCGCCAGCGCGTGGCCATCGCCCGCGCCCTCGTGAACGATCCGTCGATCCTCCTTGCCGACGAGCCGACCGGTAACCTCGACTCGCAGACGTCGGAGGAGATCATGAAGGTCTTCGAGAACCTCGCGACGTCGGGGCAGACGGTCATCATGGTCACGCACGAACCCGACATCGCGGCGCATGCGCGTCGCGTGGTGGTGTTGCGCGACGGCGTGGTGGCGAGCGACGATCGCCGCTCGGTGTTCAAGCAGTCGGTCGGCCTCGCGTAAGCGCACAAACCACGAAGTGTCGTTTCTCGAGGCCGTCCGGCTCGCATTCGCGACCATTCGCGTCCAGAAGCTCAAGAGTTTCTTCACCCTGCTCGGGGTGATGATCGGCGTGATGTTCCTCATCGCCGTCGTGAGCATCGTGGAAGGGATGAGCCGCTACGTGGAAGATGACTTTGCCGGCGCGCTGCTCGGCGTGAACACCTTCACGCTGCGGCGGGGCGATGGCGGTTTCGGACCACGCTCCGATGCCGACTGGCGCGAGATCCAGCGCCGCCCGCGACTCTACAAGCCCGAAGTCGACGCCGTGCGCGCCGCCCTTCCCCGCGGGCTCGTTTCGTCGATCGAGAACATGACGTTCGCCTATGCGTCGTCGCCGCTCGCCCGCCCCAAGCAGGTGCAGGTGGTGAGCGCCGAGGACTCGTACTTCACGCTCAAGAAGTACAAGCTCACCAGCGGGCGCCCGTTCTCTCCGCAGGAAGTCACGCTGGGGAGCAAGGTCATCGTGATCGGCTCCGAGGCGGCGTCGCACTTCTTTCCGGGGCTCGACCCGCTCGGGCGCGAGCTGCGCATCGGCGGCTCGCCGTACACAGTGATCGGGGTGATCGAGCCGCAGGGCTCCGTCTTCGGCTTCTCGCTCGACCGGCTGGCGATCGGCCCGTACACGTCGCCGCTCGCCCGCGTCACCAATCCCCGCGGCGACGTGCGCGCCCTGGTCGTACAGTCGCCCAACCCGGTGGTGCTCGACGCGGCGATGGAAGAGGTGCGCACAGTGATGCGCGGCATCCGGCACCTGTCGCCCAGCCAGAAGGACAACTTCGCCATCGAGTCGTCAGCCTCGGCGATGTCGTTCTTCAATGAACTCAAGGGAAAGCTCATCGCCTTCGGCACCGCGCTCCCCGCGATCGGGCTGATCGTCGGCGCCCTGGTGATCATGAACATCATGCTGGTCGCCGTCGCCGAGCGCACACGCGAGATCGGGATCCGCAAGGCGTTAGGCGCGCGACGCCGCGACATCATGCGGCAGTTCCTCGTGGAATCCGCGTCGCTCTCCGTGCTTGGAGCGGCGCTCGGTATCGCGCTGGGCGTCGGGATGGCCAAGATCATCGCCGCGGTCTCGCCGCTCCCCGCCGGCGTGGCGCTCTGGTCGATCCCCGCCGCGGTGACGCTGGGCGCTGGTGTCGGGATCGTCGCCGGGCTGTATCCGGCGAGCCGCGCTGCGCGCCTCGACCCAATCGCCGCGCTCCGACAGGAATGATGCCGTCGCTCATCGCATCGGTCCAGGCGACGCTCGAAGGCGTCTTCATCGCGCTCGACGCGATCCGCGCCAACCGTGTACGGGCCGCGCTCACGATCCTCGGCGTGGCGGTCGGCGTGTTCGTGGTCGTGGCCATGGCGGCGACGATCCACGGCGTGACCCTCTCGTTCCAGTCGGACCTCGACGAGTTCGGAGGCGACGCCTTCATGGTTCGTCGCGAGGACGTGGGGATCAACGCCTGCGATGGCACCGACGAGAACTGCCCCGACAGGCGCAACCCGACGATCACCATGGAGGAGTGGCGCACCATTCGCGGGCTCCCCTCGGTTGGCGCGGCGTCGCCCTGGCTCTTTGGGAACGCCGGCATTCGCTACATGAACGTGTCCATCCCGTCGGTGAACCTCGAAGCGTACGGCGACGAGTGGCTCGCGACCGACGGCGGCGACGTGTACCCCGGGCGCAACTACACAGCAAAGGAAGCGGCGAACGGCGCGCCGATCGCGATCCTCAACGACACGCTCTCCAAGCAGCTCTTCGGGCAGTCAGACCCGATCGGAAAGGAAGTGATGATCGACGGGCAGCAGTTCTCGGTCATCGGCATCTACCAGACGCGCGCCGGCTTCCTCAAGTCGCTCGACGGGCGCGGACCCGAGACGCCCAAGATCATCGTCCCCGCCGAGACGGCGCGGCGCCGCCTGAACGTCTGGATGCGCGGGATGATGATCAACGTGAAGCCTCGCACCGGCTTCACGCGCGGCGAGACGATGGACGAGGTCACCGCGACGATGCGCTCGATGCGCGGGCTCCGTCCGGCTCAGCGCAACAACTTCTACCTCGTCGGGCAGGACAAGATCGCCGAGACCTTCAACAAGGTCTTCGGGGCACTCTTCCTGATCATGCTGGTGCTGTCCGCGGTTGGTCTTCTCGTCGGCGGCGTCGGCGTGGTCGCGATCATGATGATCTCGGTGACCGAGCGCACCCGAGAGATCGGGGTGCGCAAGGCGCTCGGCGCCACGCGCCGCACGATTCTCTGGCAGTTCCTGGTCGAGGGGGCGACGCTGACGAGCCTCGGGGCGGCGGTCGGCCTGGGCGCCGGCGCGCTCCTAGCGGTCGGCATCCGCACCTGGACGTCGATTCCCGCGACGGTCCCCCTTCCCGCGGTCGTCGCCTCCCTCGTCGCCAGCGCGATGACCGGGATCCTGTTCGGGATGGCGCCCGCAGCGCGCGCGGCGAATCTGGATCCGGTCGAGGCGCTGAGGTACGAGTAGGGAGAGCGGACGGGGGACGGGAGACGGGGGACGGGAGTTCGGTGGCGTGCGGGTCGGATTTCGGAGCGCGGGACGGTTCGTCACACGACTCCTCTCATTGAGCGCGACGCAGGCACACCCGGCGTTGTCGACCGTGTAGTTTCCGGTACCGAGGTTCTGGCAACGCGTACTCTTGCGCTCACCGCTCGTCCTCCGTCACTCCTCCGTTCGCATGCGTTTCGCCGACGTGCTCGCCATTGCGCTGGGGCAGATCAGGGCCAACAAGCTCCGGTCGTTCTTCACGCTGCTGGGGATCATCGTCTCGGTCGCCTTCCTCGTTGCGGTGATCGCGATCATCCAGGGGATGAACGCCTACGTGCGCGAGAACGTCGCCGACGCCATGATCGGGGCGAACACGTTCCAGGTTCGCCGCTCGCCGGTGAACATCGGGCGCATCAGCGACGACGACGTGAATCGCATCGCGCGGCGTCCCAAGGTTGGCCCGCGCGACGTGGCGGCGATCGAGGCCGCCGTCCCCGACGCTGAAGCGGTGTCGATCACCTCGGGGTGGCCCACGCCGCGCGTGGACCTGATCTGGCGCAATCAACGTGTCGCCGACGTCATCCTCTTCGGCGTGACCGAGGCGTACCAGACAGTGCAGGACTACCGCGTCGAAGCAGGACGCCCGCTCAACGATCGCGATGTCGCCGAGCGGAGCGCGGTGGTGGTGATCGGGCACGAGATCGCGACGTCGCTCTTTCCCAACGTGACCGCGGTCGGGAAGTCGGTGCGTATCATGGGCGAGCCGTTCGAGATCATCGGCGTGAACGCGGGCAAGGGACAGGTGCTCGGCCAGTCGTTCGACACCTATGCGCTCATGCCGGTGACGCGCTTCGAGATGCTCTTCGGGCGGCGCAACACCACGACGATCTCGGTGAAAATGAAGGGCCCGGAGGAGATGCGCGCGGCGATGGCGCGCGCCGAAGAGGCGATGCGCGTGGTGCGCGGCCTTCGCCCAAGCGAGGAAAACAACTTCTCGATCGAGACATCCGACGCGCTGGTTGCGTTCTGGACGACGCTCACGCGTCTCCTCTTCGCGATCATCCCCGCGGTGGTAGCGATCGGCGTGGTGGTGGGCGGGATCGTGATCATGAACATCATGCTGATGGCGGTCACCGAGCGTACGCACGAGATCGGGATCCGGAAGGCGGTCGGCGCGCGGGCGGCGGACATCGAGCGGCAATTCCTGTGGGAGGCGATCACGCTCGCCACGTTAGGCGGGATCATCGGGGTCGCCTCCGGCGGGCTGTTCGCCATGCTGATCGCCGCGGCCTCACCGCTCCCAGCCCGAGTCACCGCCTGGTCGGTCATCCTGTCGGTGGCACTCGGCGCAGGTGTGGGCATCCTGTTCGGGGTGTATCCGGCGCGCCGGGCCTCGCGCCTCGACCCAATCACTGCGCTTCGCGCCGAATAGCCGTGCGCATCCTCGACCAGCTGCAAGAAAACGTCGGCATCGCCCTCGTTTCCATCCGTGCTGCCAAACTACGCGCAGCGCTGACGATCCTCGGCGTGGTGATCGGCGTGAGCTCGGTCATGTCGATGGCGACCATCGTGAGCGGGATCCAGGGGCAGATCGTGAAGACGATCGAGCAGGCCGGCCCGACCGTGTTCTACGTCTTCAAGGCGTACAACGGGACGCCGGTGAACCCCGACGCGCTCCCGGCCTGGATCCGCATCCGCCCCGACCTCCAAGTACGTGAAGCCGATCGCATCGCGCAGCTCCCGGAGATCCAGTACGCCGGGATGTGGGGGATCGTCAACGGGCGACTGGAGTTCAACGGCTTCCGCACGCAGCCCAACCGCATCTACGGCGCCGACGATCACTTCCCCGACATCATCGGTGGTGAACTCGTGCTCGGGCGCTGGTTCTCCCGCTCGGAGAAGGTGAGCGGCACGCCAGTGGTTGTCATCCCGGAGGACCTGGCGCGCGACATGTTCGGGAGGCGCAATCCGCTCGGCCAGACGATCAAGGTCGGCGGGCGACCGGCGCAGGTCATCGGCCTCTTTCAGCCGGCCAGCAACGTCTTCCAACCACCGGGCGCCGAGACGGCGGCGATCGTCCCGTACAAGATGCTCGACCAGCAGTTCGACCTCGACAAGGCGAACGCGGTCTTCATCGCGGTGAAGGGACGGAAGGGGACGCCGGTCGCCGATGCACAGGAAGCGGTGATGGTGACGCTGCGCGAGATGCGCGGCTTGCGCCCGGCGGACAAGAACAACTTCGACTTCGTCACACAGGACCAGATTCTCCAGATCTTCAACCGCCTCACCGGGGCCTTCTTCCTGGTGATGGTCACACTGTCGTCGGTTGGGCTCCTCGTCGGCGGTATCGGGGTGATGGCGATCATGATGGTCTCGGTCACTTCGCGCACTCGCGAGATCGGGGTGCGCAAGGCGTTAGGCGCGACGCGCCGCGACATCATGCTGCAGTTCCTCTTCGAGGCGGCGACGCTGACCGGGATCGGCGGCTTGATCGGGATCGTGACCGGGCTTGGCGTGGGGCGGCTGGCGGCGCTCCTCCTCGACGTCGCCGCGCCGACACCGATCGCCATCACCGCCATCGCGGTCCTGGTGTCGATAGGGATCGGGCTCGTGTTTGGGCTGATTCCGGCTCGGCGCGCCGCTCGGCTGGACCCCGTCGAGGCGCTGAGGTACGAGTAGCAGAACTGCGGACGGGGGACGGGGGACGGGGGACGGGAGTTCGATCGGCGTGCGCGACGGTCGACCGCGAGCGGGTTGCGCGGGTAAATTCCACGAATGTCTGCACTCGACCTACTGGCGATCGTCGCTCATCCCGACGACGCCGAACTCACTTGCGGCGGCACGCTGATCAAGGCAGCGCGCGCGGGGCGTCGCACCGGGATTCTCGATCTCACGGCGGGGGAGATGGGATCTCGTGGCTCGGCCGAAATTCGCGCGGCCGAGGCGGCGAAGGCCAATGCGATCCTGGGGGTGGCGTGCCGCGAGACGCTGGCGCTCCCCGATGCGGGGATCGTGAACACTCCTGATACGCGCCTGGCGCTCGCCCGCGTGCTGCGCCGCTGGCGCCCGCAGGTGGTGATAGCACCGGCCCCCGCCCCGTTCGGACGTCACCCCGACCACCGCGCCGCCGCCGAGCTGATTCGCGACGCCGTCTTCGTCGCTGGACTCCGCAGGCTGGCCGACGACCTCCCCCCCTTCCGACCGCGGAAAGTCGTCCACGCGATCACCTACCGCGAGGATTACCTCAAGCCGACGTTTGTCGTCGACGTAAGCGACGCCTTCGAGGACAAGCTCGCGGCGATCGCCTGCTACGAGTCGCAGTTCGAGGACGCGGTGCAGGCGGGCGAGGTCTACCCGAATGGCGAACCGCTGCTCGACATCGTGCGTCATCAGGGGGCACACTACGGCTCCTTGATCAGGTGCCGGTACGGCGAACCTTTCTACACGACCGAGACGATGCGCGTCGACGACATCACGTCCCTCGAAGTGTCGACGTTCTGACGGTCGCGTCGCCAGCCGCTGCCGGCCCGTCGCCCACGATCATTCCTGCACAAAACCACTAGAGTCTGATTCATGTCGTCGCACGACGATCGACTGCTCGATATCTCGATGCTTCTCGGGCCGGGAACGCCCGAGTGGCCAGGCGACACGCCGTTCGACTGCCGTTGGACGAGCGCGCTGACGCGTGGCGGGAGCGTGAACCTCTCGTCGGTCACCATGAGCCCGCACGTGGGGACGCATGCCGACGCCCCGCTTCACGTGCGCGATGAGTGGCCGGCGGCCGACGCGCTCCCGCTGCACGCCTTTGCCGGCCCGTGTCGCGTGGTCGATGTGACGGGGCTGCAGGGCACGATCACCTTCAAGCAGTTGGGACTTCCCGAGACAGGAAACATTCCGCGCCTCCTCCTGCAGACCGGGTGCTCGATCGCCAATCGCGTCTTTCCGCGCGACTGGCCCGTGCTATCGACCGCGTGCGTGGACACACTGTTGCGTCGCGGCCTCCTCCTCCTGGGCGTTGACGCGCCGTCGGTCGACGACCGGGAGAGCAAGTCGCTCGATGTGCATCACCGTGTGTTCGCCGGCGGCGCGTACGTCCTCGAGAACCTCGAGCTGTCGGCCGTTGCGCCTGGCGAGTACGACCTCCTCGCCCTCCCGCTGCGACTCGAGGGGCTCGATGCCGCTCCGGTGCGCGCCGCGCTGCGCCGTCGGCGTGCGGCGGCTGCCGCCGCCATCGACGCCCCCCCTCCCCGCGCCCACTCGGAATGAGCGCCGCCCCGGCGATCCGCGTGCGCGGGCTCGTGCGCGACTTCCCCAAGGTGCGCGCGCTCGACCATCTCACGTTCGACGTCCCAGCGGGCATCGTCTTCGGTTTCCTCGGCCCTAACGGCGCTGGGAAGACGACGGTCATTCGCGTCCTCCTCGGGCTGGTGGACCCTACCGAAGGAGAGACGGCGGTCTTCGGGCTCGATCCGCGCACCCAGGGCGATGCGGTGCGACTGCAGGCCGGGGCGCTGCTCGAGCATAACGGCGTCTACGAGCGCCTCTCGGCGCAGCAGAACCTCGACTTCTTCGCCCGCGCCTGGCGCCTGCCGCGCGCGGCACGCCAGGCGCGGGTGCGCGAACTCCTTACCCAGTTCGGGCTCTGGGACCGTCGCGACGAGACGGTCGGAACGTGGAGCCGAGGGATGAAGCAGAAGCTCGCGGTGGCGCGGGCGGTGCTTCATCGACCGCCACTTGTCTTCCTCGACGAACCGACCGCCGGGCTCGACCCAGTCGCCAGCGCCTCGCTGCGCGACGACCTCGCGCGCCTGGCGGGGGCCGAGGGGGTGACGATCTTCCTCACCACACACAACCTTTCCGAAGCGGAGCGCCTTTGCGGTCTGGTCGGAGTGATCCGCCGCGGGCGCCTCCTCGACTTCGGCACCCCGTCTGACCTGCGGAGCGCGCGCGGCGCCCCGGTGGTGCGAATCACCGGTCGCAACCTCTCCGACACGCAGGTTGCGCAACTGCGCGGCCAACCCGGCATCGACGACGTCGCGCTCGACGGACGCATGCTCGTCGTGCGACTCGCGGCGGACGGCGACGTCGCCCCCATCGTCGCCTGGCTGGTCGGCGAAGGCGTGGCGATCGAGGAAGTGCGCCGCGACCGGGCCACCTTCGAGGACGTCTTTCTCGAACTCGTCGCCGAGGAGTCGCCAAACGGTGCGATGCAGGGCGCGCGGGGAGCGGCGCCGCAATGATCGGCGACACGTGGATCGTCGCCCGCAAGGAGTGGTTGGAGATCTTCGACCAGCTCATTCGCTTCAAGCGCGGCGGGTGGTCGATCCTCCTCATCATCGGCTTCCTCGGCGTGATCTCTCCGCTGCAGATGGGGACCGGGTGGCTCACCTCGCCGCTCATGTTCTTCTACTGGCCGCTCCTCACCACCAGCATGACGTCGACGCTCATCGCCGATGCGATCGCCGGCGAACGGGAGCGGCACACGCTGGAGACGCTCCTGTCGACGCGGTTGAGCGACACGGCGATCATCCTCGGAAAGATCCTCGCTGCGGTGATGTACGGAGCGGCGTTCGCCTCGACCAATCTCCTCATCGGCTGGAGCGTGGTGAACCTCAATTACGGGAGCGGGACGCTGCTCACGATCCCGCTCTTTCGCCTCGCCGCCCTCTTCGCGCTGATCGGCGCGGGATCGTTCTTCATCGCCGGCCTGGGGGTCTTCGTGTCGCTGCGGGCGGCGACGGTGCGGCAGGCGCAGCAAACGTTTGGAGTGATCATCCTCCTCCTGATGATGACCCCCGTGCTCTTCGTACAGTTCGTCGCCCCGGAGCTCCAGGAACAGCTGATCGCCAGCGCCTCGACGCTCGGGATCGAGGTGCTCTCGCTCCGGGTGTCCGCCGTCGTCGCCGCGGTCGCGGCGCTCCTCAACGTCTCCGCCATCCGCCGCTTCAAGCGCGGACGCCTGGCACTCGACTGATTCGCGGGGCCGACCGGCCGCGCGCGCGCGGCGGCGCGTTTTCGAGGTCGCCGCGCGCATCCTGCCCTGATCAGCCCCCGATTCAAGCGCACCGGCCTCTGCCTGGGGTACTCTCTGGGGCGAGCAAACCCTATCTTTTTTCGACCATGCGCATACCCGTCTACCTCGACCACGCCGCCACGACGCCGGTTCGCCCGGAAGTGCTCGAGGCGATGCTCCCCTTCTTCGGCGCCCGCTTCGGCAATCCGTCGAGCGCGCACAAGTGGGGGCGCGACGCACGTGCATCGCTCGACGAGGCGCGGGAACGCGTGGCGAAGTGTCTCGGCGCGCAGCCGGACGAGATCTGCTTCACCTCTGGCGGCACTGAGGGGGACAACCTCGCCGTTCTCGGGACGTGGCGGGCGATGCGCGCCACGCGGCGCGCCGTCGTCACCTCGGCCATCGAGCACAAGGCAGTCCTCGCGGCGGTACACGAGGTCGCGCACGAAGGGGGCGAAGAGCGGCTCCTCGACGTCGATGCGCGCGGCGTGGTGCGCCCGGAGAGCGTCGACCGGCTCGTCGACGAGGACGTGGCGCTCTGTTCGATCATGTGGGTGAACAACGAGATCGGCGTGATCCAGGACGTCCCCGCGCTCGCGCGCGCGGCGCAGGGTAAGGGGGCGCGATTCCATACCGACGCCGTGCAGGCGTTCGGCAAGGTGGCGATCGACGTCTCGCAGATCCCCGTCGACTCGCTGACCATCTCCGGGCACAAGATCGGTGCGCCCAAGGGAATCGGGGCGATGTTCATCCGGCGCGGTACGCCGCTCGAGCCGCTGATGTTCGGGGGGGCGCAGGATCGCGGGCGCCGTCCCGGGACAGAGAACGTGGCGATGGCCGTCGGACTGGCGCGCGCCGCCGAGCTGGCGGTGGCGGAGCGCGAGCACGAGTGGACGAAGCTCGAGGGGCTGCGCGACGCGCTCGAGACGCAGCTGCTGGCGCGCATCCCCGATGCCCTCGTGCACGGACGCGGGGGGCCGCGGGCTCCACACATCCTCAACATCTCGGTCCCCGGCACCGACAGCGAGTCGCTCCTGATGGCGCTCGACCTCAAGGGGGTCGCGTGCTCGGCGGGGTCGGCGTGCCAGACGGGAAGCGTGACGCCGTCGCATGTGCTCACCGCCATCGGCGTTCGTGCCGACCTGGCCAACGCGGCGATCCGCCTGTCGCTCGGCACGCTGTCGACCGACGAAGGGATCGCGCACGTGGCCGAACTCTTTCCCGCGCTGATCGAGAAGGCGCGCCGGATGAGCGGGATGGGCGCCTAACGGCGCGCCGTCACCGGAGTTCCCATGCCTACCCCCGCACGCGTCCTCGTGGCCATGTCGGGCGGCGTCGATTCGTCGGTGGCCGCGGCGCTCCTGCATGCGCAGGGGTACGAGGTGATCGGGGCGACCATGAAGCTGTTCTGCTACGGCGACGAGGTCCCCGACAAGCCGTGCTGCTCGCTCGACTCGATCCAGGACGCGCGGCGCATCTGTGAGTCGTTAGGGGTTCCCCACTACGTGCTCAACCTGGAGACGTCGTTCGGGCACGACGTCGTCGACAACTTCGTGCAGGAGTACGCGGCGGGGCGCACGCCGGTCCCGTGCGTGCGGTGCAACACCTTCACCAAGTTCCGCGACCTCCTGCGCAAGGCCGACGCGGTCGACGCCGACTACATCGCCACCGGGCACTACGCCCGCGTGATCGACGGCGTCCTGCATCGCGGCCTCGACCCGGCCAAGGACCAGAGCTACTTCCTCTGGGGGATCGATCGCGCCGTCGTCGAGCGCATGTTGCTCCCGGTTGGGCACCAGACCAAGGGCGAGACGCGTGCGGTGGCGCGGTCGATGGGGCTGCGCGTCGCCGACAAGGTGGAGTCGCAGGATATCTGCTTCGTCCCCGACGGCGACCACACCAAGATCATCCGCCAACGACTGGGAGCAGACGCTCCGGCCCTCGCGCGCGGGGCGGTCGTGCTCACCGACGGGCGCGTGGTGGGAGAGCACGACGGGCACGCGCGCTTCACCATCGGGCAGCGTCGCGGGCTCCCCGGCGGCTTCGCCGAGCCGATGTTCGTGGTGGCGATTCGCCCGGAGCGGCGCGAGGTGGTGATCGGGCCGCGCGAGGCGCTCCTCGGGCACGGCGTGGTGGCGCGTGAGATGAACTGGCTCGTCGATGCGCCGAAGGTCGGCGACCGGGTGCAGGTGCAGGTGCGACATCGTGCGCCGGCGGTGCAGGCCGAGATCGTACGCCTCGACGAGGGGGAGATCGAGCTGGCGCTCGACGAGCCGGTGGCGGCGATCACTCCCGGGCAGTCGCTGGTTATCTACGACGGCTCTCGCGTGCTGGGTGGCGGCTACATCGAGCGTGCAGGCGAGGGGCGCGCACCGCTCCCGATCCTCGCCGCCTGACGTGCTTTGCGTCCGTGCGATGGAACGCCATCGCCGGCGCGCGTCATGCTGCTCAGCCGAAGGTCGTGGGGCCAGGCGCGGCGCTCTGACTAACGTTCCGTAGAAGGTCGGTGGCGGAACGGGGGGTACCTCGGCCACGCCTCGCCTCGCGCGTCAGCCCCCCTTCGCGTCGCGCAGCGCCTTCACGCCCGCATCGGGGAAGTCGCCGAAGATCCCATCGACGCCGGCCTCGGCGAAGTCGCGCCACTCCATCGCCGCGTCGCCTCGGTATTCCGCCCCGAGGAACGGAGCATCGGAGCGCATCGTCCAGACGTGAACGGCGAGACCGGCGGCGTGCGCGTCTCGCACGAGCGATGTCGGCGTGGCGTTCTCGCCCGGACGTCGCGGAGGAATCACCAGCGCCTTGTGCGCGCCGATCGCATACGCGTAGGTCGCAATCTCCCGCAGGCTCGCCGGCGTCACGAAGTCCGTTGCCGACCGTTTGTCGCCAGCCATCGCGAGGTCAGGCGGCGCCCCTTCGATGTTGAGGAGCTGGACGAGGCGGATCGACGTGCGTGCGTGCAGCGCGCGCAGGTTGCCCACCTCGAACGACTGGATGAAGACGGCGTCGTCCTTCGAGCGGAAGCCGTGGCGCCCCAGCACGGCGAGGAGCGAGTCCTCGAGCGGGAGCCCGATCGATCGGAAGTGCGTCGGGTGCTTCGTCTCGGGATAGACACCGATCATGCGCCCCGTCTCGCGCTCGCGCCGGCGCACGAGGTCGAGGATCTCATCGAAGGTCGGGACAACGAACTGACCGTCGTACGCGTGCGACCTGCTGGCGATGCGTTCGCGCGCACGCAGCGTCCTGAGTTCGGCGAGGGTGAAGTCCTCGGTGAACCAGCCGGTGACGGAGACGCCGTCGATCGTTTGGGTGCGCTTGCGCTCGGGAAATTTCTGGGCGACGTCGGTCGTCCCGCCGATCTCGTTCTCGTGACGCGCGACGAGGGCGTGGTCGCGCGTCATCACCAGGTCGGGCTCGATGTAGTCGGCGCCCATCGTGATCGCCAGGTCGTACGAGGCGAGGGTATGCTCGGGGCGATGCCCGCTGGCGCCGCGGTGGCCGATGATGAGCGGGCGGGTCGAGGAGTCACCGATGAATTGGAGGCTCGACGTGGCGGTGCCTGGAGCGGCAACGACGGCCGCGCGGGGCGCGCAGCCGGCCAGGATGAACACGGCGGCGATCACATCGCGCGTGCGCAGGCTAGAAAGTGACGTCATCGACAGCACGATACGTCGGGCGAGGGGCGCGGGCGAGTCGAGCGACGGTAACGACCGGGCGACATCGCGAACTCATCTCACGGATAGTCGGCGTACTCCGGCCGGCGGTTCGCGCCGGCGCCCACTATCGGTGAGATGGCGCCTAGTACTTCATCCCTCCCGCCGCCGCGAACTCCTTGAGCAGCCGCTCCTGTTCCTCGCTCAGGCTGTCGGGAACGATGATGCTCGTCTCCACGATCAGGTCACCGGCCACGTCGTCCTTCGAGATCCCCTGACCGCGAATGCGAAAGCGCTTCCCGCTCGGCGTCCCCGGCGGGATCTTGATCGAGACTTTCTTCCCGTCGAGCGTGCGCACCGAAATCTTGGTGCCTAACGTGGCCTGCGCGATGTTGAGCGGGACCGTCGCGAGGAGATCGGTCCCCTCGCGCTTGTAGAAGCGATCGTCCTGCACCTGCAGGGTGATCACGAGGTCGCCCGGCGGCCCGCCGTTGGCGCCGCGTCCGCCCTGCCCGCGCAGGCGAATCTTGGTCCCGGTGTCGGAGCCCGCCGGGACGGTGATCAGCACCTTCTTGCGCGTGCGCACTTCCCCCGCGCCGTTGCAGGTGGGGCACCGTTCGCTCGGAATCTGCCCGCGTCCCATGCACATCGGGCACGGGCGGTTCACGGCGAACCCGCCCTGTCCGAAGGAGATCGTCCCTCGCCCACTGCATTCCGGGCACGTTTTCATCGTCGCGCCGGGCGCGGCGCCGGAGCCGTTGCACGTCGCGCACTCTTCGTTCACTTCCAGCTCGATCGGCACCTTTCCGCCCGATGCAGCCGTGCGGAACGGGACCTCCAGCGTCGTCTCGACCGACTGCCCCTGCTCCGCCGCGCGCTGGCGCCCGCGACCACCTGGCGCCCCGCCGCCGAAGATGCTCCCGAAGAGGTCACCCAGTCCCCCAAGCCCGCCGACGTCGAAGTCCTGAAAACGCACGTCTTCGGCGGTGGGCCCACCGGACGTGCGCGCTCCTCCCCTCGAACCAGGGCGCTGACGGGAGCCGCCCGGCGGGGGATAGCCAGTGAACGCGCCGAGCCGGCGCATCTCGTCGTACTGCTTGCGCTTCTCTTCGTCGCCGATGACCTGATAGGCCTCCGAGATCTCCTTGAAGCGCTCGGTGGCCTTCGGGTCGTTCGGGTTCGCGTCCGGGTGGTACTTCTTGGCGAGGCGACGGTACTGCTTCTTGATGTCGTCTGCCGCCGCGGTCGAAGAGACGCCGAGTACGGCGTAGTAGTCCTTGGTGGGTGCCATGGATGCCTATCGGCGCGTCACCCGTTCCACTGCTTCACCACGACGCGCGCCGGTCGCAGGAGCTGTCCACGAAAGACGTACCCAGGCTGGAAGACTTGCGCCACGAGATGATCCTCGTCGGCGCTCGCCGCGGGAGTCGTGGTGATGGCCTCGTGCACGCTCGGGTCGAAGGGGTGATCGACCGGGTTCACGACCTCGAGCCCGTGGCCGGCGAGCGACTTGAAGAGCTTCTTCTCGACCATCGCCACGCCGTCGACGATGGTGCGGCTGTCCACGGTGGAGGGGTCCACGTGGGCAAAGCGCATCAAGTCGTCGAGCGATTCGATCAGGCCCGAGACGAGGTCGCCCTGTGCGCGCCAGCCGGCATCCTGCCGCTCGCGGGTCGACCGCTTGCGGAAGTTGTCGTACTCGGCGGCGAGCCGCAGATACTTGTCGCGCTGTTCCTCGGCCTGCCGCTGCCAGTCCTCGCGCGAAGAAATCGCCGCGGTGTCGCCGGAGGTCGCGGCGCCTGACTCCTGGTCGTCGATGGCGGCCGTCTGATCGTCGATGATGCCGTGCTCCTCGGTCGGTCCGTTGTCGTTCATATGCCTCACGCCTACTTGGTTCGAGCGGAAAGTGTTTCGGCGTCGAGCGCCGTACGAACGCCAGTGCGCGCCGTGTCTTCTGGCGCACGATGCAATCTCTTTGGCGGCCCTAGCATGGGCAACGCCTGTGCCTCGTTGCTGCGCCAGATAGGCAGTTTTCGGCCGAGTTGAGCGCCAGATCGCGCGCACCGCACTGCAATGTCGGGTCGTGCCCGCCCACGCGGTGCTTCGCGCGACTAGGTGCGCCGGTGCAGCTGCCGACGAATCATCTCCAGCGCGACCTGCGTGGCCCGGAACCGGATCTCGGCGCGGTCGCCGATGAGGCGCCCGCCGAAGACGCGCACGTCTCCCTGCACGTCGACCGCGACCCAGACGGTCCCGACCGGCTTCTCGGGAGAGCCCCCTCCCGGGCCGGCGATCCCGGTGATCCCCACGCCGATATCGGCCGCCAAGCGCCCACGCACGCCGCTGGCCATTTGACGCGCGACCTCCTCGCTCACCGCCCCAACGCTCGCCAGCGTCTCGCGCGACACCCCGAGCTGCGACTCCTTCACGCTGTTGTCGTAGGCGATGACACCGCCGAGGAATACGTCGCTCGATCCGGCGATCGTGGTGAGGCGCTCGCCGAGCATTCCCCCGGTGCAGCTCTCCGCGACGGCGATGTGGAGCGAACGCTCGCGACATGCATCGAGCACCACCTCTGCCAGGTCGACGAGGCCGTCGGCGTAAACGAAGTCGCCGACGCGCTCGACGAGCAGCCTGGCACCAGCGGCGAGTCGCCTATCGGCGTCGTCGGGGACGGCGCCGCGCACCGTCAGCCGCAAGTCGACGCCGTCCTGCCCGGGGAGATAGGCGAGCGACATTCCGTCGACCCCGCGCACCGCGTCACCCAGGAGCGTGGGAAGTTGCGACTCGGCGACACCGGTCGTGCGAACGGTGCGCGTGCGAACCACCGACCGTGACGCTCCGAGTCGCGCGTGGATGATCGGGCGCAGTTCGTCGTTGAAGAGGCCGCGCATCTCGCGCGGGACGCCGGGGAGCATGGCGACCCAGCGTCCGCGTTCGTCTTCGAGGAAGATGCCCGGTGCGCTCCCATGCCGATTGTGGAGGACGCGCGCCCCCACGGGGATCATGACCTGTTGCTTGTTTGCCTCTGGTGGCTCACCGGCGCGCCCGCGATCGCGCCAGAGCTGTCGAAGTGCTTCCCACCGTTCGGCGTCGAAATACATCTCGCGACCGAAGATGGCCGCAATCGCCGGTTTGGTGAGGTCGTCGGCGGTGGGACCGAGCCCGCCGGTGGTGATGACGCCTCCCGTGCGGTCGAGCGCGTCGCGCACGGCGCCGGCGATGCGATCGGCGTCGTCGCCGACGCTGGCACGTTGGGCGATGCTGACACCGTCAGCTGCAAGCTCGCGCGCCAGCCAGGCGGCGTTCGTGTCGACGGTGAGACCGAGTAGGAGCTCGTCGCCGACGGTGAGGATTTCGAGGAGCACGCGGGCAGTCGGGCGCGTTGCTCAGCGTGCCGCTTCCTGGCGGCTGCCCGAGCGTACCAACACTCCGCCGTAACGCTGGAGGTACAGCGCGAGCGAGTACAGCGTGAGCGCTACCGCACCAATCATCGACAGCGTCCCGACCACGCCGTTGAACATGGCAAAAGCCCCCCACGCCCCACTCGTCCACTGGTGCTCGGCTGCGGCCGACGAGGCAAAATACCAGAAGAAAGCGGCGCCGACCCAGATCCACTGGAACGTCGTCTTCCACTTGGCGGGGCCGATCGCCGAGATGATGACGCCGCGCTGCGCGGCAAACTGGCGAAAGAGGGTCATGAACAGCTCGCGCCCGAGCACCACGGCCAGGATCCACACCGGAAGGCCGACGAGGCCGAGCGGGGTGACGAAGGGGTAGGCGAGTCGTGCGCCCGACTGCACGGGGCCGATCGTCGCGCCGGCCGCCCACGCATCCGACGCGGGAAGCGACGACCAGAGCGCCATGTCGCGGGTGAGCCAGTACATCGGGACGAGCGTGGCGACGAGGAGGAGCTTGTCGGCCAGCGGATCGAGGAGCTTCCCCAGATTCGTGACGAGATTGCGCTCGCGGGCGAGCTTGCCGTCGAAGTAGTCGGTGACGGCGGCCGCGATGAACAGGATCCAAGCCGTCAGCCGCAACTGCCACCCAGCGCTGATCACCAGGGCGGCGATCAGGGGAGTGCAGGCGATGCGGGCGGCTGTGATCGCGTTCGGGAGATTCAAAGCCACTCCGGAGAAGGGCGCTGCGAGCGCCCGGATAAGGGCGCTAGGACAGGGACTTGAGTACGAGCTTCGAGACCGCTTTCAACGTATCAAATACACCGTCACCGGTTACCGCAACTGCCTCGAAATAAGGGGCGCGCTCCACCCATTCGCCAGTCGGAATCTGCTCGACGAGATTCTCGCCCGCATGCCACGGATCGGGGGCGACGCGCTGCTTCGCGGGCTCGGTCACTTCCCATCCGGGATTGAGCGCGTCCTGCAGTTCCTTGAGCGGCGCCGCGTTGGGAAGGTCGCGCTTGTTGTACTGTACGACAAACGGCAGACGGGTGAGATCGTAGCCGTACTCAGCCATGTTGTCGTAAAGGTTTTGCATCGACTCCTGATTCGCCTCCATGCGATCCATCTGCGAATCGCCAACGAAGACGATCCCGTCGACGCCCTTGAGAATCAGCTTGCGCGAGGCGTTGTAGTACACCTGCCCCGGGACCGTGTAGAGATGGAATCGCGTCTTGAAGCCGCGAATCGTCCCGAGGTCGACGGGGAGAAAATCGAAGAAGAGGGTGCGTTCGCTTTCCGTCGCCAGTGAGATCAGCTTCCCGCGCGTACTCGGCGCGACCTTCTTGTACACGTGTTCGAGGTTGGTGGTCTTCCCCCCAAGTCCCGGCCCGTAGTACACGATTTTGCAGTTGATCTCGCGCGAGGCGTAGTTGATCATCGACATCGGCGTCTCCTGGTGCGCGACTTACTGGAAGAGACGGTCGATCTCATCATCGACATCGCCGAGCAGTGGTTGGCGCTCCTGCTGCGGATCCTGCGAGCGCTGGAGCGAGCGTTCGATGAGACGCCCGAGTTCGTCGACGATGCTGCGCATCTTGAGGCGTACGAGTCCGAGCGTGGTGCGGTTGTCGAAAAGTGCGACGAGAATCACGCGCCGCGCCACGTCGGCCAGGAGCATCGACTCCTTCTCTCCCTGGTGGAAGAGCGTGTTGAAGTCGCTCTCCCCGATGAGACGCGCGAGCTGATCGTTGGCCGAGAAGTCCGCCGCGGTGAGCGAGGCGAAGGCCGTGACGTCAAAGGTGGGGCGGTCGCCGGCAAACGTCACCAGCTGCCCGCTCCGATCGACGAGGAGCGCGCAACGCGTGTTGCTGTCGAACAGGAAGCGTTGCAGCACCTGCGTGAGTGCCGTGTAATCCTCCTCCGTGAACGACCAGCTCGAAGCTCCGATGGGCATGCGCATCCGGTTTAGGCGTGCTTCACTCGTGCGTAAGCGCTCGTCAGGCGAGCGTGCGCTCGACGCTGCGCAGCATGCGGCGGGCGCGGCGGCGCAATTCCGGCTTTGGCTCCCAGGCAAGGTACTCGCGCAGGAGTGAAACGGTCTGCTCGTCGACGTGCGAGCGGAGGTAGCCGAGCGCCGCGAGGCGGCGCATCGGGTTCCCGCTGAAGAGGCTCTGGCGATCCACCCGCTGCTGACGGCTCCAGAGTGCAAAGCCGGCGACGAAGCCGCTCAACACTCCGAACGAGAGCATCGAACCCTTGCGCATCAGGTCATCTCCCGGCGCGCGGAGAGCGCCTGCGCGATGGTGATCCCGTCGGCGTATTCGAGGTCGCCGCCGACCGGGAGGCCACGCGCAATACGGGTGACGCGACGCACGTGCGGCGCCAGCACCTGTTGCAGGTACAGCGCCGTCGCCTCGCCTTCCACGCTCGGGTTCGTCGCAACGATCACTTCGGTGACAGCTCCACCGGCAGTCCGGCGTTCGAGTGCCGACACGGTCAGGTCCTCGGGACCGACCCCGTCGAGCGGAGAAATGCGCCCCCCGAGCACGTGATAGCGTCCCCGGAATTCGCCGGCGCGCTCGATTGCGCCGATGTCCGCCGCCTCTTCGACGGCGCAGATGACCCCGGCGTCACGTCTTGGGTCGCGGCAAATGGAGCACTCCTCGTCCTCGGTGAGGTTGTAACAGACGGCGCACGGGTGGACGCGGTCGGCCAGCGTCTCGAGGGCGCGGGCCAGCCGCACGCTCCGGTCCTTCGGCTGCTTGAGCAGATGGTAGGTCAGTCGCAGCGCTGTCTTCCGTCCGATCCCGGGGAGCTTCGACAGCTCGGCGGCGAGTTCGTCGATCGCCGACACGATCAGAACGGAAGCTTGAACGGAAGGTTCATTCCCCCGGTCAACTTCCCCATCTCGGCCTGCGCGACCTCGTTCGCCTTCTTCTGCGCGTCGGAGACGGCGATGACGATCAGGTCCTCGAGCATCTCCACGTCAGTCGCATTCACGATCGACGGGTCGAGCTTGATCTTGCGGATGGTCCCCTTGCCGTCGGCCTCGACGGTGACCATTCCACCCCCGGCCGTCCCTGTCACCGAACGCTGGCCGAGTTCCTCCTGCATCTCCTGCATCTTGGACTGCATCTGCTGCGCCTGCTGCAGGATCTTGAAGATGTCTGCCATGATCTCGTATGTGAACTTTTGCTCGAAGTCAAACGCTGAAACTACTACCAAATATCAGCTTACCAGATCCAAATCGAGTTCGTCGATCGCTGCAGAGAGGACCGGGTCGCGGCGACGCAGCGCGAGGAGCGTCTCGGACTTGATCGACTCGGCGGTCATCCGCTGCGGCCCTTCGCCCCCCTGATCCGGCGGCAGCAGTTGTACACGGGTGACCCCGTTGATGTGCTGGCCGAGTGCGCTGGTCAGCTCCCGCGACTTGGCGGCCAGACTCTCGAACGAGCCGCGCTCTTCGACCTGGAGTGAAACGACCCCCGACGCCGTAACCGCGCTCGGGATAACCGCTTCGAGTAGCGTCCCGATGATCGGGCGCTCGCGCCGAACCTCGGAGACGATGTCGTCCCAGCTCGCCGTGAGGGCGTTGATGTCGAGCGCTACCGGCGACGCGACCGCGCTACCGGAGCGCTTGCCCTCGGTGGCCCCGTGAGGAGACGAGTGGCGATGGGAAGTGGGCGGAGGGGCAGCTTCTGGCGCCGAAGACCATGGCTCGGGGCGAGCGACTCGTTCTGGTGGAGCGACTGCCGTGGCCCCTCCGTTCGCTCGCGGCGACGACGACTCGAGCGTCGCGCTCGAAGCCGTTCTTCCCGGCGAGGCTTCCTGAACGACCCGTTGCCCGACGGGTGTGTCGCCGCGCGATGGAGGCGCGCTCGCGCGCCGCCCAGAATCGCCCGCCACGTGCTGCCCGGAACGACCGCTGGCGCGCGAGTCTCCCGACGAGGGAGACGGGCGCGTAGGTGCCGGCGGGCGTGGCGCACCGCGCCCTCCGCTCCCACCGCCACTCCCTTCCCCACCGATCTCGCGCAGCACCTCCTCGAGATCGAGCGTCCGGTCGAGGAGGGCGAAGCGCACGAGAAGCGTTTCGATCAGGAGCTGCTGCTGCGCGCTACGCCGGAATCGCGGCTCCAGCTCGGCGACGGCGTGCAGCATGCGAACGAGGTCGCCCGGCGCGAGCTGTCCCTTTCGCTCCACGAGCGCTTCGCGCGCAGCAGCGCTCACGTCGACGTCCTGGGCGCCGAGGGTGACGGCGAGCTGCGCGCGCAGCATGTCGCCCAACCCGCTCAGGAATTGCCCGAGGTCCACTCCCTGATCGACGAGTCGTCCGACCGCGCCGAAAACGTCGCCGGCGCGGCGTTCCGAGATCACGTCGAGCACCGCGATGAACTCGTCCTCGGCGACGAGTCCGAGCGCCTCACGCACACGCGTGGCGGTCACGCCACCGTCGCCTAACGCCAGCACCTGGTCGGTCAGCGAAAGAGCGTCGCGCATTGAACCGTCGGCCGCGCGCGCGATCATCCCGAGCGCCTCGGCCTCGGCGTCGATCCCTTCGTCGGCGAGGACGGCCTGCACACGCTCGCGAATGTCGGCCGGTCCCATGCGCCGGAAGTCGAAACGCTGCAGGCGCGAGAGCACGGGCGCGGCGGCCTGCGCGATCTTCTGCGGTTCGGTCGTGGCGAAGACGAAGACGACGCGCGGCGGGGGCTCCTCGAGGATCTTGAGGAGCGCGTTCCACGCTTCGCGCGTGAGCATGTGCGCTTCGTCGACGATGTAGACCTTGTAGCGCCCTTCGCCCGACGGCGCGTACATCGCCCGCTCGCGCAGGTCGCGCGCGTCGTCCACGCCACGATTCGACGCCGCGTCGATTTCCACCACGTCGAGCGAGGCCCCTCCGCTCCAGATGCGCGTGCAGCTCTCGCACACGCCGCACGGTTCGCCATCGGGCTGCTTGTTTTCACAGTTGAGCGCCATCGCGAGAACTCGCGCAAGCGTCGTCTTGCCGACGCCGCGCGGGCCGCAGAGGAGATAGCCGTGCGCGACGCGCCCGCGTGCGATCGCCCCCTTGAGCGTGTTCGACACGTGCGACTGGACGGCGACGGTCGCGAAGCTGCGCGGCCGGTATTTCCGGGCGAGAGCTAGCACATCACTGGATGTCTGAAGACGAGAAGACGAGAAGACGAGGGGCGGGGGCGCGGCGGCGACGGGGGTGGGCACGTCGTGCCGTGCAAATTGACCACTGGCCTCTTGCCGCGCGAGGGCAGAAACGCGAATCGCGCGGGGCTCCGCGGCCGTTACCGGCTCGAGCACCCGCGCGAATACTCCAGGTCTGACGGAGCAACGAAAGACATCGCGTACCGCTGCTACCTTCGGGGTCCTCACGGGGTTGGCGCGCTTACGCCCTCCGGGACCTGGAGCACCGGGTAGTCTAGTCGCGCGTGCCCCCGGCGACAACTGCATCACGAAGAACGACCCGCTACGCGAGTGGTCCACTCACCGCGGTGAAACGCACCGTCGCGCTACAGCCATCGCGCGCGCGAGGCACCGCGCGCTATCGGCGCGTCACCGTCGGCCACTCGCTGGTGTCTCCCAACGCGCGCCAGGCGTCGTCGAGCCCCTGGAGCACCGCTTCGCCGGCCTGCTCCACTTCTTCCATCGTGGCGTCGAGGTGCATCACGGCGCGCACGCGCGTCGGCGTCCAGACCCCCACCTTCACGCCGTGCTCCTCCACGCGGCGCACCACGTCGTGCGCCGAGAGCCCGGGAGTGAGATCGATCATCACGATGTTGCTGTCGGGAGGGACGACGGTAGCGGCGATCGCCCGATCCACGATGTCGGCGAATCGCGTCGCCTTTTCGTGATCCTCGAGCAGGCGCGCGCGATTGTGCACCACGCCGTAGAGCGCGCCCGCACTGGCAATCCCGCTCTGCCGCATCACGCCCCCCAGGCGCTTCCGGTGCTCATTCGCGCGTGTCATGTGCTCCTCGCTCCCAGCGAGCGCTGCGCCGATCGGCGCGCCGAGTCCCTTGGAGAAGGAGACCATCACGGTGTCGGCGTACTCGCCGAACTCGTGCAACGCCGACCCCGACGCCGCCGACGCATTCCAGAGGCGGGCGCCATCGAGATGCACCGCGCAGTCGTGGTTGCGAGCGACATCGTGCATCGCCTTGATACCGGCGAGCGGCGTGACCAGCCCCCCCGCCCCGTTGTGCGTGTTCTCCAGACAGACGAGCGACGGGCGCGGGGCACTCGGCGCCTTGGGACGGAAGGCGCGCTCGAGCGACTGCGCATCCATCATCGGCCCCTCGCCCTGCACGGTGCGCAGCTGCACGCCGGCGAGCGAGGCCGCGCCGACCATCTCCCAGTCGTTGATGTGCGAGATGAGATCGGCGTAGATCTCCGTCCCGCGCTCGGCGAGCGTCCAGATTGCGCACTGGTTGGCCATCGTCCCGCTCGGGAAGAAGAGCGCGCGCTCCTTTCCGAGGAGTTCGGCGACCAGCGACTCGAGCTTGCGAGTCGTCGGATCGCCATCGAGGTAGTCATCCCCCACCTCGGCCTCGGCGATCGCGCGACGCATCGCGGGCGACGGGCGGGTGACGGTGTCGGAGCGAAGGTCGATGGGCATGGGGGCAGGCGGTGGGAGTGCTCGCGTAAGGTAGCGATTGGACGGGGGACGGGGGACGGGAGACGGGGGTTCGATGCGCACGACGCGTGGTTGTGCGCGCGCCATCGAATCGATCTACTCCACTGATGCGCGCGAACGGCGCCCCCCGCGCCGTTCGCACTCTGTCTCCCGTCCCCCGTCTCCCGTCCGCAGTTCGCCTACCCCAGCGTCTCCCTCTGCCTCCTCCTCACCCTCCTCAGCTCGTGTGCCTGCGCAACTTCCCCGCCGACGATGAAGATCAGCGCCGAGTAGTAGACCCAGAAGACGAGTGACACCATCGCGTAGATCGTCCCGCTGTAGATCGAGCCGGGGTTGAACGACTTGGTGAAGGCGGTCCAGAGGTTGCGCGCGATCTCGAAGAGGACGCTCGTGGCTATGGCGCCGACGAGCGCTTGCTGCCAGCGGATCTTCCGGTTGGGGAGATAGCGATAGAGGGCCCAGAAGATCGAGATGAAGAACAGGAAGGCGACGAGACGGCCGAGGGCATATTCGACCGAGCCCATGACGTCCTCGCGGAGCCCCGACGCGACGAGCAGCGTGGCGCCGCGCGAAGAGGCAAGGGCGAGGTAGGTACTGAGCGCGGCGTAGGCGACGAGGAGGAGCGTCGCGTAGATGGTGATGCGGACGTCGAAGAGCTTGCCGGCGATGATGCCGCGCACCGACTCGATGTCGAAGATGTCGGCCAGCACGGTGCGCAGCGAGCCGAAGAGGCGCGTGGAGAACCAGATGAAGGTGACTGCGCCCCATGCGCCTAACGCGTCGCGGGCCCGGACGACGTCGCTGAGCAACCGCTCGATGGCGGCGTTGGCGGCCGGCGCCTGCGGCGGGAGGAAGCGGTTGATGATCGCCCGCACCTCGCCTAACGACGCGTCGGGCGAGAGGCCGAGGGCGAAGACCAGGCCGGTGATGACGAGGAGGACGAAGGGGACGGCGGCCAGCAGGATGTTGAAGGCAATCCCGCCGGCCATGAAGAAGATGTCGTCCTCTGCGCTCGAGACCCACACGCGACGCGCATAATCGCGCATCGTATCGCCGAATCGCGCGACCAACGCGACGAGTGCGCGCGGCGTCGCGCGCGCGACGACCGAAGAAGGGGGCGCCCGCTCGGGGGCGGCCGATCCCTCAGTCGGCGCTGGCGTCGTGTTCTGCGGCTGGGCCGTCACTCGCGGTGCGCTGCGCGTCCGCCAGGCGTCGCTCCAGATCGTGCCGCGCATCGCGCGCCGCGGCACGCCCCTCCTCCACCGCGCGCCCCAGGTCGCGGCGCTTGTCGCGAATCGTGCGGCGCGTGTCGTCGATCGTGTCCTCGACCTTTTCGCGCACGTCCTCGACGAGTTCGCGCCCGCGCTCGCGGGTGCGCCCCACCAGCTTGCCGGCGGTGTCGCGGATGTCGTACGCGCGCTCCTTCATGTCCTCGGTGTAGTTGCTCGCGAGGCGCCGCGCGCGACGCGCCTTGCGGCGGAGCACCTGGCGCGTCTCCTCACCGGACTGCGGGGCGAAGAGCAGGGCGAGTCCGGCGCCGATCGCGATGCCGGCGAGCAGCGCGCTCATCGACGATCCCGAACGGCGTTCGATGATCACGCGGTCGTCCTCGTATTCCTTGCGAGACATCCTGCCCTCCCCGGGCCTTCGCCCGTCTGCGCGTCGTTGGGCGCGCTGGTGTGTCCGCTCAGTCGCTGAGCGATGCGTCGTCCGGCGCAGCCTCCACCACGATGTGCCCGGGCGTTCCCGGCATCGGGCGATGGATGGCCAGCGGCTTGATCGTCTGCTTCACGATGTGCTTCGTCCCGCCAATCGCCAATTGCGTGAAGAGGAATGCGAACTTCTCATCGTACGCCTTGGCGAGTGTGGCCTTGGTGGCGGAGTCGAGCTCCCACAGCTCTCGCTTGAACGGCCCTAACGCCTTTTTGCGAGTCTTGTAGTAGAACTGTTCGTCCGAATCCGTGGCCTTGCGCTCATCCGCGGCGTTGGCGCGCAACCAACCGTATATCTCGTCCTTGAGCGACGGCGGGATGTGATCGTACAGCATGTTCTGGAAGTTCGTTGCCAGGTGGATCTCGGCAGTCTCGGTGCGCGGGAAGTGGTTGAACGCCGTGTCGGGGAGCGTCGACGCACCGTGCTGCACCGCCCCGCTCATCCCGTATTCGTCGCGCGCCACCTTCGAGAGATCTTCCAGCGTCTTGAGGTCGAGGCTCACCTCGGCGATCGAGCCGTCGGCGAGCACGACACCACCGTGCGATGTGCCGGACTGCACCGAGATCTTCGACAGCCCTGGCGTCCCCGGCGCGATCTTCTCCAGCGTCGCCTTGAAGCCGTCCATGAAGGCGCGGAGTTCAGGAACGGTGGAGTTCTCCGTCCCCACTTCGCCGATCTCGCCGCCGATCGAAATCGTGACGCCCTTGGGTTCCTGCGAGCGTACGTACGTCGTGATCGCCGCGCACTCCTCATAGTTCTTGCGCTGCTGCTCTGCGAGCGTAGGCTGCGACAAGTCGACGAGCGTGGAGGTATCGACGTCGATGTTGTAGAAACCGGCGGCGATCGCCTCGTCGGCGAGCTTCTTGACGTTGTTGACTTCGGTGACCGGATCGGCGGCGTACTTCTTGTGATTGACCTGGAAGTGATCGCCCTGAATGAAGAGCGGGCCGCGGAATCCTTCGCGCAGCGCCGAGGCGATGAGGACCGCGACGTACTCGGTCGGACGCTGCTCGGTGTAGGCGATCTCGGAGCGGGCAATCTCGAGGATGAAGGCGCCCGCCTCCATCTGCTTTGCCACGCGGAAAATCGAGCGTGCGGTGTCGTACGTGGCCCCGCGGATGTTCATCGCCGGGACGGTGAAGCCGTGCGTCTCGCCGCGTCCGCGCGCGAGATACAGGTCATGAATGGACGCCGGTCGCACACCAACCGCCTGCCCCAGCTCCCAGAGCAGCCAGCGCGCGTAGTCCTTCGCGTCCTGATCGCCAAAGACGGCGTCCCACACGACACCATCCAACCGCTCCGAGGCGAGGGCGGAAGCGTCGTGCACGGTGATCGTGGATCCCGCGCGCGAGACGGCGTCGCCGAGCGCGGCGTGGGCCTGGGTCGTTTCCTTGTCGGACATGTAAGGTGCGTGTACGGTGCGTGGTGAGGAGTGGGAGCTGCCCGGCCCAAAGATAGTCCCATCGCCGCAGTCCTGCAGCGATGGGACCCGTCAGCGACCAACGATGCCGGGCAACGCGCGCGACGCGCCCGGCACGAACTCAGGATCGCCTAACCGATGACGCGTTCCGGCTTGCTCTGAGGCAGGCGCCCGAATTCGTCCTTCGCCGCCTCGAAGCCCGGGCGTCCCATCATCCCGTAGGTGTAGCGCTTCCCGAGCTCCACGCCAGGCTGGTCGAAGGCATTGATGCCGTAGAGCGAACCGGCGTAGGCAGTGGCGATCTCGAGCAGCATCATGAGTGCGCCGAGGTGCCACGCGTCGATCTGCGGCATGGTGATGGTCATGCTCGGGCGGCCGCGCGTGGCCAGCGCGCCAGCCGTGGCGCGGCGCTCGGTATTCAGCAGCTCCCAGAGCGAGTGCCCGCCGAGGTAGGCGAGGTCGGCGACGTCGCCGTGCGCGCCGGGGATCGTGACGTCGCGCTCGGGTGTTTCGCCGGCGAGGAAGGTCACGGTCTTGTCGAGTGGCCCCTCCATGAAGAGTTGCACCTGCGCATGCTGGTCGGTGGCGCCGAGCGCCGGCACCGGCGTCGGCCCGACATGTTCGTTGGTACCACGCACCTTCCCGAGGCTCTCGGCCCAGAGCTGCACAAACCACGCAGCCATGTCGCGGAGCGGATCGGCGTACGGCATGAGGATCTGGATATGCTTTCCGACAGTAGTGTCGGCGAGGTACTGCAGCACGGCGAAGACACCGGCCGGGTTCCTGGACAATTGATCCGACGCGCAGCGCTCGACCATGTCGCCCGCGCCGGCCAGCATCGCCTCGATGTCGATCCCGATGAGCGCCGCGGGGAGCGTCCCCACCGGCGACATCACGCTGAAGCGCCCGCCGATGTTGGCGGGAATATCGAGCGCGGGAATTCCTTCGGCATTCGCGATCGGGCGGAGCGCCCCTTTCTGCGGATCGGTGACGAAGACGAGGTGCTCGACGAGCGAGAGCTTCGCCGCCTCGAGGCGTCCGCGGACGATGAGGTACTGCGCCATCGTCTCGGCGGTCCCTCCCGACTTGGAAACGACGAGGAAGAGCGTCTCCGCCAGCTGCACGCGTTCCAGCGTCGCGCTGATCGTGATCGGGTCGACGTTGTCGAGGACGTGGAGGCGCGGCAAGCCGTCGCGCGCCTCGTCGGGGAGCGCGTTCCACTGCGGCGGGCGGAGCGCGTTGCGCAGCGCGATGGGGCCGAGCGCCGAGCCGCCGATGCCGAGGAGGACGACGTCGCGGTAGCGCCCGCGCGTGCGCGCGACATACTCGAGCACCGACGAGGCCAACTCGCGATTGCGGGGGAGATCGAAGAATCCGAGCTCGCCGGAGGCGTGGCGCTTCATCACGGCGGCATGCGCCGCAGCGAACGCCCCCTGCGCATCGCGAAAGCCGTCGGGTGCAACGCCCCCCGAAACGGCGTCGGAAAGCATGAACGTATAGTCGAGGGAGAGTGACATCGGTCGTGGGGTGTGGCGCGTGTCAGGAAGTCCGGCGCACCATCGCGCCGGTCGAATCAGATCTCCACTACCTGCCCGTCGTACGCGGGGCGAACGCCCGGCGGAAGCTCCGCCTCCAGCTCGGCGTGCGACGTCTCGTGCGTGAGGTGAATGAGGAAAGTACGCTCGGCGCCGACCTGCTCGGCGACCGCTACCGCTTCACTAACGCTCAAGTGCGTGGGATGCGGGCGACGGAAGAGCGCATTGAGCACCAGCACGCGCACGCCGCGCAGTCGCTCGATCGCCGCCTCGGGAACGCTCTTCGCGTCCGTCACGAAGCCGAGCGGACCGACGCGATAGGCAAACACCGACATGCGTCCGTGCGGGAGGGCGATCGCCTCGACGCGCGCGTCGCCGACCTCCACGACGTCGCCGTCGTGGATGGGGCGCGGATCTCCCTCGGGCTTGGACGTTCCCGGGAGCGGGCGCATGCGATCGTCGAAGATGTAGGGAAAGCGTTGCGAGAGGCGGGCGAGCACCTCGGGCGCCGCATACATCGGGAGCGGGTGCTTCTGCCTCACGGTGATCGCGCGAATGTCGTCGATGCCGTGGATGTGATCGGCGTGATCGTGGGTGAAGAAGACCGCGTCCACCCGGTCGATCCCGGCCTCTACCAGCTGCAACCGCAACTCCGGCGGCGTGTCGATCAACAGGCGAGTGCCGCCATCCGTCTCGATCACCGCCCCGATGCGCGTGCGCCGGTCGCGCGGATCCGTCGACCGGCACACCGCACAGTCACACCCTATGATGGGAATGCCGAAACTCGTGCCGGTGCCGAGGAACGTCAGCCTCACACCGTCTCGATCTTGAGCAGGTTGGTCGTCCCGGTGACGTCGAACGGCACGCCGGCGGTCACGACCACCTTGTCGCCTTCGCGCGCGAGTCCGCGCTGCAGCAATTCGCCGCGCGCGCTCGCGAGCATCGACTCGTACGTATCGGCCGTCGGAACGAGAAGCGGAACCACGCCCCACACCAGCGCCATCTGGTTGTAGGTGCGCTCCACGTCGGTAAGCGCCAGGATCGGAACGCCGGGACGGTGCGCCGAGACCATGCGCCCGCTGAAGCCGCTCTTGGTGAAGACGATGGCGAGCGGGGTCCCCAGCATGCGCACCGCGGTGACGACCGCGGCAGCGATAGTTTCCTCGGTCGTGGACGAACCAGCCGAGGCGCGGCGGTCATCGCGCGAGTGTATCTGGTGCTGCTCGATCTCACTGATGATGCGCTGCATCGCCTGCACGGCGAGCTTTGGGTAATTCCCCGACGCCGTCTCGGCGGACAGCATCACCGCATCGGTCCCATCGAGAATCGCGTTGGCGACGTCGCTCGCCTCGGCGCGCGTGGGGCGCGGATTGTTGATCATCGACTCGAGCATCTGCGTCGCGGTAATCACCGGGCGACCGAGGTTGCTGGCAAGCTTGATGATGCGCTTCTGCACGAGCGGGACTTCCTCGAACGGAAGCTCGACGCCCAGATCGCCGCGCGCGACCATGACGGCATCCGACGCGCGCACGATGCTCTCGATGTTGGTGAGCGCCGTGTCCTTCTCGATCTTGGCGACGATGAGCATCCCCTTGGGAATCATCGAGCGGAGCTGCGCGATGTCGTCGGCCTTTCGCACGAAGCTCAGCGCGAGATAGTCGAGCTCCTGCCTGACGGCGAATTCGACGTCGGCCTTGTCCTTGTCGGTGATGGACGGCGCGGAGACGGCGACGCCCGGGAGGTTGAGTCCCTTGTGCCGCTTTATCGGCCCGCCGTACACCACGCGGGCAGTCACGCGCGGTTTGTTGACCTCGAGCACGACGAGTTCGATCAGGCCGTCGTCGATCAGGATGCGATCGCCGACACGCACGTCGTCGGCAATGTGATCGTAGGTGACGGGGAGGTCTCCACCTTCGGCATCCTCCTCGTAGCACAGCACGATGTTCTGCCCCGGCTCGACCACCACGGTCGATTCGAGCTCCCCCATGCGGATGCGAGGCCCCTGCAAGTCGCCGAGGATCGCGACCGGGCGCCCCCGCTCGCGCGCGGCCTGGCGTACGATGGCGATGGTCCGCGCATGCTGCTCGTGCGTCCCGTGGGAGAAGTTGATACGGGCCACATTGAGGCCGGCATCCATCAAGGCGCCGATGCTTTCGGCGGTCGAGGTGGCCGGCCCGAGGGTGCACACAACCTTGGTGCGCGCGACGCGAATGTTCGTGGACAAGGGAGCGCGGGAGCGAGGGGGAGGAGCGAGAGAGTGTAAACGTTACCGAGGGAATAAGGGGCTTACCCGCCCCTCCTCGCAAGCCGAACCGTACGGGACTCCGTGGGTGCGGCGACTACGCACGCACCAGCGTCTTGCCCAACGCCGCCGCCTTCTTTTCCAAGCCGGCGATCAGCGTGTCGAATGACTTCTGGAACGACGCGAGTCCGTCGGTCAGGAGCTTGTCGGTCACGTCGCGCAACGAGACGCCGGCCTGCTCCAGGTCATGGAAATACTGCTCGGCGGCCGTCACGTCGGCGTCGACGGTGCGCGCCGTCACGCCGTGATCGCGGAAGGCATCCATCGTCGCCGGCGGCATCGTGTTCACCGTGTGCGGCCCGATGAGCGTCTCCACGTAGATCACGTCGCGATAGTCGGGATTCTTCGAGCTCGTGCTCGCCCAGAGCGGGCGCTGCACACGCGCGCCGGCAGTCGCAAGCTTGTCCCAGCGCGCCCCCGAGAACTTCTGGCTGAAGAGGCGGTACGCGAGGCGCGCGTTGGCGATCGCCGCCATCCCGCGCAACGCGAGAATGCCGTCCCGCACACCGTCGTTGGCGCTGGCGGCGATTGCATTCAACCGCTTGTCGACCTCGGTGTCGACGCGGCTCACGAAGAACGAGGCGACCGAGGCCAGGGAATCGATCGGCTTACCGGCCGCATGGCGTGCCTCGAGCCCGGCGAGATACGACTCGATGACACGCGCGTGCGCCTCGATCGAGAAGAGGAGCGTGATGTTCACGTTCACGCCGTCGGCGATGAGCTGCTGTACCGCCTTCGCTCCCTCCTGCGTCCCGGGCACCTTCACCATCAAGTTAGGGCGATCGACCGTGGCCCACAGACGGTGTGCCTCCTCGACAGTCGCCGCGGCGTTGTCGGCGACGCCAGGGGAGACCTCGATCGATACGTAGCCGTCTCCTCCCTTCGTGTCGCGATAGACGCCGGCGAAAATGTCGCACGCCGCCCGCACATCGTCGGTTTCGATCTGCTCGAAGAGCTGCCACGGCGTGAGGTCGCCGGTCGCCTGCTCGATCTGCGCGTCGTAGGTGTCGCCCTCGGCGAGCGCCTTCTCGAAGATCGTGGGGTTGGACGTCATCCCCATCAAGGCGTCGTCGCGAATGAGCGCGGCGAGCGATCCGTCGCGCAGAATCTTGCGATCGATGAAATCGAGCCAGACCGACTGGCCGGCAGCGTGCAGTTCGCGAAGGCGATTCTTATCTGACATGAGACAGGTCCTGAAGACGGGAATCAGGGTGAGGCCGATTTCGCAATCTACGCACGTCTCCCGCGCCGGACGAAAAAACGCGCCCGGCGAATGTTCGCCGAGCGCGTCGAGTCGGGCAGCAACGATCGGGAAACGATCGCAGGGTGAGGGCTACTTGGCCGACCAGGCGACCGAGTGCTCCAGCGTCCCCCATGCGAAGCGCAGTTCTCCCTTCGCGCCGTCGGACGCGGGAACCAGCTGAATGACCAAGGCCTCCTGCGGGGAGGCGAGCGTACGCTCCTTGAGGGGGATGCGCGCGAGATCCATCGCCTTATCGTATTCGGTGCCCCACTCGCCGGTCTTCTTGCTCACGATGAGCTTCCACGCCCCCTTGGTGGTCTCGGCGAAGAGCGAATAGGACCCCTTGGGGACTGTGCTCCCGCCGATGTCGAGATCGACTTCGGTGACGAGCGACGTGGCCTCGTTCGCGCCCAGGCGCCAAACCTTGCCGAGGTCGTCGGCAAGTGCGCCGGCGACCACGCGGCCGCGCGCGACGGGGACACCGTAGTCGATCACGATCTTGGAGGCCTTGGGTGCAGGCTGCCCCTGCACTCGAGCGGGGGCGAGCGACACGGTCGTGGAGGCGCGCCCGCTCGGAGCGACCTTGAGCGCGGACTGCGCCGCAAGCGGCGCGGCGAAGAGGGTCAGGGCGAGCGCCGGGACGAAGGCGCGAGAACGAGTAAAAGTCATTCGATGGGGAAAGAAGGGGGGGAGATTTTTCGGGCGGGACGAAGACGATCCGCACGGGTAGAAGCTGCGGCTGGCGACTGAGCAGAATCAACCGCTCCGCCCGACTCTGTCCATCGAGCTGTCGCCCGCCGGCGCGCTATACCCGTGCCTGCTCCAAGGGGTCCGGCCGGCGCGCGACGAAGCAAAGCGGACGAGGGCACAACGAGTAAAGCCCGACGCACCGATGAACGATCCGAAAGCGAGAACGACGATGACCGATATCCTCACGAACTTCGCCAGGCGCTCGGCAGTCGGGGCGATGGCAGTGGCGCTGGCGGCATGCGGCGGCGGTGGATCTTCGACTGCTCCGCCGCAGAGTAGCAGCGCGCCCGTCTTCACCGTGCAGGTGGGAAGCGAACGCTTCAAGGTGGAGGCGACCGGAGCGGCCGCAGCCTCGCTGCGCGCACGGATGCAAAGCGGCACGATGGGGGTGATCCTCGGATCGTTAGCCGCCGGCGATGACGGGGTGAACGCACCGTACACCTGGCACCTGGTTCCCTCGACCGTCGCCGCGGCAGACGTGGCGGCGGAGGTGTGCGATGGACGTCCGAGCGACGTGCAAGGGAATCTCTCGTATTGGCTCGGGACGGTGAAAAGCTATTGCCCGTGGAGTGCGAAAGTCGTCGCCGAGCAGTAGGAAATCGGACGGGGGACGGGAGACGGGGGACGGGAGGTAGGACTTCTGCTGCTTGCCGAGCGCTGACATCAGGCGCAAGATGGGCGCGCTGACCGCCCATCCCCGGAGCCCGCATGATTCGCGCACGTCGCCCCGCCCTCGTCTTCCTCGCTATTCTCGCATTCGCTACCGTGCTCCCCGCGCAGGGAGCGAAGTCGACCGCCGTCCGCCCGGACCCGCGCCTGGAGAAGCTCAAGGCGGAGGCGCTGACCAAGGTCGATGGTCGGGCCAAGCTGATTCAGCAGATCATCGACCAGGTGTTCTCGTTCGGCGAGCTCGGGATGCAGGAATTCGAGACGTCGAAGTACCTCACCGGGATCCTCGAGCAGAACGGCTTCACGGTCGAACGCGGGACCGCCGGGATGCCGACGGCGTGGCTGGCGAAGTGGGGGAGCGGGAAGCCGGTCATCTCGTTAGGGTCGGACATCGACGGGATCCCGCAGGCGAGCCAGAAGCCGGCTTTCGGCTTTCGCGAGCCGCTGATCGCCGGAGCCCCGGGGCACGGCGAGGGACACAACTCCGGTCAGGCGGTGAACATCGCCGCGGCGCTCGTGGTCAAGGAGATCATGGAGCGCGAGAAGATCCCCGGGACGCTCGTCCTCTGGCCGGGAATCGCCGAGGAGCAGCTGGCGGGGAAGGCGCATCTCGTGCGCGCCGGTGTTTTCAAAGATGTGGACGTCACGCTGTTCACCCACGTGGGCTCGGACCTGAGCGTAGGATGGGGGCGCTCGGGGACGCTCGCCCTCATCTCGGCGATCTTCAAGTTCAAGGGACAGACTGCCCACGCCGCGGGCGCACCATGGCGTGGGAAGTCGGCGCTCGACGCGGTGATGCTGATGGGCCAGGGATGGGAGTACAAGCGCGAGCACCTCGAGCCGCAGCAGCGCTCGCACTACATCATCCGCGATGGTGGCGACCAGCCTAACGTGGTGCCGCAGACGGCGAGCATCTGGTTCTTCTTCCGCGAGCGTGACTACGATCGCGTGTCGCGCAACTTCGAGACGGCCAAACGGATCGCAGCAGGGGCGGCGATGATGACCGACACCAGGCTCGACACGGTGCAGGTGATCGGGTCGGCGTGGGACGTGCACTTCAACAAGGCGGTCGCCGAGGCGGCGTACGCGAACATCCAGCGCGTCGGACTTCCCAAGTGGGACGACAATGACATGGCGCTGGCCAAGGCGCTGCAGCGCGAGATGGGATCGCCCGACAGCGGACTCTCGAAGACCATCGCCCCCCTTCCCGGCCCCGTCCCCGACCAGATCGTGTACGGCGGCTCGGACGACATTGGCGACATTTCGTGGAATGTCCCAACGATCACGCTCTCGTATCCGTCGAACATTCCGGGGACGCCGGGGCACAACTGGGCCGATGCCATCGCCATGGCGACGCCGATCGCGCACAAGGGAGCGGTCGCCGGCGCCAAGGTACAGGCGCTGACGATGCTCGACCTCCTGCTCACGCCCAGGATCGTCGCCGATGCGTGGGACTACTTCCGGACGGTGCAAACGAAGGACAAGCAGTACAAATCCTTCCTTGGCCCTAACGATGGACCGCCGACTTTCCTCAACGAGGAGATCATGGCCAAGTGGCGGCCGTTGATGAAGCCGTTCTATTATGACCCTACTCGATTCTCTACCTATCTGGAGCAGCTGGGAATTCGATATCCCACGCTGAAGCCGTCGATTCAGTAAGTCTTCTGAAGACGAGAAGACGAGAAGACGAGAGACTGCATGCTGACCTGCTTCCGTTCCTTACTACCTACCTCAACTCCTTTCATCATGCGTAGCTGGTTGTTTGGGAATTCTAGACATTCTTCGGCTCGTGTCGCGATGCTTGCCCTCGCCGGTCTGGCGTTAGGCTCGGCGGGTCCGGCCTTCGCGCAGAAAGCGTCGGCTGGCAAGGCCGATCCTCGCCTCGAGAAGCTCAAGGCCGAGGCGCTCACCAAGATCGATGCGCGCGCCAAGATGATTCAGGAGATCGTCGACCAGGTCTATTCCTTCGGCGAGTTGGGGATGCAGGAGTTCGAGACCTCGAAGTACCTGACGGGGCTGCTGGAGAAGAACGGGTTCTCCGTCGAGCGCGGCGTGGCGGGGATGCCGACGGCGTTCGTGGCCACGTGGGGATCCGGGAAGCCGGTGATCGCGCTCGGCTCCGACATCGACGGGATCCCGCAGTCCAACCAGAAGCCGGCCTTCGGCTACTTCGAGCCGATCGTTCCCGGCGCGCCGGGGCACGGCGAGGGACACAACTCGGGGCAGGCGGTGAACATCGCGGCGGCGCTCGTGGTGAAGGACATCATGGAGCGCGAGCACATCCAGGGGACCCTCAAGATCTGGCCCGGAGTCGCCGAGGAGCAGGTCGCCGGCAAGGCGCATTTGGTGCGCGCGGGGGTCTTCAAGGATGTCGACGTCACGCTCTTCACCCACGTCGGCAACAACCTCGGCGTGTCGTGGGGGCAGTCGGGGTCCAACGCGATCGTGACGGCGCTCTTCAAGTTCAAGGGGCAGACGGCGCACGCGGCCGGCGCGCCGTGGCGCGGGAAGTCGGCGCTCGACGCGGTGATGCTGATGGGCCAGGGGTGGGAGTTCAAGCGCGAGCACCTCGAGCCGGCGCAGCGCTCGCACTACGTGATCAAGGACGGCGGCGACCAGCCGAACGTCGTCCCGCAGACGGCGAGCATCTGGTTCTACATCCGCGAGCGCGACTACGACAAGGTGATGGCGAACTTCGAGGCGGCGAAGCGCATTGCCGCCGGTGCGGCGATGATGACCGACACGAAGCTCGACTCGGTGATCATCCTCGGCTCGGCGTGGAGCGGGCACTTCAACAAGACGATCGCCTCCGTCACGCAGGCGAACATCGAACGCGTGGGGCTACCCAAATGGGATGCCAACGACATCGCGCTTGCGAAGGGGATCCAGCACGAGCTCGGCGTCAAGGAGCAGGGGTTGGAGACCAAGGTCGACTCGCTCGGCGGCCCGGTCGACATGTCGCGTTCGTTAGGTGGCGGGTCCGATGACATCGGCGACATCTCGTGGAACGTCCCGACGGTCACGCTGCGTTATCCGTCCAACATCCCCGGCCTCCCCGGACACAACTGGGCCAATGGGATCTCGATGGCGACGCCAATCGCCCACAAGGGGGCGGTGGCGGGGGCCAAGGTGCAGGCGCTCACGCTCCTCGACATCCTGCTCACGCCGAAGGTCGTGGCCGACGCCTGGGACTACTTCAACAACGTCCAGACCAAGACGCAGAAGTACAAGTCGTTCCTCGGGCCTAACGACGGTCCCCCGACCTGGCTCAACGAGGACATCATGGCGAAATACAGGCCATTGATGAGCAAATTCTATTACGACGCGAGCAAGTACCCCTCCTATCTCGAACAACTGGGGATCAAGTATCCCACAGTCAAG